>NZ_BAAGXE010000001.1:0-1012553 GCF_054779995.1 Microbacterium shaanxiense | reverse complement strand
GGGCATGTTCCCATCCTCTCGATAAAGGAACGGAACGAAACCCAGGGCGGTTCAGATTGGCGGCGCTGGCGTAGGGCTCGCGCTACTCGACGCGCGGCGGTGCAGGGCTACCGGCATGCAGTTGGGATGCGACTGATCCCGGCGCTCTCCGATGACGATTACGAATGGGCGATGCGGAGGCCGGTGAAGCGGCTGCCTTCGGCGCGTTTTCGGGTTATGCCGGAATGGGTCGTGCTCACGGTGGCGCAGACTCAGGCAGCGACGACGGACGACCTGATCGCGAGGGCTGAGGCGTATGCCCCTGTCGTTGCTGCTCCCGCCGATTGGGTCACTGTGCAGCGACAGACAGATTCGGTTGTGCGGATCGTGTGGCGCCGCTCTGCGCCGGTCGATCAGCTTTCGGAGAGTATCCCGTTCCAGGCAGGGCCGGCGTCGGTTGATCCGATTGCGCCGGTGCTGGTTGGTCGCACGGATGCTGGCGCTGAGTACCGGCTCAACGTGTTCGACCGGATGACCTTGGTTCTTGGGGCGTCAGGTGCCGGAAAGGGATCGTGGCTTTGGTCTACAGTCCTTGCGCTGACGCCGCATATCAAGGTTGGGACGGTCGAAGTCTGGGGAGCCGATCTTAAGGGCGGCGTGGAGCTGTCAGCCGCGTTGCCGATGTTCGCGCGCACGGCAAGCACGTTCGAACAGGCGGCGGAGATGGTCGCCGAGCTGCGTGTCGAGGTGGATCGCCGTCTTGAGCACATGGTTTCGGTCGGTTCGCGTAAGCACGTTCCAACGCCGGAGCAACCCGCTCGTTGCATGATCTTCGACGAATTCTCGCTGTTGAGGCCGATCTGAAGTCGATCCTGTCTCGTGGTCGAGCCGCACGGATCGTCATCCAGGCGTTTGCCCAAGACCCGAGAGCCGATTCGCTGTTGGCGCGTCCGTTGTTCACGAACGTCGTAGGCCTTCGGTTCCGGACTGCTGATGATACGAAGTTGGCGATTGGTCCGGCTGCGTATGACGCGGGGGCCAAGTGCGAGTTGATACCTCAGTCCACGCCTGGCGTCGGGTACGCGATGGATGAGGAATCCGGCACGGTGCAGCGGGTGCGGGCCTTCTGGGTCGGTGATGACGTGCTTGCTGAGGCCTCGGCAGACATGGGGCGGTTCTTGGCGCTTCGGGAAGGGGCGGCATCATGAGCAACGCCTCTGACGATCTGACAAATTACTCGCTAGAGGACCTGAACGCCCTCATCCGGCGCATGGAACTCGGTGCGATAGCTGCTGCGATGCGGGGCCAGGGGCCGGAGGCTGCGGACACGCTGGGCGAGCTCTACGAGCTTCGGGACCGTGTCTGGGAGCGGCATCGCGCGCAGGAGTGGGAGCGGGAGAGAGAACGCGACTGGCGCGCAGAGATCGAGGCTGCTGCTGACCGCGAGTTCGCAGAAGGGCGCGATGATGACTGATCGGCAGGTTGACGCTTGGAACGAGGGTGATCGGGTCCACGCGGCGATCTCCGGGGCGCACAAACGCGCGATGGTGCTCGCGCCTCTCGGAATGTGGACTGTCGATGAAGATTTGGCTCTGTCATATCTGTACGGCGCGCATGCGAGCATCTGCAAGTTTGCGGTCTGCGATTTAACCAGGTCGTGTGAACCGCCCAGGGGATTCGCGATTGGTCGCGCTCGGGTCGAGCACGATGCGTGGATCGACGTGTTAGTGACGGAGCGGCAATGGCTCGATGGCGGTACTCGGCACTGGCTCAATTGGCCGGGAGCAGACAATGAGTGACAACGACGAGCGCGCGGATGATCGCCTGTTCATCAGTGAACGTGAGCTGGCACGTGAACTCGGGGTTCATCCCTCGACGCTCACGCGGCTTGCTCAGCAAGGCAAGCTTCCGGTCCAGCCGGTCTACGTTGGGCATCGGCGTGTGTACCCGCGCGCGGCGGTCGAAAAGCTGGCGGGGGTGGCCTGATGCCGTTCGTGCGAAAGACGGACGCTGGTCGTTGGCGGGGTATCGCGAAGCGGGGGAGGGTGACGCTGGGTTCGCGTACTTTCGATCTGCGGCGCGATGCCCTGGCTTGGGCCGAACGTACGGAGGCGCAAGCGGTCGGCGGTGTTGATCTTCGGGCAGGTAAGGCACTGGTGCGCGATTTGCTGCCGCAATGGTTGGAGCATCGTCGGGCGACGGTGACGCCTCAGGCCGCGGCGACGGACGGTCAGTTGGTCCGGCTTATGTCGCCGTCGCTGGGTGCGCGTGCTGTGGCCTCGGTGCTGCCGGTTGACGTCGAACGGTGGTACATCTACCTGCGACAGCAAGGGCAATCAGACGGCTCGATGAAGCGCTATCGCGGGTCACTGTCGGCGTTCTTCGCGTGGTGCGTCGCTGAGGGTCGCGCGGCACAGAATCCGGTGACGGCATCACGGCTGCCCGCGCCAGTCGGCCCGCCCTCCGAGATGCGTCCGCTCTCTGAGGCGGATCTATCCGATGTGGTGGAGAAGGTGCGCGCACGCTGCGCACATTGCGCCGATCTGGTCACCGTTCTGGCCTGGTCAGGGGTTCGGTGGGGCGAAGTCCGCGACCTGCGCCTGAAAGACGTGTCCGAAAAGCCAACGCCTTCGCTGCGGGTGTCGCGGAGTCGGTCAGAGGGCGAGCCGGTGAAAAGTACGAAGGGCCGTCGCGCCCGACGTGTGCCCCTGGCTGAACCAGCCTGGGCGATCGTTCGCGAACTCATGCGCTTGAAGCGTCCGGATGACCTGTTGCTGACGGGTGAGCACGGAGGGCAACTTTGGCGCTCCCAGTTCCTCCGCTCGTCAGGCTACGCAGAGGCCTCGGACGGACGCCGCATACACGATTTGCGGCACACGTTCGCGACGTTGGCCCTCGCTCGTGGCGTCGATCTTGCGACCGTCTCGAAGTGGCTCGGACACGGGTTGGTGTCGATCACAGATCGATACATGCACTACCTCGGCACCCAAGCCGATGTGGCTGGCCTGGCGCTGCTGAACGGCGGCGGGGGTGCGCCGGGGGTGCGCGTCGATGAGAGCGAGGCGGGGCTATGAGGGCAGCGAAAAGGCCTGCTGCCAAGCGACAGTAGGCCTCTCCATACGGTGGGCGATACCGGACTCGAACCGATGACCTCTTCCGTGTGAAGGAAGCGCGCTACCAACTGCGCCAATCGCCCATGACCCAGGGGGTCGAGAAACGATATTACCTGAACGTCGCACGCGCTCATGACCAAACCGCATGACACGCGCGAGATCGGGTTTCGGTTTTGCGGGATCGAGATGATCGGCTAATGTTTTACAAGTGCCCGGTGCAGCCGGAACACAACGCGGATGTAGCGCAGTGGTAGCGCATCACCTTGCCAAGGTGAGGGTCGCGAGTTCGAATCTCGTCATCCGCTCGAGTGCAGGAGTCTCTTTCTGAGGGGCTCACGGCACGTGGGGTCAATCCACACGGTGGCGTGGCCGAGCGGCTAGGCACCGGCCTGCAAAGCCGTTTACACGGGTTCGAATCCCGTCGCCACCTCGTCGCTTCAACTTAATAGCCTGAACAGGCGCGATTGGCGCAGCGGTAGCGCGCTTCCCTGACACGGAAGAGGTCACTGGTTCGATCCCAGTATCGCGCACACTGAAACCCCCGGCTCGCCGGGGGTTTTGTCGTTGGGTCCTGCGGCTGATCACAAGCGATCCAGCGCGCCCCGAGCGTCGTCGAGCCCTCGCTGCGCGGCCGTCACGGGCTCATCGGCAGCTGATCGGGCTTTCTCGGCCTCGGCGATGTCTGCGCGTGCTTCGTCGGCCTGCTCGCGCCGCAGCGCGAGTTCCGTCTCGAGCTCGTCGATCTGAGCCGTCAGCCTCTCGACCCGCGTGCCGGCCTCGTCGAGTGCGCGCTCCGCTTCTGCCTGACGTCGCTCGGCCGCGGCCAGTGCGCGCTCCGCGTCGTGCACGGCCTGCTCTGCGTGACGCCGTTCGCGACGCGCGCTGACCTCGTCGACTGGAGCCGTCACCGGCTGCGGCGACGGAGCCGCGCCGCCCCCTGTCAGCTCTGCAGGCTCGAAAGAGCCCGATCCCGATGGCTCGAGTTCGCGGATCAGTCGACCGGAGGCGACAGCTGCAGCGGCATCCGGATCGAAGAAAGCGGCGTTGATGGTCTGCCGAACAGCATCCGACGTGGTCGCCGACACACGAGCGCCGCGTGCCTTCGCCAGCTCGACCGCGCTCTGAGCCAGCCGCGAGGTCAATGCGCGGCGTTGCCGCCCGAGCGTCGCCAGTGCCTGGGCATCGAGGTCCGCCTGCGCCTCGCGGAGCTCTTCGGCCAGCTGGAGGGCTTCGCCGAGCTGCGCGGATCGCTCTCGCGCGAAGACGTTCACGACCCAGGCGGCGACGGAGGGCTTCCGGAGTGAGCCGATCCCGGCCGCCAGGTCGCGATCCGGCGTGGCCTTCGCGCGTGCATCCCTGGCCGACACGAATTCATCCAGCGGCCCGACGTAGAGCTCGCCGGCGATCTTCTCCAGCGACATGTTCGCATCGTCCGCCATCGCGTCACCCATCGGCATCCGTAGTGAATCGGCCGCTCATGCCAGCGACCCTACTCCGAGGAACCGGTGCGTTGAACCCTCCGCCTCCTCGCAGCGGCGGTCGCACCGCGCGGTGTGTGAGAGAATTGAGATGTTCACGCGTCGTCCCTTCTAGACGAACGTGATCGCCGCTCCCGTGGACTTCCACTCCACGGGAGCACTTTTCGTTAACGCGGACTGCGCTCAAGGCGCGAACGATCACCCCGTCGTGCGCGCCCGAGACGTGCCCGAGACGCGGTGCGCCGCTGCGCGCGGGCGTGAAGCCGGTGCTCTCGAGGCGAGTAACCTGGTGAGGACCCCGAAATGGAGTGATCAGTGCCTGAAAACGCCCAGCCGACAGACGGCTTCGCCTTGTTCTTCGACCGATCCGTCGTCGCGATGCGCGTCAACGGCGAACTGAAGGACCTTGCGACCACCGTGACGACGACCGACGAGGTCGAGCCGGTCACGATCGACAGCGAAGACGGCCTCGCGATCCTGCGGCACTCGACGGCGCACGTGCTCGCTCAGGCGGTGCAGCGCATCAACCCTCAGGCGAACCTCGGCATCGGCCCGCCGATCACCGACGGGTTCTACTACGACTTCGGGGTCGAGACGCCGTTCACTCCCGAGGACATCAAGGCGATCTCGAAGGAGATGCAGCGCATCGTGCGCGAGGGCCAGCGCTTCGTGCGCCGCGTCGTCACCGACGATGAGGCGCGCGCCGAACTCGTGAACGAGCCGTTCAAGCTCGAGCTCATCGGACTCAAGGGCGGCAACAAGGAGGCCGCCGAAGGCGCATCCGTCGAGGTCGGTGCCGGCGAGTTGACGATCTACGACAACACGACGAAGGACGGCGAGGTCGTCTGGAAGGACCTGTGCCGCGGACCGCACCTGCCCAGCACCCGCATGATCGGCAACGGCTGGGATCTCACCCGCATCGCCGCGGCCTACTGGCGCGGCAGCGAGAAGAACCCGCAGCTGCAGCGCATCTACGGCACCGCGTGGCCGACCAAGGACGAGCTCCGGGCCTATCAGCACCGTCTGGAAGAGGCTGCCAAGCGCGACCACCGACGCCTCGGCAAGGAGCTCGACCTCTTCTCCTTCCCCGAGGAGATCGGCTCCGGCCTGTCGGTCTGGCACCCGCGCGGCGGCATGATCCGCGGCGAGATGGAGCAGCACGCGCGCAAGCGCCACATCGAGGGCGGATACACCTACGTGTACACCCCGCACATCTCGAAGGAAGACCTGTTCCTCACGTCGAACCACCTCGTCACGTACAAGGACGGAATGTTCCCGCCGATCGTGATGGACGAGGAGCGCGACGAGGACGGTGAGATCACGAAGCAGGGCCAGGACTACTACCTGAAGCCCATGAACTGCCCGATGCACATCCTGATCTACAAGGAGCGCGCCCGCAGTTACCGTGACCTCCCGCTGCGCTTCGCGGAGAACGGCACCGTGTACCGCAACGAGCTCTCCGGCGCCCTGCACGGGCTCACCCGTGTGCGCGGCTTCACGCAGGACGACTCGCACCTCTTCGTCACCCCGGATCAGCTTGAGGACGAGGTCGCGAAGGTCCTCGAATTCATCCTGTCGATGCTCCGCGACTTCGGACTCACCGACTTCGAACTCGAGCTGTCGATGAAGGACGACGAGAAGTCCAAGTGGATCGGCTCTGACGAGTTTTGGGAATCGTCGACCGACGCGCTGCGGCGGGTCGCCGTGGCATCCGGGCTCAAGCTCACCGAGGTACCCGGCGAAGCGGCCTTCTACGGCCCCAAGATCGACCTGAAGACGCGCGATGCGATCGGCCGCACGTGGCAGCTGTCCACCGTGCAGGTCGACCCGAACCTGCCAGAGCGCTTCGACCTCGAGTTCATGGACAAGGACGGGCAGAAGAAGCGCCCGATCATGATCCACCGCGCGCTGTTCGGTTCGATCGAGCGTTTCTTCGCGATCCTGCTCGAGCACTACGCCGGTGATTTCCCGGTGTGGCTATCCCCGGTGCAGGTCGTCGGCATCCCCGTCGCGGACGATTTCGCCGACTACCTCGGCGACGTGATCACGACTCTGCGCGACGGCGGCGTGCGCGCCGAGCTCGACGTGTCGGATGACCGGATGCAGAAGAAGATCCGCACCCACACCACGGGCAAGGTGCCGCTGATCCTCATCGCGGGGGAGAAGGACCGGGATGCCGGTACCGTCTCGTTCCGTTTCCGTGACGGTACGCAGGAGAACGGCGTGCCGATCGCGGATGCCGTGTCCCGCATCCGCACGGCGATCGACACCCACGCACTCGTGCACACCGTGGAGGACCTGGCGTGACCTCGATGCCGGACCCGTCGAACTCCGAGGCCGCGTCGGGGATCGATGCGTCCGGCATCGCCGCGGAGGATGGCGCGCACCTCGCCGGTATCCCCGACCAGTTCCAGCGACTGTGGACGCCGCACCGCATGGCGTACATCCAGGCGGGCCCGCAGCCCATGCGCGACGAGTGCCCGTTCTGCGAGGCGCCGAAGCACCCGGACACCGAGCGGCTCATCGTCGCCCGCGGTGAGACGGCCTACGTGCTGCTGAACCTGTTCCCGTACAACTCCGGACATCTGCTCGTGTGCCCGTACCGCCACATCGCGACGTACGACCAGGCCACGACTGAGGAGGTCGCCGAGATCGGTGCCCTCACGCAGACCGGCATGCGGGTGCTGCGCGAGGTGTCGAACTGCGACGGCTTCAACCTGGGCATGAACCAGGGCGCGGTCGCCGGTGCGGGCGTCGACGGACACCTGCACCAGCACATCGTGCCGCGCTGGGAGTCGGACGCGAACTTCTTCCCGATCATCGCCAAGACCAAGGCGCTGCCGCAGCTGCTCGGGCAGGTGCGCGAGGCGGTCGCGCACGCCTGGCCGCAGACCTGACCGGCAGCAGGGCCGACCGGCGACCGGGTCAGCGCACCTGACGTGCGGTGAACTGCATCTTCGGGTGCGCGTACGACTCCTGGGCCTCGATGAGCTGCAGTTCGCGATCACCGGAGTCCAGCGTCATCTGCAGCAGGTCGAACACGCTCGACGCGGTGCGCTCGAGGGCGGTCTTCGCGCTTCCCGTGGAGACGTAGTGGGCCGTGAACAGCGCCGCCGTCACGTCACCCGAGCCGTTGGCCTTCATCGGCAGGAACGGCGTCTGCACGATCCACGCTCCGGCGTCGTCCGCCGCGAGCATCTCGATGGTGCCCTCTTCGCGATCGGGACGCTCGACGCTCGTGACGAGCACGGTCGACGGCCCCATCGCACGGGCGGCGTCGACCGACGCGAGCGTCGATTCCAGCGTGTCCGGTTCGGTGCCGGTCAGGAAACCCAGCTCGAACTGGTTGGGGGTGATGATGTCGGCGACGGGCACGACGCGCTCGCGCAGAAGCTCAGGGATCGCCGGCGCGACGAAGCATCCGGACTTCGCATTGCCCATGACCGGATCGCAGGCGTACAGGGCCTTCGGGTTGGCGGCCTTGACGCGCGCGACGGCGTCGATGATGACATCGCCGATGCCCTCGCCGCCCTGATAGCCAGAGAGGATCGCATCGACCTGTGCGAATGCGCCACGCTCCTCGATTCCGGTGATGACGTCGGCCACGTCGCTCGGATCGATCAGCGGTCCGCGCCACGCGCCATAACCGGTGTGGTTGGAGAAGTTCACCGTGTAGACGGGAAGCACGTCGACGCCGATGCGCTGCAGTGGGAACACCGCGGCGGAATTGCCGACGTGACCGTAGGCGACAGCTGACTGGATCGAGAGGACCTTCATCCTTCGATCTTCTCACTGCCGAGCCGCGTGTCGCGCACGTCAGCGCACCGCACCGGCGATGTCGAGCACCAGCTGTTCGGCCTCTTCATCCGTCAGATCGTGCACGGTGAGCCGCAGATGACGCGAGGGCGTCTCCGCGTCGGTGAGCGAGAACCCGTCCCCGGTGCGCACCAGCCATCCGCGACGCATGAGTCGTTCCGACACCGCCTGCGCAGGGATCGGGAGCTCGACCCAGAGGTTCATCCCGTCCACATGACGGGTCTCGATCCCGTGGTCGCACAGCTGCTGAGCGAACGCCGCATTGCGCTCGGCATAGTGCGCACCGGCTGCACGTATCGCTGCGCGCACATCGTCGTCGGCGAGCAGTCCCCGCGTCAGACGCTGCAGCAGGTGGCTCACCCAGGTGGTGCCGGGACTCAGGCGCATGGCGAGTCGCTCGGCGGTCTCGGGGTCGGTGGCAGCGACGGCGAGACACATGTCGGGGCCCAGGAATTTCGACACCGAGCGGAGCAGCGCGAAGCGCTTGTGATCCGGACCGATCAGGCTCTCGTATCCGCGCGACGACAGCATGGAGAAATGATCGTCCTCGATGATCAGGACGTAAGGATGCTCCGCGAGCAGTTCCCGCAACGCGGCGGCCCGCGCCGGGGACAGACTCGCTCCGGTCGGATTCTGCGCGCGGGGCGTGCAGATGATCGCCCTGACGCCGGCATCCAGTGCCGCGCGCAGGCCTTCGACCGTCATCCCCTCGTCGTCCACCGGCACAGGCACCGCTCGATAGCCGCCGAGGCGGACAGTGTGGATGCTGGCAAGGAAGCACGGATCCTCCAGCGCCACGGCGTCATCGCGCATCAACGCCTGAGCGAGCAGGCGCTCGACGGCATCGACTGCTCCACTGGTGACGGTGATGCGGAACTCGTCCGAGGGGAGATCGGGGTCGATCCACTCGCGGGCCCACGCTTCAAGGCCCGTGTCGATCACGGGCTCGCCGTAGAGCACCGGACGCCCGGCGACCGTGGCCAGCACCGGAGTCGGGTCGGGGATGAGCCTCGGGTCTGGATTGCCGGTGCCGACGTCGCGCAGCACGGTGTCTGCGGCGTAGCCCTCCTGGGCGACCGCATCGTGCGCGACGAGCATGGTGCCCGCGCGTCCGCGGCTGACCACGAGCCCCGCCTGCGCCAGCTGTCGGTACGCAGCGACGGTGGTGTTGCGGTTCACCCCGAGACGTGCGGCGAGTTCGCGCACAGGGGGCAGCATCGCGCCGGGACGCAGCAGTCCTCGATCGCGGAGTTCGCGCACGCTCGTCGCGATGTCGGACGCCGTGGTCCCCGTGATCTGGTCGTTCATGTCACCCCTCGACATGCGAGTCTACGCGGCACGGCGACAGTGGTATCTTTTGGCATAGATCAAAGTGCAGGTTTGGATACCCGGAAGGAACAGCTCATGGCTGCAGACCAGAACCCCGCCGTCGGCCAGAACCCCACGACGGGGTCGTCCCGCGTCAAACGCGGTCTCGCCGAGATGCTCAAGGGCGGCGTCATCATGGACGTCGTCACCGCAGAGCAGGCGAAGATCGCCGAAGACGCCGGCGCCGTCGCCGTGATGGCGCTGGAGCGCGTGCCCGCCGACATCCGCGCACAGGGCGGTGTGTCGCGCATGAGCGACCCGGACATGATCGACAGCATCATCGACACCGTGTCCATCCCGGTCATGGCGAAGGCGCGCATCGGCCACTTCGTCGAGGCCCAGGTGCTGCAGGAGCTCGGCGTCGACTACATCGATGAGTCGGAGGTGCTCTCGCCCGCCGACTACGTGAACCACATCGACAAGTTCGGCTTCAAAGTCCCGTTCGTGTGCGGTGCGACCAACCTGGGCGAGGCGCTGCGGCGCATCAACGAGGGCGCGGCGATGATCCGCTCCAAGGGAGAGGCGGGCACCGGCGACATCTCGGAGGCCATGAAGCACATCCGCAAGATCCGCGGTGAGATCGCCGCTCTCACCGCTCTGCCCAAGGACGAGCTGTTCGTCGCCGCCAAGGAGCTCCAGGCGCCCTACGAGCTGGTCGCCGAGATCGCCGAGACGGGAAAGCTCCCCGTCGTGCTCTTCGTCGCGGGCGGCGTGGCCACACCGGCGGATGCCGCGATGATGATGCAGCTCGGCGCGGACGGCGTGTTCGTCGGTTCGGGCATCTTCAAGTCGGGCAACCCCGCAGAGCGGGCCGCCGCGATCGTCAAGGCCACGACGTTCTACGACGACCCCAAGGTGGTCGCCGAGGTCTCGCGCGGGCTTGGCGAGGCCATGGTCGGCATCAACGTGTCCGATCTGCCCGCACCTCACCGCCTCGCCGAGCGTGGCTGGTGACCCCACCTCGACGAGTAGATTTCTCGGCATGACGACGTCCCGTGAGTGGCAGCTGATCGCGCTGAACACGATGTACGCGAATCTTCAACGAGCCCATGTGTTCGATCGGTCGACGCACCTCATCATCGGAACTGCGGAGGACGAGGCGCGCTCCGCCGTGCTGCGCGGGTGGATGGATGCCGTGGCGAACGCGTTCCAGGCAGCGCTGGTCGCGGAAGAGGTGAACACGCAGACTCAGCAGGCGCTTCTCCCACTGGCGCCCTGGTTGGAGGGCGAGGTGGAGCGCTATTACGCGCAGCATGTGAGTGATGCGCCATTGCGGGAGCAGGCCGCGTTCGGCGCTGCGCACGTCTACGCCAGCGACTATCAGGACAAGGGGGAACTGGCCATCGCGAAGGCGTGCGGTCACGCCGAGCAGGCAGACGGGCTCCTCCAGCACAGGCCGCTGATGATCTCGTTGATCAACCAGGCCAAGATCGCTGTCGGCACGGCGGCCGAAGGCGAGCCCACCGAGGAGGCCAGGGGGTACATCCGAGATCACGTCGCCGTCGCCGAGCGTGATGAGGGACGGATGAGACTCCAAGTCGGCGCGATCCCGGTTATGCTCGCGGGGCAGGATCCTCGAGGATGACGGCGATCGCGGGAGCAGGGCGACGCGTCGGAGTCCTGGCACTTCAGGGAGACGTGCGCGAACACGTCGCAGTCCTCGAGGGGCTGGGCGCCGCAGTCCTGATGGTGCGCCGTCCGGAGGAGCTTGCGCAGATCGATGGCCTCGTGATCCCCGGCGGGGAATCGAGCGTGATCGACAAGCTTTCGCGGATGTTCGGTCTGCAGCATCCGATCCGCGAAGCGATCCGCGACGGGATGCCGGTGCTCGGCACGTGCGCCGGTCTCATCATGCTCGCCGACAGCCTCGTGGACGCCATCGAGGGGCAGGAGTCGTTCGGCGGACTCGACGTCGTGGTGCGCCGGAACGCGTTCGGGCGTCAGGTCGAGTCGTTCGAAGCTGTCCTCGATGTGCCGGCGCTCGGGCTCGAACAGGTGCGTGCGGCGTTCATCCGCGGGCCCGTCATCGAGCGGGTAGGGCCGAAGGCGACCGCGCTGGCCAGCTTGGAGGACGGCCGAGTCGTGGCGGTCGAGCAGGGCGCGCTGATCGGCATCAGCTTCCACCCCGAGATCACCGGGGAGACCCGCTTCCACGAACGGTTCCTGTCGGCCGTGCATTCTCGTTGACCCGTACACCTGTCGGCTCAGATCACGGATGTCGGCAGAAACACCGCATTATCGGCTGACAGGTGTGATTCCTACTGACATGTGTGTCCGGCGCATCCGGTGCGCCGGACGGGATTCGTTAGAATGGACGACGCGCTGCGATGTCAGCAGGGCGGATACGACGAGCGGAGACATATGTCCGGGCATTCCAAGTGGGCGACGACCAAGCACAAGAAGGCGGTCATCGACTCCAGGCGCGCGAAGTCGTGGGCCAAGCTCATCAAGAACATCGAGGTCGCGGCGAAGCTCGGCGGCGCCGACATGGCCGGCAACCCGACGCTGTTCGACGCCGTGTTCAAGGCGAAGAAGATGTCGGTGCCGAAGGACAACATCGACCGTGCGGTCAAGCGCGGTGCGGGCATCGGCGGCGAGAGCGTCGAGTACACCTCGATCATGTACGAGGGCTACGGCGCGAACGGCGTCGCCCTCATGATCGAGTGCCTCACCGACAACAAGAACCGTGCGGCAGCCGAGGTGCGCACCACCCTCAGCCGCAACGGCGGCACCCTCGCGGACCCGGGCAGCGTCGCCTACAACTTCACGCGCAAGGGCGTCATCGTCGTCGGATCAGAGGGCACGACAGAGGATGACGTCATGATGGCGGCACTCGAGGCCGGCGCCGAGGAGATCGAGCCGCACGCCGAGGGCTTCGAGGTCATCACCGAGGCATCCGACCTCGTCGCCGTGCGCACGGCGCTGCAGGACGCGGGCATCGACTACGAGTCCGCCGACGTCGAGTTCGTGCCGAACCTCAAGGTCGAGATCGACGCAGACACCGCACGCAAGATCTTCCGCCTGATCGACGCCCTCGAAGACAGCGAGGACGTGCAGAACGTCTACAGCAACTTCGACCTGAGCGCAGAGGTGCAGGCCGAACTCGAGAACAGCGAAGACTGAGGCGCGCCGTCGGAGCCGTCGCTCTCCCGGCGCGTACGCTGGGGGAGTGGCGGCTTCTTCTCTGCGGGTTCTGGGCATCGACCCCGGTCTCACCCGATGCGGTGTCGGCGTCGTCGACGTCGACCGCTCGCGCCGCGGCAGCCTGGTGCACGTCGGTGTCATCCGCACCCCGCCCGACATGCCGATCGGCGATCGTCTCGCCGCCGTAGCCACCGGGATCAGGGCGGTCCTCGAGCAGCATCGACCGGATGCCGTCGCCGTGGAGCGCGTCTTCGCGCAGCACAACAGTCATACAGTGATGGCCACGGCGCAGGCGAGCGGCGTCGCGCTCCTGCTCGCAGCAGAAGCGGGCCTGCCCGCTGCGACGCACACGCCGAGCGAGGTGAAGGCCGCAGTGACCGGCTACGGCTCGGCTGACAAGAAGCAGGTGCAGGCGATGATCGCCCGCATCCTGCGTCTCGATGCGCCGCCGCAGCCCGCCGATGCGGCCGACGCTCTGGCGATCGCGCTCTGCCATGCCTGGCGCAGAGGCGGTGCCGCGCCCGGCGTCTCAGAGACGCTGACCCCGGCGCAGCGCGCGTGGGCGGATGCCGAGCGTGTCGCTCGAACATACATACGATCGGGCTCGTAGGCTGGGAAGATGATCTCCTCGCTGCACGGGACCGTGCTCTCCACAGGTGCAGACCATGTCGTGATCGAGGTCGGCGGCGTGGGGTTCTTCGTCTTCGTCCCCGGTGACGTGGCGCACACCAGCCGCGTCGGCGAGCAGTTGCGCCTGCACACGAGCCTGATCGTGCGCGAGGACGCCCTGACTCTCTTCGGCTTCGCGGAGCCTCTCGAACTGGAGGTGTTCGGACACCTGCTGAGCGTCACCGGCGTCGGCCCGAAATCGGCGCTCGGGGTGCTCGGCCACCTCACCGTCGACCAGATCGCGGCCGCGGTCGCCGACGACGACGATGCGCCGTTCCGGCGCGTGTCGGGGATCGGTCCGAAGACGGCGAAGCTCATCGTCGTGCAGCTCGCAGGCAAACTCAAGGCGCCGGCGGCACGGGCTGCGGAAGCACGCTCGGGGACCGGGACGGATGTCGTCGCCCAGCTGACCGCCGCCCTGGTGGGTCTCGGGTGGTCCGAGAAGGTCGCCGGCGAAGCCGCGACGGAGACCGCCGAGGCGGCCAGCGACGCGGATCGTCAGTCCGTGTCTGCCCTGCTGCGTCAAGCCCTCGCCGCGCTCGGCCCGGCCAAGTCGGGAGCAGCCCGTGGCTGAGGAGAGCACGTTCGAGGGCAGGAGCTCCGAGCCCATCGATGAGGCGGAGCTCGCGATCGAAGGGGCGCTGCGACCCGGCAGCCTCGGCGAGTTCGTCGGACAGCCGAAGGTGCGCGGCCAGCTGCAACTGCTGCTCGACGCCGCGCGCATCCAGAACCGCTCACCCGATCACATTCTCCTCGCGGGCCCTCCGGGCCTCGGCAAGACCACCCTCGCGATGATCGTCGCGCATGAGAGCGAGCGCCCGCTTCGCCTCTCCAGCGGTCCTGCGATCCAGCACGCCGGCGATCTCGCCGCGCTGCTGTCGAGCCTGGTGCCCGGCGAAGTGCTGTTCATCGACGAGATCCACCGCATGGCGCGCTCCGCGGAAGAGATGCTCTATCTCGCGATGGAGGACTTCCGCATCGACATCATGGTCGGCAAGGGCGCCGGTGCGACCAGCATCCCGCTGGATCTCGCGCCGTTCACGCTCGTGGGCGCGACGACGCGCTCCGGCCTCCTCCCGAACCCGCTGCGCGACCGGTTCGGCTTCACCGGTCACCTCGAGTTCTACGACGACAGCGACCTCGAGAAGGTCATCGACCGATCGTCGAGCGTGCTGGGCGTGTCGATGCCAGGCGATGCACGTGCGGAGATCGCACGGCGCTCTCGCGGCACACCGCGCATCGCCAACCGGCTGCTGCGGAGGGTGCGCGACTACGCGCTGGTGCACGGCGAGCACGGATCGGCATCGATCGGCGAGGTGCGTGCAGCGCTCGAACTCTACGACGTCGACCCGATCGGGCTCGATCGCCTGGATCGCGCAGTGCTCGACACCCTCGTGCGCCGATTCCGCGGCGGCCCGGTCGGGCTCAGCACTCTGGCGGTCGCAGTGGGCGAGGAGGCCGAGACGGTCGAGAGCGTCGTCGAGCCCTTCCTCGTGCGGATCGGTTTCCTCGGACGCACGCCGAGGGGACGTGTGGCGATGCCCGAGGCATACGAGCACCTCGGCCTCCAGCATCCGGAGACCGCCGCATTGTTCGATGACCTATAATCGCTGAAGGCTTCCCCCGACCCCCTCTGCGCGTCCATCGATGGCGCGCGCACTTTGAAAGGCTTCGCCTGATGGAAATCGTCCTCTTCGGACTCCTCGCAGTTCTCCTCGTCTTCATGTTCATCAACACTCGCAAGCGTCAGAAGCAGATGAAGGCCGAGCAGGAGGAGAAGGCCACCAAGACAGTTCCCGGTGTCAAGGTGCTGATGCAGGGCGGCCTCTACGGCACCATCGTCGCGTACGACGCCGATGACCTCGACTCGCCCGCACTCGTGGAGATCGCTCCCGGCACCATCATCGAGGTGCACAGCCAGGCGATCCTGCGCATCGTCGAGCCGAAGGATGCCGTCACGGACACCGAGGACGCCGACGCCGACGCCGACGCCGACGAGATCGTCGAAGAGCCGCAGGCCCCGCTCGAGTCGCCTGCCGCTCCGTCGCTCGAGACCCCGGAGGAGACCCGCGCTCGTCTGGACCGCGACTCCGACGACAAGTAGTCCTCAGCCCCGCCGCCCGGCATCGTAGAAAGCTGAACGTACGTGGCATCTTCTTCTCCAGTCCGTCACGCCTGGAAGGTCCTTCTCAGCCTTCTCATCGTGACGGCCGCATTGTTCGGCATCAACGCTGCGGGCGTGGCACTCGGGCAGAGCTCCTGGGCTCCTGAACTCGCCCTCGACCTCCAGGGCGGCACGCAGATCGTCCTCGGCGCCGTCACCGAGGACGGGGCCGACCCGACTCAGGAGCAGCTCGACCAGGCGGCGGCGATCATCCGCCAGCGCGTCGACGCCGCGGGCGTCGCCGAGGCGGACATCACGACCGAGGGCGGACGCAACATCGTCGTCCAGATCCCCGGAACAGCTGACGAGGAGACCCGCGCACGCATCCAGGCGAGCGCGCAGCTCGAGTTCCGCGCCGTGATCTTCGCGGGAGACCCGGCGACGGAGTTCGTCGGCGAAGACGGCAACGCCACGCCGTACCCGACACCGGATCCGAACGCCAACGCGACCCCGACGGCTGAGCCGACCGACGGCAGCGACATGTCGTGGGTCACGGAGAAGCTGCAGGCCGAGTTCCTCGCCTTCGACTGCGCCGACCCGGAGAACACCGCTGCGGATGCTCCGGAGGACCAGCCGCTCATCACCTGCGATGACACCGGTACCGCCAAGTACATCCTCGGACCGATGGAGCTCTCCGGAGACGCCATCGATGACGCGACCAGCGGCCGCGCTCCCGACTCCGGTGCGTGGACCGTGCAGCTCACGCTCGACGGCAACGGCACCGAGGTCTTCGGCAACATCAGCCAGCGTCTGTACCAGAACAAGATCGACGGTCTCAGCCCGCGCGACCAGTTCGCCTTCGTGCTCGACGGGAAGGTGATCTCCGCTCCGCAGATGAACGGCGTGATCCTCAACGGCAAGCCCAGCATCTCCGGCTCCTTCACCCAGGAGACGGCGGAGACGCTCGCCGATCAGCTCAAGTACGGTGCGCTCCCGCTGAGCTTCACGACCGAGAGCTCCGACACCGTGTCGGCGACCCTCGGCACGCAGCAGCTGCAGATCGGTCTGATCGCCGGGCTCATCGGCCTCGCGCTCGTCGCGGTGTACTCGCTGCTGAGTTATCGCGCACTCGGCTCGGTGATCATCGCGTCGATCGCGGTGATGGGCGTTCTGACCTACATCATCGTCTGCATCCTGGCCTGGCGACTCGGCTTCCGTCTGTCGCTCGCCGGTGTCGCGGGTCTGATCGTGTCGATCGGCTTCACGGCAGACTCGTTCATCGTCTACTTCGAGCGCATCCGAGACGAACTGCGCGACGGGAAGTCGATCACGGGCGCGGTGGAGGACGGCTGGGGTCGGGCGAAGCGCACGATCTACATCTCGAAGTCGATCAACATCCTCGCCGCCGTCGTGCTGTACATCCTCGCCGACTCCACCGTGAAGGGCTTCGCCTTCACCCTCGGACTCACGACGCTGATCGACGTGTTCATCTTCGTGATCTTCACCCATCCGGTGATGCAGCTGCTGGCGAGAACCCGGTTCTTCGGAGGCGGGCACAAGCTCTCGGGTCTCGACCCTGAAGCGCTCGGAGCGGTCTACCGCACTCGCACGCAGTACCGCCAGGTGGCACCGGCGACCGTGGGACGAGCGGCCAAGAACAGCCGCTCCCGCGCAGAAGCCGAAAGACGACAGACCATCGCCGAACGCAAACGCGCCGAGGCGCTGGCCGGCGACAGATCCACCGATGCCGGAAGCGAGGGAGAGCGCTGATGGCCTCCATGAATGAGTTCGGCAACAACCTCTACAGCGGGAAGACCTCGTTCCCGTTCGTCGGCAGGCGACGCCTCTGGTTCATCATCGCGATCGCTCTCGTCGTCGCATCCGCGCTCGTACCGCTGCTGCGTCCCGTGCAGTTCTCGATCGAGTTCACGGGTGGTTCGCAGTTCACGGTGCTCGCGCCGGACAGCACCGACCAGTCGACCGCGACCCGCGCCGTGCAGTCGGTCGTCCCTGAGGCCGCCGCCAAGGTCGCCATCGTGAACGGCACCGACGTGCGCGTGCAGACCTCGCAGATGACCCCGGAGGAGACGCAGAGCGTCGCGGGGGCACTCGCCGACGCGTACGAGGTCCCCGCCGAAGAGGTCACATCGTCGTTCATCGGCCCGGTGTGGGGCGAGAGCGTCACCCGGCAGTCCCTATGGGGTCTGGCGATCTTCCTCGCGCTGACCTTCCTGATCCTCGCGATCTACTTCCGAACGTGGAAGATGTCGGCGGCGGCGATCATCGGTCTTCTCGATGTTCTCGTCATCACCGTCGGCGTGTACGCCCTCGCCGGCTTCGAGATCTCGCCGGCGGCGGTGATCGGATTCCTCACGATCCTCGCGTATTCGCTGTACGACACGACAGTGGTGTTCGACAAGATCAGGGAGAACACGACCGAGGACGGTGAGAACTCGTCGCGCACGTTCGGCGAATCGGTCAACCTCGCCGTCAACCAGACGCTGATCCGCTCGATCAACACGTCAGTCGTCGCGGCCCTCCCGGTCGGCGCGATCCTGTTCATCGGGTCGTTCTGGCTCGGCGCGGAGACGCTCACCGACATCTCGCTGTCGATCTTCGTCGGCATCCTCGTCGCGACCTACTCGACGCTGTTCGTGGCCGCACCGCTGTACTCGCTCTTCCGCGAGAAGGAGCCGCAGATCATCGCTCGGGACGCACGCGTGCTCGAACTGCGTGAGCGCGCCCGCGCGGACGCGTGACTCCAGCGGGCGCGCAGCCGTGCCCGTTCTGCGCGCGTAGGATGATCTGACCCGGAGGTGTAGTGATGGCGGAGGCGAGCACGTCGACGCAGGGATCCAGTCTGAGGCGACTGGTGCCCCGCATCTTCTCTCGCGCGCCCCGCATCAACGATCTCGACAACCTCGTCCGCACTGTGCGGGTCAACCATCCCAAGGGCGATCTCGCGATCATCGAACGCGCATACCGCGTCGCGCATGAGAAGCACGAGGGCCAGAAGCGTCAGAGCGGCGAGCCGTACATCACGCATCCGCTCGCGGTGGCGCAGATCCTCGCCGAGATGGGGCTCGGTCCTCGGGCCATCGCCGCGGCTCTGCTGCACGACACCGTCGAGGACACCGGCTACGCCCTGTCCGAGCTGACCGAGGCGTTCGGCGATGAGGTCGCCATGCTCGTCGACGGCGTGACCAAGCTCGACAAGGTCAAGTACGGCGAGAGCGCCCAGGCCGAGACGGTCCGCAAGATGATCGTCGCGATGTCGAAGGACATCCGCGTGCTCCTGATCAAGCTCGCCGATCGCCTTCACAACGCGCGCACCTGGGGATTCGTCCCGCCCGAGAAGGCGGAGCGCAAGGCCAGGGAGACGCTGGAGATCTACGCGCCGCTGGCCAATCGGCTCGGCATCCAGGCGATCAAGTCCGAGCTCGAGGACCTCTCGTTCGCGGTGCTGCACCCCAAGATCTACGCCGAGATCAACAGCCTCATCGCGCAGCGCACCCCGCAGCGCGAGAAGTACCTGGCGCAGGTCATCGAGTCCATCAACGAGGACCTCCATGATCTGAGGATCCGCGGCAAGGTGGGCGGGCGCCCGAAGCAGCTGTACTCGGTGTACCAGAAGATGGTGATCCGCGGACGCGAGTTCGACGACATCTACGACCTCATCGGCATCCGCGTGCTCGTGAACTCCGTGCGCGACTGCTATGCCGTGCTGGGCGCCATCCACGCGCGGTGGACGCCCCTGCCCGGACGGTTCAAGGACTACATCGCCACCCCGAAGTTCAACCTGTACCAGTCCCTGCACACCACGGTCATCGGACCCAGCGGCCGCACGGTCGAGATCCAGATCCGCACGCACGAGATGCACCAGCAGGCGGAGTTCGGCGTCGCCGCGCACTGGATGTACAAGGAGCGCATGAACGGCGGCCGGCCGGTCGCCGGACCTTCGGACACCGACATGACCTGGCTGGCCCATATCTCGGACTGGCAGGCCGAGACGGCGGACCCCAGCGAGTTCCTCGACTCGCTCCGCTTCGAGATCGGTGCGAAGGAGGTCTACGTCTTCACCCCGAAGGGCAGGGTCATCGGCCTTCCCGCCGGGGCGACGCCTGTGGACTTCGCGTACGCCGTGCACACCGAGATCGGTCACCGCACCATGGGGGCGAAGGTCAACGGCCGCCTGGTGCCGCTCGAGACAGCGGTCAAGAGCGGCGATGTGGTCGAGGTCTTCACCTCCAAGAACCCGGATGCCGGCCCCAGCCAGGACTGGCTCAGCTTCGTCAAGAGCACTCGAGCCCGCAACAAGATCCGCGGCTGGTTCACGAAGGAGCGCCGCGAGGAGGCGATCGAGCAGGGCAAGGAATCCATCGCCCGGGCCATGCGTCGACAGAACCTGCCGCTCCAGCGCCTGATGAGTCAGGATTCCTTCTCGGAGGTGGCGCACCAGCTGCACTACGAGGACGTGTCCGCACTCTATGCCGCCGTCGGCGAGGGACATGTCTCCACGCAGTCGGTGCTGGAGAAGGTGACCGCCCTCATCGCCGCGAACGACACCACGACCGGGGCGATCGAGATCCCGGGGCGTCCGCGCTCCAGGGAGCCGCGCACCGGTGACTCCGGCATCCTCGTGCGCGGCGCGGACGACATCCTCGTCAAACTCGCCAAATGCTGCACACCTGTCCCCGGTGACCCGATCGTCGGCTTCGTCACGCGCGGCAGCGGCGTGTCGGTGCACCGCTCCGACTGCGTGAACGTCAAAGCGCTCAGCGTCGAGGAGCAGCGCCTGATCGAGGTCGAGTGGGCGCCGACGACGAAGAGCGTGTTCAGAGTGCAGATCCAGGTCGAGGCACTCGATCGCGCCGGCCTGCTCTCCGATGTGACACGCGTTCTCAGCGAGCATCACGTGAACATCCTCTCGGCCACGGTCAACACGAACGACGAGCGCCTGGCGATCAGCCGGTTCGTCTTCGAGATGGGCGACTCGGTGCACCTGGACCGCGTGCTCAATGCCGTGCGCCGCATCGACGCGGTCTACGACGTGTACCGCGTCACCTCGTCCTGAGCGCGCCGAGCGCGTCCCTCCAGCAGTTCTTCGACAGTCGCCAGCGCGGCGAGCTTGCCCGGCATCCGCGGGCGCGCGGTGAGCAGCGCGTGCGCCTCGGGCAGCAGTGCGGGGAGTGTCCCTGCCATCTCGTGCATCCACGCATCGCACTCGGGATACCGCACCGACATGAGGACCAGATCGGTGAGCGTGCGCATCGGCGTCGTCACTGGGACGGCGTCGACGAGCATCAGGTCAGCGGACGGGGCTCGGCCTTCATGCGCGATCACATCCATGCGCTGCTCGATGCGCGGACGTCGATCCACGGCGCGCTGGATGTGGTGACGTGCGGGCGGCGCCTGTCCGACGCCGTGCACCCACGCGGCCGTCGGGCCGCCTGCGGCGTAGCCCAGGGGGAGTATCGGCGCGAGAGCCACCGCTCTGGCACCCGCATCCTCCGGCAGGTCTGCAGGCATGTAGCCCTCGCCGATCTCGACGAGCAGTCCGTCCAGTCGCGCGGCGTTCAGCTCCTGCGGAGACAGCAGCGCCCCGGGTCGGTAGAACAGTGAGGGATGCACACCTTCAGTGTGTCCCGCTGCTCACCTCGCCGGGGCGGGCTGTGGATAAGGTCAGCCGTCGAGCGCGTTGAGCCAGGCGCGGCGTGCCTCGAGAGCATCAGCCGCTTCCTTGGCGGCCTTCTTGTCGCCGGCCTTCTCGGCGGCGGCCTTCTCGCCCTCGAGCTTCTCGATCGCATCGAGCAGCTGCTGGCTCATGTCGTTCGCACGCGCCTTGGTCTCGGGGTTGTTGCGCTTCCAGTCGACCTCTTCGCGCGACTTGAGCGCCTGTTCGATCGTGCGCAGCTTGTCGTCCAGCGCGCGTTCGCGATCGCGCGGGAAGATGCGTCCCACGTCGTCCCACTGGCGCTGGATGCGGGTGAGAAGAGCGCGGGCCTGTTTGATGTTGGGCTCGTCGGCGACGGCCTTGGCCTCTTCGAGAAGAGCCTCGCGCGCCTCGATCTTCGGGGCGGATTCCGCCTCCTCCGCAGCGGACTGCTCCGCGCGCGCCGCGTACAGCGCGTCGCCGGCGGCCTTGAACCGCGCCCAAAGGGCGTCGTCGGCCTTACGACCCGCTCGGCCAGAGGCCTTCCACTCGTCCAGGAGTGCACGATAGGCGGGAATCCCGTCGACGCCCTTGGGCGCGAGGGCCTCGGCGCGTTCGATCAGCTGCGCCTTGCGGTCACGGGCGGCCTTGTGCGTCTCGTCGAGTTCGGAGTAGAACGCACGGCGGCTCTTGTCGACCACGGAGCGGGCATCACGGAACCGCTTCCACAGTTGCTGGGAGATGCCCTTCGGCAGGCGGGGACCGCTCTGCTGCTGAGTCTGCCACGCGTCGAAGAGCGCGGTGACCTCTTCGGTCACCTGCTTCCACTGCACCTTCGAGAGATCGCGGGCGGCGATCTGCTCGATGCTCTCCACGAGCACCGTGCGTTCGGCGATCGCCGCGTCCACGAGCTCCTTGGCCTGCTGAGCCTCGGCGGCACTCGCCTCGGCCAGGGTCGCCGTGAGCGCGTCGAGGCGGGAACGCAGGGATGCGAGGTCGCCGACGGCTGCGGCGCCGGTGACCTCGTCGACGAGGTGACGTGCCTGCGTCGTCAGATCACTGGCCGAAGCACCGCCGGACTGATGACGCTGCTCGAGCGTGTGCACCTTGAAGGCGAGATCGTCGAACTTGCGCACGTAGTAGGCGAGAGCCTCTTCCGATGTGCCGTCGGGGTACTGGCCGACCACGCGCCATTCGTCGCCCTCGCGCACCTCGACCGTGCCGTCTTCCGTGACGCGGCCCCAATCGGCGGAGTCGGCTGCCGCGACCGGCGACACCGGGGATGCCGGTGCGGCTGCCGCAGCGGGTGCGGGAGTGCGCGGGGGCATCGGGATGCGCGGGGGGCCGGGGACGGGGGGAGTCGGCTTCGAAGGCTCGGTGGCAGACACGATGTGCTCCTTGCGCGGTCAGCCCGCGGGAGGGGGAAAGGACGATGATCAGCCTAGTACGAGCCGGGCACTGCGCGAGGGGGCCGGGATCTCACAGTGTCGTTACCGTTTTGTGAGAAGAACGTTCGACGCGCGTAACGGGAGGCGCCGGGTCCGTGAAACACCGCGCTCATAGTGTCTGGTCATCCCCGAGGTGCTGGAGGCGCAGTGAACGAGAACAGCGAAGCCGTGACACGGGTCGTCGTGGTCGGTGCCGGAATGGTGGCGCACAGGTTCGTCGAGAGCATGATGAGCCGGGCTGAGCGCCCGGTGCTGATCACTGTGATCGGTGACGAGGGGCGCCATCCGTACGACCGGGTCGGGCTCACCGGATACTTCTCCGGTGCGTCACCGAACGAACTGACGCTCGATCGCACGGTGCTGGAAGACGAGCGCGTCGCCCTGATCGCCGATGACAGGGTCGTCCGCATCGATCGTCGCGCTCAGACGGTCACGACGCGCTCGCGCAGGGTCATCGACTACGACACGCTCGTGCTCGCCACAGGTTCGTACGCCGCCCGCGTGGCCGTGGACGGAGCGGATCTGCCCGGATGCTTCGTGTACCGCACTCTCGACGACGTGCAGGAGCTGCGCAGGTTCGTGCAGCGTCGCAGCGCCGAGCTCGGGCGAGCGCTGCGGGGTGCGGTGATCGGCGGCGGTCTGCTCGGACTCGAGGCGGCGGGCGCTCTGCAGGGACTCGACGTCGAGTGCACCGTGGTGCAGTCCTCGGATCGGCTGATGTCCGCCCAGCTCGATCTCGCGGGCGGCGGCATGCTGCGCCGTCTGATCGAAGCTCGGGGCATCGCCGTGCGCACAGATTCGCGCACGACCAGGCTCGATCCGGATGAATCCGGCGCCGTCACCGCGCTGGAGTTCCAGGACGGCAGTTTCCAGCGGGCGGACGTCGTGATCTTCACCGTCGGCGTCCGGCCCCGTGACGAGCTCGCCCGCAACGCGATGCTCGACGTGCACCCTCGCGGCGGCGTGCTGATCGACGATCGCTGCCGCACGAGCGATCCGGCGATCCTCGCGATCGGCGAGGTCGCGAACTTCGATGGACGCAGCGTCGGTCTCGTGGCGCCCGGCTACGCGATGGCGGAGGTCGCCGCCACCCGTCTTCTCGGCGGCGACGCGACCTTCCCCGGCTACGACGAGTCGGCCAAGCTCAAGCTGTCCGGCGTCGACGTCGCGAGTTTCGGCGACGCGTTCGCTCAGACGCCGAACGCGCTCGACGTCGTATACTCCGATCCGGTGAGCGGCGTGTACAAGAAGCTCGTGCTCTCCGACGATGCGCAGACCCTCCTCGGCGGCATCCTCGTCGGCGACGCGGCAGCATACGGCTCCCTGCGCCCGCTGGTGGGTGCCGCGCTCGGAGCCGACCCCGTCGCGTATCTGATGCCGGAGGGCGGCGTCCAGGCGCCGGGAGGTGAACTGCCCGACGAGGCGGTCGTCTGCTCCTGCTCCAACGTCACTGCCGGTCGTATCCGGCAGGCAGTGCACGAAGAGGGCTGCATGGATGCGGGTGCCGTCAAGGCCTGCACCAAGGCCGGCGCCACGTGCGGCTCGTGCGTCCTGATGGTGAAGAAGGTCGTCGGGCAGGAGCTCACGAAGCTCGGTCAGACGGTGTCGAACGCGCTGTGCGAGCACTTCGACATGTCACGACGACAGCTCTTCGACGCCGTGCGCGTGTCGGAGCTCACGACCTTCAGCGCGGTGATCGAGCGGTTCGGGCGGGGTCGCGGCTGCGACATCTGCAAGCCTGCTCTCGCGAGCATCCTCTCCGTCCTCGTCGGCGCGCATGTGCTCGAGGGTGAGAACGCGACGCTGCAGGACACCAACGACCACGTCATGGCCAACATGCAGAAGGACGGCACCTACTCGGTCGTGCCGCGGATGCCCGGTGGCGAGGTCACGCCAGCCGGTCTGGTGGTGATCGGGCAGGTGGCCGAGGACTTCGGGCTCTACACGAAGCTCACCGGCGGACAGCGCATCGACATGTTCGGTGCCCGGCTGGAGCAGCTTCCGCTGATCTGGCAGCGACTGGTGGATGCCGGGTTCGAATCAGGGCAGGCCTACGGGAAGTCGCTGCGCACGGTGAAGTCGTGCGTGGGCTCGACCTGGTGCCGCTACGGTGTGCTCGACTCGGTGGGCATGGCGGTACGGCTGGAGCTGCGCTACCGCGGGCTCAGGGCTCCGCACAAACTCAAGATCGGCGTATCGGGGTGCGCGCGAGAGTGCGCAGAGGCACGGGGCAAGGACGTCGGCGTCATCGCCACCGAGACCGGCTGGAACATGTACGTGGGAGGGAACGGCGGATTCACTCCTCGGCATGCCGAGCTCCTCGCCTCAGACCTCTCGGATGATGAACTCATCCAGGCCATCGACCGGTTCTTCATGTACTACATCCGCACCGCCGACCGTCTGCAGCGCACGGCCCCGTGGTGCGAGGAGCTCGACGGCGGGCTCGCCGGCCTCAAGGATGTCATCTTCGACGACTCCCTGGGCATCTGCGCCGACCTCGACGCGGCGATGGCCACGCATGTCGACAACTACGAGGACGAGTGGGCGGCGACGCTGCGCGACCCGCAGAAGCTGAGGCGGTTCGAATCGTTCGTGAACGCGACCGACACCCCCGATCCCTCGCTCGCCTACGTCGCCACCCGCGGCCAGCTGCGTCCGGCCACGACGCAGGAGCGGCAGTCGGGCGGCGTGATGATCGCCGGAACCACTCTGGAGGTGCGTCGATGACGCTGATCCCCGATCTGCGCAGCGCCGTGCGCGTGTGCAGCATCCACGACCTCGAGGTGGAGCGGGGCCGCGCCGCCCTGCTGGGCACGGAGCAGGTCGCGCTGTTCCTGCTCGGCGACGGCAGCGTGCACGCCGTGTCGAACCTCGATCCCTACAGCGGCGCCAACGTGATATCGCGCGGCATCGTGGGCACGAGGGGCGATGCGCCGACGATCGCCTCGCCGATGCACAAGCAGGTCTTCGATCTGAGAACAGGAGAATGCGTGGAGACGCAGGGCAAGCCGGCGCACAGCCTCGACGTATGGGCGGTGCGCATCGACGGCGGCGACATCCATCTGCTTCCCACCGCGGCGCGATCGTCCGAGGGCGCGCTGCAGGAAGCGGGCTGACATGACCACGATGCTCGGATTATCGCTGACCGGACGCCGCGTGGTGGTCGTCGGCGGCGGGGCGGTGGCCGCCCGGCGTCTCGCACGCTTCCTCGCTGACGGTGCGCTCGTCGCCGTCGTGGCCCCGGAGCTCGCGTCTCCCATGCGAGCGCTGATCGACTCGCACAGGGCAGGATCGGACGCGGAGGGTGCGGTCGAGTGGGTTCCGCGCCGCTTCATCGCGGACGACCTGGACGGCGCATGGCTCGTGCACTGCGCGACCGGCGATGCCGCAGTCGATCGAGAGGTCGTCGCGCTGTGCGATCAGCGCCGCATCTTCTGCGTCAACGCCTCGGACGGCGCGCACGGCAGTGCACGCATGACCGCGCAGACGACCTCCGGCGACGTGGTCGTCGGCGTGTCGAGCGAAGTGGGCGTCGATCCTCGTCGAGCCGCGGGCGTGCGCACGGCGATCGAGGGGATGCTGGCCTCCGGCCTTTTCCCGTTGCGCAGACGCCGCACGGGCGGCACAGGGCGCGTCGATCTCATCGGAGGGGGCCCTGGACCCGTCGACCTCATGACGGTGCGGGCGCGGCGGCTGCTCGCCGAAGCCGACGTCGTGATCGCCGACCGTCTCGGTCCGTCGGATGCCGTGATCGCGGAGCTCGATCCGGATGTGCTCGTGATCGACGTGGGCAAGCGCCCTCATCACCACCCCGTGCCGCAGGCGGAGATCAACGACCTGCTCGTCGCGCACGCGAAAGCGGGAAAGCGCGTCGTCCGTCTGAAGGGCGGTGATCCCTTCCTGTACGGCCGCGGCGGCGAAGAGGTGATCGCCTGTCAGCGGGCAGGCGTTCCCGTTGAGGTCACACCGGGCGTCTCCAGCGCGCTGTCGGTGCCCCAGGCCGCCGGCATCCCGGTGACGCACCGGGGCACGGCATCCGCCCTGCACATCGTGAACGGGCAGGGCGAGGTCTCGGCTACAACGCTGCGAGCCCTCGCCGACCCCGAGGTGACGACGGCGATGCTCATGGGGGTCGCGGCACTGCCCGAGGTGGTGGGGTCGGCACTCTCGCACGGGATCAGCAGCGATCTGCCGGTCGCGATCATCGAGAACGGCCACACCACGCGGCAGCGCACGACGCGCAGCACCCTGGTCGATGTGGTGGCCCATGCCGCTGACATCGGTGTGCAGAACCCGGCCGTCATCGTGTTCGGTGATGTGGCCAGGGCGGGTCTGCTCATGCCGGAGACGGCCCGGCGCGGCGATCACCAGGCGGGGAGAGTGCGATAGGTGGGTTCGCGGAGCATTCTGGATGCCGCACTCGCCGGCTGCATGATCGTCATCGCCGCCGATCGCCGGGCGGGTGATCTGGCGAGCGCTCTGGAACGCCGGGGCGCGCAGATCTGCCGCGCGCCGGCATTGAGCATCGTGCCCAACGCCGATGACGAGGAGCTCATCCGTCGCACGCGTGAACTGGTGAAGCGGCCGCCAGACATCGTGGTCGTCACGACCGGCGTGGGGCTGCGCGGCTGGATGGACGCCGCGCACGAGCACGACCTCGCGCAAGAGCTCGCCGACGCGTTGCGCACGGCGCAGTTCATCGCGAGAGGCCCCAAAGCGCACGGCGCGATCCAGCAGGCCGGGTTCGTCGCGGACTGGGTCGCCGAATCGGAGACGGCGCGCGAGGTGGGGGAGTATCTGCTCTCATCGTCACTCGCGGGCAAGCGCATCGCGGTGCAGCATCACGGTGCGGGCGCTGACGGGCTGGACGAACTGCTCACCGGGGCCGGCGCTGAGGTGGTGAGCCTCACGGTCTACCGCTGGGGGCCTCCCGCCGATCCGCAGCTCGTGGAGCGTTCGGTCGGGTACGCCGCCGCTGGTGAGGCGGACGCCGTGCTCTTCACCTCGGCGCCCGGCGCTGCCGAGTGGTTACGGGCGGCAGAGCGGCTGAATGCGCTGGACGGCATCCGCCGACGTGCGGCCACCGGAAGGCTTCTGCTCGCGACGGTCGGCCCGATCACCGCTGCACCCCTTCGCGAGCACGGACTCGCGCAGACGATCGCCGACCGCGGACGGCTCGGCTCTCTCGCGAGGTGCGTGATCGGCTATTACGGCAGTGGGGGAGCAGCGCCGGCGCTGACGACGTCGGCCGGGGTCATGTCGATGCGCAGCGGCGGCGTCGTGATCGACGGTGACTTCATCGCGCTCTCCCGCGCAGGGGCAGGCCTGCTCGGCGCGCTCTTCGACGCCGGCGGACGCGTGCTGTCAAGGGACGAGATCGCCACGGCGCTGCCGCGCACCGGACGCAACGCGCATGCCGTCGAGATGGCCGTCGCCCGCGTGCGGGAGGCTCTCGGAGGCGTGGACGTCATCAGAACCGTCGTGAAGAGGGGCTACCGCCTCGCTGTGGAGGATCCCGCGTGACAACGCTCATCGCCTGCTCGCACGGCACGAATGATCGTGCAGGCCAGGATGCCGTTCGCCGGCTGATCGACGATGTCAGGTCGTTGCTGCCGGCGGTGAGGGTCGTGGCGGCCGTGGTGGATGTGGAGCAGCCTCAGATCGATGAGGTCATCGCGCGGGAATCGCCGCGTGATGACGTGGTCGTCGTGCCGCTGCTGCTGTCGGTCGGCTACCACACCGCCGTCGACATCTCCCTGGCCGTGGCCGCGCACGACGGCGCTCGCCAATCGGCGCCGCTGGGCACGCATCCGCTCATCGCCGACGTCCTCTTCGACCGGGTCATCTCCGCGCTGCCCGGAGGATGGCTGCCGGGTGACCACGTCGTCCTCGCCGCTGCGGGATCGAGCGATCCGGCAGCGATGACGGATGTGGAGGCCGTGGCCGCCAGGCTGCGACCGATGCTTCCCGCGCCCGTCACCGTCGGATACGCCTCCGCGTCCGCTCCGCGCATCCCTGACGCCGTCGTGGATGCGCGTCGAGCGGGAGCCGCGCGCGTGATCGCGGCCAGCCACGTGCTGGCTCCCGGATTCTTCGCCGGGCTGGTCGCGGCGTCCGGTGCGGACGTCGTCAGCGTTCCGCTCGCGCCTGATCCGCGTATCGCGCAGGTCGTCGTCGACCGCTTCCACGCTGCCCGCTGACCGTCGCGGCGGTGCCGGGCGGCACGAGCACAGCAGAACGCCCCGATGAGCTTCGGTCTCATCGGGGCGTTCTGGGCCCGTCATCAGCCGATGCCGACGGGTTCGCGCTCTGTCGGGTCTCCGGCGGCGAACACCGGCTGGACGATCGGCCTGGACGCGGACTGTCCGGCGGCGGACGGCGCTACCGCCGGCGCGCTCTGCGTGGCGCGCGGCCGAACGCCACGGCTGCGGCGAGCGGATGTGCGACCGTACGTGATGAAGAGGGGGAGGCCGACGAAGAGCAGACCTCCGACGAGGTTCCCGATCACCGTCGGGATCTCGTTCCAGATCAGGTAGTCCATGATCGTGAAGTCCGCGCCCAGCAGCAGCCCGGAGGGGAACAGGAACATGTTCACGATCGAGTGCTCGAAGCCCATGTAGAAGAACAGCATGATCGGCAGCCACATCGCGAGGATCTTCGCGACGACGTTGTCGGACACCATCGAGAGCACGACGCCGGTGGAGACCATCCAGTTGCACAGCACGCCGCGGATGAACAGGGTCAGCATGCCGGCGGCTCCGTGGTCCGCGTATCCGACGGTGCGCCCGTGGCCGATCTCGCCGATCGCCTGTCCCACCGCGCTGGGCTCGGTGGAGAAGCCGTAGGTGAAGTAGATCGCCATCAGGATCGCGACCATGAACGCGCCACCGAAGTTGCCGAGGAACACCAGGCCCCAGTTGCGGAACATCGCACCCACTGTCGCCCCTGGTCGCTTGTCGAGCACGGCGAGCGGAGTCAGCGTGAACACGCCTGTGAGCAGATCGAAACCGAAGAGGTAGAGGATCACGAAACCCACCGGGAACAGCACGGCGCCGAGCAACGGCTGGCCCGTGTTGGTCGAGACCGTCACGGCGAACGCGGCAGCCATCGTGAGCAGCGCAGCGCCCATGAAGGCACGGATGAGCGTGTCGCGAGCGGACAGCTGCATCTTGTATGCGCCGGCATCGACCATTCTGGTCACGAGCTCGGCGGGTTTGACGTAGGACACTGGCAACCTCCACGGACGTATCGGATGAGCACAGATGCTGGGCTTGGACCCAGCGTGGCTCACCGTCGTTTCCGGGAGAGGCCGCGATCGTTACGACTCTGAAGCGAATCCCTCACATCGGGATCGCGGCCGCGTGAGGTGCCGTCTACTCGGCGGGCGCCTGGTCGGAGAACAGGTCGGCGAAAGGATTCTCGAGCGGCCCGGTGGGAGCCCCCGACTCGGTCGGCTCCGGCGCCGGCGCGGTGACGGCGGCGTGCACGGATTGACTGGCGATGGCGCCGACGACGAGAAGCCCGCCGACGATGCCGGCGATCAGGTTGTCACGCGTGCGCCGTCGGATCTGGCCGTCGTGCCACGCCGTACGCGCCGCGTACACACGTGCGCGCTCGACCTCGGCGCGTGAGCGCTGTGCGTTCTTCGGTCCGCGAGCGGCCATTGACTCCTCCTTCGACGCCTCGCCCGGCGCCGTCTGCGAGCTTATCGTGGCGGGCTTTGTCGGTGCGTCGCATTAGCCTGGACGGATGACCTCCGCACCTCTGCTCTCGGGACAGACGCCGCTCGCCGTGCGCATGCGTCCCGTGTCGCTGGATGAGGTCGCGGGACAACAGCATCTGCTCCGTGCAGGATCGCCGATCGTCGCACTGGCGGATCCGGCGGCGACGTCACCCGGTGCCGTGTCGATCATCCTCTGGGGCCCGCCCGGCACAGGGAAGACCACGCTCGCGCAGGCCATTGCGCGCTCATCCGGCCGTCGCTTCGTCGAGCTCTCGGCCATCACCGCCGGAGTGAAGGACGTGCGCGAGGTGATGCAGGAGGCGATAACCCAGCGCGACCTGTACGGGCAGACGACGATCCTCTTCCTGGACGAGATCCACCGCTTCACGAAGGCGCAGCAGGACGCACTGCTGCCCGGCGTCGAGAACGGATGGGTCATCCTGATCGCCGCGACGACGGAGAATCCGTCCTTCTCCGTGATCTCCCCGTTGCTGTCGCGGTCGCTCCTGCTCACTCTGCAACCGCTCACCGACGACGACATCGCGCTGCTGATCGATCGCGCTCTCACCGACGCCCGCGGGCTGAACGGCACCGTCGCGATCGACGAGGCTGCCCGGTCGGCGTTGGTGCGGCTGGCCTCGGGCGACGCACGCCGGGCGTTGACGGGTCTCGAAGCCGCGGCCGCGGTCGCGATGTCCGGTGCCTCGGACGAGGAGTCGGAGGTCGCATCGATCACGGCGGACGATGTGGCTCAGGCGGTCGACCGTGCCCTGCTGCGGTACGACCGCCAGGGCGACGAGCACTACGACGTGATCAGCGCGTTCATCAAGTCGATCCGCGGCTCCGACGTCGATGCGGCCCTGCACTATCTCGCCCGCATGATCGAGGCGGGGGAGGACCCGCGCTTCATCGCGCGTCGCCTCGTGATCTCGGCATCCGAGGACATCGGGTTGGCCGACCCGCAAGGACTGGTCATCGCCACGGCAGCCGCCGATGCGGTGGCGTTCATCGGTATGCCGGAGGGGCGCATCCCCCTTGCGGAGGCGACCGTCTACCTCGCCACCACCGCGAAGTCGAACGCATCGTACGATGCCATCAACGCGGCGATCGCCGACGTCCGTGCCGGCAACTTCGGACGCGTACCCGTGCACCTTCGCGACGCGCACTACGCGGGCGCCAAGCGGCTCGGCCACGGCAAGGGCTATGTCTTCCCGCACGACAACGAGTACGGCATCGTGCCGCAGCAGTATCTTCCCGATGAGCTCGTCGGCCGTCGCTATTACGCGCCCAAGCAGCTCGGAGCCGAGCGCGACGTCTCGGCCAGGCTCGAGCGGATCCGGCGCATCCTCGACGATCGCTGAACCCCGGTACCGGCTTCGCCGAGGGCGCGGATCGCGATCTGTTAGACTTGAGCGGCTCGAAACACAGTTTTCGGGCATCCCCTCGTTCACACCCCACCTTCACGGCGCCCCGGCGTGCGCCCGAAGGCAGAACAGCGGAGATACGTCCGTGAGGCGTGAAAGACACGTCCACGTCATCGGAAGGAAAACTTCGTGGTCACGAAGTCCCAGGACCGCCGCAAGGTCCGTCTGTCCCGCGCCCTCGGCGTGGCACTCACCCCGAAGGCCGCCCGCTACCTCGAGAAGCGTCCCTACGCTCCGGGCGAGCACGGCCGCACCAAGCGCAAGACCGACAGCGACTACGCCGTCCGTCTGCGTGAGAAGCAGCGTCTGCGCGAGCAGTACGGCATCCGCGAGAAGCAGATGCGCAACACGTTCAACGAGGCACGTCGTCACGACGGCCTGACCGGTGAGAACCTGGTCGAGCTGCTCGAGATGCGCCTCGACGCCCTCGTGCTGCGTGCCGGCTTCGCCCGCACCACCGCGCAGGCTCGTCAGCTCGTCGTGCACCGTCACATCCTCGTCGACGGCCAGCTCGTCGACCGCCCGTCGTTCCGCGTGAAGCCGGGTCAGCTCATCCACGTCAAGGCCAAGAGCGAGGGCACCGAGCCCTTCCAGGTGGCAGCAGCCGGCGGTCACGCCGAGGTGCTTCCCCCCGTTCCCGGCTACCTCGAGGTCGAGCTCGACAAGCTCCACGCGCGTCTGCTTCGTCGTCCGAAGCGCGCCGAGGTCCCCGTGACCTGTGAAGTGCAGCTCGTCGTCGAGTACTACGCGGCTCGCTGATCCAGCGAACCATTTCTGCAGAAGGCGTCGGGTTCATCCCGACGCCTTCTGTCGTTTCCGCATACGATGGAGAGACCGCGCCTCGCGGCCCAAGGCAAGGATGACGACATGAAGACGTTCCTGTGGTTCCTGATCGGTGTGATCGGTGGATTCGTCGCCGCCCACTTCATGAACAAGGATCCTCGCGGTCACGACATCCTCGCCGAGGTGGACGCCCGCATCAACGGGTTCACCACCGTTCTCAGCGACGCCTACCGGGCGCAGGAGGCTCGCCTCGTCGAGCCGTCTCCGGATGACCACTGACCGCTGATCACCCGCGTTCTGCGTCGCGGTCGTCGCGATGCTCCTCCTCCTCACTCAAGGACAGCCGTACCCCTATGAAAACTGCGGACATCGCGCAGCGCTACCTCAGCTACTTCGAGAAGAACGACCACACGATCGTGCCGTCGGCGTCGCTCGTGAGCGACGATCCGACCGTGATGTTCACGATCGCCGGAATGGTGCCGTTCATCCCGTATCTCACCGGGGTGGTTCCCGCGCCGTACTCCCGTGCGGCCGATGTGCAGAAGTGCATCCGCACCAACGACATCGAAGAGGTCGGCAAGACGGTCCGCCACGGAACGTTCTTCCAGATGCTCGGCAACTGGTCGTTCGGCGACTACTTCAAGGAGGGGGCGATCACCTACGCGTGGGAGCTCCTGACCACCAGCGAGGCGGACGGCGGACTCGGCTTCGCGGAGAAGGACTTCTGGGTCACGGTCTACGAGACCGACGACGAGGCCGCAGACATCTGGCGGCGTGTGATCGGGCTTCCGGAAGAGCGGATCCAGCGGCTGGGCCGTGCCGACAACTACTGGCACACCGGCCAGCCGGGCCCCGGCGGCCCCGACTCGGAGATCTTCTTCGACCGTGGTCCGCAGTTCGGCCGCGATGGCGGCCCTGCGGCGGATGACAACCGCTACATGGAGCTGTGGAACCTCGTCTTCATGCAGGAGCTGCTCAGCGACGTGCGGTCGCAGGAGGACTTCGACATCGCTGGGCCGCTGCCCAAGAAGAACATCGACACGGGCATGGGCCTGGAGCGGGTGGCCTTCCTCAAGCAGGGCGTGGCGAACATGTACGAGACCGATCAGGTCCGTCCGGTTCTCGACCGCGCTGTCGAACTGTCAGGCAAGCGCTATGGAGCCGTCCACGAGGACGACGTCCGCTTCCGCGTCATCGCGGATCACGTGCGCTCCTCGCTGATGCTGCTCTCGGACGGCGTGAAGCCGTCGAACGAGGGACGCGGGTACGTGCTTCGTCGGCTCATGCGCCGCACCGTGCGCGCGATGCGACTGCTGGGCGTGGACGCGCCGGTGTTCCCCGATCTGTTCGCCGCCTCCCGTGACGCCATGAAGACGGCGTACCCGGTGCTCGAGACCGAGTGGACCCGTCTTTCCGGTCTGGCCGTCGCCGAGGAGGAGACGTTCCTGCGCACGCTCGCGCAGGGCTCGACGATCCTCGACCTCGCACTCGCCGACACCAAGAAGTCCGGCAAGCAGACCCTCGCGGGTCCTGAGGCGTTCCTGCTGCACGACACCTACGGGTTCCCGATCGACCTCACCTTGGAGATCGCCGAGGAAGCCGGACTCGACGTCGATCGCAGCGCGTTCGACACCCTGATGCAGGAGCAGCGCGCACGCGCGAAGGCCGATGCGAAGAGTCGCAAACGACAGCTCGCCGACGTCTCGGTGTACCGCGACTTCCGAGCCCTCGGTGAGACCGGGTTCGCCGGATACACCGAACTCGACATCGAGTCCCGTGTTCTCGGCATCCTCGTCGACGGCCAGCCGGTCACATCCGCCGGGGAGGGTCAGGTCGCCGAGGTCATCCTCGCCGAGACGACCCTGTACGCCGAATCCGGCGGACAGGTCGCCGACAAGGGCACGATCGTGGGCGCCGGGTTCGAGCTGGACGTGCTCGACGTGCAGAAGCCGGTCGCCGGCCTCATCAGCCACACCGTGCAGGTCGTCAGCGGCAGCGTCGCGCTCGACGATCGCGCGACGACGGTCGTCGACGCGGCCAACCGTCGCGCGGCGCGTCAGGCGCACTCCGCCACGCACCTGGTGCATGCGGCATTGCGCGACACGCTCGGCCCGACCGCCACCCAGGCGGGATCGCTCAACCGCGCGGGCTACATGCGTTTCGACTTCTCGTGGTCGCAGGCGCTGTCCGCCGATGCGCGTACCGAGATCGAGGAGATCACGAACCGCGCCGTGCAGGACGCGCTCGAGGTGACGACGCGCATCGTGTCGCTCGACGAGGCGAAGGAAGCCGGCGCCATGGCGCTGTTCGGTGAGAAGTACGGCGATGTCGTGCGGATGGTCGACATCGGCGGCCCGTGGTCGCGTGAGCTGTGCGCGGGCACGCACGTCGGCACCAGTGCCGAGATCGGTCTCGTCAGCGTCGTGGGCGAGTCGTCCGTCGGCGCCTCCAACCGCCGTATCGAGGCGCTGGTCGGCCAGGATGCCTTCCGTGAGCTCGCCGCGGAGCGCGCGATCGTGTCGCAGCTCACGAGCGCGCTCAAGACACCGCGCGAGCAGCTTCCGGAGCGGATCGCCGAGATCGCCGCGAACCTCAAGACCGCCGAGAAGCGCATCGCGCAGTTCGAGGCCAAGCAGCGCGAGGGGCAGGTGCCCGCAATCGCAGAGGCGGCCGCACGTGTCGGCGCATACCGTGTCGCGTCGGTCTCTCTCGGAGATGTCGCCTCGGCGGATGACATCCGGACTCTGGCACTGAGCGTGCGTGAGCGGCTCGGCTCGGATGCCGCGGTCGTGGCACTCGGCGGCATCGCCGCCGGTCGTCCGATCGTCGTCGTGGCCACCAACGATGCCGCACGCTCGGCAGGCGCCAAGGCCGGTGCGCTCGCGAAGCGGGCCGCCGGCGTGCTCGGCGGTGGCGGCGGAGGACGTGATGACGTCGCACAGGGCGGCGGCACTGACGCCTCGGCGTTGGATGCGGCTCTCGAGGCCGTGACGCAGGAGCTGCGCGGCGCGTGAGCGGATTCCGCCGCGGAGTGCGGCTCGGCATCGATGTCGGCAAGGCGCGTGTGGGCGTATCCCGCTGCGACCCTGACGGCATGCTCGCCGTTCCCGTCGAGACCGTGCCGCGCTCGGAGCACTCTCTTGCGCGCATCGCCGAGATCGCCGCGGAGTACGAGCCGATGGAGTTCATCGTCGGTCTGCCGGTGAACATGCAGGGGGCCGACACGCCGTCCACCGCGGATGCGCGTGAGTTCGCGGCCGCTCTGCAGCGGCTCACGGCCGTACCCGTGCGCCTGATGGACGAGCGGCTCAGCACCGTCACGGCGCATGCCGCGCTGCGCTCATCTGGCAGAACTCAGCGAAACTCTCGTAGCATTGTCGATCAGGTCGCGGCTGTGGTGCTGCTGCAGCACGCGATCGACACGGAGAAGAGCACCGGCAACCCGGCCGGTTCCGTGGTGCCGACCGACGAGGAGCCCACTTGAGCATGCCCGAACGCGAGAGTCCCGAGCGCGGCTCGAACTCGCTCTCCGACGACCTGTTCTCGAAGCTGCCTGCTCCCGAGCACCAGGTTCCGACGGTCGATTCGACGCCGCCGGCACCGGGTTCACGCCGTGCCCTGCGCGAAGCCGCACGCTCCGAGACGACGCCGCCCGAGAATGCTCCGCCCGCGGCAGCCCGGCCGGAAGGCGTGGAGAAGGAGGATGCCGCTCGGCCAGAGTCAGAGCAGTCGCCTGCTGATGGAGCCTCGACTCCTGGGGAGGTCCCGGACTCCGCGACACGCCCTGTGCCCACGTCGTCGCCCGCGTCGCTCGACGACCTCTTCGCGACCGAGCACGACGACTCCGACGGCCACGCCCCGCGCAGGAAGAAGCGCCGCACGGGCTGTCTCGTCGCGCTCATCATCGTCCTCGCACTGATCGGCGGCATCGTCGCCGGCGGCTTCTGGGTCATGAACACCTATGGCGACAAGATCAACGAGGTCATGGGCTGGGGAGAACCCGACGACTACGAGCCCGGTATCGCCTCCGGCGAGGCGCTCGTCACCATCCGCGAGGGGGACACGGGTTCCCCGGTCTCCACGGCGCTGTACGAGGCGGGCGTCACGAAGACGGAAGACGTCTTCTACAACTACCTGGTCGATGAGAACATCGCCGTGACCTTCTATCCGGGTGTCTACAAGCTGCAGCAGAAGATGACCGCAGCTGACGCCCTCGCTGCTCTGCAGGATGATGCGAACAAGATGGAGAACTCCGTCGGCATCCCCGAGGGGGGCACCCTCGAATCGTCCTTGCCGCTCATCACGGAGAGCCTCGGCATTCCGCTGGAGGATCTTCAGGCGGCCGTCGCCGATCCCGCTGCCTACGGCGTCGCAGCTCAGAGCCTCGAGGGATGGCTGTTCCCCGCGGTGTACACGTTCGATCCCGAGGCGACAGCCACTCAGATCATCCAGCGCATGGTCGATCGCACCCGTGAATCCCTCGCGGCAGCCGGCGTGCCGGCCGGCGACGAGCAGCGAATCCTCACGACCGCGTCGATCATCCAGCGCGAGGGCCGCACCGACGATTTCGCCAAGGTCTCCCGCGTCATCCAGAACCGTCTCGACGACGGCATGATGCTGCAGATGGATTCCACGGCGCAGTACGGCTACGGCGAGCTCCACGCGGGCGTGGTGAGCACGTCGACAGAAGCGCAGAACGACGACAACCCGTGGAACACCTATGTTCACACCGGGCTGCCCGTCGGTCCGATCGCGAACCCGAACGATGCGGCGATCGAGGCGGCCATGCATCCGGCTGACGGGCCGTGGTTCTACTTCGTGACGATCAACCTGCAGACGGGTGAGACCGTGTTCTCGACGACGTACGAAGAGCATCAGGCCGCGATCGAGACGTGGCAGGAATGGTGCCGCGCGAACCCCGACCAGGGATGCTGACACCGTGACCACCCGTCGCCTGGCGGTGTGGGGCGATCCGATCTCTCACAGCAAGTCGCCTGCGCTGCACGGCGCCGCGATCGGCGTTCTCGGTCTGGACTGGGAGTACGGCCGCAGGCAGGTCGACGCCGATGGCTTCTCCGCTGCGCTTCGCGGACTGGATGATTCGTGGCGCGGGCTCTCCCTGACGATGCCGCTCAAGGAGCAGGCATTCCGCGCGGCCGAGACGCACGACCGTCACGCCGAGCTCACAGGGGCGGTGAACACGCTCCTGCTCGGCGCCGCGCCTGCGGGATTCAACACGGACGTCGGCGGCATCATCGACGCGTTCGCCGAGCATCAGGTCAGTGACGTGGCGCGTGCGCGCATACTCGGTGCAGGGGCGACGGCGGCGTCCGCCCTGGTCGCGGTCGCGGAGATGGGGGCGCAACGCGTCGACATCCGCGCGCGCCGCCCCGAGCGGGCGGCGATGTTGCGCGCGATGGGGGAGAGGCTCGGCGTGGAGGTCGAGGTGAACGCATTCGACGATCAGGTCGCCGCGGTGGACGTCACGGTCGCCACGCTTCCCGGTGGCGCGGTGCTCGTGGACGCGTCCGCGTTCGCCGCAGACGGAGGCACACTGCTCGATGTCGCATATTCCCCGTGGCCATCGGCCCTGGCCGGCGCATGGCCCGGTGAGCAGGTCATCTCCGGAGTCTCGATGCTGCTGCACCAGGCGCTGCGACAGGTGCGAGTGTTCGTCCACGGTCATCCGGTCGACACTCTCGACGATGAGGCGGCCGTTCTGGCCGCGATGCGCACGGCTCTGACGGATCCGACGCCCTCCTGACCCGACCTCCGTGACATGCGGGGAGAACAGGGTCCTCGCTCATGGGAGACTGGAGCAATGCTCCGCGTGCTCACGGCCGGCGAATCGCACGGCCCCGAACTCATTGCCGTCATGGAAGGGCTGCCGTCCGGCGTCCCGATCTCGTCCGAGGCGATCCAGCAGGATCTCGCCCGCCGCAAGCTCGGCTATGGACGCGGGTCCCGCATGAAGTTCGAGCAGGACGAACTCACCATCTCGGGCGGGGTCCGCCACGGCAAGTCCCTCGGCAGTCCGGTCGCACTCCGCATCGGCAACACCGAATGGCCCAAGTGGATCGAGGTCATGAACCCCGAGCCCGTCGAGATCACCGACAAGTCGCGCGGCCGTTCCGCGCCGCTGACCCGCCCCAGGCCGGGGCACGCCGACCTCGTCGGCATGCAGAAGTACGACTTCGACGAGGCGCGTCCGATCCTCGAACGGGCGAGCGCGCGTGAGACGGCGGCGCGTGTGGCGCTCGGCGCCGTCGCCCGATCCTTCCTCGGCGAGCTCGGCATCCGTCTCGTCAGCCACACGCTCTCGATCGGCCCGGTGCGCGTGCCGGACGGCAGTCCGCTGCCCGCACCCGACGACGTCGAGGCGCTCGACGCCGACCCGCTGCGGTGCTTCGACGCCGCCACCTCCGCCGCGATGGTCGCGGAGGTCGACGACGCGCGCAAGGACGGCGACACTCTCGGCGGCATCGTCGAGGTGCTCGCGTACGGCCTCCCGCCAGGACTCGGCTCGCACGTGCACTGGGATCGCCGTCTCGATGCGCGACTCGCTCAGGCGCTCATGAGCATCCAAGCCATCAAGGGCGTGGAGGTGGGCGACGGATTCGAGACGACGCGTCGTCGCGGTTCCGCCGCGCACGACGAGCTCTTCGCCGCCGAGGCCGGGATCACCCGCGGATCCGACCGCGCAGGCGGCACGGAGGGCGGGATGTCCACCGGCACGGTGCTGCGCGTGCGCGCCGGCATGAAGCCGATCGCGACCGTTCCGCACTCGCTGCGCACGATCGACGTCGCCACGGGCGACACGGCCACCGCCCACCACCAGCGCTCCGATGTGTGCGCCGTCCCGGCGGCGGGTGTGGTCGCCGAGGCGATGGTCGCCGTCGAGCTCGCGAACGCCGTGCTCGAGAAGTTCGGCGGGGACAGCATCCGCGAGACGGCGCGCAATCTCGCGAGCTACCTCGACGCGATCCCGGCCGAGCTGCGCACCGCGCCCGCCTCGGAGGCGGCGCTGATCGCCAACGATGAGCGCGCCTGAGCCGCTGACACTCGTGCTCGTCGGTCCGATGGGCGCGGGTAAGACCAGCGTCGGCCGGCAGGTCGCCAAGCGACTGGGTGTCGGATTCATCGACACCGACAAGCAGATCGCCGCCGAGCACGGCCCGATCCCCGAACTCTTCGAATCCCGAGGGGAAGCGCACTTCCGCGAACTCGAGAAGGAGGCCGTGGCGAAGGCGCTCGGCGACGGGGGCGTGATCTCCGTGGGCGGGGGTGCCGTGACCTCCGCGGCGACCCGTGAGCTTCTGCGGCGTCATCGCGTCGTCTTCCTCGCGGTGTCGTCGGATGCGGTGGCCGAGCGCATCCGCAGCGGCGGGCGCCCACTCCTTGCAGGCGACGACGACCCGCTGGAACGTTGGAATCAGATATACGCGCAGCGTCGAGGCTGGTACGAGGAGATCGCCGACGTGACGTTCGACACGTCGCGGCGGCCGATGCATCGCATCGCGGACGAGATCGCAGCATGGAGGAGAGAACAGGCATGAGCACCACCACGATCAGCGTGACAGGACAGGCGTCCTACGACATCACGGTGGGCAGGGGGATCCTCGATCGAGTCTCTGCGGCCCTCGATCCCGCTGTGCGGAAGGTCCTGGTGGTGCATCCGCCCACTCTCGCCGCGCGGGCAGCGGAGCTGCGCGACCGTCTCCTCGCCGACACTTCCGAGGGCCAGCGCGAAGTGCTGCTGGCCGAGGTGCCGGACGCCGAGCAGAGCAAGCGCATCGAGGTCGCCGCGTTCTGCTGGCAGATCATGGGACAGGCGGACTTCACCCGCACCGATGCCGTCATCGGCTACGGCGGCGGGTCGGTCACCGATCTCGCCGGCTTCGTCGCCGCCACCTGGCTGCGCGGCGTGCAGGTCGTGCAGGTACCGACCACCGTGCTCGGACTCGTCGATGCCTCGGTCGGAGGCAAGACCGGCGTCAACACTGCGGAGGGCAAGAACCTCGTCGGTGCGTTCTGGGCGCCGCGCGCCGTGATCGGCGACCTCGACGAACTGAGCAGCCTCACCGCGCATGAGGCCACGGCCGGGTTCGCGGAGGTCGTAAAGGCCGGATTCATCTGGTCACCGGAGATCCTCGACATCATCGAGGCGGACCCCGCCCGTGCCGTCGATGCGACGACCGAGGAGTTCCGGCGCGCCATCGAACTCTCGATCGACATGAAGGCGCGCATCGTGTCGGACGATTTCCGCGAGGCCGGTCAGCGCGAGATCCTCAACTACGGTCACACCCTCGGCCACGCGATCGAGCATGCCGAGCGCTACCGCTGGCGTCACGGCGCCGCGATCTCGGTCGGCATGCTGTTCGCCGCGGAGATCTCCCGGCTCGCAGGACGCCTCTCCGATGACGCCGCCGACCGGCACCGCACGATCCTCGAATCGCTCGGTCTGCCCACCAGCTACCGGGCCGGTGCCTGGAACACGTTGCTGGCGACGATGCAGCGCGACAAGAAGAGCCGCGGCGGGATGCTGCGCTTCATCGTGCTCGACGACATCGCCAAGCCCACCGTGCTGCAGGCACCGGACGAGTCCCTCCTGTTCGCCGCGTACCAGGAGGTGGGCGCATGAGCGTCGACGTCCGCCGCGTGCGGGCGGACGAATGGGAACGCGTGCGGGATCTGCGACTCGACGCCGTGCGCGACCCCGCAGCGGCGATCGCCTTCCTGCACTCCTTCGAGGAGGAATCGGCGCACGATGACGCCTTCTGGCAGGAACGAACGACGGGCGCGGCGTCGGGCGAGGCGGTCGCGCAGTTCGTGGCCGAGTCGGACGGAGAGTGGGTCGGCACCGCCACTGTGCTGCGGCGTCCTGCCGGATCGGTCGACCACCACGGCCGGCCCGTCACGGCCGCACGCGGAGATGTCGTGGGCGTCTTCATCCGGCAGGAGCACCGCGGCCGCAGGATCGTCGAGGCGCTCTTCGACGCCGCAGCGAGGTGGGCTGCCTCTTTGGGCGACTCCGCGCTGACCCTCGACGTCCACGTCGACAACGCACGCGCCCAGGCTGCGTATCGTCGCGCCGGATTCGCCGACACGGGCGTGCAGTTCACCGCATCCATCGGCGATGAGATCGAGATGGCGCGTGAGATCACCGACGGCGATAGGGTGCAGTCGTGACCGAGAAGCGCCGCATCCTGCTCGTCAACGGGCCGAACCTCAATCTGCTCGGCACCCGGGAACCCAGCGTCTACGGCACTGCCACGCTGGCGGATGCCGTGCGGATCACCGAGGACGCCGCGACAGCGGCAGGCTTCGAGGTGCGCAGCCTCCAGAGCAACCACGAGGGCGTGCTCATCGACGCGATCCATGCCGCCCGTGAGGACTGCGCTGGCATCGTGATCAACCCGGGCGGGCTCACGCACACGTCCATCGCGCTGAGAGACGCCCTCACCGGTGTGTCACTGCCGTTCGCCGAAGTGCATGTCTCCGACGTGCACGCCAGAGAGCAGTTCCGCCACTTCTCCTACCTCGAGGACGTGGCTGCGGTGCGGGTCATCGGTGAGGGCGTGGACGGCTACGCGAACGCCGTTCGTCAGCTCACGGCGCTCATCCCGTAGAATCGACTGTCGGCCGACACTTCGACACGCTCAGTGATCGGTCATTCATCAACGGAAACGGAACTTTCAGCGCATGGCATCCACCGCAGACATCAAGAACGGCGTCGTCCTCAGCATCGACGGACAGCTCTGGAACGTCATCGAGTTCCAGCACGTCAAGCCCGGCAAGGGCGGCGCGTTCGTGCGCACCAAGCTGAAGAACGTCGTCTCGGGCAAGACCGTGGACCGCACGTACAACGCCGGCGCCAAGATCGAGATCGAGAACGTCGATCGCCGTGACTTCACCTACCTGTACGCAGACGGCGACGGATTCGTGTTCATGGACACGACCGACTACGACCAGATCACCGTCGGAGCCGCGACGGTCGGCGACGCGAAGAACTTCCTCCTGGAGAACCAGCAGGTCACGATCGCCCTCAACAACGGCAACCCGCTCTACATCGATCTCCCCGCGTCCGTCACCCTCGAGGTGACCTACACCGAACCGGGTCTGCAGGGGGATCGCTCCTCGGCAGGAACCAAGCCCGCGACGGTCGAGACCGGTTACGAGATGCAGGTGCCGCTGTTCATCGAGGCCGGAACGAAGATCAAGGTCGACACCCGCACGGGTGACTACCTCGGTCGCGAGAAGTAAGGCGTGGGCGCTCGTACGAAGGCGCGCAAGCGCGCACTCGACATCCTCTTCTCCGCCGACGTCCGCGGTGACGACCTCCCGGTCGCTCTCGCCGCAGAGGCCACGCGAGCCGCGAGCGAGCCCGCTCGCGAGGCGTCCTGGCTCTACGCACGCGAGATCGTCGACGGCATCGTCGATCACCGCGACGAGATCGACGAGCACATCGTGACGCACAGTCGCGATTGGAAGATCGAGCGGATGCCCGCCGTCGATCGTGCGCTGCTGCGCATCGGCGTGTGGGAGATCCTGCACAACGACGAGGTCCCGACCGCTGTCGCGATCGACGAGGCCGTCGAACTGGCCAAGGAGTTCTCGACGGACGACTCCGGCGCGTTCGTCCACGGCGTGCTCGCCAGGGTGGCGCGCGCCAGCTGAACAGCCGATGGGCGCACGGGGCGTGCGCCACATCGGCCATGTCGGTGCTCGCTGAGAGGATACCGATATGCCAGCGCCGTACCTCGATCCCGCTGTCATCCGTCGGCTGACCGACGAGGGCGGCTATCAGCGGGGCGTGTCGTACCAGCGCTCCGGCATGGTCAGCCGGACGTCCTGGGACGACGCGGAACGAGTGCTGACGTCGGTCGTCAGCGGCTCCGGCGAGCACAGTTATCGCTGCGCCATACGGTTCGCCACGACAGGTATCTCCGCCGACGTCGCGTCCACGTCGTGCAGCTGTCCTGTACCGCAGGCGTGCAAGCACGTCATCGCCACGCTCCTGGTCAGCAACGACGATGCCGTGCTGTCGGAATCGGACACGCCTGAGCGACACGCGCCGGCGGCGTGGCGGACGCTGGTCCCCTCTGCGGCGGCCGATGCCGTCACCCCGATAGCGCTCGGTGTCGAACTGCGTCAGCGCGCGCACAGCGACGGGCGGCACTGGGCACCGCGCCCGGTGCGCGCCGTGACCCCGCGCGATCTGGCCAAGGCAACGGGCGAACTGCTGCTCGGCATCCGTCCGCTCATGCGCAGCGCTGCGACCGGTGCGTGGATCCAGGGCGACGTGTCGTGGGACTCCGTGCGCCGGTCGGCCGGCGTGTTCGGACGTGAGCGCGTGCGGTGGTTCGCCGACCTGCTCAGCCTCTCGCGCGACTCGCTGCTCTCGGGCACGGCGGGTGACTGGCTCGCCATGGATCTGATCGAGTCGTCACTGCTGTGGGGCCATCTCCGTCAGGGGCGCGATCTCGGCATCGCGCTGATCCCGACCCAGAAGAGCACCACGGTCGCTCTCGGAGAATCGGCCGTGGTGTCGGCGCAGCTCCGCAGAGCGGATGACGGTTCGCTGCGCATCGGCGCCGAGGTCATCGTCGACGACCGGCACGTCCCGACGGCATCCGTTCGCACGATCGGGCACTCCGGTGTGTACACGGCAGAATCCATCGGCAGTCGCATCGCCCTCACACTGGCCGAGGTCGAACTCGGCGAGCCTGTGCACGCGCTGCTGAAGACGCCGGGGGAGATCACCGTCTCGCAGGCCGACGAAGCGGCGTTCCTCCGTGAGGCGTATCCGGCGCTGGCGCGTCGCGCACCTATCCGCACCGTCGGCACCGTGAAACTGCCGACCGTTCCGCTGCCGCAGCCGACCCTCGTTGTCGCATTCCGCCCGTCGGACACGGTCGATTACGCGTTCGAATGGACCTACAAGGGGTTCGGGCGCTTCCCTTTCTCCTCGACCGCAGATGCCGTACGCGACGACGATGCGGAGCAGGAGCGTCAGCGGGAGTTGGAGCAGCTATGGGGAATGCTCTCCGACGCGGTGTTCGCGGCCACCGGCACCCTGCACGACGTCGACGCCGCGGAGTTCGTCGCGCACGTCATGCCCGTGTTCCAGGAGCACGGCGTCAGCGTCGTGGAGCGGGGCACGCGCAAGCAGTATCACGAGCTCACCGGCATCCCGGAGATCACGGTGACGACGGTCGAGAGCGCGGACGCGGACTGGTTCGATCTCGGCGTCCTCGTGAAGATCGACGGGAGGACGATCCCGTTCACGCCGCTGTTCACCGCGATGACGAAAGGACGACGCAAGCTGCTTTTGGTCGACGGAAGCTATCTGTCTCTGAACCATCCGGCGCTCGACCGGCTGCGCGAGCTCATCGACGAGGCGTCCGAGTTGCAGGAATGGGAGACCGCACCGCGCATCAGTCGTTACCAGACGGATCTGTGGGAGGAGTTCGAAGACCTCGCCGATGAGGCGGTTCCCGCGGTGAGCTGGCGCGCGACGGCCGAGGGGCTTCGGCAGGCGACCGAGGTGCCGCAGACTCCGGTGCCGGAGGGGCTCCGTGCCGAACTGCGGCCGTACCAGAAGGCCGGGTTCGACTGGCTGGCGTTCCTGTGGGCGCATCGGCTGGGCGGCATCCTCGCCGATGACATGGGCCTCGGCAAGACGATCCAGCTGCTCTCGCTCGTCCTGCACGCCAAGCAGGCGGGGGAGGAGCGCCCGTTCCTGGTCGTCGCGCCGACCTCCGTGCTCGGGTCGTGGCGCAGCGAGGCGGAGCGCTTCGCCCCCGGCCTGCGCGTGCGAGTGGTGGACAGCAGCAGCGTCAAGCGGGACGCGATGGCGGATGCCGCCAGCGACGCCGACCTCGTCATCACCTCGTACACGCTGGTGCGTCTCGATGAGAAGGAGTTCGCCGAGGCGGCGTGGGCCGGTGTCATCCTCGATGAGGCGCAGTTCGTCAAGAATCCCCGGACGAAGCAGCACAGAGCGGTCGCGGCGCTGAACGCCGACGTCGTCTACGCCGTCAGCGGCACGCCGATGGAGAACAGCCTCACAGACCTCTGGGCGCTGCTGAAGCTCGCGGCCCCGGGGCTGTTCCCGTCCGCGAGGAAGTTCGGCGAGGAGTACGTGCAGCCGATCGAGAAGGGCAAGGTCCCCGAGAACGAGGAGGGCGGCGCATACCGTCAGAGACGTCTCGAGCGGCTGCGCCGGCGCATCCGTCCGCTCATGCTCCGCCGCACCAAGCAGCTGGTCGCCGCCGATCTGCCGGAGAAGCAGGAGCAGCATCTGCACGTCGAGCTCAGCCCCGCGCACCGAGTGCTGTACGACACGGTGCTCCAGCGCGAGCGGCAGAAGGTGCTCGGGCTGCTGCAGGACCTCGACCGCAACCGCTTCATCGTGTTCCGCTCCCTCACGATGCTGCGCCTGCTGAGCCTGTCGCCGGGTCTCGTCGATCCCGCCGACGCGAAGATCGGATCGCGCAAACTTGATGCGCTGCTCGAGCACGTGCAGGAGCTGCAGGCCGAGGGGCACCGCGCTCTCGTCTTCAGTCAGTTCACCTCCTACCTGCAGGAGGCGGCAGCGCGGCTCGACCAGGCCGGGATCGCCTACGCATATCTGGACGGGTCCACGACGAAGCGCTCTCAGGTCATCGACGGCTTCCGCGCCGGCGAGCAGCCGGTCTTCCTGATCAGTCTCAAAGCCGGCGGATTCGGCCTCACGCTCACGGAAGCGGACTACGTGTTCCTGCTGGATCCGTGGTGGAATCCGGCCGCGGAGGCGCAGGCCGTCGATCGCACGCACCGCATCGGACAGCAGAATCCGGTGATGGTGTACCGGATGATCTCCTCCGGCACCATCGAGGAGAAGGTGCTCGCCCTTCAGGAGCGCAAGGCGCGCCTGTTCACGGCGGTCATGGACGATGAGGAGATGTTCGCCCAGTCGCTCACCGCCGACGACATCCGCGGACTTTTCGAGAGCTGAGCGTACGCAGGGCCCGCATCACAGCGCAGGTGTCACGGGGTCAGGTGTTACGGCCGTGTGACGCGCCCCTCACCCTGCCCGATCACGCCGGTGACGCAGAAGTGACTCGACGGAAACGTATCCAACGAACGTCCGAAACAGCGCGCTCCTATCGTCGACGACGTACCGTCCGGAAGTCTCGGACCCGCGTGTCTCAGGGAGTCAGCCATGGTCATCTCGCCGGTCGCCGCATCACAGGAACAGCACACCCGCCCCGTCGCGCTCACACGCCGACCCGGTCGATGGGTGGATGGGTTCGATCCCGAGAACGCGGAGTTCTGGCGCACCACCGGCCGTACGATCGCTCGGCGCAATCTCGGCTGGTCGATCTATGCGGAATTCCTCGGCTTCATCGTCTGGCAACTGTGGAGCGTCGTGGTCGTGCTGCTGCCGGCCGCCGGCTTCACGTTCTCGAGCGCGGAGACCTTCTGGCTGCTGTCCGTGCCGAGCCTGGTCGGTGCGACCCTGCGGTTCCCGTACACGTTCATGGTGCCCCGCTTCGGCGGTCGCAACTGGACCATCGTCTCGGCGCTGCTGCTGCTGATCCCCGCCTCCCTGCTCGCTGTCGCCGTCGGCGATCCTGACACGCCGTTCTGGCTCATGCTGGTGATCGCCGGTCTCGCGGGGTTCGGTGGCGGGAACTTCGCCAGCTCCATGGCGAACATCACCTACTTCTTCCCCCAGCGTGAGAAGGGCTGGGCGCTCGGCCTCAACGCCGCCGGAGGCAACCTCGGCACGTCGGTGGCGCAGTTCTTCGTGCCGATCGTGGTGTCGGTCACCGCCGTCGTCGGCTTCGGCTTACCGGTGGCCGGCTGGATGTGGGTGCCATTCATCCTCATCGCGGCATGGGGCGCGTGGCGGTACATGGACAATCTCTCGTCGGCGAGGGCCGACCTCGCAGGCTCGGCCTCCGCGCTTCGAGAGCCGCACCTGTGGCTGCTCGCGCTGCTGTACGTCGGCACCTTCGGCTCGTTCATCGGGTTCTCCAGCGTGTTCCCGAAACTCATCGTGGACGTGTTCCCCGAGTTCGCCGGACTGAACATCGGCACCGCAGTGGTCTCCCTCGCGTTCCTCGGCGCTCTGGTGGGATCGTTGTTCCGGCCGCTGGGAGGCCGACTGGCAGACCGTTTCGGCGGCGCACGCGTGACGATCGTGGCTTTCGCGGTCATGGCTCTCGGCGCGTTCGGGATTCTCGGCGTGCTCGCGCTCGGGGAGTTCTGGCTGTTCCTCGTGTGCTTCCTGGTTCTCTTCGCCGCCACCGGAGTCGGCAACGGCTCGACGTACCGGATGATCCCGATCGTCTTCTCCGCCAGGGCGGTCGCGCGACGGGACGGCGACGGCGCGATGGTGGCGCGTCGGGCTGCGGCGGCACTCGGCCTCATCTCCGGGCTCGGAGCGTACGGCGGATTCCTCGTGCCGCAGGTGCTGAACGCATCGCAGCTCGCATCGGGCGGCTACGACGCCGCCTTCGTCGGATTCGGTGTCGTGTACCTCGTGCTCCTCGTCATCACGGTCGTCGTCTACGCCGTGCCCCGTGCCGCACTCGACGGACGGCGGATCTGAGGTGCCGCACGGCGCACCGCTTCGGGTGGTGGTCGTCGGATTCGGCCCGGTCGGTGCGCGGCTGTGCGAGGAGCTGCTGCCGGTGGTCAAGGCGGGCTCGATCGCCCTCACTGTCATCGGCGCCGAGCCGGATGCGCCGTACAACCGTGTTCTCGTGGCCGAAATGGCGGTCGGCAGAGCGGATGCCGCCGGCATCACCCTGCACGATCCGCAGGAGAGCGTGCGAGCGGGAGTGGATGTGCGTCTCGGGACCAGGGTCGTCAGCGTCGACAGGGCGACCAAGCGGGTAGAGCTCGCGACAGGTGAGCAACTGGCCTACGACCGCTTGGTGCTCGCGACCGGCGCACGCGCCAACGTACCCACGCTGACCGGTATCGACCGACCCGCCTTCGACATGGCGTCGCTGGCCAGATCGGGCGCCGCCGTCATCGGCGCGGACCCTGAGCTGCCGAACGGGGTGACGGTGCTGCGCGACCTCGTCGACGCCGAGCGCATTCGCGCGGTGATGAGTGAACGCGCGAGAGTGGTCGTGCTGGGTGCCGGCGTGCTCGGTCTGGAGTTCGCTCTGCTGGCAGCCGGCGCCGGCGCCGAGGTCGCTGTGGTGCACCACGGAGCGACGCCCATGCCCCGCAGCCTTGACCGGGGCGCGGGCATCGTGCTCTCCCGCGCGCTGCGGGCGGGCGGCGTCGAGGTATACGCGCACAGCCGCGCCGAATCCGTCGGCTTCCGCACAGGCGCCGACGGTGCGCCGGCGTTCGACGCGCTGATCACTGCAGACGGCAACTACGTTCGCGGCGACCTGTTGGTGCTCTCGTGCGGAGTCGGCGCGCGAGCTGAGCTCGCGACCACGTCGGGCATGCGCACGGCGGCCGGGATCGTGGTCGACGAACGGCTGCGTTCCTGGAGCGATGACGATGTCTTCGCGATCGGCGACTGCGCGCACATCGTGGAGCGCACGGTCGAGACGGAGGCGCTGACGCGCCTGCCGGGGGCGCCCGCAGGACTGATCGGTCCTGGATGGAGACAGGCGGCCTGGCTCGCCCGCCGGCTCACGGCGGAAGCCGCCGGCGCCGCCCTTCCTGACCCACCACCGGCGGAGAGGGGCTCCGTCGTCATGCTGAAGGCGGACGGGGTCGATGTCGCGGCGGCGGGTGACGTCGACGTCGACATCTGGGATGCATCGCCGACGGACGACTCCGCGCCGCTGCGTCACGTCGCCCAGTGGGCCGATCCTCAGCACGGCCGCTACCTCAAACTGGTCAGCAGGGGCGGCGTTCTCGAGGCGTTCGCCAGCGTCGGGATGCCGCGCACGGCGGCCGAGCTGACGCTCCTGTACGACCGACGAGGCGAACTGCCGGCAGATCGTTCACTGCTGCTGCGCATGGACGGCGCGGACGACAGCGAGCTGGCGCGTTCGGACGCTTTCGCCCCGGGCACCACCGTGTGCGTGTGCAACGGCGTGGATGTGCAGGCGATCGCGGATTCGGTGGTCAGGGGCAATGACACGGTCGCCTGCCTGGGGCGGGACACCAGAGCAGGCACCGGTTGCGGCGGATGCAAGCCGCGTCTCGCCGAGCTCATCGAACGGTACGCGTCATCCGCACAGGCCGCACCGGCATGAACGTCGACACGCACACGCATTGCCCGTACTGCGCGCTGCAGTGCGCGATGACGCTCACGCCCAGAGCGCTGGACGCCGCGATCGACGAACCGGCCCTGACGGTCAGCGGGCGATCCTTCCCGACCAATCGCGGCGGTCTGTGCAGGAAGGGTTGGACCTCCTCGACCCTGCTCGACTCGGTCGAGCGCATCCGCACCCCTCTCATCCGTGACGAGAACGGCGACCTCGTACCGGTGGGGTGGACCACCGCGCTCGACATCCTCGCTCAGCGCATCCGCGCGCTGCAGGTCGAACGCGGACGGGACAGCATCGGCGTGTTCGGCGGTGGCGGCCTCACCAACGAGAAGGCCTATCAACTGGGCAAGTTCGCGCGAGTCGCGCTCGGCACATCCCGCATCGACTACAACGGACGCTTCTGCATGTCGTCCGCAGCAGCGGCGGCGAACCGCGCGTTCGGGATCGACCGGGGGCTGCCCTTCCCGGTCGCCGATCTCGATGCCGCGAAGACCGTACTCCTGCTGGGCTCGAATGTCGCTGCGACCATGCCGCCGTTCCTGTCGCACCTCGCCGGAGCGCGCGGTGCAGGTGGCCTCATCGTGGTCGATCCTCGTCGCAGTGCGACCGCGCGGCTGACCGAAGAGGGGCAGGGGATTCACGTGGCACCCGCCCCCGGTACAGATCTCGAGCTGCTGCTGGGTCTCACGCACATCGTGATCGCGGAGCACCTGTACGACGCCGACGGCGTCGAGCAGCGCACCAGGGGATTCGACGATCTGCGCCGCAGCGTGGCGGCGTGGTGGCCGGCCCGAGTGCAGCAGGTGACGGGGGTGCCGGTCGCCGTGCTGCGAGATGTGGCGCGGCGCCTCTCATCCGAGTCGGAGACCTTCATCCTCACCGGGCGCGGAGTCGAGCAGCACGCGAACGGCACCGACACGGCGACCGCCGCGATCAACCTCGCGCTGATCCTCGGATTGCCGACGCGAGCCGGCAGCGGCTACGGCACGCTCACCGGGCAGGGCAACGGTCAAGGAGGACGGGAGCACGGTCAGAAATGCGATCAACTGCCCGGGTACCGCAAGATCACGGATCCGGTCGCACGAGCCCATGTCGCCGCAGTGTGGGGCGTGCCGGCGGAGGACCTGCCGGGACCCGGTCTGCCTGCCGTGCAGATGCTGGCCTCCATCGACGAGGCGGACGGCATCCGTGCGCTGCTGGTGCACGGGTCCAACCCCGTCATCTCCGCACCCGATGCGGGAGCGGTACGTCGGCGACTCGGGAGACTCGACCTTCTCGTGGTCTGCGACTTCTTCCTCTCGGAGACCGCCGCGATGGCCGACATCGTCCTGCCGGTCACGCAGTGGGCCGAGGAGGAGGGCACGATGACGAATCTCGAAGGCAGGGTGATCCGACGCAGGCGTGCGGTCGAACCGCCTGCCGGTGTGCGCAGCGAGCTGTGGATCTTCTCCGAGCTCGCACGTCGACTGGGTGCCCCAGGGCGCTTCGACCTCGATCCGGCTCTGGTGTTCGACGAATTGGCGCGCGCGTCGGCGGGTGGCGTCGCCGACTACTCCGGACTCAGCCATGAGCTGCTCGATGACGGTCGTGAGGCGTACTGGCCGTATCCGAGCGGCAGCGACGGCACGCCGCGGCCCCTCGCCGACGGATACCGGCATCCGGACGGGCGCGCACGCATCGTTCCGGTCTCCGTCGCCGCACGCCCGGAGAACGCGCCGGCCGGTGACCAGCTCACTCTCATCACCGGCCGTCTGCTGGAGCACTACCAGTCCGGTGCGCAGACGCGAAGGGTGCCGGAGCTGATGGCCGCGCGCAGCGTCCTCGAGGTGACGATGCATCCGTCGACCGCCGCCGACCGCGGCCTCAGGGACGGCGACGACGCAGTTCTCGAGAACAGCCGCGGCACGGTGACGGCGAAGGTCTCGACGACGGTGGCCATCCGTCCTGACACCGTGTTCCTGCCGTTCCATTTCGCCGACGCGCACAGCGCGAATCTGCTGACGATCGATGCCACCGATCCGGTCTCCGGCATGCCGGAGTTCAAATCGGCCGTCGTGCGCGTGAGCGCAGTGCCGACCCTCTGACGCGTCGATCGCAGTGCCGCCGCCCGGCCGAGCCTCGGCGTGCGCTCAGTGGCCCCCGGGTACAATCGTGAGGTCAATCTCAGAAGGAGCGCAATGCGGATCACGGGGCTCGGCCACGCCGGAATGTTCATCGAGACGGTCGGCGGAAACATCATCTGCGACCCGGTCATGGGCCCTTCCTTCTACGGCTCCTGGTTCCCGTTCCCCGACAATCGCGGACTCGACTGGGAGAGGCTCGGCCGTGAGGCCGACTTCCTCTACATCTCGCACCGTCACCGCGATCACTTCGATCCCGCGCTTCTCGAGCGCTACATCCGCAAGGACATCGAAGTGCTGCTTCCCGACTATCCGATCGACGACCTCGAGAAGGACATCAGGGCGCTCGGGTACGAGAACATCACCTACGCACCCGCCGGTGAGGTCATCCGGCGCGGTGAGCTCAAGATCATGATCACCCCGCTGCGCGCCCCCAGCGACGGCCCGATCGGCGACTCCTCCCTCAGCGTCGACGACGGCACGGCATCCGTGCTCAACCAGAACGATTCGCATCCGCTGGATCTCGAGAAGCTGCTGAGCTTCGGCAAGCCCGACGCGTACTTCACGCAGACCTCCGGAGCGATCTGGTGGCCCATGGTCTACGACCTGCCGCAGGACGCGAAGCAGAACTTCGCCCGCCTCAAGCGCGAGGCGCAGAACAAGCGGGCGATGTTCTACATCGAGAAGGTCGACGCGCCGCACGTGTTCCCGATGGCCGGTCCGCCGATGTTCCTGCGCGACGAGCTGTTCAAGTACAACGGCTTCGGGCTCGACGACGACTCGATCTTCACGGATCAGAAGCAGTTCCTGGCGCATCTCGAGGAGCAGGCGCCGCAGTACGACGGTCAGCTGTTCGTGCCCGGCACGGTGGTCGAACTGGACCACGCCGACATGACGATCACTCAGACGCTCTACACGGATGCGGAGATCGCCCACATCTTCGACGACAAGTGGGAGTACCTCGAATCGCAGCGCGCGAGTCGGCAGCAGGAGATCCGCGACGAGGAAGCCTCTCGTGCCGAGATCATCCCGCCGGACGAGATGCTCGCCACGATCAAGGCGTGGTGGGAGCCGCTGCTCAAGAAGTCGCGCACCATCCGCCTCGGCGTCGGCGGCTGCGTGCGGTTCCGCATCGGCGACCTCGACATGGTGGTCGACTTCCCGCGGGCGAAAGTGCGCGAGTACGCGGGGGAGGAGTGCATCTACTGGTACACGATCCCCGCCGACCTGGTCTCGACCAACATCCGCGATCACGAGATCGACTGGTCGAACTCGATCTTCCTGTCGATGCAGTTCCACGTGGGCCGCAGCGGCAAGTTCAACGAGTTCCTGACGACATTCCTCAAGTGCCTCTCGGTCGACCGCATCGAGTACGTCGAGAACTGGTACTCGGAGCAGACCGATCAGACCGAGGACGCCGAGATCGGCGACTGGGTCGTGCAACGCCGTTGCCCTCACCTGCGCGCCGACCTCACCAAGACGGGCAAGGTCGACGAGGAAGGCGTCCTCACGTGCAGCATGCACGATTGGAAGTGGGACCTGAAGACCGGGAAGTGCCTCACAACCACCGGGCACCCGATCAGGGCGGCGAAGGCCGACGAGGTCACGGACGCGGCCCTTCGACTGGGCGCCTGAGGCGCACGCTAGACTGAATCCTGCAAGCAACCTTTAACACCGTCCAGAGAGGCGGAGAAGGGAGCGGTGGATGAGCGCACGCACTGTGCTGCACGAAGCCGATATCTCGCGGGCTCTGACCCGTATCGCGCACGAGATCCTGGAATCCAACCGCGGCGCCGACGACCTCGTCCTGCTGGGCATACCGACCAGGGGCGTCGCTCTCGCTCATCGTCTCGGCGCACTGATCAGCAGCATCTCGCAGACCTCGGTCGCGACCGGCTCGCTCGATGTGACGCTGTTCCGCGATGACCTCGCGAAACAGCCGACCAGGTCGCCGCACCCCACCGACATCCCCGCCGGCGGCATCGACGGCAAGACCGTCGTGCTCGTCGACGACGTGCTCTTCTCCGGGCGAAGCATCCGTGCCGCCCTCGACGCGATCCAATCGATCGGACGTCCGGCGATCGTGCGCCTGGCGATCCTCGTCGACCGCGGGCACCGTGAATTGCCCATCCGTCCCGACTTCGTCGGCAAGAACATCCCGTCATCCAGGCAGGAGCGCGTCAATGTGCGCCTGTTCGACTACGACGGCGCCGAGGAGGTGACGATCGGAGAATGAGACACCTCCTCGACACCCACACCCTCGATCGTGAGGGCGCCCTGCGCATCCTCGACGTCGCAGAGGACATTTCCGACACGCAGTCCCGCGAGAACCGGAAGCTGCCGACGCTGCGCGGCAAGACCGTGGTGAACCTGTTCTTCGAGGACTCGACGCGCACGCGCATCTCGTTCGAGGCCGCAGCCAAGCGGCTGTCCGCCGACGTCATCAACTTCGCCGCGAAGGGTTCCAGCGTCTCCAAGGGCGAGAGCCTCAAGGACACCGCGCAGACACTTCAGGCGATGGGAGCGGATGCCGTCGTCATCCGTCACCACGCCTCAGGCGCGCCGCGCACGCTCGCGACCAGCGGCTGGATCTCAGCCGGCGTGGTCAATGCGGGCGACGGCACGCACGAGCATCCGACCCAGGCGCTGCTCGACGCCTTCACCATTCGCAAGCGCCGATTCGGCGCCGACAGCCGGGGCCGTGATCTCTCCGGCACCCGTGTCGTGATCGTGGGCGACGTGCTGCACTCCAGGGTCGCGCGCTCGAACGTCTGGCTGCTCACGACGCTCGGCGCAGAGGTCACCCTGGTGTCGCCGCCGACGCTGGTGCCGCAGAACGTCTCGCAGTGGCCGGTCCGCGTGCTGTACGACCTCGACGAGGCACTAGCGGACGGTCCGGATGCCGTGATGATGCTGCGCATCCAGCTCGAACGCATGAACGCCGCGTATTTCCCGAGTGAGCGGGAGTATTCCCGGCGATGGGGGCTGGATGCGATGCGTGCAGCGACCCTTCCTGGCGATAGCATTGTGATGCACCCCGGACCCATGAATCGCGGCCTGGAGATCTCCGCCGAAGCCGCGGACTCGCCGCGCTCGACAGTGCTGGAACAGGTCACCAACGGAGTGTCAGTGCGCATGGCGGTGCTTTACCTGCTGCTGGCAGGAGAACGAGACGACGAACGAGGAGAAGGCAGTTGATGGACACCCTCGTGATCACCGGGGCGCAGCTTCTGGGAGACAGGGCCGCCGACATCGTGGTGGAGAACGGCGTCATCGCCGAGATCGGCACGGGGCTCAGCCGCACCGGCGCGCGCGTCATCGACGCGGACGGACTCGTGGCACTCCCTGGACTCGTCGACCTCCACACTCATCTGCGCGAGCCCGGCTATGAGGCATCCGAGACGATCCTCACGGGAACGCGCGCGGCCGCTGCCGGCGGCTTCACCGCCGTCTTCGCGATGCCGAACACCTCGCCGGTGGCCGACTCGGCCGGCGTCGTCGAGCAGGAGCTCGCGCTCGGCGAGGCCGCCGGCTATGCCACGGTGCAGCCCATCGGCGCCGTCACCGTAGGGCAGAAGGGCGAGCGGCTCGCAGAGCTGGGCGCGATGGCCACCTCGCGCGCCAAGGTGCGCGTCTTCAGCGACGACGGCTTCTGCGTCTTCGATCCGCTGATCATGCGCCGCGCCCTCGAGTACGTGAAGTCCTTCGGCGGTGTCATCGCGCAGCACGCGCAGGACCCCCGGCTGACCGAGGGCGCCCAGATGAATGAGGGCGTCGTCTCCGCGGAGCTGGGACTCGCCGGATGGCCGGCCGTGGCCGAGGAGTCGATCATCGCGCGCGATGTGCTCCTCGCCGAGCATGTCGGCTCCCGCCTGCACGTCTGCCACCTGTCCACAGCGGGCTCGGTCGACATCATCCGCTGGGCCAAGAAGCGGGGGATCGACGTGACCGCGGAGGTCACCCCGCACCACCTGCTGCTCACGGACGAACTGGTCCGCGGCTATGACGCGAAGTACAAGGTCAACCCGCCGCTTCGTCGCGAAGAGGATGTGCTCGCGGTCCGGGAGGGCCTCGCCGACGGCACGATCGACATCGTCGCCACCGACCACGCGCCGCACCCGAGCGAGAACAAGGCATGCGAGTGGCAGGCGGCCGCGAACGGGATGGTGGGTCTCGAGAGCGCTCTGCGCGTCGTGCACCAGTCGATGGTGCAGACCGGACTGATCGGGTGGTCGGACGTCGCGAGGGTCATGAGTGCGACGCCGGCGCGCATCGGTCTGCTCGACGGTCACGGCACCCCGCTCGAGGTGGGTCGGCCGGCGCACATCGCGCTGTACGACGCCTCGCGCGAAGGCACTTTCACCGCCGCCGACCTGCACGGACGCAGCCACAACTCGCCGTACCTCGGGCGTGACCTGCCAGGGCGCGTCGAGTGGACGATCCACGGAGGCGTCGTCACCGTCGCCGCAGGCGCCGTCGTCGAAGAGCTCACCGCATGAGCATGCGTGACATCGCGGTCGCCATCACGATCGTGGTGGCGGTGCTGATACTCCTGTCCATGTATCTCGCATGGCGACGACGTCTGCGCCGCGACGGCGTGCACACGGCCCCGCTGGGCGTTCCGGAGCACGCCGAGGTCCTCACCAGGCACGAGGTGCTGTACGTCTCGACCACTCGTCACGATCAGCCGCTCGAACGCCTGGCTCTCACGCCGCTCGCATATCGGGCCCGTGGCGAGGTGGCGGTGACGGATCGCGGCGCCGCCCTCTGCCTCGACGGCGCGCCGACCGTGTTCCTCGCCTCCGCGAAGCTCGTGCAGGTCGACCGCGCCACGGTCACGATCGATCGAGTGGTCGAGCCGAACGGTCTCGTGCGACTCGCCTGGAAGGTGTCCGACGACACGATCGTCGATTCCTACCTGCGCGTCACGACCGGCGACCCCCAGAACCTCATCTCAGAACTTCAGCGGCTCATCCCCGCGACAGACACAGGAGCCGAATCATGACACTCCCAGCCCCCGCCGTCCTCGTCCTCGAAGACGGCACCCGATACACCGGTCGCGCGTACGGCGCACAGGGCACGACGCTCGGCGAGGTCGTCTTCTCGACAGGCATGAGCGGGTACCAGGAGACGCTGACCGACCCCTCGTACGCCGGTCAGATCGTGCTGCAGACCGCACCCCACATCGGCAACACCGGCATGAACGACGAGGACACCGAGTCCCGGCGCATCTGGGTGTCCGGCTACATCGTCCGCGACCCCTCCCGCGTCGTGTCGAACTGGCGAGCGAACGCCTCGCTGGACGAGATCCTCGTCCGCGACGGCATCATCGGCATCAGCGGCATCGACACGCGTGCGGTCACCCGCCACATCCGCTCCGACGGTTCCATGCGAGGCGGCATCTTCTCCGGTCCGGATGCGGCGAAGGATGCTGACGAGCAGCTGCGGATCGTGCAGCAGGCACCCGAGATGAGCGGTCAGAACCTGTCCGCCCAGGTCTCGGTCGAGCTCGCCGAGGTCACGGCGGCGGTGGGGGAGCGCATCGGCAATCTCGCCGTGCTCGACCTCGGCGTGAAGCAGGCCACGATCGACAACCTGGCCGCCCGCGGCTTCGACGTGCACGTTCTGCCGCAGTCCGCCACGATCCAGGACATCCTCGCGGTAGAGCCGGTCGCTGTGTTCTACTCCAACGGTCCAGGTGACCCGGCCGCATCAGGCGACCACGTTGCGTTGCTGCGCGACGTGCTCGACCAGGGATTGCCCTTCTTCGGCATCTGCTTCGGCAACCAGCTGCTCGGGCGCGCGCTGGGTCTCGGCACCTACAAGCTGCCCTTCGGCCACCGCGGCATCAACCAGCCCGTGCTCGACAAGAGCACCGGCAAGGTCGAGATCACCGCGCACAACCACGGTTTCGCGGTCGAGGCGCCGCTGGATGGCGCCTTCGACAGCCCGAACGGCTACGGCAAGGTCGAGGTCAGTCACATCGGCCTCAACGACAACGTCGTCGAGGGCCTTCGCGCCCTCGACATCCCCGCGTTCTCGGTGCAGTACCACCCCGAAGCGGCCGCAGGCCCGCACGACGCCAACTACCTCTTCGACCGGTTCCGTGATCTGGTCATCGCCACCCAGGGAGACAAGAAGTAATGCCCAAGCGCGACGACATCAATTCCGTCCTCGTCATCGGATCCGGCCCGATCGTCATCGGCCAGGCCTGCGAGTTCGACTACTCCGGCACCCAGGCCTGCCGCGTGCTGCGCGAGGAGGGCGTGCGGGTCATCCTCGTCAACTCCAACCCCGCCACGATCATGACCGACCCGGACTTCGCCGATGCGACCTACATCGAGCCGATCACCTGGCAGGTCATCGAGACGATCATCGCGAAGGAGAAGCCCGACGCGATCCTTCCGACGCTGGGTGGCCAGACGGCGCTCAATGCCGCGATCGAGCTGCACAACCACGGCATCCTCGAGAAGTACGACGTCGAGCTGATCGGCGCGAGCTTCGAGGCCATCAACAAGGGCGAGGACCGCCAGATCTTCAAGCAGCTGGTGCTCGACGCCGGCGCCGACGTGGCGAAGAGCCGCATCGCGCACACGATGGACGAGGTGCTCGCCGCGGCGGACGAGCTCGGCTACCCGCTGGTGGTGCGTCCGAGCTTCACGATGGGTGGCCTCGGTTCCGGTTTCGCCTACGACGAGAAGGACCTCCGCCGTATGGCGGGAGCGGGTCTTCACGACTCGCCGACCAGCGAGGTGCTCCTGGAGGAGTCGATCCTCGGCTGGAAGGAGTACGAACTCGAGCTCATGCGCGATACCGCCGACAATACGGTCGTCGTCTGCTCGATCGAGAACGTCGACCCCGTCGGAGTGCACACCGGCGACTCCATCACGGTCGCGCCGGCGCTGACCCTCACCGACCGCGAGTACCAGAAACTCCGCGACATCGGCATCGACATCATCCGCGCCGTCGGCGTGGACACGGGCGGCTGCAACATCCAGTTCGCGATCGATCCGGCGGACGGTCGCATCATCGTGATCGAGATGAACCCGCGTGTCTCGCGCTCCAGTGCGCTGGCGTCGAAGGCCACCGGCTTCCCGATCGCGAAGCTGGCGGCGAAGCTCGCACTCGGCTATCGCCTTGACGAGATCCCGAACGACATCACCGGTGTCACACCTGCGAGCTTCGAGCCGACGCTCGACTACGTGGTCGTCAAGGTGCCGCGCTTCGCTTTCGAGAAGTTCCCGGCGGCGGATCCGACGCTGACCACGACCATGAAGTCGGTGGGCGAGGCGATGGCGATCGGCCGCAACTACGCCACCGCCCTGCAGAAGGCTCTCCGCTCGCTCGAGAAGCGCGGCTCCAGCTTCCACTGGGGCGAGGAGACGCGCACGGTGGACGAGCTGCTCGAGATCTCGAAGACCCCGACCGACGGACGCATCGTCGTGCTGCAGCAGGCGCTGCGCAAGGGCGCGACGATCGAGCAGGCATTCGACGCCACGGCCATCGATCCGTGGTTCCTCGACCAGATCGTGCTGATCAACGAGGTCGCAGAGACCGTGCGCACGGCCGACGAGCTGGACGCCGACACGCTCCGCTACGCCAAGGAGCACGGCTTCTCCGATGCGCAGCTGGCCGAGATCCGCGGCACGGGCGAGGTAGAGGTGCGCAGCGCCCGTCGCGGCCTCGGCATCCGCCCGGTGTACAAGACGGTCGACACGTGCGCGGGAGAGTTCCCCGCGCTCACGCCGTACCACTACTCGAGCTACGACTTCGAGACCGAGGTCGCACCCTCCGAGCGCACCAAGGTCGTCATCATCGGATCCGGCCCGAACCGCATCGGTCAGGGCGTCGAGTTCGACTACTCCTGCGTGCACGCGTCGTTCGCGCTGTCGGACGCCGGCTACGAGACCGTGATGGTCAACTGCAACCCCGAGACGGTCTCGACCGACTACGACACCTCGGACCGGCTGTACTTCGAACCGCTCACGCTCGAGGATGTCCTCGAGGTGCTCGACGCCGAAGCCGCGAGCGGCACGATCCTCGGTGTCGTCTGCCAGCTCGGCGGTCAGACCCCGCTCGGACTCGCCAAGGGCATCGAAGCGGCCGGCTACACCGTGCTCGGCACGAGCCCGGAGGCGATCGACATCGCCGAGGAGCGCGAGTTGTTCTCGCAGCTGCTGAACTCCGCCGGCCTCGTCGCCCCGCGTCATGGTACGGCGGTCGACGTCGAGGGCGCCGTCGCGATCGCCGAGGACATCGGCTACCCCGTGCTCGTGCGCCCGAGCTTCGTGCTCGGCGGACGCGGCATGGAGATCGTCTACGACACGCCGAGCCTGCGCGACTACTTCGTGCGCACCGCCGGCGAGGTCATCGTCGGACCAGGCACGCCGCTGCTCGTCGACAGATTCCTCGACGACGCGATCGAGCTCGACGTCGACGCCCTGTACGACGGCGACGAGCTGTACATCGGCGGAGTGATGGAGCACCTGGAGGAGGCGGGCATCCACTCCGGCGACTCCAGCTGCACGCTGCCTCCCATCTCGCTCGGACGCAGCGACATCGACCGCATCCGCATCGCGACCCTCGCGATCGCCGAGGGCGTGGGCGTGCGGGGCCTGCTGAACGTGCAGTTCGCGATCAGCGCCGGCGTGCTCTACGTGATCGAGGCGAACCCGCGCGCCAGCCGCACGGTGCCGTTCGTGTCGAAGGCGCTCGGCATCCCTCTCGCGAAGGCCGCGAGCCGCATCATGGTCGGTGCGACGATCGACGAGCTCAAGCGCGAGGGTCTGCTGCCGGTCTCCGACGGCTCCCGCGTGCCCCTGGGTGCGCCGGTCGCGGTCAAGGAGGCCGTCCTCCCGTTCAAGCGCTTCCGCACCAGGGACGGCAAGATCGTCGATTCCGTCCTCGGCCCTGAGATGCGTTCGACCGGCGAGGTCATGGGCATCGACAAGGACTTCCCGACCGCGTTCGCGAAGAGCCAGGCCGCAGCCTACGGCGGTATGCCGACGTCGGGAACGGTGTTCATCTCGGTCGCCGATGCCGACAAGCGCGCGGTGATCCTGCCGGCGCACCGTCTGCAGCAACTCGGGTTCCACCTGGTGGCCACCGAGGGCACCGCCGAGATCCTGTCGCGCAACGGCATCGCCGTCACCGTGGTGTCGAAGTACAGCGAGACACTCGACAGCGGCGAGCAGAACATCGTCGACCTCATCAACGCCGGTGAGATCGACATCATCGTGAACACCCCGTCGGGCGGGGCCGCGCGTGCGGACGGCTACGAGATCCGGGCCGCGGCCGTCGCCGCGGACAAGGCGCTGTTCACCACGATGGCTGTTCTCGGCGCCGCGGTGAGCGGTATGGACGCCGCGGACGAGGGCTTCGAGGTCAAGAGCCTGCAGGAGTACGCGATCGACCGGAAGGCCGCCCTGTGAGCGAACGCTTCGGGGAGCGGGTCAGGGCGGCGCTCAGCGCCCATGGACCCCTCTGCGTCGGCATCGATCCGCACCAGGGGCTGCTCGCCTCGTGGGGATTGGGCGACTCCGCGGCCGGTGTGCGCGAGTTCGGTCTGCGCACAGTGGATGCCGCGGCAGGACGAGTGGGGACCGTCAAGGCGCAGGTGTCGTTCTTCGAGCGATTCGGCTCGGCGGGATTCGCCGCCCTGGAAGATGTGCTCGCAGCTGCGCGCGCGGCCGGGCTGATCGTGATCGCCGACGCGAAGCGCGGTGACATCGGCACGACGATGGACGCGTACGCCGCCGCGTGGCTCACCGCAGGATCGTCCCTCGAGGCGGATGCGCTCACGGTGAGCCCCTTCCTCGGTGTCGGCGCTCTCGAGAGCACCTTCGCCCTCGCCGAGGATGCCGGCAAGGGCGTCTTCGTGCTCGCCGCGACCAGCAACCCGGAGGCGGCATCCGTGCAGCGCGCACGTGCGAGTGCCGATGCCACGGTGTCCGCGTCGGTCATCGACGAGGTCAGCGCCCGCAACGCGCTCTCGACGCCCGACGGGCAGTGGGCCAGTCTGGGGTTCGTGATCGGAGCGACCGTCGACTGGACGGATGCCGGGATCATCCCGTTCGCGCCGGCCGCTCCCATCCTCGGGCCCGGTTTCGGCGCACAGGGCGCCGGTCCCGCAGATCTTCCCGCCCGGTTCGGCGGACACGTCGCCACGGTGATCGCATCCGAGAGCCGCAGCATCCTGTCGGCAGGTCCTGACCGACTCGCCGCCACGATCGATGCGCGCGCAGCCGAGTACCGGGAGGCCCTGAATGTCTGAACGCCGTGTGCCAGAGGTCGACCGCGCCGCCGCGGCGCGACGTGCTGTCGAACGTCGTCGAGCGAGAGCCGCGCTCAAGCGCGACCTGACGATGCGCGTCGTCGCACCGCAGGACGTCGCCGCGCGCGCGTTCGACGATGCCGACTCCGTCGCAGGGTCCATGCGCATCACCGACTTCCTGCTCGCGCTGCCCGCGATCGGCGTCGGCAAGCGCGACCGCATCCTCGTCGAACTGGACATCTCACCGGTGAAGCGCCTCGGCGGCCTCGGCGTGCGCCAGCGGGTCAGCCTTCAGCGCTGGCTCGACGAGCGGTTCCCGGTGCAGGGGCCGCGTTCAGGACGAAGCCGTCTGCTGGTGCTGGCGGGCCCGACGGCCGTGGGCAAGGGCACTGTGGCCGCGCACATCCGCGAGAATCATCCGGAGATCCACCTGTCCATCTCGGCCACCACGCGTCCGCCGCGCCCCGGCGAGATCGACGGGGTGCACTACTTCTTCGTCGACGACGCCGAGTTCGACAGGCTCATCGCCGAAGACGCGCTGCTGGAGCACGCGATCGTGCACAACCGTTCGCGTTACGGCACGCCGCGCGCGCCGATCGACAAGGCTCTCGCCGAAGGCAAGACCGTGCTCCTCGAGATCGATCTGCAGGGAGCGCGGCAGGTGCGCACCGCCGAGCCCTCGGCCACACTCATCTTCCTGCTGCCGCCCTCATGGGACGAACTGGTCCACCGGCTGGTCGGCCGCGGCACCGAGGACGAGGAGGAACGGGCTCGCAGACTGCGCACCGCCAAGGTCGAATTGGCCGCCCAGAGCGAGTTCGATTACCGCATTGTGAACGAGGACGTCGCCACTGCCGCTCGCGAGGTCGTAGAATTGTCTGAGGCGACTGCGCGCTGAGGGTATTCGCGCGCCCGCCGTTTCGACTTCGCGACGAACCCGTCGCCTGATCTGGAGGTCCCACCATGGCCGGACACCACACCAAGGGCATCATCGACCCGCCGATCGACAACCTGCTCGACCGCGTCGAGTCGAAGTACGAACTGGTCATCTACGCGTCCAAGCGCGCGCGCCAGATCAACGACTACTACGCAGACCTCCACGAGGGCAACCTGTTCGACAACGTCGGACCGCTGGTGGACTCGTCTGTCGAGGACAAGCCGCTCACCATCGCGCTCCACGAGATCAACGAGGACAAGCTGCGCCTTCGCCACGCTGAGTGAAGGCGGCTTCCTCGATGAGCGCACTGCGCCTTTTCACCTCTGAATCCGTCACCGAGGGGCACCCCGACAAGATCTGCGATCAGATCTCGGACAGCATCCTCGACGGCCTGATCGCCCAGGACACCGGTTCCCGCGTCGCCGTGGAGACCCTCGTCACGACGGGACTCGTGCACGTCGCGGGTGAGATCCGCACCGAGGCGTACGTCGACATCCCCACGATCGTCCGTCAGGTCGTCAACGGGATCGGCTACACATCGAGTGAGACGGGCTTCGACGGCGACTCCTGCGGCGTCAGCGTCTCAGTGGGGGAGCAGTCGAGCGACATCGCGCACGGTGTCGACCAGGCTCAGGAGCAGCGCGACGGCAGTTCCGTCGATGAGCTCGACAGTCTCGGCGCCGGCGACCAGGGCATCATGTTCGGGTTCGCGACGATCGAGACGCCCGAACTCATGCCGATGGCCGGGCATACAGCGCATCGCATCGCGGAGCGCCTCACCGAAGTGCGACGCTCCGGCGAGCTGGCGTATCTGCGGCCCGACGGCAAGACGCAGGTGACGCTCGGCTACGAGGGCTTCACGCCCAAGACCGTCGATGCCGTCGTGCTCTCGACGCAGCATCACCCTGACATCTCGCAGGACGAGCTCAAGGAGCAGGTCAGGCGCCTCGTCATCGACCCTGTGCTCGAGGGCACAGGGCTCGAGATGCCGGCCGACGACCGCTACTTCATCAACCCCGCCGGCCCGTTCGTCACCGGTGGGCCGAAGGGCGACGCCGGTCTGACGGGCCGCAAGATCATCATCGACACCTACGGCGGCGCCGCACGGCACGGCGGAGGCGCATTCAGCGGCAAGGACCCGTCGAAGGTCGACCGCTCCGGCGCCTATGCCATGCGATGGGTGGCCAAGAACGCCGTCGCCGCCGGTCTCGCGGACCGGCTTGAAGTGCAGGTGGCGTACGCGATCGGCGTCGCTCGCCCCGTCGGCCTGTACGTCGAGACGTTCGGCACGGGCAAGGTCTCGAACGAGGTCATCACCGAAGCGATCCGCCAGGTGTTCGATCTGCGCCCGCAGGCGATCATCGAGCAGCTCGACCTGCTGCGCCCGATCTATCGCCAGACGGCCGCGTACGGCCACTTCGGGCGCGAACTCGCGGACTTCACCTGGGAGCGCACGGACCGCGCCGACGAGCTCCGCCGCGCAGCCGGACTCTGATGCGCGGGCGCGGGGCGCGGGTGCCCCTGCGCGGAGCCCGACCGTGAGCCGGCGCATCGCTCGGGTGCTCTTGGACTCCCCGCTGCCTCAGCTGGATCGCCTGTTCGACTACGCGCTGCCCGACGAGCTCGGCGACGTGCCGGTAGGCGTGCGCGTGCGCGTGCCGCTGCGCACCGCCGGTCGGATGATCGACGCGTACGTGGTCGAGGTGGCCGAGGAGGATGACGCCGAGCGGCCGCTCTCGACGGTCGAGACCGTCGTCTCCACCGCACCCGTGCTTCCGGAGCGTCTCTACCGACTCGCTCGACGGACGGCGGACCGCGCGGCGGGATCGGCGAGCGACATCCTCCGCCTCGTCATCCCCAAGCGGCAGGTGCGGGTCGAGAAGGCGTGGAAGCGCGATGCCGCGGCGCCGATGCCGGCCGCCGATGCGATCGAGCGCGCGGACGCCGTGCTCGCCGAGTACGACGCCCTCGCGGCCGTGCTCGATGACGGTGAGCGGGGCGCCGTCGAGGCGATACCCGGCATCCGCGACGGTGTGCTGCGATGGACAGAGCTTCTCGCCGCGGCTGCGACGCGGATGCTGGCCTCCGGACGCTCCGCCATCGTCGTCGTGCCTGATCACCGAGACCTCGACCGGCTGCTGACGACGCTGGAATCGTTCCTGCCCGCCGAGGCGATCGTGCGCCACGACTCCCGGCAGACGAACCCCGACCGCTATCGGGCCTTCCTGCGCACGCTCGACGACGCTCCCTGCGTCGTGGTCGGCAATCGATCCGCCGTGTACTCGCCGGTGCAGGCAGGCCTGGTCGCGATCTGGGATGACGGCGACCCGCTTCTCGGCGAGCCGCTCGCCCCGTACGTGCATTCGCGCGACGCCGCGCTGCTGCGACAGGAGCAGGAGGGCTCCGCGCTGATCCTGGCGGGGCACACCCGCACGACCGACGTCGAGCGGCTCGTGGCGCGCGGGTGGCTGAAGGATGTCCGGGCCGCACGCCGCGTACTGCCCAAGGTCGTGCTGAGCACTCCTCAGGAGATGGAGCAGCCCACGCAGCGCGTGCACTCCAGTGCGTTCGCGAGTGCGCGCAGGGCGACGGAGGAGGGCCCGGTGCTGGTGCAGGTGTCGCGCCCTGGGTTCTCACCGACGCTCGTCTGCGCCGACTGCCGTGCGCCGGCGCGCTGCGGACCGTGCGGCGGTCCCCTCGGGGCCAGGCACCGCGGGGCCGTGCCGGTGTGCGGATGGTGCGGACGATCTGCGCGCGCATGGACGTGCCCCGCGTGCTCTTCGACGAAGCTGCGCCTCGCCTCCTCCGGGAGCGAGCGGACAGCCGACGAGCTCGGGCGCGCCTTCCCCGGCGTGCGCGTGATCGTCGCGGACGGCGCTCACCCGGTCGAGCAGGTCTCGGACAAGCCGGCACTGGTTGTCGCGACGCGCGGAGCGGAGCCGATCGCCGACGGCGGCTACCGCGCCGTCGTGCTCCTCGACGGCTCCAGGATGCTGCAGGCACCCGATCTGCGCGTCGGCGAGTCATGTCTGCGGTGGTGGTCCAACGCCGCCGCTCTCGCGGCCCCTGGTGCTCCCGTGCATCTCGTCGGTGTGGACGGACCCGTTGGACGGGCGTTGGCGACGTGGAACCAGGCCGGGTACGCCCGCTCGGAGCTCGAGGAGCGCGCGCCGTTGCACATGCCTCCGGCCACCCGCGTCGCGCTGGTCGAAGGTCTCCCGGCATCCGTGGAGCGCGCCATGGCAGATCTTCGCGCGCTGCCGTTGCCGACGGACGCGATCCTCGGTCCCGTTCCCATCGAGAGCGACGAAGGGCGCGTGCGTGCCCTGGTGCGCTTCGAATACGCTGCGGGCAACGCCGTCGCGACGAGCCTTCGCGCCGCCGTCGTCGCGGAGGCCGTGAAGCGTCGCCGTGGCCGAGGGCAGAGCAACCGCAGCCCGCTCTCGCTTCGCCTCGATATCCTCGATCCTGAGCTGTGACACCCATTCCATCCGGAGAACATTTCATGCGACTCGTCTTCGCCGGCACACCCGCCGCCGCCATTCCCACACTGCGCGCACTCGCGCGATCCCACGAGATAGTGGCGGTCGTCACGCGACCGGATGCGCCACTGGGGCGCAAGCGCGTCCTGACGCCGTCTCCCGTCGCGCAGGCGGCGGCGGAGCTCGGGCTGCCCACCATCAAGGCCGCACGGCTGGACGACGAGGCCACCGGCCGGATCGCCGCGCTGCGGCCGGAGCTCGGCGTGATCGTCGCCTACGGAGGACTCGTCCGGGAGCCCCTGCTGTCGACCCCCGATCACGGTTGGATCAACCTGCACTTCTCACTCCTGCCGGCCTGGCGAGGCGCCGCACCCGTGCAGCGCGCACTCATGGCCGGAGATCCCGAGCTGGGCGCCAGCGTCTTCCGACTCGTCGCTGCGCTGGATGCCGGAGACGTGTTCGCCTCGCGGGTCGTGCCGATCCCGGCGGACGCCACGGCGGACAACGCGCTCGAGATCCTCGCGCAGGACGGCGCCGCTCTCACGGCGGACGTCGTCGCGGGCATCGCCGACGGCACCGCGGTCGCCGTGGCACAAGTGGGCGAGGTGTCGCTGGCGCCGAAGCTCACGATCGACGACGGCGTGCTGGACTGGACGCTTCCCGTCGAGGCGGTCTACGCGCGGTTCCGCGGAGTCACGCCGGAACCCGGTGCCCACACCACGGTCGCGGGGCTGCGGGTGAAGATCCTGGACGCGCGCCCGGCGGAGGACGCCGAGCTGTCGGCCGCGGGGGAGATCACCGCGACCAAGCAGTCGTTGCTGATCGGCACCGCGACGACGCCCCTGGAAGTGCGGCGCGTGCAGCCGGCGGGCAAGGCGGCGATGAGCGCGACCGACTGGTGGCGCGGATTCAGAGGCGCCGCGCTGAACGGCGACGACACGATCCGGGCCGGCGCATGAGCGATGAGAGACGCGCGCGGCCGCACACGGGGGCTCAGCGCCGCGGCGCCGCGCCCCGGCAGAACTCCGCGCGCAGTGCACGCAACGTGCAGCCGGCACGCAGGGTCGCCTATGACGTTCTGCGCGCGGTGAGCGGATCGGACGCGTACGCGAATCTGCTGCTGCCGACCGCGATCGCCGACGCCGCGCTGAACCCCCAGGATGCGGCTCTCGCCACCGAACTGACGTACGGCACGCTGCGTCGTCGTGGCACCTACGACGCGATCATCGCGTCGGCCGCTGGACGACCGATCGACGATATCGACGAGACCGTGCTCGATGCGCTGCGACTCGCGACGCATCAGCTGCTCGCGACCAGGGTCGCATCGCACGCGGCCGTCAACGAGTCGGTGAATCTCGTCGCAGCCGAAGCAGGAAGAGGACCGTCGGGGTTCGCGAACGCCGTCCTCCGTCGCATCTCGCGCGACACACCGGGGCAGTGGCAGGAGCGCATCGAGCGCGAAGCGCGCTCGGACGACGAACGCCTCGGTCTGCGAACCGCGCATCCGGTGTGGATCGTCCGCGCTCTGCGGCGCGCCCTGGCGGCAGAGGACAGGGAAGATGAGCTCGAAGCTCTGCTCGAGGCCGACAACGTGTCGCCGGAGGTCACTCTGGTCGCGCTGCCAGGCCTGTCCGAACGCGGCACTCCGGCCAGGCCGTACGCCGCGACAGCGTTCGGTTCGCCCGGCGGTGACCCGCACACCGTCGTCGACGCGTCCGGCGGCACGGTCCGCGTGCAGGATGAGGGGTCTCAGCTCGTCGCGCTCGCACTCGCCGGCGCCGCGCCGATCCGCGCGGGTGAGCAGTGGCTCGATCTGTGCGCCGGCCCAGGCGGCAAGACGGCGCTGCTCGCCGCGATCGCCCGGCAGCAGGACGTGACCCTCGAGGCGAACGAGGTCGTGCCGACGCGCGCCCGCCTGGTGCGCAACGCCCTGAAGGCAGTACCCGGTGAGGTCACCGTCCACGAAGAGGACGGCCGCGGTCTCACCGCCGCCAATCACGGACGTTACGACCGCATCCTTGTCGATGCGCCGTGCACCGGCCTCGGCGCACTGCGCAGGCGCCCTGAGGCGCGATGGCGCAAGACTCCGGCCGACGTCGCCGATCTCGTCCCGCTGCAGGAGGAGCTGCTCACCGGGGCGCTGGACGCGCTCGCGCCGGGAGGCATCGTCGCCTACGTCACATGCTCGCCGCACCTCGCCGAGACGTCGGGCGTGGTGTCGACGGTGGTGCGCGGTCGCGACGACGTGATCGAGCTGGATGCCGCGGCCGTGCTGTCGGCGCTCGCGCAGAGCCCCATCGACCTCGCATCCGACGGCAGCGGCAGGGTGCAGCTGTGGCCGCACCGCCACGGCACCGACGCCATGTTCCTCGCTCTGCTCCAGCGCTCGGACGAGGCGAAGACCACCACTGAGACGGGAGAATGATCACATGAGCCTTCCAGCGGCACCGCGCATCAACCCGAGCGTCCTGTCAGCCGACTTCGTCAACATGCAGGCGGATCTCGCCCGCATCCGGACCGCGGACTTCGCGCACATCGACGTCATGGACAACCATTTCGTGCCGAACCTGACATTCGGTCCGCAGATGGTCGAGCGCATCCAGGCGACGAGTCCGATACCGCTCGATGTGCATCTGATGATCACGGACCCTGATCGGTGGGCGCCCGGCTACGCCGAACTCGGCGTGGCCAGCGTCACCTTCCACCTGGAGGCCGCCGACGATCCTGTCGCGCTCGCCCGACGTCTGCGCTCGATCGGTGCGCGCGCCGGAGTGGCGCTCAAGCCGGGCACGGCGGGGGAGAGCCTTTACGAGCTGTTCGACGAGTTCGACCAGATACTCGTGATGACCGTCGAGCCGGGCTTCGGCGGCCAGAGCTTCATGACCGAGACCATGCCGAAGCTGCGTGCACTCTCCGACGAGGCGCGACGGCGCGGATCCGACGTCTGGTTCCAGGTCGACGGCGGCATCGCGGATGACACGATCGCGCAGGCCGCTGCAGCCGGCGCCGACACCTTCGTCGCAGGTTCCGCGGTCTACGGGGCCGCTGACGTCGAAGCCGCGATCGTCGGGCTTCGAGAGCGCGCGCGAGCCGCTAGCCTTGAAGCGTGAAGACTTTCGACGAGCTGTTCGCTGAGCTCAGCGTCAAAGCCGAGACCCGCCCCGCAGGTTCCGGCACGGTCGCAGAGCTCGACGCCGGCGTGCACACGATCGGGAAGAAGATCGTGGAGGAGGCCGCCGAAGTGTGGATGGCCTCCGAATACGAATCCGACGCCGAGGCGGCAGAAGAGATCTCCCAGCTGCTCTACCACGTGCAGGTGATGATGATCGCGAAGGGGCTGAGCCTCGAGGACGTGTACCGACATCTCTGATGCGCGCCGTCCTGTTCCTCTGATCTGAAAGCTCCCCATGCTGCGCATTGCCGTTCCCAACAAGGGCTCGCTCGCCGAGACCGCCGCCGAGATGCTCGCCGAAGCCGGATACGCCGGTCGCCGAGACTCCAAGACCCTGCACGTGATCGACGCCGGCAACGACGTCGAGTTCTTCTTCCTCCGCCCGCGCGACATCGCGATCTACGTCGCCTCCGGCGCCCTCGACGTCGGGATCACCGGCCGTGATCTGCTGCGCGACGCCCCCGAGCAGGCGCGCGAGGTGCAGCCACTCGGCTTCGCCCGCTCGACCTTCCGCTTCGCGGCGCCGGCCGGCCGCTACAGCACGATCGAGGATCTGGCCGGTGTGCGGGTCGCATCCGCGTACCCCGGCCTCGTCGACGCGTTCCTGCGTGAGCACGGCGTCGAGGCGACGCTCGTGCCGCTCGACGGCGCGGTGGAGTCCGCCGTGCAGCTCGGCGTCGCCGACGCGATCGCCGACGTCGTCGAGACCGGCACCACGCTCAGGCAGGCCGGCCTCGAGATCTTCGGACCGGTCATCATCGAGTCGGAGGCCGTGCTGATCAGCCGCCCAGGCGATGCCGAGGGCACCGAGCGGCTGCTGCGCCGGCTCCGGGGCGTCATCGTGGCCCGCCAGTACGTGCTGCTCGACTACGACCTTCCCGTCGAGCTGATCGACAAGGCGACGGCGATCGCATCCGGCCGTGAGTCGCCGACGATCTCGCCGCTGCAGGATCCGAAGTGGGTCGCGGTGCGCGTGATGCTGCCGCGCACCGGCATCAATCAGGTGATGGACGACCTGTACGCCATCGGAGCCCGCGCGCTCCTGGTCACCGCCATCCACGCCGCGAGATTGTGATCGGGGGATTCAGATGACTCTCACGAGTCGTGTCATCCCGTGCCTCGATGTCGCCGCAGGGCGCGTCGTCAAGGGGGTGAACTTCGAGAACCTGCGAGACATGGGCGATCCGGTCGAGCTGGCGGCGCACTACGCCGCCCAGGGTGCCGACGAGATCACCTTCCTCGATGTGACAGCCACGGTCGACGCGCGCGCCACCACGTACGACGTGGTGCAGCGCACCGCCGAGCACGTCTTCGTGCCGCTCACCGTCGGCGGGGGTGTGCGCAGCGTCGATGACGTCGCGAGGCTGCAGGGCGTCGGCGCCGACAAGGTGGGCGTGAACTCCGCGGCGATCGCCCGTCCCGAGCTCATCGGGGAGATCGCCGATCGTTTCGGCGCCCAGGTGCTGGTTCTCTCGCTCGACGTCAAACGCGCGCAGACCACGGCCTCCGGTTTCGTGGTCACGACGCACGGCGGTCGCACGGAGACGTCGCTCGATGCCGTGGAGTGGGCGCGGGAGGCGATCGAACGCGGAGCAGGCGAACTGCTCGTCAACTCGATCGACGCCGACGGCACACGTGACGGCTTCGACCTCGAACTCGTCCGTCTCATGCGGGAGGTGTCGTCCGTACCGGTCATCGCCTCCGGCGGTGCCGGTGACGTGAACGACTTCGCACCTGCGATCCACGCAGGAGCGGACGCGGTCCTCGCGGCGAGTGTGTTCCACTCGGGCGCGCTGACCGTCGGCGAGGTCAAGCAAGCGATGAGTGCAGAAGGGATCCTGGTGCGATGAGCGAGGTCGAGACACGGATCGCACAGGTGGCCTGGAACGCCGACGGACTCACCCCTGCGATCGTGCAGCAATGGGACACCCGCGAGGTGCTGATGCTCGCCTGGGTGGATGCCGAGGCGCTGCGCCGCACGCTCACCTCCGGTCGGGCGACGTACTGGTCGCGATCGCGCCAGGAGTACTGGCGCAAGGGCGACACCTCCGGGAACATCCAGCGCGTCCGCGAAGCGCGGCTGGACTGCGACGGCGACGCGATCCTGCTGCTGGTCGATCAGACCGGCCCCGCCTGCCACACCGGGACCCGTACGTGCTTCGACGCCGCTGATCTCGGGGCCGTCGACGGCGTGCTCGCCGCGGAGTCGGGAGCGCAATGACGTTCCTCCGCCGCGGGCGCAGCACAGCCGTCGTCGCATTCCTGCTCGCGGGCGGCATCGGCATCATCTCGTCCACGCAGACATGGTTGAGCGTCACCAGGGCGGACGCCGGAGAACCGATCCTGGTTCCCGGTGCCGATGCCCTGGCCCTGCTCGCCCCGTTGAGCCTCGCCGTCCTCGCCCTGGGAGCGGCGCTCTCACTGGTCGGACGGACTCTGCGTCATGTGTTCGCGACGCTGGCGCTGCTGGGCGGTGCGCTCCTGGCCTGGTGGACAGCGGAGATCGTGTTCACAGCGCCCGTGTCGGCGGTCGCCGCGACCGTCACGGAGACCACTGGACTCGCGGGCGGTACCGCGGTGACAGATGTCATCGCCTCCATCACCGTGACCTTCTGGCCGGTGCTGGCACTGATCGGGTGGGTGCTGCTGATCGTGGCAGCCGGGTTCACGCTCGTCACCGCGAACCGCTGGAAGACCGGAGGGAAGCGTTTCCGCACCGATACGGCCGCGCATGGCGAGACCGATGGCACCGTCGATGCGATCGATTCATGGGACGACCTGTCGCGCGGCACGGATCCGACCCGGTGACCCCGATAGACTGAATGCGCTTATCAACGACCGCTTCGGAGGAGACCATGACCAACCCGATCGCTGACCCCGGCCACGGACACTCACCTGCGGCGTGGACCGCTGTGGTGGTCATGCTGTTCGGCTTCACGCTGGGCACCGTCGCGTTCTGCCTCGCGGAGTTCAGCCCGATCTGGCCCCCCATCGTCTGGGTCTCGGTCGGCATCATCGTCGTCGGCATGCTGCTCGGCTGGATCCTGGCCAAGGCCGGCTACGGCGTGAAGGGCCCCAAGTACTCGCCGAAGGGGCACTAGTGGTTCTCGCCGACCTGACGGCCGGCGCAGTCGAAGACGCCGAACGCCGTGCGCGGACGCGCCCGCTCGCCGAGGTCGAACGCGCCGCCCTGGCGCGTCCAGCGGCCAAGGACGCACTCGCCGCGCTCGCCCCGTCCGAGCGCGTCAAGATCATCGCAGAGGTCAAGCGTGCGAGCCCCTCGCGCGGTGCCCTCGCCGACATCCCCGATCCCGCGCATCAGGCATCGCTCTACGAGACCGGTGGAGCATCCGCGATCAGCGTCCTCACCGAGGAACGACGATTCGGAGGCAGCCTCGCCGACCTCGAGGCAGTCACCGCACGTGTGTCGCTGCCCGTTCTGCGCAAGGACTTCATCGCCACGCCGTATCAGGTGCTGGAGGCACGTGCGGCGGGAGCCGACCTCGCGCTGCTGATCGTCGCCGGCCTCGAGCCCAAGGTGCTCCAGGAACTGTTCGTCCTCATCGGAGAGCTCGGGATGACCGCGCTCGTCGAGACGCACTCCGCGGATGAACTGGAGGCAGCGATCGATCTTGGTTCACGACTGATCGGCGTGAACGCCCGCGACCTGAAGACCCTCGAACTCGACCGCGACCTGTTCTGCAGGCTCGTCGACCGCATCCCGTCCGATGCCGTGAAGATCGCCGAGTCCGCGGTGCTGAGCCCCGCCGATGTCGCCCATTACCGTTCGGCGGGCGCCGATGTCGTCCTGATCGGCGAAGCGCTGGTCACCGGCGATCCGGTCGCCACGTTGAAGAGCTTCCTGGAGGTGGACGCATGAGTCTTCGAGACCAGCCGGGGCCGTTCTACGGCGAGTTCGGCGGCAGGTACATGCCGGAATCCCTCATCGCGGCGATCGACGAGCTCACCGTCGCGTACGAGGAGGCCATCGCGGATCCTGACTTCCGCGCGGAGCTCGCCGGCCTGCTCAGCTCCTACGCCGGCCGCCCGTCCGCACTCACCGAGGTTCAGCGGTTCGCTGCGCATGCAGGGGGCGCCCGGATCTTCCTGAAGCGCGAAGACCTCAACCATACCGGCAGCCACAAGATCAACAATGTCCTCGGGCAGGCTCTGCTCACGAAGCGCCTGGGCAAGACACGGGTCATCGCGGAGACCGGCGCGGGGCAGCACGGCGTCGCCACCGCGACCGCGGCCGCACTGTTCGGTCTGGACTGCACCATCTACATGGGCGAGGTCGACACCGAGCGTCAGGCACTGAACGTCGCCCGCATGCGGTTGCTCGGCGCAGAGGTCGTTCCGGTGACCACCGGCTCGCGCACGCTGAAGGACGCGATCAACGACGCGTACCGCGACTGGGTGGCCACGGTCGAGAGCACCAACTACATCTTCGGAACAGCCGCCGGCCCTCATCCGTTCCCCGCGATGGTGCGCGACTTCCAGAAGATCATCGGTGAAGAGGCCCGTCAGCAATTGCTCGACGAGACCGGACGGCTTCCGGACGCGGTCATCGCGTGCGTCGGCGGAGGATCCAACGCGATCGGGATGTTCGATGCGTTCCTCGACGATGCCGACGTGAAACTGTACGGAGTGGAGGCGGCCGGCGACGGCGTCGACACCGAGCAGCACGCCGCGTCGATCGAGCGCGGCCGCCCCGGGGTTCTGCACGGTGCGAAGACGTACGTCCTCCAGGACGAGGACGGCCAGACCATCGAGTCGCATTCGATCTCGGCAGGACTCGACTATCCCGGCGTCGGGCCCGAGCACTCCTGGCTCGCCGACATCGGCAGGGCCGACTACATACCCGCCACGGATGACGAGGCCATGCAGGCGCTGCGCCTGCTGAGCCGTACCGAGGGGATCATCCCCGCGATCGAGTCCGCTCACGCACTCGCCGGCGCATTGCGCATCGGCCGCGAGATGGGGCCGGGAGCCATCCTCGCTGTGTGCCTGTCCGGCCGTGGGGACAAGGACATGGACACGGCAGCGCGCTACTTCGATCTCTACGACCGGGAGGCGGCCGAACGCGATGCCGCCGACAAGGACGCCGTGACACAGGCGGCAGCGGATGCGGGGACTGCGCGATGAGCCGCGTCGAAGCCGCGATCCAGAAGGCGCACGATGAGGGCCGTGGTGCCTTCATCGGCTATCTGCCCGTGGGGTTCCCCGATCTGCAGACCAGCATCCAGGCTGCGATCACGCTCGCCGAGAACGGCGTCGACGTCATCGAACTCGGGCCGCCATACAGCGACCCGGTGATGGACGGCCTGGTGATCCAGGAGGCCACCCAGGCGGCCCTCGCCGCGGGTTTCCGCATGCGCGACCTGTTCACGGCGGTTCGGGAGATCACTGCGGCCACCGACGTCCCGGTCGTCGTCATGACGTACTGGAATCCCGTGATGCAGTACGGGGTCGACCGCTACGCCGATGACCTGCTCGCCGCCGGCGGTGCTGGTCTCATCACACCGGACATCACCCCGGATGCCGCCGAGGACTGGATCGCCGCCAGCGAGCGCACCGGACTCGACCGCATCTTCCTCGCCGCGCCCACCTCCACCGACGAGCGCCTCGACCTCGTCGTGGCATCCTCCACCGGGTTCGTCTACACCGTCTCCACGATGGGAATCACGGGGGAGCGCGCCGAGCTCGACAAGGCCGCGCGCACCCTGGTCTCGCGCCTGCGTGAGCGCGGTGCCGTGCGCGCGTGCGTCGGAATCGGCATCTCCACCGCCGAGCAGATCGCCGGCATCACCGAGTACGCCGACGGCGCCATCGTCGGCACCGCCCTGGTGCGCGCGCTCCGCGACGGAGGCCTCGAGGCCCTCGCCGCCGTCACAAAGTCCCTTGCCGCAGGCACGCCGTCGGCAGCCACCTCACACGAGAACTAGAATCGCACTCATGTCCCTCGCGCTTCACACCGCCATCAGCGGCGTGCTCACCAGCATCCCGAGCCCTCCCGTCAGCTACATCGACCTCGGGCCGCTGCGGATCCACTTCTACGCGCTCTGCATCATCGCCGGCATCATCGCGGCCACGCTGCTGACCAATCACCGCCTGACCAAGCGCGGGGCGGAGCCGTGGGTCGTCATCGACATCGCGATCCTCGCCGTGCCGCTCGCGATCATCGGCGCACGCATCTTCCACGTGCTCACGCACCCGAACTTCTACTTCGGCGAGGGCAAGAACACCTGGAACCCCTTCGAGCCGGGCTCTGTCTGGGCGATCTGGGAGGGCGGCATCGCCATCTTCGGCGCCCTCATCGGCGGCGCCGTCGGTGCGTATCTCGGCTGCAAGTGGACCGGCATCCGATTCTGGACCTTCGCCGACGCCCTGGCACCAGGACTGCTGCTGGCGCAGGCATTGGGCCGCTTCGGAAACTGGTTCAACCACGAGCTGTTCGGTCTTCCCACCGATCTGCCGTGGGGCCTGGAGATCGAATCCGACAACGTCGCCTTCCCCCCAGGGCTCGCAGAGGGCACCCTGTTCCACCCGACGTTCCTCTACGAGGTCGTCTGGAACAGCCTCGGCGTGCTCTTCCTGCTCTGGATCGGCCGTCGACTGCAGCTGCAGTGGGGCAAGCTCTTCGCCGTGTACCTCATCTGGTACAGCGCCGGTCGCGTGGTCTGGGAATCGATCCGCATCGATCCGAGCGAGATCTACTTCGGACTGCGCAGCAACGTGTGGGCATCGATCCTCGGCATCGTCGTCGGCATCGTCATCCTCATCGTGCAGACCCGCAGGCACACCGGACGCGAGGCCGGTCCGTACGCGCCAGGGCGCACGCGGAAGGACTCCGACGCTGATGTAGAATCGCAGGACATCACCGACGACTTCGTAGACGTGAGCGCGCCTCCGGTCGAAGTCGCCGCCGGAGCCACCGCCACAAGCACCGCTGCTCCCGCGAGTGAGGACAGCTCCCGATAAGCCTCCTCATCGAGTGAGGAATCCATTGCATTGAACGAGCGGGCCGACGTCGTCCCCGGTGTCACGTGATTACCTGAGGACGGTAACCCATGTACTTCCAGCCTCCGTACGGTGCCTCCGGCGCCTACCCCCCGAAGCAGGGCATGTACAACCCGGCATTCGAGAAGGATGCCTGCGGCCTCGCCATGGTCGCGACCCTGCGGGGCACAGCCGGACATGACATCATCCAGCTGGCGCTCGAAGCCCTGCGAAACCTTGAGCACCGCGGTGCGATCGGTTCGGATGCCGGCACCGGAGACGGTGCGGGCATCCTCACCCAGATGCCAGACCAGTTCCTGCGTGAAGTCACCGCATTCGAACTGCCCGATGCCGGCCACTACGCCGCCGGGCTCGCCTTCCTCCCGCTGCAGGCCGCCGAACGCCGCACCCAGAAGGCCGGGGTCGAGAAGATCGCCCGCGAAGAGGGACTCACCGTCCTCGGCTGGCGCGTCGTGCCCACGGCGAACGAGAACCTCGGCAAACTCGCGGACGAGGCGCGTCCCGCGTTCGAACAGCTCTTCGTCGCCTCCGCGCCCGGCCGCGACGCCCTCTCAGGGATCGCGCTCGACCGCGTCGCCTACCGCCTGCGCAAGCGCGCAGGACATGAGATCGGCGCATACTTCGTCTCGCTGTCCAGTCGCACACTCGGCTACAAGGGCATGGTCACCACGCTGCAGCTCGAGCCGTTCTACCCCGACCTGCAGGACGAGCGGTTCGCCTCTGAACTCGCCGTGGTCCACTCGCGATACTCGACCAACACCTTCCCCTCATGGCCGCTCGCGCAGCCGCTGCGCATGCTCGCGCACAACGGCGAGATCAACACCGTCGGCGGCAACCGCAACTGGATGCGCGCCCGCCAGTCGCAGCTCGAATCGGAGCTGCTCGGCGATGTGCGCCCTCTGCTTCCGATCTGCACGCCGGGCGCCAGCGACTCGGCCTCGTTCGACGAGGTGCTCGAACTGCTCACGCTCACCGGACGCAGCCTGCCGCACGCCATCATGATGATGGTGCCGGAGGCGTACGAGAAGCAGGCGGACATCTCGCCCGAGCTCCGCGCGTTCTACGAGTACCACTCGAACCAGATGGAGCCGTGGGACGGCCCGGCCGCACTCATCTTCACGGACGGCACTCTCGTCGGCGCGACGCTGGACCGCAACGGACTGCGCCCCGGCCGCTGGACCGAGACCACCGACGGACTCGTCGTCATCGGCTCCGAGACCGGCGTCCTCGAGTTCGCACCGGAGCGCATCAAGCGCCGCGGACGCCTGCAGCCCGGCAAGATGTTCCTCGTCGACACCTCCGCCGGACGCATCGTCGAGGATGAGGAGATCAAGCAGGATCTCGCCACCATGCACCCCTGGCAGCAGTGGCTGGACGACGGCGCCGTGCGCCTGGCAGATCTGCCGGAGCGCGAGCACATCGTTCATCCGCCGGCATCCATCACCCGCCGTCAGCGCACCTTCGGGTACACCGAGGAGGAAGTGCGCATCCTGCTGACCCCGATGGGGCAGACCGGTGCGGAGCCGCTCGGTGCCATGGGTTCCGACACGCCGATCGCTGTTCTCAGTGAGCGTCCCCGACTGCTGTTCGACTACTTCACGCAGCAGTTCGCGCAGGTGACGAACCCGCCGCTGGACTCCATCCGCGAAGAGGTCGTCACGAGCCTGAAGCTGGGACTCGGGCCAGAGCGGAACCTGCTCAGTTGGGGCCCGGAGCACACGCGCACCGTGACCCTCGATTTCCCGGTGATCGACAACGACGAGCTGGCGAAGATCCGTCACATCGACAAGGCGCTCGAAGGGCGCTCATCCGTGACGATCCGCGGGCTGTACCACTTCGACGCCGGCGCCCACACGATGCAGGAGCGTCTCGAGGAGATGTGCACCGAGGTCGATGAGGCCATCGCCGACGGCGCGGAGTTCATCATCCTCTCGGACCGCGACTCCAACAAGGACCTCGTCCCGATCCCGTCCCTGCTCATGGTGTCGGCGATCCACCACCACCTGATCCGACGCGAGAACCGCATGAAGGTCGGACTGATCGTGGAGGCCGGAGACGTCCGCGAGGTGCACCACGTCGCGACGCTGATCGGCTACGGTGCTTCCGCGGTGAACCCCTATCTGGCGATGGAGACCGTCGAGCACCTCGTGCGCACCGGTTTCATCACCGGCATCACTCCGGAGAAGGCCGTCAAGAACCTGATCTACGCGCTCGGCAAGGGCGTGCTCAAGATCATGTCGAAGATGGGCATCTCGACCGTGTCTTCGTATGCGGGCGCCCAGGTGTTCGAGGCCGTCGGCCTCAGCCAGAAGCTGATCGACGCCTACTTCACCGGTACCGAGACGAAGCTCGGTGGTATCGACATCGAGGACCTCTTCGCCGAGAACCAGGCGCGCCACGACTACGCGTATCCCGAGGATGCCGCGGCTCGCGCCCACGAGCGCCTGTGGACGGGCGGCGAGTACCAGTGGCGACGCGACGGTTCTCCGCACCTGTTCAACCCGGAGACGGTGTTCCGTCTGCAGCACTCCACCCGCAACCGCCGCTACGACATCTTCCGCGAGTACACCAAGCTCGTCGACGATCAGGCTGCGGAGCTGAAGACCCTGCGCGGACTGTTCACTCTGCGCACCGGCACGCGTCCTGCGGTGCCGCTCGACGAGGTCGAGCCCGTGAGCGCGATCGTGAAGCGCTTCTCGACCGGTGCGATGAGCTACGGCTCCATCTCCCGCGAGGCACACGAGACCCTCGCGATCGCGATGAACAGCATCGGGGCGAAGTCGAACACGGGCGAGGGCGGGGAAGACGTCGATCGTCTGCTCGACCCCGAGCGCCGCAGCTCGATCAAGCAGGTCGCCTCCGGTCGTTTCGGCGTCACGAGCCTGTACCTGACCGAGTCGGATGACATCCAGATCAAGCTCGCCCAGGGCGCGAAACCGGGGGAGGGCGGCCAGTTGCCGCCGACCAAGGTCTACCCGTGGGTGGCACGGACCCGTCACGCGACGGCGGGCGTCGGGCTGATCTCGCCGCCGCCGCACCACGACATCTACTCGATCGAAGACCTCAAGCAGCTCATCTTCGACCTCAAGCGGGCCAATCCGTCCGCGCGCATCCACACCAAGCTCGTCAGTCAGTCGGGGATCGGCGCGGTCTCGGCAGGAGTCGCGAAGGCGCTCAGTGACGTCATCCTGGTCTCAGGCCACGACGGCGGCACCGGCGCGAGCCCGCTGAACTCGCTCAAGCACGCCGGCACCCCGTGGGAGCTCGGCCTTGCCGAGACGCAGCAGACGCTCATGCTCAACGGGATGCGCGACCGCGTGGTCGTGCAGGTCGACGGCCAACTCAAGACCGGGCGCGACGTCATCATCGGCGCGCTGCTCGGAGCCGAGGAGTTCGGTTTCGCGACGGCTCCGCTCGTCGTCAGCGGCTGCATCATGATGCGCGTGTGCCATCTGGACACCTGCCCGGTCGGCGTCGCGACGCAGAACCCCGCCCTGCGCGAGCGCTTCACCGGCAAGCCGGAGTTCGTCGTGAACTTCATGGAGTTCATCGCCGAGGAGGTGCGCGAGATCCTCGCAGAGCTGGGCTTCCGCTCGCTCGACGAGGTCATCGGCCGCGCCGACCTGATCGAGGCGAACGACGCGATCGAGCACTGGAAGACAGACGGTCTCGACCTCACACCCGTGCTGGAAGGTCCGGTGTTCCCGGCATCCGAGCCGCGTCGCAGCGGTCGCGAGCAGGAGCACGAGCTCGACAAGCACTTCGACGTGCCGCTGATCGAGATGGCTCAGAGCACGCTCAACGACATGGCCCCGACCATCGTGGAGCTGCCCATCCGCAACACGGAACGGGCGGTCGGCACGATGCTCGGCCACGAAGTCACCGCGCGATTCGGCGAGGCCGGACTCGCTCGCGAGACGATCGACGTCACACTGCACGGCACCGCCGGCCAGTCGCTCGGCGCGTTCCTGCCATCGGGCATCGTCCTTCGGCTCGAGGGCGACGCGAACGACTACGTCGGCAAGGGCCTCTCGGGTGGCGACATCACCATCCGTCCGGCGCGCGGCTCGAGCATCGCCCCGCACGAGAACGTGATCGCGGGCAACGTGATCGGCTACGGCGCGACATCGGGGACGATGTTCATCTCCGGAGTGGTCGGAGAGCGCTTCCTGGTGCGCAACTCGGGCGCGACCGCCGTCGTGGAGGGAGTGGGGGACCACGCCCTCGAGTACATGACTGGCGGTCTCGCGGTGATCCTCGGTTCGACCGGACGCAATCTCGGAGCCGGCATGTCGGGCGGCATCGCGTATGTCCACGCGTTGTCCACCGAGAAGGTGAACCTGCAGTCCCGCGACAGCGGCGAACTGCGACTGGAGACATTGGACAGGGCCGACCTCGAGGTGCTTCGCAGCCTGCTCACCGAGCACGTGGAGCGCACCGCGTCTCCGCTGGCGGCGGGGATGCTGGAAGACTTCGAGACCGTCGCGTCCGAGTTCGTGAAGGTGCTGCCGCGCGACTTCGCTGCGGTGCAGACAATGCGTCAGGAGGCGGAGGCGGACGGGCTCGACCCGGACGGCGACGTCGTCTGGAGCCGGATCCTGGAGGTGACCGGTGGCTGACCCCAAGGGCTTCTTGAAGGTGACGCAGCGCGAGCTTCCCGCTCGCCGTCCCGTCCCCGTGCGGATCATGGACTGGAAAGAGGTCTACGAGCCGGGGGACAAGACCGTTCTGCGCCGTCAGGCCGGACGGTGCATGGACTGCGGCGTGCCCTTCTGCCACCAGGGCTGCCCCCTGGGCAACCTGATCCCGGAATGGAACGACCTCACGTGGCGAGGCGAGGACCGTTCGGCGATCGAGCGTCTGCATGCGACGAACAACTTCCCCGAGTTCACCGGGCGACTGTGCCCTGCGCCGTGCGAGAGCTCGTGCGTGCTCGGCATCAACCAGCCGGCCGTGACCATCAAGCAGGTCGAGGTGTCGATCATCGACGAGGCCTTCTCGAAGGGCTGGGTCGAGCCGGAACCGCCCGAGCGGCTCACCGGCAAGACCGTCGCGGTCGTGGGCTCAGGGCCCGCCGGGCTCGCCGCGGCGCAGCAGCTGACGCGCGCGGGGCACACGGTGGCGGTCTTCGAGCGCGACGACCGCATCGGCGGACTGCTGCGTTACGGCATCCCGGATTTCAAGATGGAGAAGAGCCACCTCGAATCGCGCCTGCGGCAGATGCAGGAAGAGGGAACGCGCTTCCGTGCCGGCGTCGAGATCGGCAAGGACATCAGCTGGGCCGATCTCAGGGCGCGCTACGACGCGGTCGTGATCTGCACGGGTTCCACGGTGCCGCGCGACCTGAAGATCCCCGGTCGCGACCTGGACGGCGTGCACTTCGCCATGGAGTACCTCGTCGAGTCGAACCATGCGGTCGCCGGCGACGTCGTGCACAACCAGATCACCGCTGAGGGCAAGCACGTCATCGTCATCGGCGGCGGCGACACGGGTGCGGACTGCATCGGCACCGCGCACCGTCAGGGCGCGCTGAGCGTGACGAACCTGGCCATCGGCACGCAGCCCGGCGTCGATCGACCCGAGCACCAGCCCTGGCCCATGATGCCCACCCTGTTCGAGGTCTCCTCCGCGCATGAAGAGGGCGGAGAGCGCCACTACCTCGCCTCGACGGTCGAGTTCCTCTCGAACGAGGCGGGCGAGGTGCGTGCGCTGCGCGTGGCTGAGACCGAGTACGTCGACGGTCGCCGCGTGCCCAAGAGCGGCACCGAGCGCGAGATCCCCGCCGACCTCGTGCTGATCGCGATGGGCTTCACGGGTCCTGAGCAGGACGGCTTCACCGACGACCTGCGCCCGCTGGCCACCGACCGCGGCGCGTTCCAGCGCGATGACTCCTACGAGTCGACCGAGCCGGGCGTCTTCGTCGCCGGCGATGCCGGTCGTGGGCAGTCGCTCATCGTGTGGGCGATCGCAGAGGGCCGCGCGGCCGCTGCCGGAGTCGACCGCTTCCTCATGGGAGAGACGGTGCTGCCCGCACCCGTGCGTCCCACCGATGTCGCGATCGGCCTGCAGCCCGCGTAGGCTGGCGGAGGCATCGTCGCCAGTTCTGTATCACCCCCCACTCTCACCCTGGAGAATCTGTTGAGACGCGCGAAAATCGTCGCCACGCTGGGCCCGGCCACCTCGAGTTACGAGAACGTTCGAGCGATCATCGAAGCGGGGGTCGACGTCGCCCGGCTGAACCTCAGCCACGGCGACTACTCCGTCCATGACGCCAACTACGCCAACGTCCGCCGCGCTGCGGATGACGCGGGCAAGGCCGTCGCCGTGCTCGTCGACCTGCAGGGACCGAAGATCCGCCTCGGCAAGTTCGAGGACGGACCGTACGAGCTGGCCGCCGGTGACATCTTCAAGATCACCACGGAAGACATCATCGGCAACCGTGAGATCTGCGGCACGACCTTCAAGGGGCTGCCGCAGGACGTCAAGCCCGGCGACTTCCTGCTCATCGACGACGGAAAGGTGCGCGTCGAGGTCGTCGAGACCGACGGCACCGTCGTCACCACCCGTGTCATCGTCGCCGGCGCGGTGTCGAACAACAAGGGCATCAACCTGCCCGGCGTCGCCGTCAACGTGCCCGCGCTCAGCGAGAAGGATGAAGCGGACCTCCGCTGGGGCCTGAAGATCGGCGCCGACCTCATCGCGCTCTCGTTCGTGCGCAATGCGTCCGACGTCGTGCGCGTGCACGAGATCATGGCCGAAGAGGGCGTCAAGGTGCCCGTGATCGCCAAGATCGAGAAGCCGCAGGCCGTCGATGCCCTCGAGGAGATCGTCGACGCGTTCGACGGCATCATGGTCGCCCGTGGCGACCTGGGCGTCGAGCTTCCGCTCGAGGCCGTGCCGATCGTGCAGAAGCGCGCGGTCGAGCTCGCTCGTCGCAACGCCAAGCCCGTGATCGTCGCGACGCAGATGCTCGAGTCGATGATCTCCAGCCCCGTGCCGACGCGCGCCGAGACGTCGGATGTCGCGAACGCCGTGCTCGACGGCGCGGACGCCGTCATGCTCTCGGGCGAGACCAGTGTGGGGGAGTACCCGATCGTGGTCGTCGAGACCATGGCCCGCATCGTGGAGTCGACCGAGGAGCACGGTCTCGAGCGCATCGCGCCGCTCACGGCCAAGCCGCGCACCCAGGGTGGAGCGATCACGCTCGCCGCCCTCGAGGTCGCCGACTTCGTCGAAGCGAAGTTCCTGTGCGTCTTCACGCAGTCGGGTGACTCCGCTCGTCGCCTGTCGCGTCTGCGCTCGCGCATTCCGATGATCGCGTTCACACCGGAACCGACCATCCGCCGTCGCATGGCGCTGACCTGGGGCATCCGCTCCAAGCTCGTCGAGAACGTGCAGCACACCGACCTGATGTTCCTGCAGGTCGATGACTACCTGCTGAAGAACGACCTGGCCAAGGAAGGGGACAAGGTCGTCGTGATCTCGGGTTCCCCTCCCGGGATCATCGGTTCGACGAACGACATCCGCGTCCACAAGGTCGGGGACGCCGTCAACGGCGCAGCGCCGATCTACAAGGACGGCGTCTGAGACGACGATGAAGAGGGGCGGAGCCGCGGCTCCGCCCCTCTTTCGTTTCACGAACCGTCAGGCGCGGCCCACGAAGCGTCCCCTGCGGCGTGCGATCGCGAGCAGGATCGCGGTGGCCGCGGAGCAGACGACGACCGCGATGACGCTCGCCTCCGGCCCGAACGAGCCACCGGTCAACCAGTCCGGCCCTGACGTGGTCGCGGTCACGATCGCACCCCTCGACGCGCTGCCGGAAGTCACGGTGCCGAACACCGCGACCGTGGCGATGTTCCACCCGAGGTGAAGCCCGATCGGCAACCACAGCGAGCCGGTGGCGACATATGCGGCACCGAGCATGAGACCGGCCTCGATCGCGATCGCGACCGCTCCCCACACTGTCGCACCGGGATTCACCAGGTGCGCGAGGCCGAACAGGACTGCGGAGACGGCAAGGGCGAGCCACGTGCCGGCGCGCTTCTGGACGAGTCCGAAGATCACGCCGCGGAAGAGCACCTCCTCTGCGACGGCGATCGCGCACATCATCCCGATGACGGTGAGCGCGCCGCTGAGGGAGCCCCAGCCGGTGATCCGATAGCCGCCGAACAGGGCGAGGATTCCGATCGTCGCCGCCGACAGCAGAAGTCCGCCCGCGAAGCCGAGCACGATCATCCGCTTCGCGTTCGCCGGGGCGAGCTCGACGGCCGGGCGTCGTTCGATGCGCAGGACTGCAAGGCGGTACACCCACAGGACCAGGACGGCGAGCAGAGCGCCGATCAGCAGCGCGGCGACCGGATTCTCGAACGCTGAGGCGATCGAGTTGGACACGATCATCACGAGCGCGAATCCGATGATCATGGTTGCTCCAGGCACCCATCTCCTGGACAGTATGCCTGTGCGCCCTGTGGCCGGTGCCGGCGGGGTGGTCTGTGGTGCGATGTTCATCGGATTCATCTCCTCGATGCTTTCGGTGGGGTCGAGGAACACGCTACGGACGGCCCTGCGCCCTGGCATCACGCGGGAGAGGACACTTCCGGTAGCTCTGCAGAGGGATGCGTGTCAGGCGTCGCCGATGAGGCCGAGCCGATGGGCGAGGACCACCGCTTGCACGCGATCGCGTAGACCGAGCTTGCCGAGGATGCGGGAGACGTACGTCTTCACGGTCTCGTGGCTGATGACGAGTGCGAGGGCGATCTCCGCATTCGACAGCCCCTCGGCGATGAGGCGGAGCACCTCCAGCTCCCGCGCTGTCAACACATCCAGCTCGCTGCGATCGCGCTCCGCAGGGCGCACCCGCTCGGCATGACGGCCGATCAGCGCCCTGGTCACGGTGGGGGAGAGCAGTGATTCGCCGGCCGCCACCGTTCGGATAGCGTGGAGGAGTTCGGCGGGTCTGGCATCCTTCAGCAGGAAGCCGCTCGCGCCGGCGCGAAGCGCGTCGAGAACGAGCGCGTCGAGGTTGAACGTCGTGACGATCAGGATCTTGACCGGATCGACGACTCCGGGCCCGGCCATCAGCCGCGTGGCCTCGATGCCGTCCATCCGCGGCATCCGGATGTCCATCACCACGACGTCCGGCTTCTCCTGCTCCACCAACCGGAGCGCTGTCCGACCGTCGGACGCCTCGCCGACGACCTGCAGATCCTGTTGGGCGTCGATGATCGTGACGAAACCGGTGCGCACGAGGTCCTGGTCATCGCACACGATCACCCTGATGGGCGCCGCGTCCGAATCGGGATCGGCGATCATGCGGAGATCCGAGCGCGCACGGCGAATCCGTCTGCCGAAGGCCCGGCGGTGAACTCCCCGCCGAGAAGAGCGATGCGCTCACGCAGGCCGGCGAGTCCGTGCCCGCCCCCTCCCAGGCCCACTGCACCGGCGGTCTCGTTCGTCACCGTCACGTCGATCTCCGTCTCGTCGTAGCGAATCCGCACGCGGGTGGGGGCGCCGTTGGCGTGCTTGATCGCGTTCGTCAGGCTCTCCTGCACGACTCTGACCACCGCGAGCTCTCGGGCGGCATCGAGGGTGCGAGGTTCGCCCTCTCGGTCGAACTCGACCGGTTGACCTCCTGCGCGTGCGCGGTCCACCAGGTCCTGCACGTCCGTGATCGCCGGTGTCCGAACCGCATCGTCGACAGTACCGTCCAGGGCACCGAGGAGGCCGCGCAGATCCGTCAGCGCCGCCCTTCCGGTGTCGCCGATCATGGCGAGCGACGCGCTGGTCCTCGTGGCGTCGTCCGTGCCGTACTGCGCGGCATCGGCTTGGACGACCATCGCCGTCACGTGATGCGTGATCACATCGTGCAGTTCCCTGGCGAGACGCGCGCGCTCGAGTTCGACCGCGACCCGCTCCGCCTCCGCGCTTCGGCGTCGCTGGGTCTGCACGCGATTGCGCGTCCATGCGCCCACCACCCACAGCGACGCGAGCAGCAGCCCGAAGACGATGTGATCCAGTATCCGCGTCGGCGATCCGACGCCTCCCAGCGCGATGCACAGCAGCACGTATCCGGCCGCTGCCGTGAGAGCGACCGACCGCCGATGCCGTCGTACGAGCGCCCCGGCTCCCACGACGGCGACCAGAAGCCCCAATGCGGCGAACGTGGTCGGGTATCCGAGCAGCTGATAGGCGGCGAATGCCGTGCCGACGAGGGCAAGGCAGAGGGCGGGCCTGCTGCGCAGCAGTGCCACCGCCGCGCCCTGTGCGATCAGGAGCACCCATCCCCATGCGTCCATCGCACCGTCGGGAAGCTCCGCGAGGTCCACGCCCTGACGTTCCACACCGGGGACGAAGGACAACCCCACGAGTGCGGCAGCCGTCAGGATGTCCCAGTGCCGCCACACGGACGACAGGCGTTCATCCATGGGAACGGCCCTTCATCCGAATCAACGGGGTGACGGCATGAGCGCCTTCGCCACGAGAGTGCCGGCGGCGGGACTCGAACCCGCACGTCCTTTCGAACAAAGCATTTTGAGTGCTCCGCGTCTACCATTCCGCCACGCCGGCGCGTGGTGCGTCTACGACTTTAGCGCAGGAGGACGACCACTCCGGTGCGTTCGGCGGGTTCCTGGGACTGGTCACGGCCTGCTCTCCACTAGAATGGATTCGTGACCGAGCAAGAACAGGCAGAACCGGCTGAGCAGCCCACGGCATCCGCCCCGCGACGGGTCGTCGTCGCCGAAGACGAATCGCTGATCCGTCTCGACATCGTCGAGATCCTCCGCGACAACGGATTCGACGTCGTCGGTGAGGCAGGTGACGGAGAGACGGCAGTGGCGCTGGCCACCGAGCTTCGCCCCGACCTGGTCATCATGGACGTCAAGATGCCGCAGCTCGACGGCATCAGCGCCGCAGAGAAGCTCCACAAGGGCAACATCGCGCCCGTCGTGCTTCTCACGGCATTCAGCCAGAAGGAGCTCGTCGAGCGTGCGAGTGAGGCCGGCGCACTCGCGTACGTGGTCAAGCCGTTCACTCCCAACGACCTTCTTCCGGCGATAGAGATCGCCCTCGCCCGTCATGAGCAGATCATCACGCTCGAGGCCGAGGTCGCCGACATGGTCGAGCGCTTCGAGACCCGCAAGCTCGTCGACCGTGCCAAGGGCCTGCTCAACGAGAAGATGGGCCTCAGCGAGCCCGAGGCGTTCCGCTGGATCCAGAAGGCATCCATGGACCGTCGTCTGACGATGCAGGATGTCGCCAAGGCGATCATCGAGCAGCTCGCACCCAAGAAGTGACGTTCGACCTCGGCGACGGCATCCGCCTTCGTCCGGTCGGATCGGGTGACGCCGCGGCGTACGCTGCCGCCTACGACGCGAACCGCGCGCATCTCGCCCGCTGGGATCCGGTTCGTGATGAGAGCTTCTACACCGTCGCGTGGCAGGACGGGCTGGTGGCGCAGTATCTGCGCGACCACGCGGACGGACGAGCGGCCCGATTCGTGCTCGCCCATGACGACGGCCGCATCGTCGGGATCACGAATGTCGTCAACATCGTCAGGGGCGCGTTCCACAACGCGGATCTCGGTTACTGGGTGGATGCGTCCCTCGTCGGCCGCGGAGTGATGAGCCGCGCCGTGGCCCTCGTGATCGGTCACGCCAGGGATCAGCTGGGCCTGCACCGTCTGCAGGCGGCCACTCTGGTCGAGAATGCGGCATCGCAGCGCGTGCTGATGCGCAACGGCTTCGCGCAGATCGGTCTGGCTCCGCGGTATCTGCGTATCGCGGGGCAGTGGCAGGATCACCTGCTGTTCCAGCGGATCCTCTCGGACGACTGAGCGCCGGAGCGTGCCGGGTCAGCGCGCTGGCATGTCCTTGATCATGTTCGTGATGCGGATCGTCGAACAACGACGACCCTGCTCGTCGCTCACGACGATCTCGTGAACGGCGACGCTGCGGCCCAGATGGATCGGCGTGCAGACGCCGGTCACGACACCTGAGGTGGCCGATCTCGTGTGCGTGGCGTTGATGTCGACGCCCACTGCCAGGCGGCCGGGCCCGGCATGCAGATTCGCGGCCATCGAGCCGAGCGATTCCCCGAGCACGACGTAGGCGCCTCCGTGCAGGAGCCCGACCGGCTGAGTGTTGCCCTCGACGGGCATGGTCGCGACGCTGCGCTCGATCGTGAACTCGGTGAACTCGATGCCCATCCGTTCGGCCAGAGTTCCCATGCCTCGCTCCATGACCCACTTCAATCCCGGTGTCAGGGTGGTCTCGCTCACGTGTCCTCCTCAGCGCATGTCCGTCGTCCTCGTTAGGCTGACAGGGTGACGGACTCCGCAAAGCCTACCCTCATGGTCGTCGACGGCCATTCGCTCGCCTATCGCGCGTTCTTCGCGCTGCCGGTCGAGAACTTCACGACGAAGGATCATCAGCACACGAACGCCATCTACGGCTTCCTGTCGATGCTCGTGAACCTGATCAAGGCCGAGAAGCCGACCCATATGGCGATCGCGTTCGACACGTCGCGGCACTCGTTCCGCACCGATGTCTACCCCGAGTACAAGGCGACGCGATCCGAGTCGCCGCAGGAGTTCCGCGGACAGGTGCCGCTGCTGCAGGACGTACTGGCAGCCATGTCGATCCCCGTCCTCACGAAGGAGGGCATCGAGGCCGACGACATCCTCGCCACGCTGTCGGTGCAGGGCGCCGAGCAGGGCTACGACGTGCTCCTCGTCTCGGGCGACCGCGACACGATCCAGCTCGTGAACGACAAGGTCACTCTGTTGTACCCCTCCGTGCAGGGCGTGTCGCAGCTCAAGCGCTACGACCCTGCGACCGTGCAGGAGCGCTACGGCGTGCGTCCGGAACAGTACCCCGACATCGCCGCCCTCGTGGGCGAGACGAGCGACAACCTGCCCGGTGTGCCGAAGGTGGGCGAGAAGACCGCGGTGAAGTGGCTCACGCAGTTCGGCGGACTCGACGAGCTGCTCGAGCGCGCCGACGAGATCAAGGGCGTGGTCGGCGGCAATCTGCGTGAGAACATGGACGCCGTCCGGCGCAACCGGCAGCTCAACCGCCTCCTCACCGACGTCGAGCTGACCGTCGTGCCGGCCGACCTCGCCGTCGCCCCGATCGACGCCCAGGCGGTGCGCGACATCTTCGCGCGGCTCGAGTTCCGCACCCTGCTCCCACGGGTGTTCGACGCGGTCGGCGCTGGCGATGAGGCCGTGCACGATGAGCCCGCGGTTCCGATGCCCGCGCCGGTCGAGGCGTCGGTCACCGAACTCGCCGCATGGATCGCCGCCCAGAACGACGAACTGGCGGTCGCGCTCGTGACGAACGGAGGCGCGATATCGCGCATCGGTGTCTCGAGCCTCACCGAGCTCCGCGAGACCGACTGGAGCGATGCGACGGCGGATGCATTGCGATCCTGGCTGGAGTCCGACGCGAAGAAGGTGCTCAACGACGCCAAGCCTCAGGTGAAGGCCCTGCACCGCGCGGGCATCCGGCTCGGTGGTCTCGCCTACGACACGCTGCTGGCCGGGTGGCTGCTGCGGCCGAGCTTCCCCGACAAGACCCTCGCCCACCTCGTGGACCGCTACCTGGACGAGAAGCTGCCGGTGGCCGATCCCACCCAGCTCGTTCCCGAGACCGACGGAGCGACGCCGTCGCAGGAGGCGTGGTTCACGCTTCGCGCCGCGGCGGCACTGCGCGAAGACATCCCGGAATCGGTGGCGAAGGTGCTCACCGACATCGAACTGCCCACGCTGCTCGCCCTCGCCGACATGGAGATCTCCGGTGTCGCCGTGTCGCACGAGGTGCTCTCCACGTTCTCGGGCGAGCTCGCCGCGCGCACCGACGGCCTCGCCGCCGATGCCTTCGCTCTGGTGGGCCGCGAGTTCAACCTCGGGTCGCCGAAGCAGCTGCAGGAGGTGCTGTTCGAAGACCTGCAACTGCCGAAGACCCGCAAGACCAAGACCGGGTACTCCACCGATGCCGCTGTGCTCGCCGATCTGCAGGAGAGCAACCCGCATCCGTTCCTCGATCTGCTGCTGCAGCACCGCGAGGCCACCAAGCTCCGCCAGATCATCGAGTCCCTCGACACCGCGATCCGTGACGATCACCGCGTCCACACGACGTACGTGCAGACCGGCAGCCAGACCGGCCGGCTCTCCAGCACCGACCCGAACCTGCAGAACATCCCTGTGCGCACCGAGGAGTCCCGGCGCATCCGCAGCGCGTTCCAGGTGGGTGAGGGGTACGAGACGCTGCTCACGGCCGACTATTCGCAGATCGAGATGCGCATCATGGCGCACCTCTCCGGCGATGAAGGTCTGATCGAGGCGTTCAACAGCGGTGAGGACCTCCACCGGTTCGTCGGCGCCCGTGTCTTCGGCGTCGATCCGTCCGAGGTCACCTCCGCGATGCGCACGAAGGTCAAGGCCATGTCGTACGGACTCGTCTACGGCCTGTCCGCGTTCGGTCTGTCGAAGCAGTTGCGCATCGAGCAGTCGGAGGCGAAGCAGCTGATGCTCGAGTACTTCGCCCGGTTCGGCGCCGTACGCGACTACCTGCGTGCCTCGGTCGTGAAGGCGAAGGAGGTCGGTTACACCGAGACGATCTTCGGCCGCCGTCGTCCGTTCCCCGACCTCAGCAGCCCCAACCGCGTGCTTCGCGAGAACGCCGAACGCGCCGCACTCAATGCCCCCATCCAGGGCAGCGCCGCCGACATCATGAAGATCGCGCTGTACGAGATCCACGCCGACCTGACCGCCGCCGACCTCCGTTCCCGGGTTCTCCTGCAGATCCACGACGAGCTCGTTGTCGAGGTCGCCCCGGGGGAGTGGGACGCGACGGAGAAGATCGTGCGCACCCGCATGGCGGATGCGGCCGATCTGTCCGTTCCCCTGGACGTCCAGGTCGGTCGGGGGCACGACTGGAACGAAGCCGCGCACTGAGGCTCGCAGCGCACGCTGCCGAGTCGGTCGCGGCGCTACGCTGAGGGGATGACGACTACCCCTCGCACGCCCTCAGCGATCGACCAGGTCGCAGAAGACTGGGTCGACACCCTCGTGAACCTCGCGCCCACGCTCGGCACTTACATCGGTCGCAATGACGCGAACGACCGCTACGGCGACCTGAGCCCCGACGGCCAGGAGCAGTACGCGACCGAGGTGCGCAGGACGCTCGGTTCGCTACGCGATTTGACTCCGGCAGACGCCGTGGACGAGGTCACCAAGGCCGACCTCGAAAGCGAGCTGACGCTCGACCTCGAGTTCCACGACGCCAAGTGGCACCTGCGCGACCTCAACGTGATCGCTTCGGCAGCGCAGGACATCCGTCAGGTGTACGACCTCATGCCCACCGCGACGGCCGAGGACTGGTCAGTCATCGTGAAACGACTGGCCGCCGTCCCGACGACGCTTCGCGGATACACGGCCACTCTGGCGGAAGGCATCGCGCAGGGCGTCGTTCCCGCACGCCGGCAGGTCACCGAAGTGGCCGATCAGATCGTCCGCTACACGGCCGATGACGGGTTCTTCGCCTCCTTCGTCGCGGCTGCGACTCCCGATGAGGGCGAACTGCCGGCATCCCTCGCCCGCGAACTCGCCGACAGCGCATCTGCGGCGCGCGTCGCCTACGACGAGCTCAAGAACTTCCTGACCGGTACCCTCGCGCCGGCCGCGAGCGAGGTGGATGCCGTCGGCCGTGAACTCTACGCGCTCAACTCCCGTCGCTTCCTCGGCGCGGAGATCGACCTGGATGAGACCTACGAATGGGGCCGTGAGGAACTCGCGCGCATGGTCGCCGAGCAGACGGCGATCGCGAACGAGATCCTCCCCGGTGCCACCGTCGAAGAGGCGGTCGCGCATCTGGAGGCCGACCCCTCGCGGAAGCTGCACGGCACCGAGGCGCTGCAGCGCTGGATGCAGGAGACCAGCGACCGTGCGGTCACCGAGCTGGGCGCGACGCACTTCGACATTCCGGAGCAGATCCGCACGCTCGAATGCATGATCGCGCCGACGCAGGAGGGCGGGATCTACTACACCGGTCCGACCGACGACTTCTCGCGCCCCGGCAGGATGTGGTGGTCGGTGCCGGAGGGCGTCACCGAGTTCGACACCTGGCGCGAACTCACCACGGTGTATCACGAGGGCATTCCCGGCCATCACCTCCAGATCGGCCAGGCCGTCTACAACCGTGCCGAGCTGAACTCCTGGCGACGGCTGCTCGCCGGTACCTCAGGGCATGCCGAGGGATGGGCGCTCTACGCAGAGCGACTCATGCAGCAGCTCGGATATCTCGACGACCCTGCCGACCGACTCGGCATGCTCGACGGCCAGCGCATGCGCGCTGCGCGCGTTGTTCTCGACATCGGAGTGCACCTGGGCAAGCCGCGACTCGACGGCAGCGGGACCTGGGATGCCGACTACGCACTCGACTTCATGCGCCGCAACGTCAACATGTCGGATGAGTTCGTCCGGTTCGAGGTGAACCGCTACCTCGGCTGGCCAGGACAGGCGCCTTCCTACAAGGTCGGCCAGCGGATCTGGGAACAGGTGCGCGACGCGTATCAGGCGCAGCAGGGCGATGCGTTCGACATCAAGCAGTTCCACAAGCGAGCGCTCGATCTCGGCGGGGTCGGTCTCGACACGCTGCGCACGTCGCTCGTGAACAGGTAGTCGCACAGATGGAACTCGAGTTCGGGCTGGACACGTTCGGCGACATCACTCGTGATTCCGACGGGAGGCTGCTGAGCGGGGCGCACACGATCCGCAACGTCGTCGAGCAGGCCGTCCTCGCCGACAGCGTCGGTGTCGACTTCTTCGGAGTGGGCGAGCATCATCGTCAGGAGTTCGCCGTCTCGGCGCCGGAGATGGTGCTCGCCGCGATCGCGTCGCGCACGCAGCGGATCAGGCTGGGCACGGCGGTCACCGTGCTGTCCTCCGACGACCCCGTGCGGGTGTACGAGCGGTTCGCGACGCTGGACGCGTTGTCGGGCGGTCGTGCGGAGGTCGTGCTGGGGCGTGGCTCCTTCACCGAGTCGTTCCCCCTGTTCGGCTTCGACCTCCGCGATTACGAGGCGCTGTTCGAGGAGAAGCTCGAACTGTTCGTCGAACTCGCCAAGGAGAAGCCCGTCACGTGGTCGGGTACCGTGCGTCCCGCGCTCGTCGACGCCGACGTGTTCCCGAAGACCGAGAGCGGCCTTCGCACCTGGGTCGGCGTCGGAGGCAGCCCGGAATCCGTCGTGCGCGTCGCGCGACACGGTGTCGGACTGATGCTGGCGATCATCGGGGGCCCTGCCGCTCGGTTCGCTCCCTTCGTCGACCTGTACCACCGCTCGATCGCCTCATTCGGCACGCCGGAGCACCCGGTCGCGGTGCACTCCCCGGGGCACATCGCCGCCACGGATGAAGAGGCATGGGACGCCGCGTACACGGGGTTCGAGGCCATGAACAACACCATCGGCAAGGAGCGAGGATGGCCCGAATACAGCCGTGCGCGCTTCCAGAACGATGTCGGACCGGCAGGCGCGATCTACTCCGGTTCGCCCGAGCGCGTCGCTCAGAAGATCGCAGACACCGTCAGGACTCTGGGAATCGGACGGTTCGATCTGAAGTACGCCACCGGCACCTTGGGGCATGAGCAGATGATGCGCAGCATCGAGCTCTACGGCACCGAGGTGATCCCTCGAGTCAGAGATCTGCTGAAATGAGCAACCCAGGCATCCCGAGCCGCGCATCGCTGGCGGAACGCCTCGACACACTGCCGTTCACGCGTCGGCACTTCCGGGTGCTCACGGGCTCCGGCGTCGGGTGGGCACTGGATGCGATGGACGTCGGCCTCATCTCGTTCGTCATCGCCGCGCTCGCGCAGCAGTGGGATCTGTCCAAGACCGAGACCGGGTGGATCGCCTCCGTCGGGTTCATCGGCATGGCGATCGGCGCGACTCTCGGCGGCCTGCTCGCTGATCGCCTCGGCCGGCGGCAGGTCTTCGCGATCACCCTGCTGGTGTACGGCGTCGCCACCGGCGCCAGCGCACTCGTCGGCGGGCTCGCGATGCTGCTGGTGCTGCGATTCTTCGTCGGGCTCGGCCTCGGTGCGGAGCTTCCTGTCGCGTCGACGTACGTGAGCGAGTTCGCGCCGCGCCGCATCCGGGGCCGTCTCATCGTCGTCCTCGAGGCGTTCTGGGCGGTCGGCTGGACCGCGGCCGCGCTGATCGGCTACTTCGTCATCCCGGCATCCGATTCCGGATGGCGCTGGGCGTTCGCGCTCGGTGCCGTGCCCGCCGTCTACGCCATCATCGTGCGCTGGGGCCTGCCTGAATCGCCTCGATGGCTGGCCTCACGCGGCAGACTGTCGCAGGCGGAGCGGATTGTCGCAGCCTTCGAGGCGGATGCCGGCATCACCGCTGGCCCGCTCGTCCAGAAGACACCGGTGTCTCGCGCCATCGCCGACGACGCCGCGACACGCCTCGGTACGCTCTGGTATCCCGAGTTCAGGCTGCGGACGCTGTGCATCTGGCTGATCTGGTTCTGCGTGAACTTCGCCTACTACGGTGCATTCATCTGGATCCCCAGCATCCTCGTCGACGCCGGCTACGACCTGGTCCGCTCCTTCGGCTTCACGCTGCTCATCACGCTCGCGCAGCTGCCAGGTTACGCCGTGGCTGCGTGGCTCATCGAGGTGTGGGGGCGCCGAACGACCCTTTCCGTCTTCCTCGCCGGCTCCGCGGTCTCGGCCGTGCTGTTCGGCACAGCCACCGGCATCGGGCCGATCATCGCGACAGGCATGGCGCTGTCGTTCTTCAACCTCGGCGCATGGGGCGCGCTGTACGCGGTGACACCGGAGATCTACCCGACGTCGTTGCGCGGCACGGGAGCAGGGTGGGCTGCCGGCGTCGGCAGGATCGCATCGATCGTCGCTCCGCTGATGGTGCCGCTCCTGCTCGCCGCAGGGGGAGCGCCGCTGCTGTTCGCCATCTTCGCTGGTTTCTTCATCGTCGCCGCGATCGTGACGTGGGGCCTCGTCGATCGACGGGGCCAGGCGCTCGACGATCGATGATCCGACGTGCCCGTCCGCGGGCATAGGCTGGTTCGGTGAGTGATGTGAGATTCGTGGCGATCGGCGACTCGTTCACTGAGGGCGTCGGCGACGAGCTGCCGGACGGCCGCGTACGGGGATGGGCCGACATCGCCGCGCAGGGCTGGGCGGATGCGGTCGGCCATCCCATCCAGTACGCGAACCTCGCGATCCGCGGAAAGCTCGCGTGGCCGATCGTGCAGGAGCAGCTCGAACCGGCGTTGGCGCTCAACCCCACGCATCTGTCGTTCAACGGGGGAGGCAACGACATGCTCCGTCCTCGTAGCGATCTCGAGCACATCGCCGATGCCTTCTCGCGGGTTCTCCGTCGATGCGACGAACAGGGTGTCACGCTCATCGTGCTGTCCGGCGCGAACCCCGCAGGGCAGCTGCCCATGGGGTCGATGATCCAACGCCGCGGCGACGAGCTCTCTGCGGCAGTGCTGCGGCGGATCGCGGAGCGCCCCGACGTCGTCCGTGCCTTGAACTGGCCCGACCGTGAGCTCGCGCGCAGTGCCTACTGGTCGGAGGACCGGCTTCACATGAATTCGTCCGGTCACCACCGGGTCGCGGCCAGGGTGCTGGAGGCGCTCGGTTATGAGCCTCCCGTCGAATGGTGGGCCGCGAGCGAACTGCGAACCGGGGGAGCGGTCGGTCTCGCCTACTATCGCGAGCACGTCGGTCCGTGGGTGAAGCGTCGGCTGACACGTACTTCTTCGGGCGATGGGCGCGCGGCCAAGTACGCGTCGTGGGTCGAACGAGCTCCGCAGTGAGGTCGCTGCGCGGCCGCAGGCTCCCGCGTCGTTCGGTGCAACTGCTGATCGGTCTCTTCCTCTACGGCGTCGGCATCGCGTTCATGGTGCGCGGACAGATCGGCGCCGCACCGTGGGATGTGCTCTCGCAGGGGATCACCAACCACGTCCCGCTGTCGTTCGGGATCGTCACGATCCTGGTGAGCATCGTGGTGCTCCTGCTGTGGATCCCGCTGCGTCAGAGACTCGGCATCGGCACCGTCCTCAACGCCCTTCTCGTAGGTCCGTCCGCCGACGTCGGGCTCGCGCTGATCCCCGCGGATCAGCCGCTGTGGCTGCGCGTGTGCTTCTTCGTGATCGGACTGCTCGTCCTCTCGGCTGCCACGGGACTCTACATCGGTGCCAACTTCGGTCCAGGCCCGCGCGACGGGCTGATGACCGGCCTGCACAAGAAGACCGGGTGGCGGATCTGGATCGTGCGAACGGGGATCGAGGTCGTCGTGGTCGCCGTCGGCTGGGCGCTCGGCGGAAACGTCGGCGTCGGCACGGTCGCATTCGCCCTCTTGGTCGGGCCGCTCTGCCAGTACTTCATGCGGGTGTTCGCGATCCCGACTCACACCCACCCCGAGAAGCGTGTCCCGGCATGAGCGATGTGGAGATGACGTCAGTGCCTGCGGGCGTCGTGACGCTTCATGACGCCCGGCGGGACCTGGTGCGCACGGTGGAGCTCGAGAGCTTCGAGATCGGGGTGTTCGCCGTCACCGAGGAGCAGATGGCCGAGATCGTCGGAATCGCCTCTCGGCACCCGAGGCGTCCGGCTGCGGATCTCAGCTGGCTGCGCGCGGTGCGCTTCTGCAACGCGGCCTCCGAGTGGGAGGGGCTCGATCCCGCGTACACGTTCGACGGCGAGGACGTGACGTGGCACGTGGACAGCGACGGGTACCGGCTGCCGACGGAGGCGGAGTGGGAGCATGCATGCCGCGCCGGCTCCACAGGTCCGCACTACGGTGCGCTCACCGACATCGCGTGGACTGCCGCGGACGGCGTGACAGCCCCCCAGGACGTCGGTGGCAAGATGCCCAACCTCAACGGTCTCTTCGACACGCTCGGCAACGTGTGGGAGTGGTGCTGGGATCTGCTCGATCCCGCACGCTACGGCGACTACAGAGTCTTCCGCGGTGGTGGGTACGCCGATGATGCGTGGAGTGTGCGCGCCTCGGTCAGGCGTGGGGGAGCGCCGCGGATGCATCACGAGGACGTCGGGATGCGGGTGGCCCGCGGCGGATTCGACGGCGTGGACGCCGCGCAGGGATGGTCAGCGGCTGTCGACCTCGAGCGGTCGACGTCGGATGACGCGCTGTCGGTCGGCTGGACCCCGCGCCGGCGCTGATCAACCCCTTGCCTCCCACGGCGATTGCTGGCATCGTCAGAACGAACAGCAATGGTGTGCTCGTCGACACAGGTGTCGCGACAGACATCGGGAAGGATCTCGAATGAGCATCGGCACAGGAATCGCGTTGTTCGTCATCGGAGCCATTCTCACGTTCGCGGTGAACGTGGAGGTCGAGTGGGCGAATCTCGACCTGATCGGCTACATCCTGATGGGCGCCGGCGCGGTCATCTTCGTCATCGGCCTGATCCTTCTCGCTTCCCGTCGTCGGAGGGATGCCTCGGCAGACGACACTGTGCTGTGACCGCTGCGCTTCAGGACATGCTCCGCACCATGTAGCGGGTCGGATCGTCGGGGTTCTCGAATCCGTATTGCGCATACAGCCCGTGGGCGTCGGCCGTCGCCAGCAGCATCCGCGTCAGTCCGAGCGGTTCCAGATCGGCGATCACGCCGTTGATCAGCATCTTCCCGATCCCGCGCGCTCGGACGTCGGACGAGACGAACACGTCGCACAACCAGGCGAACGTCACTCCATCGGTCACGACGCGCGCGTATGCGACCTGATCGCCGCTCGACGCATCCCACACTCCGTAGTTGCGGGATGCGTCGATCGCTGCGTCCTGCACCGCGCGGGTGCGTCCCTTCGCCCAGTACGATTGCTCGCTGATCCAGCGATGAACGCGCGCGCGGTCGATCCGGTCGTCGGCCTGGAGGAAGGTGAAGGCTCCGGTCATCGTCTCCTCTTTCGTTCGGGGTCGAGTCCGATGCGGATCCGCGTGCGCTTGCGTTCGATGAGGATGAACGTCGTTCCCACGAGCCAGACCGGCACCTGGGCGAGGAACGCGACGCGGAACGCGTCCAACGAGTAGGTCTCCGGGCTGCCTGCACCCTGAAGGTCGAGTGCGAGGCCGATGAGGAAGATGACGATGAGGGCTGAGATGAATCCGCCGCCGTTGGTCAGCCCGGTGGCAGTGCTCAACCGATGGGCGGGGTTGTGCGTCCTGGCGTGGTCGAAAGCGATCATCGACGCCGGTCCACCGGTCGCTAGTGCGACCGCCAGGACGTACAGCAGCCAGATCGGCGCCGGGCCCGGCAGCAGCAGGACGACGATCCAGGCGAGCATCTGCATCCCGATCGCCGGCAGCACGAGGGCGAGCGAGCGCCGGTTCGGCATGCGTCCGGAGAGGTTGCCGATGATCGGCCCGAGCAGCATCCCGGCGACGACATACACGGAGATGATGGTGGCGGCCTGCGCCGTCGTGACACCCTCACCTGCTGTGAGGAACGGCATGCCCCACAGCAGCACGAATGCGGTGCCGGCGAAAGGCGTCGTGAAATGCGACCAGAACGCCAGGCGCGTACCCGGATGGGCCCACGCCGCACGGATGCCGACACCGGTGTCGATCGCCGATGTCACGACGCGCACGACCCCGGTGTCCGTGTTGACGGTGACGTCGGCGTGCAGTTCGGGCGGGCGATTGCGGATCACGACCCACACGAGGATCGCGAAGAGGACGCCCAGACCGGCGACGCTGCCGAACGTGATCGTCCAGCTCGTCGAATGCAGGAGAGCGGCGAGCGGGATCAGCGCGATCAGCTGACCCGCCTGTCCGAGCACACCGGTGAGCTGCACCATCACAGGCCCACGCTGCGCCGGGAACCAGATCGCGATGAGTCGAAGCACCGCCGGGAACACCGCGGCATCGCCGGCGCCGAGGAGGATGCGTGCGACGATGGCGATGCCGATGCTGGGCGAGATCGCGATCGTGAGCTGGCCGAACGCCATCAGGATCATCCCGATCGTGATGATCGGGCGCGCACCGTGCTTGTCGAGAAGTACGCCGATGGGAATCTGCATGCCGCCGTACACGGCGAGTTGCACGACGGCGAAAAGGGACAGCGTCGAGGCATCCGCCTGGAATCTCTCCGCCGCATCCACACCGACAGCGCCGAGCGACGTCCGATTGGTGATCGCGAGCATGTACGCCGCCACGCCGACCGACCAGATCGACCACGCTCTCCACCCGATCGTGGAACCGGGGGAGGCGGGGGTGGTGCTCATCCGCTTCAGCTTACTCTCGGGGCGCGCACGAACCGACGCCGTACGGCGCTCACGCCGATCGCGTGGTGAAATGGAGCATGGCTGAATCTCCGTCGATCGCGATCTTCATCGAGGGTCGACCGCCCCTCGCTCCACCGCTTCTCAAAGAGCTCTACGGCATCACCCGCCGCTCGTCCGTGGAGTTGGCGGCAGCGATCGACGCCGGCAGAGATGTCTACGCCGCCGGGCTGTTCGGCAACGACCATGTGGACGTGGTGCCACGACTGGAGAAGACCGCCGAGTTCTGCGTGCGGAACGATCTCGCGTTCAGGATCGAAGAGACGTACGGCGGCGAGATCTCGCAGATCGATCTCGCGACTCTGCGCAGCATTCTCGAGGCAGCAGGCGAACACCACTGAGCTCGATCGGAGATGAGCCCGCGACATCCTCTCCTCGCGGGGTGAGTGCGCGTAGTCAATAGCAGACGGTGCAGTTCGTAGGCCATCGGCGATGTCGGAGGGTCATGCCATGGTGGCCGCATGAGCGACATCGAGCTGCGTCTGTGGTCCGAGCATGACGCCCCACTGCTCCGGCGGGGAAACACCCCTGAGATGACCGTGCACATCGGTGGTCCTGAGACGGATGCGCAGGTGGACGCGCGTCATGAACGGTATCTGCGCCTCTTGGCAGAGGGTGAAGCCCGACCGTTCGTGATCGTCGACGGCACCGAGTCGGTGGGAGCGATCTGCTTCTGGAAGACGACGTGGAGGGGAGAGGACGTATTCGAAGCGGGGTGGTTCATCGTCCCTGAGAGTCAGGGCAGGGGAGTGGGCTCTGCTGCGCTCTCGCTCGTCGTCGACGACGCGCGCGCCTTCGCGGGCGGGCGAAGGCTGCTCGTCGCGTTTCCCGACAGGGCGAACGGGCCGTCCGATGCTCTGTGCCGCAAGGCGGGGTTCGAACTCGCGGGGCAGCGGACGGAAGAGTTCCGCGGCGCCATGCTCAATATGAACGAGTGGGTCTTCGACCTGTCCGAAGTCAGGACGCCGCCGTCGAGGTGATCTCGGGATCGGACAGGATCCGGTGCAGCGTGCTGCGGCCGAGCGCACTCATCCGAGGATTCGACTCCGAGTAGTACCAGACCAGGCCCATCGACTGTTGGAATGCCCATGCGGCGCCGCGTTGCCACTCGATCGCGCCGATCCTCAGCTCACCCCGGAGCACATCGCGCATGTCGCCGTCCAGCAGATGCCACGCGGCCACCAGGTCGAGTGCGGGATCCGCCGGGCCGAAGCCGCCGCCGTCGAGCACTCCGATCAGCCTGTCCTCGTCCACGAGGAGATTCGCGGGAATCAGATCGCCATGCGTCATCCGATCCGGTCCCGACGACGGGAGGATGCGCAATCGCTCCCACAGTGCGCCGAGCTCCTCGACCGGGAGCATCTCCGTGCTCTCGTGCAGGCAGGTCTCGATCCAGGAGTCGGAATCCCGCAGATCACCACCGCGGCCCGTGCCGGCGAAGCCTCGTCCGCCGGTGTCCGCGTTGCGCAGCACGTGCAGGAGGGTGATCAGATCCCGGGTGAAGTCGAGGGAGTCTGCGACTCCGTCCGGCGTGGCGACATCGCCGGGGATCCACGTCTGCACCGACCAGGGCAACGGGTAGTCATGCGCCGGCATCCCGAGCGCGATGTGCAACGGCGTGTCCACCGGGCAGGCTGCGGCGAGCTCCTGCATCGCCGCCGCGTCCTTGCGAAGCAGCGTCAGCGCTTCGACGGGGTCGCTGGAGTTCAGGGGGAACCGCGCGGCAAGGCCATCACCGATCCTGAAGATCGCGTTGACAGTGCCGCCACCGTCGATGTGGACGACGCCCTCTTCCCGCCACTGCGGGAACTGTTCTGCGATCAGTCGACGAGCGATCTCTTCATCGACGTGCAGTTGTCCCGCGTGCATCTTCATAGCATCGACGTTAGTAGGAGCCGCTTCAGTTGAGCCGTTCCGTGAGGTGGACGGTCACATCGTCGCCGTCGGTCTTGTCGATGGCTCTGCGGATCACGGCGGCGATCGGCAGCTTGTGGGTGCCGTCGCCGAGAGCCATGAATGAGCCTCGGAACGGTTCACCATCGACCGTGCCCACGACCTTGACCAGACCGCGCGTGCCGAAGATGCTCGAGGAATCGTGGAGCTGGACGCACGTCCAGGTGTCGCCCTCACGAACTTTGCCGAGCGTCGCGGTGAATGTGATGTCCAACGGGCCTGGGCCGGAGGTGGGATTCATGCCAGATCTCCGTTCTCAAGTCTCATCAGACGAACAGCCCGATGATCGTACCGATGAGGACGAGTTTGATCGTCCAATCCAGCAGATGCACACCAGCGGTCGGGATCGCGGTGTTCTCGTGCACGACGCCGCCCATCAGCAGAATTGCAGGGAGGGTGACCAACGACAATCCGAGCAAGGCTCCGCTGCCCGCGTCACTCCACCCCGCGGCGATCATCAACCCCGCAATGAGGCCGGACGCGATAAGACTGCGCAGGACGACGGAGCCCATCTGCACCGCGGTGGACAGGCCAGGGCGTGCAGTGCTCGTCCTCGCCACCAGCGTTGACACCGCGGGGATCGCGTACAGGATCGCGCTGGCGAGGAATGACGCGACAGTGGCGGTGACGATTGCCAGGACGACCATGACATTCTCCTTCAGTACGGATGCGTACTAAAGAGTAGGATGTGACTTACGTACTGTCAAGTACTAAACTGATCGGCATGTCAACAGCGCTTCGAGCAGCAGGACGACCGGCAGGCATGACGGGGGAGGAGCTGCTCGGCGTCGCACGGGCGGTGTTCCTCGAGCACGGCTATGCAGGCGCGTCCATGGACGAGGTCGCGAGACGCGCGAAGATCTCGAAGGCATCGCTGTACCGTGAGCACCCGTCGAAGCAGGAACTGTACGCCGCAGTCGTGAGCCAATGGGCGGCCGCGGGGAGGGGCTCGATGCGGCCCGCACTGGAACGCCTCGTCTCAGCGAGGGACATCCGCGCAGGGCTCATCGAACTCGCCGAGACGATGCGCGCAGGCATTCTGAGCCCACCGGTGCTGCGCATGCGCAGATTGGTCACGGGCGAAGCGCTCACGCAGCCGCAGGTCGCGGCCATGTACCTCGAGGAGAGCTGGCAGACGAACATCCGGAATCTCGCCGAGGCCCTTCAGGACGTTTCGGCGCACGGGCGCCTGCGAATCCTGGACGCTCATGCCGCAGCAGAGCAGTTCACCTGGCTGGTCATCGGTGCGCCGCTGAACGCGAAGCTGCTCACAGATGAAGACACACCCGTGAGCGCGCCGGTGGACGGTGCGGTCGATCTGTTCCTCGCCGGCTACGCCGCCGAGTGAGGACTGGCGGTGCCGACCTCCACGAGCGCCACGCGCACGATGACCGCCACACGGGAGAGGGCTCTCGCCGTTCGATCTGACATAATGCACATTATCGGCATATATCGAGAGTGGTGCACCACCGCGGGAAGAACAGCCGTTGCACTGTTCCAGCACTCGCGGCTGGCGCAGCCGGAACCGCCGCGCTGCACGTGCCCACAGGAACGCCCACACATCTGAGCGACGACAGATGTCGTCAGCCGCACGCCTCGTAGAGTCGCGCTCACATCCGAGACCGCGCTGCCGCACTGGTTCTTAGCCGCCCAACATTCACTCCTCGCGTTCGGGTGGACCCAACCTCGAGAACCGACCTTCGAAACTGACATAATATGAACCGCTCGCTGAGGACCCTATGCTGAACCAATGCCTGAGAACTCTTCCGCATTGTTGCTGTGCTGCCTTCTCTGGGCCCGCCCTGGACGAGCGGCTGAGATGGCGCGCTTTGAGGATGCTGTGATCGCGTTGCTCATGGATCACGGAGCCGAGATCGTGCAGCGCGTGGCAAGCGACGGTGCTGACGGGCAGCCTGACGAAGTTCAGTTGTATCGTTTTCCCGACCAGCGTGCGTTCGACGACTTCCTCGCAGACCCGCGGCGACAGGAACTCGCTTCCGAGCGTGAGCGTGTGATCGAGCGAACCGAACTCTTCCCGGTGCACTCGATCACGCACTGAGCGATCAGCGAAGTCGGCCCGACGACATTCTCTGACTAGACGCCGACGTACTGAGCGAGGTGCTCACCCGTCACCGTCGACTTCGACGAGACCAGCTCCGCGGGCACTCCCTCGAACACCACGCGGCCGCCGTCGTGCCCGGCGCCAGGACCGATGTCGATGATCCAGTCGGCATGGGCCATGACGGCCTGATGGTGCTCGATCACGATGACCGTCTTGCCGGCATCCACGAGGCGGTCGAGCAGGCCGAGGATCTTGTCGACGTCAGCGAGATGCAGACCGGTCGTCGGCTCATCGAGCACATAGACATCGCCCTTCTCCCCCATCTGGATCGCCAGTTTCACACGCTGACGCTCGCCACCTGACAACGTCGACAACGGCTGCCCGAGCGACAGATACCCGAGACCGACATCCTCGAGCCTTCCCAGGACCGCGACCACCGCAGGAATCTTCGCTTCGCCATCCGAGAAGAACTGCCGCGCCTCGGACACCGGCAGATCCAGGACTTCGGTGATGTCCTTACCCGCGAGCTTGTAGTCCAGGACGGTGGCCTGGAAGCGCTTGCCTCCGCAGTCCTCGCACGGAGTCTCGATCGTGTCCATGAAGCCGAGCTGGGTGACGATCACTCCGGCGCCCTTGCATGACGGGCAGGCGCCTTCGGAGTTCGCGCTGAACAGCGCGGGCTTCACCCCGTTCGCCTTCGCGAAGGCCTTTCTGATCGGTTCGAGCATGCCGGTGTACGTGGCCGGATTGCTGCGACGCGAGCCTTTGATCGCGCTCTGATCGATCGCCACGACACCCTCGCGGCCTGTGACGGAGCCATGGATCAACGAGCTCTTGCCGGAACCCGCGACACCTGTGACCACGGTCAGAACTCCGGTCGGGATGTCGACGTCGACGTCCTGCAGGTTGTTCTCGTTCGCCCCGCGTACTTCGATCGCACCGCTCTTCTCGCGAACTGCAGACTTCAGCGACGCACGATCGTCGAGATGTGCTCCGGTGAGCGTGCCGCTCGCACGCAACCGCTCGAGAGTGCCCTCGAAGCAGATCTCGCCACCGGCCGAACCGGCACCAGGCCCGAGATCGACGACGTGGTCGGCGATGGCGATGGTCTCGGGCTTGTGCTCGACCACGAGAACCGTGTTGCCCTTGTCCCGCAACTGCAGCAGTAGAGAGTTCATACGCTGGATGTCGTGCGGATGCAGCCCGACGGTGGGCTCGTCGAAGACGTACGTGACGTCGGTGAGGGAGGAACCGAGATGCCGCAGCATCTTGATGCGCTGCGCCTCTCCCCCGGACAGGGTGCCAGAGGGACGATCCAGGCTCAGATACCCGAGCCCGAGCGTGACGAAGGCGTCCAGGTTCGCACGGAGCGCGGTCAGCAACGGCCCGGCCTCCGGGATGTCCAGACCACCGACCCACGCCGCGAGATCGGTCACCTGCATCCGGCACGCATCCGCGATGCTCACACCGGCGATCTTCGAGGACCGCGCCCCCTCGGTGAGGCGCGTGCCCTCGCACTCCGGACAGGTCGCGAACGTCGCCACCCGCTCGACGAAGGCACGGATGTGCGGCTGCAATGCATCGAGATCCTTCGACAGCATCGATTTGGTGATCTTCGGGATGAGCCCTTCATAGGTCATATTGATGCCCGAGATCTTCACCTTCGTGACCTCTCCGTAGAGGAAGAGGTGCCGCTGCTTGTCGGTGAAGTCCGCGACCGGCTTGTCCGCGGGGTAGAAGCCTGACTGCGAGAAGCCCTTCACCATCCAGCCGTCGGCGGTGTAGCCCGGCACCATGATCGCGCCCTCGTCCAGCGACTTGGACTCGTCCACGATTTGCGCGAGATCCAGGTCGGAGACCGCTCCCCTGCCCTCGCATCTCGGGCACATGCCGCCGAGATAGATGGCATCCTTGACGATCTTCTTCTCGCCACCTGGACCGGTCATCACTCCACTGGCCTTCTGCGTGGGGATGTTGAACGAGAACGCGGTCGGTCCGCCGATGTACGGCTGCCCGAGTTTGCTGAACAGGATGCGCAGCATCGCGTTCGCGTCGGTGACCGTGCCCACCGTGGACCGCGGGTTCGCTCCGAGCCGCTCCTGATCGACGATGATCGACGTCGTGAGGCCCTCGAGCACATCGACGTCGGGACGCGGGACCGACGGCATGAACCCCTGCACGAAGGCGCTGTAGGTCTCGTCGATCATGCGACGGGACTCCGCCGCGATCGTGTCGAACACCAATGAACTCTTCCCCGAGCCGGACACGCCGGTGAAGACGGTGAGCCGCCGTTTCGGGATGTCGACGCTGACTTCCTTGAGGTTGTTCTCCCGTGCTCCCTGCACGCGGATCAGGTCATGGGAATCGGCGGTGTGCGAAACGTCGGCCATCGTCATCCTTCGGCGGGGTGTCAGTGCTGGTGGCGGGGTGTTCAGGCGGTCTGGTTGATGCGGAGCAGGTTACCGGCGGGATCGCGCACAGCACAGTCCCTCTCGCCGTAGGGCTGATCCATCGGCTCCTGCACGATGTCCGCGCCGCGCGCGACGAGTCGGTCGAAGAGCCCGTCGAGGTCGTCGCTCGCGAGCGTGAGCGCACCGTAGCTGCCCTTCGCGATGAGCTCGAGGATCGTGCGACGCTCGTCATCGCTGATCCCCGGGTCCGTGGCCGGCGGATGCAGGACTACCGAGGTCTGCGGCTGACCGACAGGGCCGACCGTCAGCCAGCGCATGCCGTCGTATCCGACGTCCTTGCGCAACTCGAAACCGAGCACGTCGCGGTAGAAGCCGAGCGCGGCTTCCGCATCCGTGTGGGGCAGGAACGCGTAGTGGATGGTGATGTTCATGATGCCCAGATTAGGTTGGCGCCGGTGCGGGGCGCTTCTTGATTCCTGATCGGTCTGGTGACGTGCTTGATCTGGAAGTTCGGGATGCCGGAGATGTCGGCCGCCCGCTCCCTGTACACGCTCGGCGGCACACCGACCAGCTCGGTGAAACGCGTGCTGAAGGTGCCCAGCGAAGACGAACCGACTTCGAAGCAGACCTCGGTCACGCTGAGATCGCCGCGGCGCAGGAGCGCCATCGCCCGTTCGACCCTCCGTGTCATCAGATACGAGTACGGCGATTCGCCGTATGCCGTCTTGAACTGCCGGCTCAGATGCCCTGCTGACATGTGCACGCCACGCGCCAACGCCTCGACATCGAGCGGTTTCGCGTACTCACGATCGATGCGGTCGCGGACGTGACGCATGACCACCAGTTCGCGCAGGCGCTCGTGATCGATGGCATGTGTCGGCACATTCCGATACTCCCACGGACCAGGGACATTTCGACCGCCCTGCACGCTACGCTGATCGAATCCTCACAGGAGCTTCCCAGAAAGGCACTCCCCCATGTCTGAAACGTTCGCCGAAGCGAAGTCACTGTTCAAATCGATCCGCATCACGCTCGCGATCTCCGGCGCGATCGCACTCATCGCCGGCATCGTCATCCTCGTATGGCCGCTGAAGACAGCGGTGCTCGTGACCGGCATCATCGCCGCGTACCTGATCCTCGCCGGCATCGTCTACGTCGGGCTCGGAATCTTCTCCGGGAAGAAGGGCGGCTGGGCCAGAGCCGGGCACATCGTGCTGGGCGTGCTCTACATCGCTGCGGGCGTCATCGCGTTCACGAACCTCACCGCTGTGACGGTCACGCTCGCCTACATCACCGTCATCTTCATCGGCATCAGCTGGATCGTCGACGGCATCGTCTCGCTCACGCTGCTCCACAAGGACGGCTCGAGGGCGTGGACCATCATCTACGCGATCCTCAGTATCGTCGCGGGTGTCATCGTGATCTTCTCGCCGTTGCTCGCCGTGGTCGCCCTCTGGTGGATCCTCGGGATCACGCTCGTCGTGCTCGGAGTCATCCAGATCGTCCGCGCGATCACGCTCGGACGGGACGAGAAGGCCGCTGCCGCCGCATACACCGAGAGCACTGCGCCCGTCGAGTGAGTTCACGAGAACGTCGAACGGCCGACCCTGCGTACGCGGGGCCGGCCGTTCGACGTTGCGGAGTGCTACTCGGCGGCGAATCCGCTCGTGTCGCCGACCAGGCGGGTGTTGTCCGCCGGGACGGGCTCGACAGCGGCCAGAGCCACCTCGGCGGCGAACTCCGAGACGTTGTAGAGCTTGCCCGCAGACCCGCGGCGCTCGGCGATCGCGCCGGGGTTCGCGCGCTCGAGGAGCGTGGCCGTGATGGTGCCTTCGATCATGTCGCCTGACACGACGGTGAAGCCGATGCCCTTCGCCTCGAGAGCGGGGATCAGTTCGCGGAGCGCGTCCTCGCCGGCGCGCTTCGAGCGCGCGACGGGCTCGTACTCCGGCATCGTCGGGGTGGTGCGGATGAAGTGCGCCTGGTGGCTCGTCACGAAGACGACGCGCGATCCCTCGCCGAGCAGCGGCAGCGCCGCGTTCAGCACGCTCAGCTGCGCATCACGATTCAGCGTGAGCGCGTAGTCCTCGGCCATCCCTGATTCCATGCCCCCTGATGCGTTCAGGACGAGCACGTCGAGTCGGCCGTACTCCGAGCGCACCTGCTCGAACATGTCGGCGACGGATGCCGGATCCGTGAGATCGGCGCCGACGACGAGCGCACGACCGCCGAGTTCGCGCAGCTGCGCGGCGAGCTTCTCGGCCCGCGGCGCCTTGTTGCGGAAGTTGATGACGACGTCCGCACCCGCCTCGGCGAAGTATCGGACGGTGTCGGCACCGATGCCCCGCGACGAGCCGGTGACGAGGGCGACCTTTCCGGCGAGAGAACCTGCGGGCAGAACGTCGGTCACGGTGACTCCTAGCGATGCGGGGAACGCCGCGAACAGCGCGGCACATTCACCCTATCAATCCGCTCTCTCCCGCCCGGATCGCTCCCCTCCACCGTGGTAGGTTGACGACAGGAGGAGGGCACATGGACGACGTATCCGTCTTCATCGAACTGGTCACGGAATGGGCGTGGATCGGCTGGCTGGTGCTGATCGCCGTGTTCCTCGTGATCGAGATGCTGACTCTCGACTTCACATTCCTTATGCTCGCCCTCGGCAGCGGGATCGGACTCCTCACCGGCGTGTTCGGGCTGCCGGTGTGGGCGCAGCTGATCGTCGCCGCGGCCGCGGCCGCGCTGTTCATCCTCGTCATCCGTCCTCCGCTGCTCAAGCGGCTGCACCGTGGTGAGGATCCGACGAAGTCCAACGTCGACGCGCTCATCGGACTGCGCGGCACAGCGCTGGCCGACATCACGCGCGTCTCCGGGCAGGTGAAGGTCAGCAACGGCGACACGTGGACCGCCCGCACGGAGACGGCCGTCCCCATCCCCGAGGGAGCCCCTGTCGCCATCGCCGCGATCAACGGTGCGACCGCCATCGTCCGTCCCGTCAACGACTAGGAGAAATCGTGAACGACTCCTCGTTCATCCCGACCGCGATCGGCTGGATCCTCGCGATAGCCGTCATCATCTTCGTGGTGGTCACCGTCGCGCGCTCGATCCGCATCATCCCCCAGGCCACGGCCGGCGTGGTGGAGCGCCTCGGCAGGTACCACAAGACCCTCATGCCCGGTCTCAACATCCTGGTGCCCTTCATCGACCGCCTGCGCCCGCTCATCGACATGCGCGAACAGGTGGTGTCGTTCCCGCCGCAGCCCGTCATCACCGAGGACAACCTCGTCGTCTCGATCGACACGGTCGTGTACTTCCAGGTCACCGACGCCCGCGCAGCGACGTATGAGATCGCGAACTACCTCGGCGCCGTCGAGCAGCTCACGACCACCACGCTGCGCAACGTCGTCGGTGGGCTCAACCTCGAAGAGGCGCTCACCAGTCGTGACAACATCAACGGGCAGTTGCGCGTCGTGCTCGACGAGGCCACCGGCAAGTGGGGCATCCGCGTCGGACGCGTCGAGCTGAAGGCCATCGACCCGCCCCTGTCGATCCAGGACTCGATGGAGAAGCAGATGCGCGCAGAGCGGGATCGCCGCGCGGCGATCCTGACCGCCGAGGGCACGAAGCAGTCGGCGATCCTCGAGGCGGAGGGTGCGCGTCAGGCTGAGATACTCCGAGCCGAGGGTGACAAGCAGGCCGCCGTCCTGCGTGCGCAGGGTGAGGCCGAGGCGATCCAGAACGTCTTCGCATCCATTCACCAGGGCGCCCCGGACGACAAGCTCCTCGCCTACCAGTACCTGCAGATGCTCCCGAAGATCGCCGACAGCGAGTCCAGTAAGCTCTGGATCATCCCGAGCGAGCTCACCGAGGCGCTCAAGGGCATCGGCAGCGCCTTCACCCCGCGCCCCGGTGCCGGCCAGCCGCCTGCAGGCACCCCCGGCGCGTGACGCACCCGTACTTCCTCAAGGCACGGCATCCCCGAGTCCTCGCCCATCGCGGTCTGCCGACCGTCGCGGGCGGGGACTCCCCGTCGGATGCCGTCTGGGAGAACACGGCGGCGTCCTTCGCCGCCGCACAGGCCGCCGGTGCGGAATACATCGAAACGGATTGCCAGGTCACGGCGGACGGCGACGTGGTGCTGTTCCACGACGAGACGCTGACGCGCCTGCTGTCCGACGATCGCCGCGTCGAGGATGTCCGCACCGGTGAACTCGCAGAACTCCTCGCGCCGCACGGCGGGTTGCTCACCGTCGCCGAGATGCTCGACACGCTCCCGGAGACCCGCTTCAACATCGACGTGAAGACGGATGCCGCGACCGCTCCCCTGGGCCGGATCATCGCCCCGCACGCGCACCGAGTGCTCTTGACGAGCTTCTCCGACGCTCGCCGCCGGCGCGCGGTCGATGCGGTCCTCGCCGCAGGTGCCGAGATGCGCCCCGCGACGTCCGCTGGCCGAGGCACGATGGGGCTGGTGCGCCTGCTCAGCGCTCTGCGCCTTCCCGGCTCGCGCGTGCTGCGCGACATCGACGCGCTCCAGATACCCGAGCGGTACGGGCCGATCCGTGTGCTCACGCCCTCTCTTCTGAGGGCGGCGCACCGCCACGACGTCGAGGTGCACGTGTGGACCGTCAACGATCCGGACGAGATGAGACGTCTCATCGGACAGGGCATCGACGGCATCGTCACGGACCGGGCGGATGTGGCGCTGAAGACGCTGTTCTGAGCCGATTGCACGGCGGACTGGGATTCGGCTGTGAATAGCGCCGGGAATCCGCCTGCGTTGAGCGCGCGCACAGACTGGAGCGCTATACCTGACAGCGACGAGAGGACCACAAAATGGCAGATCGCAGCCTGCGCGGCATCCGACTCGGCGCCCAGAGCCTACAGAGCGAAGAGGGCGTCGTTTTCATGGAACGCCGCGAGACCACGTACAAGTGCGACACGTGTGATCACGTGACCACGCTGATGTTCTCGGCCGACGCCGAGCCGCCCCAGACCTGGGAGTGCCGCTCCTGCGGTGCCGAGGCCGTGCTGCGGGTCGATGGCCAGACCATCACCCCCGACGCCACCGACGAGAAGGTCGCGCGCACCCACTGGGACATGCTGCTCGAGCGCCGTTCACGCGCCGAGCTGGAAGAGCTCCTCGAGGAGCGCCTCGCATTCATCCGTGCCCGCCGTGGCGCCGGTGAGGACCCGACCCGCGAGAAGATCGGCGCCTAACGCCGACGACGGGCGCGCCACCACCCGAACAACAGCGCGCCCAGTCCGCCCCACAGCAGCACCTGCTGCACCCAGGGCCCAAGGACGACACCAGCGGTGAGGCCGGTGCGCAGCTCGACATCCTCGAGCAGCGCACCGGCCTCATCCGCGTCCAGTGCGGCCACCGTCGTTCCATCGGAACGGATGATCTGACTGCGGCCGACGGTCGAGATGTTCACCACGCTGCGTCCGGTCTCGATCGCGCGCATGCGCGCGAACGCGAGTTGTTGCAGGTTCTCGTCGGTCCCGCGGAAGTCCGCGTTGTTCGTCTGGAACACCAGCACCTGAGCACCGCCGTGGATGCCCTCGGTGATCACCTCGTCGTAGATCACGTCGAAGCAGATCGCCAGCCCCACGGGAACGTCGCCGACCTCGACCAGAGGCGCGTTCGTGCCGTGCGTGTACTCGCGTCCGATCAGTCCGATGAGGTCCGGGACGATCGCGTTGTAGAAATCGCGGTCCGGCACGTACTCGCCGAACGGGACGGGGAAGCGCTTGTCGTGCGTCTGGGCGGCTTTCCCCTCCTGAGTCCACAGCATCGTCGTGTTGAAGAACTCGTCGCCGCGACCCGTCGCGGCATTGGCGAGCAGCGGCGCATCCACGCGCGTGGCGATCATCGTCATCCGTCGCGCGAGCGCGGCATCCTGGAACGGGTCGTAGTCGAGGCCGCCTTCCGGCCAGACGAGAAGATCCATCTCCTCGCCGAACAACGGCTCGGTCGCCTCCGTCTGCGCCTGGATGACCGCATAGGGATCGCGGTCGTCGAAATAGCCGGTCGGACCGTTGCCCTGCACAGCACCGATCCGCATGGTGCCCGAGGAGGTCGTCGGGAAGAGCGGCGTCGCGAACAGGACGAGGACGACAGCGGCAGGGACGAGCAAAGCGGGTGGCCTGCGCCACAGCCGCAGCCGGACCGTCTCCACGAGCATCGCCACCGCGAACACGATGAGGAAGCTCAGCCCGCTCACCCCCACCCACGACGACAGCGCCCCCAACGGGCTCTCCGACTGCGTCATACCGATACGCGCCCAGGGAAAGCCCGTGTACGGCCACGAGCCCAGGAGGAGCTCTCGCCCCACCCACAGCGCTCCGATCACCGCAGGAAGGCCCACAAGGCGCCCTAGGGGCCCGGGAAAGGCCCGGGGCATCCATCGGTAGGCGAGCGCGATGGGGACGACCGCAACGGCCGTCAGCGCCGCCTCGAGCGATGCCAGTGCAGCCCATGGGATGACACCGAGATAGCGGGATGTCCACGAGACCAGCAGGAAGAAGAACACGGCGCCGTAGATCAGGCCGACCAGCAGCGCGCCGCCGGCCCTTCGTCCGATCAGCGAGATGAGCAGTAGGCCGACGGCGACGAAAGCCAGGGGCCAGATGCTCGCCTCAGGGTAGGACAGGTTCATGACGAAACCAGCGGCAGCCGCGACCACCGCCGCGAGCCACAGCGGCAGAAGGGGGCGTCGCAGCGCGGGTCGGGCGCGATCGGTACGGTCGACGGCGGGTGAAGGCATCCGTTGCATTCTCACATCGACGAGTACGAGACGATGCCGCGCCGCACCCCGTCGAGCGCCTGACGCGCAGTGCGGGCGACCTCGGCATCCTCCGCGACGATCGACAACTGGTCGAGCAGGTCGATCGTCTGCTTCGCCCAACGCACGAAATCACCGGCGGCCATGTCCGCGTCGACCAGCACCCGATCCAGCAGCGCCCCGCGTGCCCAGGCGTGCATCGCACCGGCGAGGCCGGCGGCGAGCGGCTCGGAGCCGGGCAGGTGATGGTCCTGCTCGAGGTCGTCGAGCTCCGACCACAGCGCGGTCGTCTTCTCGTATGCGCTGCGGAACGCGCCGCGCGGCAGTCCGCGCTCACCGGAATTCGCCTCGTCTCGACGAGGCTCGTAGACCAGGCAGCATGCCATCGCGGCCAGCGAAGGCGCATCGAGGCCCTTCCACAATCCCTGGCGCAGCGACTCGGCCACCAGCAGATCGCGCTCACCGTAGATGCGCCTCATTGTGCGCCCCGCCTCGGTGAGGGCGGTGTCATCTCCCGTGCCGGTGACGTAATCCAGCGTCGCGAGCACCTCGACCACCCGGTCGAAGACCCGCGCGACCGTACCGGTGCGCGTCTCGATCTGCGCACGCGTGCGGTCGGTCTGCCGCTTGAGTTTCCAATAGCGCTCCGCCCAGCGGGCATGCGCCTCGCGGTCGGGGCATCCGTGGCAGCCGTGGCGCTGCATCTTCGTCCGCAGGGAGTGGATGCGCTTCATCCGCTTGTCCCGCGCGGTGCGCGGTGCGTGAGAGTCCTGGCGGTTCTTCTTCTCCAGGTCGCTGAGCTCACGTCGGATCCCGGCGTACTCGAGGAAATCGCCGTGCTCGCACGTCATCGCCGTGACGTAACCCGCGAGCGACTCCTCGGCCTCGCGCACCTGCCTGGCGAGGCCCACCACGGCGCGATCGGCCTGGAACTGCGCGAAGGACGACTCGAGGATCTGGCGGGCACGAGGACGACCGAACATGTCGATCAGGTTGACCGCCATGTTGTACGTGGGGCGGAAACTGGAGTTCAGCGGGTAGGTGCGCCTGGACGCGAGAGCGGCGACCGCCTGAGGATCCATGCCCTCTGTCCACTGCACGACGGCGTGCCCTTCGACGTCGATGCCCCGTCGGCCGGCACGGCCGGTCAGCTGGGTGTATTCCCCCGACGTGATCGCGACTCGGGCCTCGCCGTTGAACTTCTCCATCTTCTCCAGGACCACGGTCCTGGCGGGCATGTTGATGCCGAGCGCGAGAGTCTCGGTCGCGAAGACGACTTTGACGAGCTTGCGGCGGTAGAGCTCCTCGACGACCTCTTTGAACGCGGGCAGGAGCCCGGCATGGTGCGAGGCGATCCCCCGCTCGAGGTTCTCGACCCACTCGAAGTACCCGAGCACACCGAGGTCTTCGTCCTGCAGCGACCGGGTGCTCTCCTCCACGAGTTCGCGTATCTCCGCGCGCTCCTCTGCTGACGTCAGGCGCAGGCCAGAGCGACGCACCTGCTGAACCGCCGCGTCGCAGCCGACCCTGCTGAAGATGAAGAAGATCGCAGGCAGCAGGTTCGTGCGCTCCAGGAGCCGGATGACTTCGGGTCGGTCCATCCGTTCGATGCGCTGCGCGTTCGCGGCCCGCACCGGACGACGTCCGCCGCGTTGCGGGCGCGGACTCTGACGCCCTGCGTGCTTGCCGCTGACGTACGACTGGGCCTGCTTGTTGCTGTCGTAGCGCGACCCGGTGAAGGAGCGGATGCGCATCAGCTCCTGATTCACGGTCGCTGTGGCGATCCCGGCACGATCATCGAACAGGGGCAGCAGGTCGTCTCGCACCAACACATGCTGTTCGAGCGGCACGGGACGGGTCTCCGAGACGATCACCTCGGTGTCGCCGCGCACGGTGTCGAGCCAGTCCCCGAACTCCTCGGCGTTCGACACCGTCGCGCTGAGCGACACCAACCGCACCTGCGCCGGCAGGTGGATGATGACCTCTTCCCAGACGGCCCCGCGGAAGCGGTCGGCCAGGTAGTGCACCTCGTCCATGATCACGTACCGCAGATCGGCCAGTGCTGCCGAATCGGCGTAGATCATGTTCCGCAGCACCTCGGTCGTCATCACGACGATCCTGGCGTTGCCGTTGATGTTCGTGTCGCCCGTGAGCAGGCCCACCTGGTCGGCGCCGTACACGTCGACGAGCTCGCGGAACTTCTGATTCGACAGCGCCTTCATCGGCGTGGTGTAGAACGCCTTGTCCTTCGGCGTCTGCATCGCCAGGTGGATGGCGAACTCGCCGACGATCGTCTTGCCCGCGCCGGTGGGCGCCGCCACGAGGACGCTGTTGCCGCGCTCGAGCGCGTGACAGCCCTCGACCTGGAACTCGTCCAGATCGAAGCTCTGACGAGCGGCGAACGCAGCGGTCTCGGGGTGGGATGCTGCGTCCCTGGCAGCGGCGTATCGCTCTGCGGGAGAGGTCATACCTCGACGTCCGGGAGCAGGCCCTCTGACTTCGCTCGCTTGGTCTTGCGACGATCGAAGAGCATGGACAGACCTGCAGCGGCGAAGAACAGCACGACGAGGATCCCGGCGAGCATCAGCATGCTGACCACGTCAGCTGCCGGCGTCGCGAGAGCGGCGAACACGGTCGCGATGAGGATCGCCACTCGCCATCCCTTGAGGATCGCGCGTCCCGACATCACCCCGGCGACATTCAGCGCGACGAGGAAGACAGGGAGCACGAACGAGACACCGACCACGAGCATCAGCTTGAGGCTGAAGTCGTAGAACTGCTTGGCCTCGAAGAGGTTGTTGGCGCCTTCCGGGGTGAAGGTCGCCATCAGCTCGATCACATGAGGGACGACGAGCGCGCCGACGTAGCATCCGATGAAGAACAGCGGAACCGCGGACGCGACGAACCCGACCGTGTACTTGATCTCCTTGCGGGTGAGACCGGGCATGATGAACGCCCAGATCTGCCACAACCACACCGGTGCCGCCAGGAAGATCCCCAGGGAGAACGCGATACGCATCCGGAGATCGAACGGTGACGTCACGGAGGAGAACGTCAGCCCGACCAGGTCGTCGCCGCGCGCCTCCGCGATCTTCTGCACCGGTTCTGTGATGAACGCGATCACAGGGTCGGAGAGGAAGAAGCCAAGGATCATGGCGACCACGAGTGCCGCCGCAGAGATCATCAGCCGTCGGCGCAACTCCACGAGGTGGCCGCCGAGCGACATTCGGCGTTCATTGCGTGGCTTGTCACTCGCGGCCGACTGCTTGTCGATCGCGGTCACAGTCGTCAGGTGGTGGTGCCGCTGTCAGACCTGGGCGAAACGGTGCCCTGGTCCGATGCCGTCGACGTGTTGGTGGCGTCGGCAGGTGCCTGATCGGCCTTGCCGTCGTCGTCCTTCATCGCCTTCATCTCGCCCTTGAACAGTCGCGCGGACTGTCCCATGCTCTTCGCAAGTGCCGGGAGCTTCGCTGCTCCGAACAACAATAGGATGACGAGCACGAGTACGAGCAGATGCCAACCGGTCAATCCAGCCATGATTCCCTCCAGGGATCGAAGTCTTCGTGCAGTCTACCTGCGGATCGGGTGTTATGGGTGACGGTAGAGAGCGAGTCCGTCTGCGGCCCACTCGCGCGTGGCCGTGCGGGCGGCCTCGGGCTGGAGCACCTCCAGGTGTCCGCCGAAGCGACCGGCGACCCGTTTGATGCTCCGAGGATCGGCGATGGGCACCTGCGCCGTGACGAAACCGCGCTGCAGCTCTGAGTTCTCCGCGCGCACGTAGTCCCCGAGGAGGGGCACCAGTCGCTCGGGAAGCCTGATCGTCACCTCATCGTCATCGCTGATCGTCCCGAAGGCGTCAGGCAGCAGCTCGTCGGCGTGCGTGATGGGGATGTCGGTCAGTTCGGGCTCGCTGACGCGATCGAGGTGGAAGGTGCGCATCGCCTCGCGCAGGTGGCACCAGCCCTGCAGGTACCACTGCCCGCCGGTGATCAGCACCTGCACGGGGTCGACGGTGCGGGTCGTGGCTGGAGCATCCGGTGCCTGATAGCGGAACGACACCGCGACGCCACGGCTCAACGCGTTCGACACCGCGTCGCGCACCTCATCGACGGCATCAGGCGCGATGACGACCTCGGCTGGAGCGTTCGCCGACGCTCGGGAGAGCTTCGCCAGGAGCCCCGCCACGAGACCCGAGTTCGACACGGCCGGCACCGCCGCGACGACCTGCAGGCCGGCGAGCAGCGCAGCGGCTTCGCGCGCAGTGAACCGCGGCACCCGGCGGAGTCCGACGTCGTTGGTGATCTCGATGACGCCTTCCTCATCGAGGAGGTCCCAGTTGATGTCGAACATCTCGTGGGGCTGCTGCCAGTAGCCGGCGTCGCCGGGGAGCCCAATGACCGTGAGCTTCTCGACCATCGCGCGCATCTCGTCGACGGTCACGCCGAACTCGCCTGCTGCTTCGTCGAGCGAGACCTGGCCACGCTCGAGCAGGTACGGCACGAGCGTGAGGTAGGCGCGCACGCGATCCGACGCGAGCACCGGCTTCGATTTCGCGGCCATCAGCGTCCCCCCTCGTCGTGAACAGCATCGTGCGCGGCGATCGTCGCTTCGAGTCTGGCGATCACGGCGTCGCGCAGCACGGCAGGCTCGACCACGCGCACCTCCGGGCCGTACGAGGCGAGTTCATCGGCGAAGATGTGCACATCGACGAACGGCACACTGAAACCCTGCACCTGCGGGGTCGCGCGTCTGCCGAGCCGCAGGGCCGCCTCGGTACCCGGAGTGATCTCGAGCAGCGCGGAGTTGCGGGAGGCGACCGCTTCGAGACCGGCCAGCGCGCGCTCCCCCGCACCTTCTCTGAGTCCCGCGTCGAAACTCTGCCTGGTCAAGGTGACATCCCCGACGATGCGGCTGAGCAGGAACGTGCGTTCGTCGTCCGCATCGAGATCGATCCCGTACACATGCCAGCGCGCCTCGTAGTCGAGCAGGGCCAGCGGCTCGACCCGCCGTCGACGCGGCGACTGCTCACCCGGCTTGAGGTAGTCGAAGCTGACGACGCGGCAGTCCTCGATCGCACTCTGCAGCGGTGCGAAACTGGCATCGCGCACGGTGATGCGCGGCGCGAAACCGATGATCGGCTCGTCGCCGTCGATTCCGAGGGCCCTGATCTTGCGCACACCTGCCTGGGCGTCGGCGGATGAGGACTCCGCGCTCCAGACGCTGCCTGCCAGGGTCAGCACGGCGAGTTCTGCCGCGCTGAACTCGATGTCCTCCGGCAGGTCGTACTCCGCCTTCGGGATCCGGTACCTGGCCTCGCGGAGGTCATTGGGATCACCAGGGTCGCCGATCGTCTCGATCGGGACGCCGAGCGAGCGCAACTCGTCCTTGTCGCGCTCGAACATCTTCTCCAGCGCGTCAGCGCGCGTGCCGGCATCGGCACGCTGCCGGTATCCGGAGATGTTGTCGAGGATCTGCTGTTTCGTGAGCCCGATCTCCGTGGCCATCAACGCCACGACGAGGTTCGTCTGGCGCTCTTCGGGCGGGATCCGGGCGGCCATCACTGCGCGGGCGCCGCGGGCGGATCGATGCCGAGGATGTCGACGACGAAGACGAGCGTGGAGTTCGGCGGTACCGCCCCGCCGCCCGCTTCCCCGTAGCCGAGCTCCGGCGGGATCACGATGAGCACCTGCGATCCGACCGTCTGCCCCGCGAGTCCCTGCGTCATACCGGGGATCAGCGCGGCGAGGTCGAATGCCGTCGCGCCGCGATCCCACGACGAATCGAAGACGGTCTTGTCCGCCCACGTCACTCCGGTGTAGTTGACGAGCACGGTGTCGTCCTCTGCGACCTTCTCGCCGTCGCCCTTGATGAGGGTCTGCGTCACGAGCTCGGTCGGCGCCGCGCTGTCCGGCACGATGATCCCAGGACGTCCGTCGGCCGCACGCACCACGGTGGGCATCCCCGCTGCGTCGTTGTACTGCGGAGCCCCTTCGGCCTTCGAGGGGAAGACCTTCACGACGTCGAAGACCGCGACGACGGACTCGTCCTCGCCGAGCTGGAAGCTGGCCAGGTTCTGCGCCCCGAAGTCCTCGGCGGAGATCACCGAGAGCACTCGGGTGCCCTCCGTGGCGCATTCCAGCGCCTCGCCGAATGCGGGAACCCTCTGCGCCCAGTAGTCGATGCTCACGAGCTGCGCCTGATCCTCGTCGAACGCGGTTCCTGCGACGGCTTCGCCTGTCTCGCCGGAATAGAGGGCGAACTCGAGCACCACGCTCTGCGTCGGCGAAGTGAGCGCCGGTCCGTCGCCGACGACGACGTCGCTGAACGAGGTCTTCTCCGCTCCGACCGGCGTGAACAGCTCGACCTCGGGCTTCTCGCCCACTTCGCCCGTGATCGTCGCGATGTCGTCGATACCGCTCGTCGACGCTGCGCGATCGCACGCGGCGCCGCCGGAAGCGGGCGCCGTGGCGCACCCGGTCAGGGCGACGAGGGCGAGACTGAGTGTGGCCAGAGCGGCAGACGTTTTACGCACGCTCTCCAGTCTATTGCGATCGCTCTTCGGAATCGCGCGAAGCCGATGCCCGGCGCGCTCCGTCTGCGGCCTTCGTGGCCTCTCGGACACGCTTGCGCAGGTTTTTGTCGGTGATCTCGCGGTCCCCCACCGCACCGGGCGTCCACGTCTCGACGTCCGCATCCCCGTAGCTCGATTTCGACGCGCGACGCTTCACCTCGGGCGCGATCGTGCCAGGAGCGAGGCGGCGTGCGGTGAGCAGGAATCCGGTGTGCGCGACCATGCGGTGATCCGGTCGCACCGCGAGTCCCTCGACGTGCCAGCCGCGCACCATGGTCTCGGAGGCATCAGGGTCGGTGAACAGGCCGGTGCCGCGGATGTACTCCGCGACACGCGAGAGCTGCGTGGCCGTGGCGACGTAGCAGAGCACCACACCACCAGGGGTCAACGCATCCGCGACGACGTCCATGACCTCCCACGGCGCGAGCATGTCGAGCACGACGCGATCCACGGTCCCCGCTGCGAGTTCGGCGGGCAGTGCCTCGAGAAGATCGCCCACCACGACCCGCCACGTGTCTGGCGTCTCTCCGAAGAACGTCTCGACATTGGCTCTCGCCACGTCGGCGAAGTCGTCCCTGCGCTCGAACGAGACCAGGGTGCCCGTCGGGCCGACAGCGCGCAGCAGCGACAGCGAGAGCGCCCCGGAACCGACCCCGGCCTCGACGACCGTCGCGCCGGGGAAGATGTCCGCCTGCATGACGATCTGTGCGGCGTCCTTCGGATACACGATCGCCGCACCGCGCGGCATCGACATGGCGAAGTCACGCAGCAGAGGGCGCAGCGCGAGGTACTCGTGCCCTGAGCTGTTGGCGACCACCGAACCGTCCGGCAGCCCGATCAGGTCACGGTGCCTGAGCACGCCGTGGTGGGTGTGGAGCTCGCCGTCCTCGCTGAGAGTGACCGTGTGGAGCCGGTTCTTCGGACCCGTCAGCTGCACGCGATCGCCGTCGCGGAACGGGCCGCTCTGCCGCGCGGAAGCGACGCTCATCGCACCACGTCCTGGGTCAGATCGGCCCTGACCGACGAGTACAGGTCGATGATGTCCTGCGCGGTCCTGTCCTCAAGCGTGGGCCAGAGCGCGTGCGCACCCACCGTCTCGAGCGACACCATGTGCGGGACGCCGAGGGTGACGGCACCGGAGGCGAGACCGGCTCGCAGGCCCGTCGGGGAGTCCTCGATCACGAGGGTCTCCTCGATGTCGATGTCGAGCAGACCGGCCGCCTTCAGATACGGCTCCGGATGAGGCTTGGGCTGTTCGACGTCGTCACCGGCGACGACCTCCTCGAAGGCCTCGAACTCGATGAGTTCGACGACGCTGAGTGCCATGCGTCGCAGCGACATCGTCACGAGCGCGGTGCGGATGCCGTTGGCGTGGAGATCGCGCAGCAGCGCTTTGGCACCGGGACGGAAGGGCACGCCCTGCGTCGCCAGTGCGGTGCGCACGTCATCCGTGAGCCGGTCGACGATCGCGTCCGGCTCCATGTCGACGCCCCTGCCTCCCTGAGCAGCATGGCGCTGTCGAGCAGACCGTTCCCGACCAGCTGCAGCGCCTGCTCGTGCGACCAGGTTCCGCCGAAGGACTGCACCATCGCCGTCTCCGCCGCCATCCAGTACGGCTCGGTGTCGACCAGTGTTCCATCCATGTCCCAGAGGACCGCGCGCGGCTTTTGACTCACTTCTCCATGCTAGCCCGGCCGGTGTCCCATACCGTCTGACGCGGACTAGCCTGGAGGGATACCTGCGTTCGCGATGGAAGGAGAATTCGATGGATGCACTCGGAAACCGCATCGTCGTCGTCGCGTTCGATGGCTGGAACGATGCCGGTGAGGCGGCGAGCGGCGCGATCGAGATGCTGCGTGAGAGCACCGAGTACGAGCTCGTGCACACCGTCGATCCCGAGCTGTACTTCGACTACCAGTACACTCGCCCGTCGACCAAGATGGACGCCACCGGACATCGGGACCTGCGCTGGCCGGAGGCTGCACTGTGGCGTCCTGCGGCACCGTCGGGCGACGGCGCACCGGAGTTCTGGCTCCTCACAGGGGTCGAACCAGCCCGCACCTGGCAGGCGTTCGCGAACGAGTTCATCGACATCGCGCTTCGTGACGACGTCACGGGATTCATCACGCTCGGCGCGATGCTGTCCGACGTGCCGCACACGCGACCGATCTCGATCTTCGCCTCGAGCGCGAACGAGCACGTGCGCGAGGCGCTCGGTCTCGAACGCTCCCTCTACGAGGGGCCGGTGGGCATCCTCAGCGTTATCGAGCACTTCGCTGAGCGCGCCGGCATCCCGACGGCCAATCTCTGGGCGAGCGTGCCGCACTACGTCGCATCCGCCGCCCCTTCCCCGAAGGCCACTCTCGCCCTGCTCGACCGTCTGGAGGAGCTCACCGGCATCGACATGCCCCGTGAGCGACTGCGCACGGATGCCGCGACCTGGGAGGCGTCGATCGACGCCGCAGCGGCCGACGACGAGGAGATGACCGAGTACATCCATCAGCTCGAGCGCACGCGCGACACCTGGGACTCGCCCGAGGCGTCCGGAGACGCGATCGCGCAGGCGTTCGAGCGCTACCTGCGCCGCCGGGGCGACGGCCCCGGCGACCACAAGCGCTAGCCCGAGATCACGCCCATGCTCAGCAGCACCAGCAGCGTGATGCCGAGCAGGATGCGGTAGATCACGAACGGCAGGAAGCTGCGCTTGGAGATCCAGCTCATGAAGAAGGCGATGACGCCGAGTGCGACGACGAAGGCGATCCCCGTCGCCGCGACCGTCTCGCCGAGGGAGAAGTACTGATCCGGGGCATCCCAGCTCTTGAACAGCTGGAAGAAGCCGCTGCCGAACACGGCCGGGATGGCGAGCAGGAACGCGTAGCGGGCCGCAGCGGCGCGCTCGTATCCGAGGAACAATCCCATCGTGATCGTTCCGCCGGAGCGCGAGACGCCGGGGATGAGTGCGAGCGCCTGGGCGAATCCGAACAGGATGCCGTGCGGATACGTGATCTGGTCGAGCTTGCGGCGCTTCGCGCCGAAGTAGTCGGCGATCCCGAGCAGGATGCCGAACACGATCAGCATGATCGCCACGATCCACATCGATCGCAGCACCGTCTCGATCTGATCCTGGAACAGCAGCCCGAGCACGACGATCGGGATGCTGCCGATGATGATCAGCCACCCCATCCTGGCGTCAGGGTCGTTGCGGGGAAGTGAGCCAGTCAACGAGCGGAACCAATGACCGATGATGCGCGTGATGTCGCGCCAGAAGAACACCACGACGGCCGCCTCGGTGCCGATCTGGGTGATCGCGGTGAACGCGGCCCCCGGGTCCTCTCCGGAGCCGGTGAAGGTGCCCACGATGCGCAAGTGGGCGCTGGAGGAGATCGGCAGGAACTCTGTGAGTCCCTGGATGACGCCGAGGAACAGCGCTTCGAGCAGGTGCATGGATGGCCTTCTGATTCAGGGGCGCGCGTCAGTATGTGCGCAGGAGACCGGTCAGAACCTGCTGACCGAAGACAAGTGATTCTATGGGGACACGCTCGTCGACACCGTGGAACATCCCGGTGAAGTCGAGATCCGCCGGCAGACGGAGCGGTGCAAAACCATACCCGGTGATTCTGAGCGTGGAGAGCGCCTTGTTGTCGGTACCAGCGCCGAGGAGATACGGGATCACCGGCACGCCGGGGTCGTGAACGGCGAGGCTGTGCACCATCGCCTCCACCAGCGCCCCTTCGAACGGTGTCTCCATGCCGATGTCGCGCACGACGGTCTCGATGAGGATGTCCTCGCCGACGATCTGCTGCAACTCCGCGAGCACCTCGTCCTCGGTGCCGGGCAGCACGCGCACATCGATCAGCGCCTCGGCGCGCTCGGGGATCACGTTGTGCTTGTAACCGGCGGTGAGCGCCGTCGGGTTGGTCGTCGTGCGGAAGGTCGAGCTCAGGAAGGCTTCAGCAGGACCGGATGCCGCGGCGAGGGCATCCGGATCGTCGACGGGGCGACCGGTGAGCTCGCCGAGCCCCTGGAGCAGCGCTCGTGTCGTCGAGGTGAGCCGGATCGGCCACCGCGTGCGTCCGATCGCGGCGACGGCCTCGGCGAGCTTGACCACGGCGTTGTCGTCGTGAAGGCGGCTGCCGTGACCCGCGCGCCCCTTCGCGATGAGGCGGATCCAGATCAGTGCCTTCTCGCCCACCTGCAGCAGATATGCACGACGATCGTCCACCGTGATGGAGTAGCCGCCGACCTCGCTGATGGCCTCTGTCGCACCGGCGAACCATTCGGGGCGGTCCTTCACGACGAGAGCAGAACCCTCGACGCCGCCGTTCTCCTCGTCGGCGAAGAACACCAGCACGAGGTCGCGTTCCGGTTGCTGCCCCGACCGCAGGATGTCCGCGACCGACGTGAGGATCATGGCGTCCATGTTCTTCATGTCCACGGCACCGCGGCCCCACAGCATCCCGTCGCGCACCTCCCCCGCGAACGGATCGACGCTCCAGTCCTCGGCCATGGCCGGTACGACGTCGAGATGGCCGTGCACCACGAGGGCGGGTTTGCTCCGATCGCGACCGGCGACGCGCGCCATGACGTTGGTGCGCCGTGGGATCGGCTCGTAGTACTCGGGCGTCAGGCCGAGACTCTCCAGATACGCGCCGACGTACTCGGCCGCCTCACGCTCTCCCTTGGCATTGCCCCCGCCGAAATTCGAGGTGTCGATCCGGATCAGGTCACGCGCGACGCGGACGACCTCGGGCAGTTCAGCGTCAGACATGCCCTCAGACTATCGAACGGCTGCGGCACGCCCGAGGTGCGCCCCGGTTCGTCGGCACCTGCGAGATCTGGTAACGTTTCTCTTCGGTCGGCAACGACTTTTCATCACCTGCGCGGGTGGCGGAATGGTAGACGCGCTACGTTGAGGTCGTAGTGCCCGTAAGGGCGTGGGGGTTCAAGTCCCCCTCCGCGCACAGATCAGCTCCGGAAGTTCCCTGGTTCGGCCAGGGGCTCCCGGAGCCTCTTTGTTCCGGCTCGAGATCACGTGTCGAGACTCACCGCATCGTCATGACGTGCGAGCCGCAGCGGCGAGAACGCGACAACCGCCGCGGCCGCCGCGAAGATCACTGCAGCGGCTCCGAGCGTCAGCGAGTATCCCCAGAAGGTCGCCAGGGCACCGGCGAGCAGCGCGCCGAAGAAGAAGATCGCCCTGTTCATCGTGCGGATGGTCGAGTTCATCCTGCCCTGCATCGCGTCAGGGGCGGCCGCCTGCCGGTACCCCATCTCGTTCGCGTCCTCGACACCCATCGAGAGCCCGTGGACGAACTGCGCCGAAGAGATCAGCAACAGGAGCACGACGGGATCGGTCGAGGCGGATACGGGGCTGAGCGCCACTGCTGCCCACGGTACGACGACGAGCATCCGGCCGAGCAGGATCGCATGCCCTGCGCCCATCCGCCGCCCCAGGGCAGGGGCGAGCAGTGCGCCGACGAACCCTCCGACGCCGCCGCAGGCGAGGGCGAGACCGAACGCCCACGGCTCGAGACGCAGTTCACGCAGGACGAAGACGGCGAACACGGTCGCCACGATGCTGTTGCCGAGGAACCAGACGTGCACGGACAGCGCGAGCGGGCGCAGCGTGCGATGCCGATACGTGTACCTCATCCCCTCGAGGATGTCGTGGCCGATGTGCCGTCCGTGCGCACGCGCTGACCGTGGAGCTTCGTCGACCGCGATCCGGGACTGGAGAACGGCCGACACAGCGTTCATCGCGGCGTCGAAGGCGAACAGCAACGGCGCACCCAGAAGGTTGAGCAGAACCCCGCCCAGCGCCGGCCCGGCCGTACCGGCGACCGTCTCGCTCTGGCCGAGTCTCGCGTTCGCCATCACGAGAGAACCCCGAGGGACGATATGGGGAAGGAACGGCTGAGAGGCGGAGTCGGCGAACAAGGTCAGGGTGCCGAGTACCAGGATCACGGCCGCGAGTGACCAGAACCCGAGCGCATCGAGGAGCAGCAGCACGGGGACCGTACCGAGGACGACGGCGCGCCCGACACTCGTGACGACCAGAGTCCGCTGCCGCCGCCATCGATCCATGAGTGCGCCGACGATCAGCCCGAGGAACAGATACGGGACGACGCTCAGTGAGCTCAGCACCCCGATCTCGAACGCGGACGCACCGATCGCGCTGACGATCAGCACCTGGAAGGCGACGCCGGCGATGGTGCCGCCGAGGGCGCGCATCGTCGTCGCGCTCCAGAACAGGGCGAAGGCGCGGATCAGCAGCACCTCGCGCGGACGACCGCCGTCACCGCGCTCGGGTCGGCCGGCCGCATCGCTCACGCGCCCAGTGTACGGGCGGCTGAGCAGAGGGATCAGACGGCGCCGACGCCGAAGACCAGTCCGAGCAGGTAGGTGATGGCTGCGGCGCCGAATCCGATGGCGAGTTGGCGCAGTGCGCGGCGCAGAGGCGGCCCACCGGACAGGATGCCGACCATCGCCCCGGTCGTCAGCAGTGCGATGCCGACCAGGATGAGGGCGACGATGACGGCGGTCACACCCTCCAGCCCGAAGATCCACGGCAGTACGGGGATGATCGCCCCTGAGGCGAAGAGCAGGAAACTGGAGATCGCGGCTGTCCAGTCGCTTCCGACGATGTCGTGGTCGGAGCCGGCGTGCGTACGCACCGGTGCCGTGGCCGCACGACGCACGCCCTCCTGCGCGGCGGTGATGATACGGCGCGACCGCTCGAGGGCCTCTCCCTCATCGATACCGCGCGCCCGGTACACGAGGGCCAGCTCGTTCACGTCGATGTCGAGATCTCCCGCCGAATGCGCCGCATCGTCGTTGGCCTCCGTGGATGCGAGCAGCTCGCGCTGCGACCGCACCGAGACGAACTCGCCTGCCCCCATCGACAGCGCGCCGGCGAGAAGGCCGGCGATCCCGCTGAACAGCACGAAACTCGAACCGACTCCCGTCGCACCTATGCCGAGCACGAGCGCCAGGTTGCTGACAAGCCCGTCGTTCGCGCCGAACACGGCAGCGCGGAACGATCCCGAGAGGCGTCGTCGGCCTCTCGCCGCGAGACCGCGGACGACCTCGTGGTGGATCTTCTCATCGGCGCGCATGGCCGGTGTCGCGTACTGCTCGGTGTCGTACGGGGAGCGCGCTTCCGCGCTCTGGGCCAGCACGAGAACGAAGATCGACCCGAATCGCCCTGCCATCCAGGCGAGCAGCCGGGAGCGGATACCCGCCTTGGGAAGCCTGCTGGGCTCACCGTCGAGCAGATCCAGCCAGTGCTGCTCATGGCGACGCTCCGCATCGGCGAGGCTCTGCAGGATGTCCCGCTCCTCCCCCGTCTTGCGCGCCGCGAGCTTCTGATAGACCATCCCCTCGGCGCGCTCCTCCACGAGGTATCGGGCCCAGCGGCGGCGATCGGCCGCGGTCGGCTCGGCGGCAGCAGGCGCTGTCATGGGTCCTCCAGTGCGTGTTCGGGCAGCTTCAACGGTATCCAGACGATGACGCCCGAACTCCCGGAAACCAGGGATTGCCAGCATTTCGGGGCTCCGAACCCGCCGATGCTCGAGCACGACTCGGTGGCGCCGACCGGCCTGTTACTACTTGCGCACGCGCTTGCGCAGCACCTCGATGCGCGCCTGCAGTTGCGTCACGGTCGCCTGCGCGACGGCAGGGCCGCCGCAGATGCGGCGCAGTTCGGCGTGCACGGCGCCGTGGGGCTCGCCTGCCTGACGCGCGTACAGCCCCACGAGGCTGTTGAGCAGCTGTCGCTGCTCGCGCATCGTGCGGTGCAGAGGCGGGGGCAGGGTGGTCACCGCCTCCGGGCCGGCTTCCGCCTCCCGTGCCTCACGCAGCTTGGACTGACGCGTCTGACGCTGCATGAGGAGTTCGTGCACATGCTCGGGCTCGAGGAGGCCGGGAATCCCGATGAACTCCTCCTCCTCCGGCGTGCCCGGTTCGGCCAGCTGACCGAACTCCTGCCCTTCGAACACGACGCGATCGAAGTGCGCGAGCGACGAGATCGCCTGGTAGCTGAACTCCTGCGTGAGAGCGTCGGAGGCCTCTTCCTCGCGATTCGCGCTCTCCAGGAGGGAGTCGTCGAGGCCGTCATCGTCCTTGCTCTGACGATCCAGGGCGTGATCGCGCTGCTTCTCCAGTTCGTTCGCGAGTCCCATGAGCACCGGCACGTTCGGCAGGAACACGCTCGCCGCCTCGCCGCGCCGTCTGGCGCGGACGAAGCGGCCGATGGCCTGGGCGAAGAACAGCGGTGTCGACGACGACGTCGCATAGACCCCCACGGCGAGGCGGGGCACGTCGACGCCCTCCGACACCATGCGCACCGCCACCATCCACCGGCTGGTGTCGGCGCTGAACTTCTCGATGCGCTCGGAGGCCGCGGCTTCATCGGAGAGCACGACGGTCGGACGCTGACCCGTGAGGCTGTGCAGGATCTTCGCGTAGGCGCGTGCGACGGTCTGATCCGTCGCGATCACGAGTCCGCCGGCATCCGGGACGTGATGGCGGATCTCGGTGAGGCGTCGGTCGGCAGCGGACAGCACCGCCGGCATCCACTCGCCCTCGGGATCGAGCGCGGTCCGCCACGCCTGCGAGTTGACGTCCTTGGTGTTGTCCTGCCCGAGATGGGCCTCGAGCTCGTCGCCGGCGCTCGTGCGCCACCGCATCTTCCCCGAATACATGTGGAACAGCACCGGTCGCACGACACCGTCGGCGAGGGCGCGGCCGTAGCCGTACGCGTAGTCGGTCGACGAGACCCGCCCGCCGCTCTCGTCGGGCGCGTACGTGACGAACGGGATCGGCGCGGTGTCGCTGCGGAACGGCGTGCCGGAGAGGGAGAGGCGCCGCTTCGCGGGGCCGTAGGCGTCGCGGATCGCGTCACCCCAACTGAGCGCATCACCGCCGTGATGCACCTCGTCCAGGATGACGAGGGTCTTCGCGTCCTCGGTCAGATGACGATGCACCGACGACTTCGCGGCGACCTGGGCATAGGTGACGACGACACCGTGGTACTGGCGAGACGGCGCCCAATGACTGTTGCGGAAACGGGGATCGAGACGGATGTGCACACGTGCTGCGGCATCGGCCCACTGCGTCTTCAGATGCTCGGTCGGCGCGACCACGATGATCCGGTTCACCTCGCCCATGCGCAGCAGTTCGACTGCCAGCGTCAGCGCGAAGGTCGTCTTGCCTGCACCCGGCGTCGCGGCGACGAGGAAATCGCGCTGATCCCGCTGGAAGTAGATGTCCAGGGCCTCACGCTGCCACGCACGCAGCTTGTCCGCCGTTCCCCACGGGGCGCGCTGGGGAAAGGACGGAGAGAGCATCGCCTCCAGGATAATCGGTGCCGCAGACACTTCTCCCCCGTAACCGCCCCACGACGAAGTAGGCTCGATCACTGCGCGGTCCCAGTTCCCTCCGCGAGGCAGTGAAGGAGTATCCATGGTCGACGAGGAATCGTCCCGAACGCCTTATGTCGCGAACGAGAACCCCCACCCTTGGCGGAGGTTCGTGGCCATCGGCGATTCATTCACCGAAGGCATAGGAGACCCCGACCCGGCGGTGCCGGACGGGCACCGTGGCTGGGCGGATCGCGTCGCCGAAGTGCTCGCGCGGCAGGTCGACGGCTTCGCCTACGCGAACCTCGCGGTGCGCGGCAAGCTCATCGCGCAGATCGTCGCCGACCAGGTGGAGCCCGCCGTCGCGCTGCGACCCGATCTCATCTCGATCTGCGCCGGCGGCAACGACGTCATCCGGCCGGGGACCGACCCGGACATGATCGCCGAGCAGCTCGAGGATGCGGTGGCCCGATTGGCATCGACCGGCGCGGCGATCCTCCTCTTCACCGGCATCGACACGGGCTTCACCCCGGTCTTCCGACGGTTCCGCGGCAAGGTGGCGATCTACAACGAGAACATCCGCGCGGTCGCCGAACGGCACGACTGCATCGTGGCCGATCAATGGGCGCTGAAGTCCGTGCAGGACACCCGGTTCTTCGATGACGACAGGTTGCACTTCAACGCGCTCGGCCACCACGAGGTTGCCCGCATGGTGCTGCGCGCGCTCAACGTCCCCAACGACCTGCAGCCCATGCGACCCGAACCGCGTCCGCCCCGCACCTGGCGCGAGGCCCGTGCGGAGGATCTCGGCTGGGCCCGCGAACATCTGGTGCCGTGGGTGCTGAGGCGGCTTCGGCACCAGTCCTCCGGCGATCTCATCACCGCGAAGCGGCCGGAGCCCGGTCCGATCGTCTTCCCTGACGCCGAGTAGTCGATTCGGTGAGTTCGCGTGATCGGGAGGGACGGTTCGCGTGCCAATGTCTCAACGGACGAAGGGCGCAATAATGTCTGAACACGATCCCGAGCCCGCGGACAGCAGCATCGTGCGCGTTGCGGTACCACTGAGTCGAATCGTCATGGCGATCGACCGCGGCGACGTGGATGCGGAGGACTACGCGGTGTACGCCGTCGATCCCGATGCACGAGCGACCAGCGACCCGCTATGCGTCCTGGACGATCTCATCCTGGTGACGGACGATCTGGAGGAGGTGCTCCCGGCACTCGTCGTCGCGGAGCGTCTCGTGACGTTCTGTCCGTACGCGGGCTACATCACCGACACCATCGTCAACACCCGTGAGCAGTCGCCAGACGCAGGCATCGCGACCATCCTGGCGAATCTCGACCATTTCCTCGTTCACGACACCTGGATGGACCTCACCTGATCGCCGGTCACCGCGTGGCGTGGAAGGTCACCGCCGACGACGCTGCGACGTTCAACGAGTCCACACCGCCCATCATCGGGATCGTGACCCGGCGATCGACCAGGGACTCCGTGGTGGGCATCAGGCCGGCTCCCTCATTCCCGAACACGAGCGCGAGCCTGTCATGATCTTCATCGACGAGAGCGTCCAGAGTGATGGCGCCCGCTCCAAGCGTCATCCCTGCGACGACGTAGCCGTCGTCCTGCAGGGTACGGATCGTCGCCGGCCAGGATTCGATACGGGTCCACGGGATCTGGAAAACCGTGCCCATCGAGACGCGGATGGACCGACGGTACAGCGGGTCTGCGCAGTTCGGGCTGACGAGCACCGCGTCGACTCCGAAGGCGGCAGCGGATCTGAACGCCGAACCGACGTTGGCATGGTCGAACAGGTCCTCCAATATCGCGATGCGCGCTCGGCCGCCCCGCGAACCCGCACTGCGAAGCAGCGAGGCGACGCTCGGGGCCATCGGCCGGTGCATCGACGCGAGCGCACCACGATGCACCGCGTATCCCGTGACTTCCTCCGCGACGCGGTCGGGTACGACGTATACCCGCACGTCCCGATCGCCGAGGATCTCCGTGATCCGGGCCAACCGGCGCTCCTGCGTGAGCAGCGAGCGTGGTGCGTGACCGGCCGCCAGTGCGCGTTCGATGACCGTGATCGATTCGGCGATGTAGAGCCCGCCCAGGGGCTCCTGCACCAGGCGGAGCGTCGTGTCGGTGAGGTTGCGGTAGTCGTCGAGTCTCGGGTCGGACGGATCCTCGACGCGTTCGATGTGCATGCAGACAACTCTGCCACCGCGCCCCCACGTCGATGCACCGCGGCGCCCGAGGTCGGCGGCGCGCCGTAGACTCGCTGAGGGAGGTTTCGTGAGCGCGACGATCAGTGCTGAGCTGTCAGAAGGCATCGAGAAGTCAGCCGACCTTCTGGACGGTCGCAGGATCGCCTTTCTCACCGGCGCGGGGATATCGACCGACTCCGGCATCCCCGCCTATCGCGGCGAGGGCGCTCGGACTCGCGCCGACCCGATGACCGGGCAGCGCTACCTCGCAGACGAGGCAGCGCGCCGACGGTACTGGGTCGGCGGCCACCTCGGCTGGCGCGCGTTCGCCCGGGCCGAGCCCAACGCCGGACACATCGCACTGGCCGAGATGGAGCGTGACGGCATCGCCTCAGGCGTGATCACGCAGAACGTCGACGGCCTGCATCTGCGCGCGGGCAGCAGCCGCGTCATCGAGGTGCACGGCACCATGCGCCGGGTCGTCTGCCTGCAGTGCGGACAGGTCTTCGATCGACGCGACATCGCGACGCAGATCGAACAGCTCAACCCCTGGATCACCGTGCCGGAGAACATCGTCCTGAATCCGGATGGCGACGTCGCTCCCGAGAGCACTGAGGATTTCGTGGTTCCGACGTGCACGGTGTGCGGCGGGATGCTGAAGCCGGATGTGGTGTTCTTCGGCGAGTACGTGCCCGCTGACCGCTTCCGCGCTGCCGAGTCGCTGCTGCGCGCCAGCGATGCCCTCATCGTCGCCGGCTCGTCGCTCGTCGTGAACTCGGGCGTGCGGTTGATCGAACGCGCTCGTCGCCGCAGCATCCCGCTCATCATCGTCAATCGAGAACCGACCAGGGCCGATGCCTGGGCGCACGTGACCCTCGCGGGCGGCACGAGCGACGTCCTCCCCGCACTTCAGGAGCTCCTCACGTGACCTTCATCACGCTCGTCCGCCACGGTCAGACCGACTGGAACCTGGACCGCCGGATCCAGGGTTCGACGGACATCCCGCTCAATGAGACGGGCCGCGGCCACGCCCGGGATGCCGCCGCGCTCCTCACAGGCACCGCCCACCATGCGATCTACGCGAGCCCGCTCGTGCGTGCGCACGAGACTGCGCGGATCATCGCCCAGACGATCGGCTTGGCGGAACCGGAGCTCGTCCCCGATCTTCGTGAGCGCGAGTTCGGCGAGGCGGAGGGAATGCTGGTCGCCGACTACATCGACCGCTACGGGGACTGGCACGCCGATGTCCCCAGGGCTGAGAGCTTCGATCAGGTGGCACAGCGGGCGATAGGTGCGCTCGACCTCATCGCCCGCGCGTCTCGTCGGCGGTCGGCGCCGATCGCCGAATCGGTGATCGTCGTCGCGCACGGCGGCGTCATCCGCGCCCTGCTCGATCACGCGTCCGGAGGGACGATGCCGGCCGTGGGAGTGCCGCTCCCGAACGGCTCGGTGCATCGCTTCGAGGCGGCTCCCGGCGTCCTGCGGCTGCTGGAGACCACTCCGGCGTGAGCAGGCGGATCAGCGCCCGGCGCGCAGGATCACCGCTCGTGCGTGCCGCAGCACCGGTTCGTCGACCATCTGCCCGCCGAACCTGAAGACGCCGCGCTCCCCCTCGGCCGCTGCGAGCACGGCGTGCGCCCACGATGCGGTCTCCTCATCGGGAAGATACGCGTCCCTGATGATCTGCACCTGACCGGGGTGGATGCACGCCGTCGCACCGAACCCGGATGCCACAGCATCCGCGGCTTCCCGTCTCAGACCTTCCGCGTCGTCGATGTCGATGTGCACGGCGTCGATCGCCGTCTTGCCCCTGGCACCGGCTTCCACGAGAACCCGTGACCGCGCGTACCGGGCCACGTCCCGGTATCGGCCACTCGCATCCCTGCTCGAGGTCCCGCCGAGCGACGCCACCAGGTCTTCAGCACCCCACATGAGCGCGACCACCCCGGGGTGCTCGGCGAGCCGGTCGGCCGCTGCGATTCCTCGGGCGGTCTCGCAGAGCGCGACCAATGAGAACCGGTTGTCGAAGGCATCCAGCGCAGAGGGATCCTCCGCCTTCGCCACCATCACCGTGCGGAACCCGGTCTCCGCCAGCACTGCGAGGTCGCTCGCGAAGTCGCTCGTCCCCGGCGCGTTGACCCGGACGATCACGCGCTGCGGGTCGACCGCTGCGCTGCGCAGGTTGTGGCGCGCGGCCTCCTTGTCCACGGGGGCCACGGCATCCTCGAGGTCGAGGATCACCGCATCGGCGCGGGCGAGCGCCTTCTCGAAGCGTTCCGGTCGATCCGCCGGGCAGAACAGCAGCGCGGGTCCGAGCTCAAACGTCATCGTGGCCTCCGTCCGGCAGGCAGTGCACGAGCACCGTCCGTCGAGCTTCAGCGACCACCACACCGTCCTGATTGCGCCCGGTGTGGGCGATCGTGCAGATGCCCTGCCCCGGTCGCGACGATGACAGCCGCTTCTCGGTCACGATGCTCTCGGTGTACAGCGTGTCGCCGGCGAACAGCGGATGCGGGAATGCGATCTCCCCCAACCCGAGCTGCGCGACGAGCGTGCCCTGCGTCAGCTGGGCGACCGAGGCGCCCACCATCGTCGACAGCGTCCACATGGAATTCATCAGCCGCTGCCCGAACTCCTGCTCGCCGGCGAATGCGGCGTCCAGATGCAGCGCCTGCGTGTTCATCGTCAGCGTGGTGAACAGCACGTTGTCGGCCTCGGTCGCCGTGCGACCTGGGCGATGCAGGTAGCGAGCGCCGACCTCGAACTCCTCGAAGTAGAGCCCGCGCTGGAGGATATCGGTCATGCTGCCACGCTATCGGGTGAGCCCCAGCGCCCGCGCGATCACGAGCAGCTGCACCTCGGTCGTCCCCTCGCCGATCTCGAGGATCTTAGAGTCGCGGTAGTGCCGCGCGACCGAGAACTCATTCATGAACCCGTTGCCGCCGAAGATCTGCGTCGCGTCCCTGGCGTTGTCCATCGCCGCGTCTCCCGCCACGAGCTTCGCGATCGCGGATGCCTCGGCGAACGGCTTGCCCGCATCACGGAGCCGTGCGGCATGATGCCACGCCAGACGCGCCGTGTGCACGCGCGCACGCATCCGTGCCAGCGTGAACTGGGCGTTCTGGCGGGTGCTCAGCGCGCTGCCGAACACGGTGCGGCTCTTCGCGTACTCGACCGCGTCCTCGAGGCAGCCCTCTGCCGCGCCGGTCGAGAGTGCGGCGATCGCGATGCGTCCTTCGTCGAGGATGCTGAGGAAGTTGCCGAACCCGCGACCCTCCTCACCGAGCAGGTTCTCCGCTGGAACCCTGACCCCGTCGAACGTGAGCGGGTGCGTGTCGGATGCGCGCCAGCCGACCTTGTCGTACGGGGCTTCCACGGTGAAGCCCGGCGTGCCGTTGGGCACGATGATGGTCGAGATGTCCTTGCGACCGTCGCGGACGCCGGTGACAGCCGTGACCGTCACGAAACGGGTGATCGGGGTTCCCGAGTTCGTGATGAACTGCTTGGTCCCGTCAATGACCCACTCATCGCCTTCGCGACGCGCGATCGTGCGCGTCGCGCCCGCATCGCTGCCGGCTTCCGGTTCTGTGAGCCCGAAGCCCGCCAGCGCCCGCCCTGCGAGGAGGTCGGGAAGATATTCGGACTTCTGCGCATCGTCGCCGAAGCGGAAGATCGGCATCGCGCCGAGGCTGACGCCGGCCTCCAGGGTGATGGCGATCGACTGGTCGACCCTGGCCAGCGCCTCGATCGCGAGACCGAGCGCCATGTAGTCGCCGCCCTGACCGCCCACCTCCTCGGGGAACGGCAGGCCGAACAGGCCCAGATCCCCCATCTGCCGGACGACGTCCATCGACAGGGTGTGCGTGCGATCGGCCTCGTACGACTGCGGTGCGACGACTGTGTCGGCGAACTCGCGCACCATCGCCGCGAGTTCGACCTCTTCAGCGGTGAGATCTTCGGTCATGCGATTGCTCCTTCTGGGATGTCCTTCGTCGGGCTCGCGGCGGTGGGTGTCACCACTGCGACTGCCTGACCACGTTTCGCCTGGTCGCCGGCCGCGACCAGCAGACGCACGACGCCGTCGTGCGGTGCCGGCACCGGATGCTCCATCTTCATCGCCTCGATCGAGACGAGAGGCTGCCCTGCAGTCACGTTCATGCCGTCCTCGACGTGCACGGCGACGATGCTCCCCGGCATCGGTGCCCGAGCCTCAGGGTGGGTCTCCGCATCGACCGGATGCTGCGCGGCGAGACGGCGCAGCATCCTCTCCCGACGGTCCAGCGGGCGAAGACGTGCGGTACGGCCGCTCTCACTCACCCAGACCGAGCCTTCGGCATCCATCGCGGCGGTTGCGTCTGCCGCGGCCGCGCCTGCTCCTGCGCCGTCGACGATCTCGTCCGCATCCGTGAGGAATGCGATGGCCTGCGCATCGGAATCGGTGAGTGCCGCCCACACACCGCCCGAACGGCGAGACGGATTCTCCAGCGTGAGACGTGCTTCAGCACGCTCGGCCTCATGGCGCACTTCCTGTTTCGCGGCGGCGATCATCGCGTCGGACACCTCGGCCGGCACAACGGGCAGCAGCGTCTCGATCAGGCCGGTTTCGAGGTCGCCGCCGACTACGCGCTCGTTCGCGAGCAGCTGCCGCAGGAAGGCGATGTTCGTGTCGACGCCGAGCACCACCGTCTCCGCGAGCGCCCTGTCGAGACGGGCGATGGCTGCTTCGCGATCAGGTGCGTAGGCGATCACCTTCGCGATCATCGGATCGTAGAAGCCCGTGACCTCGCTGCCCGTCTCGATCGCTGCATCCACCCGCACGCCCCGAGGAGCGCGGAAGCGCAGGACGCGCCCCGTGGACGGAAGGAAGTCCCGCTCGGGTGCCTCCGCGTAGATGCGGGCCTCGATAGCGTGCCCGCGCGGCCTCGGCGGCTCCGGCACTTCGCCACCGGCGGCGACGACGAGCTGCTGGGCGACGAGGTCGAGCCCGGTGACGGCTTCCGTGACCGGATGCTCCACCTGCAGACGCGTGTTCATCTCGATGAAGAAGAAGTCCTCCGGCGAGTCCGCGTCGACGAGGAACTCCACTGTCCCCGCTCCCACGTACGACACGCTCTGCGCAGCGCGCACGGCGGCGTCGAACAGACGCGCGGTGAGTCCATCGGGAAGACCCGCGGACGGCGCCTCCTCGATGACCTTCTGATGGCGTCGCTGCAGCGTGCATTCGCGCTCGCCGAGCGCGATCACGTTGCCGTGGGTGTCCCCGAACACCTGCACCTCGATGTGTCTAGGGCGGCGGATCAGCCGCTCCAGTACGAGCGCATCGTCTCCGAACGCGGCCCTGGCGATGCGGCGCGCGGATGCCAGCGCCGACGCGAGGCTGTCGGGATCGGACACCGATTCCATGCCCTTGCCGCCGCCGCCGGCGCTCGGCTTGACCAGCAGCGGATACCCGATCTCGTCCGCACGCACTGCGATGTCCGCATCGGTCAATCCCGCCGCGGTGAAACCCGGCACGACCGGGACGCCCCGCGCGGCGACGTGCTCGCGCGCCTTCGCCTTGTCGCCCATGATCTCGAGCGCGTCGGTGGACGGACCTACGAAGACGATGCCCGCGCGCCCGCATGCCTGTGCAAGAGCGACGCTCTCGGAGAGGAAACCGTAGCCGGGGTGGATCGCATCCGCACCGGCGCGTCTCGCCGCATCGATCACGGCGTCCACGTCGAGATACGACTCCGCCGCCGGCGCAGGGCCGATCAGGACGGCCTCATCCGCCTCGCGGACATGGGGGGCGTCCGCATCAGCCTCGCTGTAGACGGCGACGCTGCGCAGGCCCCGCTCCCGCAGGGTGCGGATGATGCGGCGCGCGATCTCGCCACGATTGGCGACGAGCACGGTGCTGATCGAAAGGGCGTCGTTCATCCTCATCACATCCTGAATACGCCGAAGCGCGGCTCTGGCAGCGGGCTGCGGGCGACGACATCGAGGGCGAGGCCGAGCAGATCGCGCGTCTCATCCGGATCCACGATCCCGTCGTCCCAGAGCCGCGCCGTGGCGTAGTAGGGCTCGCCCTGCGTCTCGTACTGCGCGCGGATCGGCGCCTCGAACGCGCTGCGCTCATCGGTGCTCCAGTTCTCACCGCGAGCCGTCAACTGGTCCTCCTTGACCGTGGCGAGCACCGAGGCCGCCTGGTTGCCGCCCATCACCGAGATGCGGCTGGCGGGCCAGGTCCACAGGAATCGCGGCGAGTACGCCCGTCCGCACATCGAGTAGTTGCCCGCGCCGAATGAGCCGCCGATGATGACCGTGAGCTTGGGCACCCGCGTGGTGGCGACCGCGGTGACCATCTTGGCGCCGTCCTTCGCGATGCCACCGGCCTCGGCGTCGGATCCGACCATGAATCCGGTGATGTTCTGCAGGAAGAGCAACGGGATGCCGCGCTGATCGCACAGTTCGATGAAATGCGCGCCCTTGAGCGCGGACTCGCTGAAGAGGACGCCGTTGTTCGCGACGATGCCGACCGGGTGGCCGTGCAGCCTTGCGAATCCGGTCACCAGCGTCGTGCCGTACTCGGATTTGAACTCGCGGAAGGAGTCGGCGTCGATCAGCCGGTCGATCACCTCGTGCACGTCGTACGCGGCGTTCACATCGACGGGGACCACGTCGTAGAGGCTGGACTGCTCTGCGGGCGGGCGCGATGCTGCCACCTCCCACTCGGGCGCGTGCGGGGACGGCAGCGTCGCGACGATGTCACGCAGGATCTCAAGAGCGTGCTCGTCGTTCTCGGCCAGATGATCCACGACGCCCGAGCGCCTGGCGTGCAATTCGCCTCCACCGAGGTCCTCGGCCGTGACGATCTCGCCGATGGCGGCCTTCACCAGGGGCGGTCCGCCGAGAAAGATCGTCCCTTGGCCACGGACGATCACGGTCTCGTCGCTCATCGCGGGCACGTAGGCGCCACCCGCCGTGCAGGATCCGAGCACCGCAGCGAGCTGCGGGATGCGCTCCGCGCTCATCCGGGCCTGATTGAAGAAGATCCGCCCGAAATGCTCGCGGTCGGGGAAGACCTCATCCTGCTTCGGCAGGAACGCTCCACCCGAGTCGACGAGGTAGATGCAGGGAAGCCGGTTCTCGAGCGCGATCTCCTGCGCGCGAAGGTGCTTCTTCACGGTCAGCGGCAGATAGCTTCCGCCCTTGACCGTGGCGTCGTTGCAGACGACCATGACATGCCGGCCGTGCACGAGACCGATGCCCGCGATCACGCCAGCGCCCGGCGCCTCTCCCCCGTACATGCCGTCTGCTGCGAGCGGCGACACCTCGAGGAACGGGCTGCCCTCATCCAGCAGCCTCGTGATCCTCTCCCTGGGCAGCAGCTTGCCACGGGCGACGTGACGGCTGCGGGACGCCTCGGATCCGCCCCTTGCGGCGGTCGCGAGACGCTCGCGCAGCTCAGTGGCCAGCATCTCCTGGGTGGCGGGCATCGCGGCATCCTCCTCGACTCGCGGTGGCATCGAACAACACTTTTCGGTTACTGTTCACTAACCAGTCAATTTAGGTTAGCGAGCATTAACTGAGATGGCAACCCCTCCGACCGCGCGTGATCGCGCCAAGGCCGAACGCGCGGACTCCCTGCTTCACGAGGCCGCACGTCTTTTCGCCGAGCGCGGCTATTCGGGTGTGAGCCTCGAGGACATCGGCGCGGCTGTGGGAGTGTCCGGCCCTGCCGTGTACCGTCACTTCGCGGGCAAGCAGGCGCTGCTGGGCGCCGTGCTCATCAAGGTCAGTGAAGATCTCGTCTCCGGTGGGAGCAGCGTCGCCGCGGCAGCGTCGGATGACGAGGGCAGGATGCTCGCCCTCATCGGCTTCCACGTCGACTTCGCGCTCACGCACGCCGATGTCATCCGCGTGCAGGATCGGGACCTCGCCCATCTGAGCGACGAGGACCGTGCCGAGGTGCGCCGACTGCAACGGATCTACATCGACCTGTGGATCTCCGCTCTCGTCCCGCTGCACGAGGCGCCGGCCGATGAACTGCGGCTGCGCGTGCAGGCGTGCTTCGGACTCATCAACTCCACCCCGCACAGCACGCGCAGCGCGACCCGCTCGAACAAGTCGACGGCGAAGATCCTCTCCGCGATGGCGCACGCCGCCGTGACCTCCTGAAGCGTCGGGACGCCCCGCAGGACTCGACCGCGCCCTCGCGCCGCCGAGCCCGACCTGCGTGGTCAACGCAGCAGCATCGCGCGTCCCGGCTCCTTGAGGATGTCGGCGACGTCCTTGACGAACCGTGCTCCTTCCGCGCCGTCGACGATCCGATGATCGAAGGAGAGGCTCAGGGTCATCACCTGCCGCAGAGCGATCTCGCCCTTGTACTCCCATGGCATGCGACGCACCGCCCCGACCGCGAGTATCCCGGATTGTCCAGGGGGAAGTATCGGCGTTCCCGCGTCGATCCCGAACACGCCGATGTTGGTGATCGAGAACGTCCCGCCCGCGAGTTCTGCCGGTGACGTGCGCCCCGAACGCGCCGTGTCCGTGAGCGCACGCAGGGCGTCGGCGAGCTGCGGCAGGGTCATCTGATCGGCATCGCGGATGTTCGGCACGATCAGACCGCGCTCGGTCGCCGCGGCGATGCCGAGGTCGACGTAGTGCGGTTGCACGATCTCGCCGGCCTGCTCGTCCCATCGCGAGTTGAGTCCCGGCGTGCGAGTGAGTGCGAGGCACACCGCCTTCGCCACGATCACGAGCGGACCGATGCGGTGCTCTGCGAGCGATCGGTCATCGCGCAGACTCGCGATCAGGTCCATCGTCGCCGTGACGTCGACGGTGTGGAAGGTGGTGACATGAGGGGCCGTGAAGGCGCTCTGGACCATCGCAGCCGCCGTGTGCTTGCGGACACCCCTGATCGGTATGCGCGTCTCGCGCTCGCCGGCGGACACAGCCGCTGCGGTGGCGGGCGTGCGGGGCGCTTCAGCCTCGACTCGTCCGCCGACCCGCTCCAGATACGCATCGATGTCGTCCCGCGTGATCACGCGGTCTCCGACCTCTGCGGCGACCAGGACGATGTCCACGCCCGATCGCTTGGCATAGGCGCGTACTGGGGGCGTGGAACGAGGCCGCTCCCCCACTCGCGTGGCAGCCGGCGACTCGGTCAGCACGTCGTGCGGCGCCGCTTCGAGCACCGCCGTGTCGGCCACGGCGTCGACGCGGCCGCTCCTGCGCGAGCGCCGAGCCGGGCGGCCGCCCTTGGCGGGAGCAGCCCCGTATCCGACGAGGTTGGGCGGCGTCTTCTCCTCTGCCGACGATGCGGCGTCCGTGTCACCCGCCTCGGGTGCGTCCGGTCCGGCGACGTCGAACGCGATCAGCGGCGCCCCGACGGCGACCGTCTCGCCCGCCTCGGCGTGCAGGGTCGATACGACACCCTCGAACGGCGACGGCAGCTCGACGACGGCCTTCGCCGTCTCGACTTCGGCGAGCGTCTGATTCAACGTCACCGTGTCGCCTGGTGCGACGAGCCACTGCACGACCTCCGCCTCGGCGAGACCCTCGCCGAGATCGGGAAGGTGGAACTCCTCGATCATGACTCGGCTCCTGTCAGGCTGTTGGGACGGTCGAGCACACGGTCCACCGCGTCGAGGATCCGGTCGAGGTCGGGAAGGTGGAACTTCTCGAGCTTCGCCGGCGGATAGGGCACATCGTGTCCTGTCACCCGCAGTGGCGGGGCCTCGAGGTACTCGAAGCACTGCTCCGTGATGCTCGCGATGACCTCCGCGGCGACACCTGCTTCGCGCGACGCCTCATGCGCGACGACGACCCGTCCCGTGCGGCGCACGGATGCCGAGACCGTGTCGTAGTCGACCGGCGAGATCGAGCGGAGATCGATGACCTCGAGAGACACCCCGTCGTCCTCTGCGGCGGACGCCGCATCCAACGCCGTCGACACCATCGCGCCGTACGTGATGATCGTGGCGTCCGACCCCTCGCGCAGTACCCGTGCGACACCCATCGGCGGCGCGTCGGCGAGTGAGGCCTGCAGGTCGACGTCGCCCTTGTGGTGGTACAGCCGCTTCGGCTCGAAGAAGATCACCGGATCGTCCGAGGCGATGGCCTGCTGCAGGCAACGGTAGGCGTCCTGCGGATTCGAGACCGTGATGACGCGGAGGCCCGCGGTGTGCACGAAGTACGCCTCCGGCGATTCGGAGTGATGCTCGGCCGCACCGATACCGCCCGCCCAGGGGATGCGGATCGTGATCGGCATCTTCACGCGTCCCTGTGTGCGATAGTGCAGTTTCGCCACCTGCGACACGATCTGATCGAAGGCCGGGTACACGAACCCGTCGAACTGGATCTCCACGACGGGCCGGTATCCGCGGTAGGCGAGGCCGACGGCCGCGCCGACGATCCCCGATTCCGCGAGCGGTGTGTCGATCACCCGCGTGGCGCCGAACTCGTTCAGCAGGCCGTCGGTGATGCGGAACACTCCGCCGAGCTTGCCGATGTCCTCGCCCATGAGCACGACCTTGTCGTCGTCACCCATCGCCTTGCGCAGCCCGGCGTTGAGGGCCTTGCCCAGAGTCATCTCCGTCATCTCAGGCCTCCTCGAACGATGAGACGTACGCGGAGTACTCGTCCCGCTGACGGTCGATCCCGCAGTGCGGCTCGGCGTAGACGTTGTCGAACACCGCGAGCGGCTCGCGCGTGACCATGCCCAGGCACGCAGCGCGCATCTCCCGCGCCATGCTGTCGGCATCGGCCTGCGCCGCGGCCACGTGGTCGTCGTCGAGTTCGCCGGAGGCACGCAGATGCGCCTCCAGCCGTGCGATCGGGTCACGCGTGCGCCATGCCTCGAGTTCGGCGGGGTCACGGTACCGGGTGGGATCGTCGGAGGTGGTGTGCGGGCCCATGCGGTAGGTCACGGCCTCGATGAAGGCCGGCCCCTTGCCCGCCCGTGCGTGCGCGAGCGCCCAGCGCATCGCAGCCATGCAGGCGAGCACGTCGTTTCCGTCGACACGGAGACTGGGGATGCCGAATCCGGGGGCGCGCCCGGCGATGGGATACTGCGACTGCAGCGCGACCGGCTCCGAGATCGCCCAGTGGTTGTTCTGGCACACGAACACGACGGGTGCCTGATACGACGCGGCGAACACCATCGCCTCGTTCACGTCGCCCTGGCTGGTGGCGCCGTCGCCGAAGTACGTGACGGCGACTTCCGGAGCCTTCTCGTGCTTGATGCCCATGGCGTAGCCGACCGCATGCAGCGTCTGCGCGCCGATGATGATCTGCAGCGGAGCGACGCGCATCGCTGCGGGGTCGAAGGGCGCCCCCTCCTCGCCGCGCCATACCCGCACGAAGTCGCCGGGCTGCGCGCCGCGCGCGTAGATGACGCCGGTCTCCCGATAGCTGGGGAAGACGAAGTCGATCGGGTCGAGTGCACGTGCGGTGCCGATCTGCGCGGCCTCTTGCCCGTTGCACGGAGCCCACAGGCCCAACTGGCCCTGACGCTGCAGTGCGACGCCCTCGGCATCGATGCGCCGCAGGATGATCATGTCGCGCAGCAGTGCGCGCAGCTGCGCGGCGTCGACGTCGGCGACGAAGGGGTCCAGATCGGGGTTCTTCTGACGGTTGCCGTCAGGCGCGAGGATTCTCTCGGAGAGCTCCAGGTCCTGCGTGGAGTCTGCTATCGGGGTGGTCTGCGGTGACATCATCGTCCTCCTGTCGTGTGCCTCCCTCGTGAGGAGCTGCACGCGTGCACCGACAACGTAATCGGATGCTTCGAGGGTACGTCCGGTGATCAGCACGCTCAAGCATTCGGAGATGGCTTGAGCATGTTGCCCAGTACGGAGGCATCGCCCCTGCTATGGTTTGGCACTATGCCCGCTCTCGATCGCGTCGACCTCGATCTGCTCGCCGTCCTCGCCGAAGACCCCCGTACGACCATCGTGTCGCTCGCCGAGACGCTCGGCCTGTCGCGCAACACGATCCAGGCGCGCATGGCGCGGCTCGAGCAGACAGGCGTCTTCCTGTCGTACGAGCGCTCGTTCTCACCGGAAGTCCTCGGCTTCCCTCTGCAGGCGTTCGTCAGCATCGGTCTGCGGCAGACGGAGCTCCCGCGGATCACCGCCGAGCTCGCACGCATCCCCGAGGTACTGCAAGTGCACGGTCTCAGCGGTTCCATCGATCTGCTGGCGCGGGTGGCCTGTCGCGACGCGCGTCACCTGTTCGACACGGATGCCAGGATCCTCTCGATCGAAGGCGTCGACCGCACCGAGACGTCGCTCGCGATGGGAGAGGTCATCCCCTACCGAGTGGCCGGACTCATCGGCCTCGCGCGACGGGAACCCTGAGGAACCGGCGGATCGCCCCGGCCGCTTCCGCAGGCGCCTCGTAGTGGATGAGATGGCCGACGTCGGCGATCTCCACGAGAGACGCATCGGGGAAGAGCGTGGCGAGGTGGCGTTCGGCCTCGATCGGCGTGATGTCGTCCTTCTGCGCAGCCACCATCAGCGTGGGCACGGCGATCCGAGGTGCGAACGCGCGGACATCGTGCGAGACGCTCGCCACGAATGCATCGCGCAGCACATCGCGATCAGCGAAGTCGGAGAAGTACGTGTCGTGCTGGTCGTGGATGAAACGGCGCAGCGCGCGGTCGTTCGTCTTCGCCATCGTGATGCTCATGACGCGGACGATCAGCCTGTTGCGCAGGAGCGCGGTGCCGATCCTCGACGGGAGCGCCGCACCGAGGTCGTAGTACCAGACGGCGAGTCGGGTCATAACGCCCTTGGGGCCTTCGAGTGCAGGTGCGCCGATCGGGTTGATCAGGATGAGCCGCGGCGTCTCGAGTCCGCCGGCGACTGCGGCTGAGGTCACGATCGAGCCGAAGGAATGCCCCAGGATGACGGCGCCGGGAGCGACGGCGTCGGCGAACTCCCGCAGCCAATCCGCGTACGCAGCGAGATCATGGGTGCGACCGGGCAGAGGAGGGGTCTCGCCGAAACCAGGCAGGTCGGGAGCGATCACCCTCACCTCTGGGAGATAGGCGAGCACGGGTTCCAGTCCATGATGCTCTCCGCGGAAGCCGTGCACGGCGATGACCGTGATCGGATCGCGTTCCGCACTCGGACCTGCCGAGGGCCCGTACACCCAGTACGCGGTGGTGCCGCCTGCCACGTCGACCTCGTGACGTTCGACCGGAAGGCGACTCAATCGCTCGGCGTAGGGCGAGGGAACGGGCATGCGACCAGTCTACGGGCGTGCCTGCAGCGCGTTGTCCGATCCCCTCCCTAGCGTGGGGTCATGGCAATCGATCTCGAACTCCCCGGCTGGCTCAGCCGCATCGGCGTCTTCGATCTTGAGACCACCGGTGTCGATGTCACGTCCGACAGGATCGTCACCGCGCACGTGGGCGTGCTCGATGCGAAGGGACGTGAGATCGCCGCGCGTTCGTGGCTGGCCGATCCCGGCATCCCGATTCCGGAAGGCGCGGCAGCCGTGCACGGGATCAGCACCGAACAGGCGCGCGCTCAGGGGCGGCCCGCTCATGAGGTGGTCGCCGAGATCACGTCGTCGCTGCGCGCGCTCTTCGCCCAGGGAATGCCGGTGGTGGCGTACAACGCGTCGTACGACTTCTCGCTGCTCACTCACGAATGCCTGCGGCACGGCATCGCCCCGCTCGACTCCCCCGGTCCCATCATCGATCCTCATGTCATCGACAAGGCCGTCGATCGCTATCGCAAGGGCAAGCGCACCCTCGAGGTCGTCGCAGAGCACTACGCCGTGCAGCTCGACGGGGCGCACGAGGCGGCAGCGGATGCGATCGCCGCCGGCCGCGTCGCGCAGGCGATCGCGCGCAGCTTCCCGCTCGCGACCTCGGCGCAGGAGCTGCACACGCAGCAGATCGGATGGGCACGCACGCAGGCCGAGAGCCTGACCGAGTACTTCATCCGGATAGGCCGACTCGATGCCGAGGACGCTCTCGACGGCAGCTGGCCGGTACGGCAGGCGGATGCGGCGTCCCTCTGAAGACGGATGCCGTCTCCTCGTCCCCTTCTCTAGGCTGGGGGCATGAGCGACGTGTGGGGTTGGCTGACGATCGGGGCGGTGCTCGCGACGATCCCGGTCCTGATCATCGTCAGTGCGCGCCATGTGTTCTCACGCAGGAGCGTCGAGGAGAAGTACCGCGGCATGGCGGGCGGCGGACTCGTCGGCGTCTTCGACGCCGTCTGGTCGCCCACCGCGCACGAAGCGGCCGATGAACGCGGTCGTCAGCACCGCGCATCCGCCCCCGCGCCGACGCCCGACGGAGGCCGGATGGACGTCGACGGCCGCATCGTCATAGAGGTCGACTGACCTCGAGACCCACCGAAAACGAGAAAGGCCCCGCCGAAGCGGGGCCTTTCTCGTGCGCGGCGGTTACTTGCTGCCGCCGAAGCCCTTGAAGCGCTGGTTGAACTTCTCGACACGACCGGCCGAGTCCATGATGCGCTGCTTGCCCGTGTAGAACGGGTGCGAGGCCGAGGAGATCTCGACGTCGATGACGGGGTACTCCACGCCGTCCAGCTCGATCTTCTTGTCGCTGGAGACGGTGGAGCGGGTGAGGAACGTCTCGCCCGAGCCGAGGTCGCGGAACACGACGGCCTGGTAGTCGGGGTGAATGTCAGTCTTCATTGCTGATTCCTTGGCTTGCGGATACGAATGGGAAGAAAGTCGGAGGGTGCATATGCACCAAGGGTCGAGTCTAGCAGATCGATGCTCAGGACATGGCGCGCGCCGCGTACCTGCCGTCTTCCGCGCTGAGGACGATCGGCATGCCGAAGGCCTCGGTGAGAGCCTCAGCCGTCAGCGTCTCGGCGATGGGACCGGCAGCCGTGACGCGGCCGTCGCGGATCAGGAGCACGTGGGTGAATCCCACCGGAATCTCTTCGACGTGGTGGGTGACCATGACCATCGCGGGGGTCGTGGGTGATGACGCGTAGCCGCTCAGAAGGCCCAGCAGCTCCTCGCGGGCGCCGAGATCGAGCGACGCGGTCGGCTCGTCGAGCAGCAGCAGCTCCGGATCGGTCATGACGGCACGGGCGATCTGCACGCGCTTCTGCTCTCCGTCGCTGAGGGTGCCGAATGTGCGATCGGCGAGGTGATCGAGCTTCCACTCCCCCAGCACGCGCAGGGCGCGGCGCTCGTCGATGTTCTCGTACTGCTCGTTCCAACGTCCGGTCACGGAGTACGCGGCAGTGAGCACCACGTTGAGCACGCTCTCGTCCCGTGGGATGCGCTTCGCCATCGCCGAGGAGGCGAAGCCGATCCGCGGGCGCAGCTCGAACACGTCTGTGCGACCGAGTGTCTCCCCCAGGATCGTCACTGCACCGGCCGACGGGTGCATCAGCGTGTCCGCCAGTTGCAGGAGCGTGGTCTTGCCTGCGCCGTTCGGCCCGAGCACCACCCATCGTTGGTCGTCTGCGACCTGCCAGGTCACATGATCGACGATGTTGCGCCCGTCACGGCGCACGACGACATCGGTGAAATCAAGAGCGCTCGGCATGCTTCCAGCCTATCGGCTCAATTCGTGAGGTCTGCGTAGAGCGCCCGCGTGGTGTCGGCAATCGCGGCCCAGCTGAACTCGCGCGCCGCACGCTCCCTTCCGGCTTCTCCGTATCCCGCCGCACGCTCCGGATCCATGGCGACCTCGGTGAGGATGCGCGCGAGATCGGCGACGTAGCGGTCGGGGTCGACCGGGGTGCCCGTCCCGTCCGTCAGCTGCTCGATCGGCACGAGGCGTCCGGTCACTCCGTCGTCCACGACCTCGGGAATCCCGCCTGTCGCCGTGCCCACCACGGCGGCGCCGCATGCCATCGCCTCGAGGTTCACGATCCCGAGCGGTTCGTAGACGGACGGGCACACGAACGTCGTCGCCGCGGTGAGGATCGCCGAGAGCTCGCCTCGCGGCAGCATCCGTTCGATCCAGATGACGCCCTCGCGCGTCTGCTGCAGCCGGCGCACGCCCTCCTGCACCTCGGCCATGATCTCGGGGGTGTCAGGTGCGCCGGCGCACAGCACCAGCTGGACCTCCGGCGGGAGCTCCGCTGCGGCGCGCAGCAGGTACGGCAACCCCTTCTGCCGGGTGATCCGACCGACGAACACCACAGAAGGACGATCCGGATCCATACCGATGCCCGCGAGGAAGGCGGCGTCCGTGATGGGACGCCATTGCTCGACATCGATGCCGTTGTGGATCACCCTCACCCGCGCAGGGTCCACAGCGGGGTAACTGCGCAGGATGTCCGCCCGCATCCCGCCGGAGACCGCGACGATCGCCGCGGCGTTCTCGTAGGCGAGCTTCTCGATCCCGCTCGAGACGGCATAGCCGCCGCCGAGCTGCTCGGCCTTCCACGGACGCAGCGGCTCAAGGCTGTGCGCCGTGAGGACGTGCGGGATGCCGTGCAGCTGCGAGGCGATGTGTCCGGCGAAATTCGCGTACCAGGTGTGACTGTGCACCACGTCCGCGCCGGCGATGTCGCCGACCATCGTGAGGTCGGTCCCGAGCGTCTGCACAGCGGCGTTGGCATCGATCAGCTCCGCCGGTGTCCGATAGGCCTTCGTGCCGCCCTCTTCGCGGTCGGAACCGAACGCGCGCACCTGCACGTCGATCGACCGGCGCAGCGCTGAGACGAGTTCTGCGACGTGCACACCGGCCCCGCCGTAGATCTCCGGCGGGTATTCCTTCGTGATCATGTCGACGCGCATGTCTGAACGCTAGTACAGCGGAGCATTCGGGATCTATGGTGGAGCCATGGCGGTCCCCAAGAAGGTTTTCGGCATCATCCTCGCCGGCGGCGAGGGCAAGCGTCTCATGCCTCTGACGGCCGACCGAGCGAAACCGGCGGTGCCCTTCGGCGGGCAGTACCGATTGATCGACTTCGCGATCTCGAACCTCATCAACTCGGGCCTGCGCCAGGTCGTCGTGCTGACGCAGTACAAATCCCACAGCCTCGACCGCCACATCTCGCAGACGTGGCGGATGTCGGCACTGCTCGACTCGTACGTCACGTCGGTGCCGGCGCAGCAGCGGCTCGGAAAGCGCTGGTTCTCCGGCTCCGCGGACGCCATCCTGCAGAGCCTCAACCTCATCAACGACGAGAAGCCGGACATCGTGGTGGTGATCGGCGCCGACCACGTGTACCGGATGGACTTCCGTCAGATGGTCAAGGCGCACATCGCCTCGGGCGCGAAGGCCACGGTCGCCGGCATCCGTCAGCCGCTCGCGATGGCGAATCAGTTCGGCGTGATCGATGCGGATCCCGACGGCTCCGGCCGCATCCGTGCGTTCCTGGAGAAGCCGACCGAGATCGAGGGGCTCGTCGATTCGCCGCACGAGGTGCTCGCGTCGATGGGCAATTACATCTTCGACACCGATGCGCTCGTCGAGGCCGTCGAATCCGACGGCGAGCTGCCGACCTCGGCGCACGACATGGGCGGAGACATCATTCCCTACTTCGTCGAACGCGGCGAAGCCGGGTACTACGACATGAAGCAGAACGACGTGCCAGGGTCGTCACCGCGCGATCGTGCGTACTGGCGCGACGTGGGGACGATCGACTCGTTCTTCGATGCGCACATGGATCTCATCTCCACACTGCCCGTGTTCAACCTGTACAACACGCTATGGCCGATCCGCACGCAGAGCGTGAACGCACCGCCGGCGAAGTTCGTCCGGGATGCGGTCGGCCGCATCGGCAACGCGATCGACTCGATCGTCTCACTCGGTTCGGTGCTGTCTGGCACGCATCTGGAACGCAGCGTGGTCGGTCCTGGCACTCTCGCCGGCGGTGGTTCGACCATCACCGACTCGGTCCTCTTCGACCATGTCCACGTCGGGCAGGGTGCTCGGATCCACCGCGCCGTGCTCGACAAGAACGTCGTCCTGCTCGACGGTGCCACCGTCGGCGTCGATCGCGAGCGCGATCTCGAGCGCGGGTTCACCGTCACCGATTCCGGCATCACGGTGGTCGGCAAGGGCGTGCAGATCGAACGCTGACGCGCGCTACGCTCGAGCGTGTGACCACAGCGCGTTTCCTCGTCGTCCTCGATGCCGATTCCACCCTGATCCGCAACGAGGTGATCGAGCTTCTCGCCGACGAGGCCGGCCGACGTGAGGAAGTACAGCGTGCGACGGAGGCCGCCATGCGCGGAGAGGTCGACTTCGCCGCGAGCCTGCGCTCGCGCGTCAGAGAGCTCACCGGAGTTCCGACGACCGCGTTCGCCAGGGTTCGCGCGCGTGTCGAGCCGACCCAGGGCGTCCGCGAGTTGACCGCGGCGGTGCACGAACGCGGCGGGGTCGTCGGGGTGGTCTCCGGTGGCTTCCACGAGATCCTCGATCACATCGCGCCCGAACTCGGGGTCGATCGGTGGCGCGCGAACCGCCTCGACGTCGCCGATGGCCTCCTGACGGGATTCGTCGACGGCGAGATCGTGGATGCCGAGGCCAAGGCGCATGCGCTCACCGAGTGGGCCGCCGAGCTCGACGTGCCCCTGCACGCCACCGTCGCGATCGGCGACGGTGCGAACGACCTGAAGATGATGTCCGTCGCCGGCCTCGGCCTTGCGTTCAACGCGAAGCCCGCGGTGCGGGAGGCCGCGAGTCTGGTCATCGGTCCGCACGATCTCAGCGCCGTCGTCGCGCTGCTGCCCTGACCGCCGCCGCGTAGCGCGACAACTGCGCACCTGTGGCGGATGTCCGTGCCCGCGCGTAGCGTCACCGTATGGACATCATCCTCATACCCGGCCTCTGGCTCGACGCGTCCTCGTGGGATGACGTGGTTCCTCCTCTCGAAGAAGCCGGCCATCGCGTTCGCGCCCTCACTCTGCCCGGCGTCGGCGCGTCCGCCGACTCATCGGCCGACGTGGGGATCGACGATTGGGTGCGCGCGGTCGTCGCGCAGATCGACGCGAGTGACGAACCGGTCGTGCTCGTCGGGCACAGCGGCGGCGGCAACGTCGCGTGGGGCGCGGCGGATGCGCGCCCTGATCGGATCGCCCGCGTGATCTTCGTCGACACTGTGCCTCCACCGCCCGACTCGGCGATCTCCGAGTTCCCCGTGGTGGACGGCGTCATCCCGTTCCCCGGGTGGGATTTCTTCCCCGATGAGGATGTGTACGACATCGACGACGCGACTCGCGCGCGCACGCTGCCGCTGACGAGGTCCGTGCCCGCTCGCGTCCCCACCGACCCTCTCATGCTCTCCGGTGACCGTCACCGCATCCCCGTCACGATGCTGATGGGGTCGATCGACCAGAACGAGCTCGAGGCGCAGCTCGATCAGTGGGGTCCGTACGCGGACGAGTACCGCGCACTCGGAGATGTGACCGTGACCAGGATCGGCTCGGGGCATTGGCCGCAGTTCACGCGGCCCGCGCACCTCGCCGAACTGATCAGCGCCGCGTCATCGCAGTGATCGCCGCTGTGAAGTCACGTTGATCGCCGCTGTGAGGTCGCGGCGACCGCCCAGTGCGGTCGCTCAGTGCCCCATTCCGAGGCCGCCGTCGACGGGGATGACAGCGCCGGAGATGTAGGCGGCGTCGTCGCCGGCCAGCCAGGTGACGACGCCGGCCACTTCATCGGGCGTTGCGAAGCGGCCAGCCGGAATGCTCGCCTTGTACTGCTTCTGCGTGTCTTCGGGGAGCTCGGCTGTCATGTCGGTCTCGATGAATCCCGGCGCGACGACGTTGGCGGTGATCCCGCGCCCGCCGAGTTCGCGCGTCAATGATCGGGCGAAGCCGACCAGACCGCTCTTCGATGCGGAGTAGTTCACCTGCCCTGCCGACCCATAGAGGCCGACGACGCTCGAGATCAGGATGACGCGGCCGAAGCGTGCCCGCAGCATGCCCTTCGAGGCGCGCTTGACGACGCGGAAGGCTCCTCCGAGATTCGTCGAGACGACGCTGTCGAAGTCGTCTTCGCTCATCCGCATGAGAAGCGTGTCTTTGGTGATGCCGGCGTTGGCCACCACGATCTCGACAGGACCGAGCTTCTCCTCGACCTCGCTGAACGCGGCGTCGATGGATGCAGCGTCGGTCACGTCTGCGCGAACGGTGAGAGCGCCCTCCGGACCTTCACCGCTGCGCGCGGTGACGGCGACACGGTAGCCGTCGCGGACGAACCGCTCCGCGATCGAACGGCCGATGCCGCGATTGCCTCCTGTGACGAGGACGACTCGTTCTGAACTCATGATCTCTCACTCCCACTGGCGCTCGGTCGGCCCGAGCCATCCTATCGGGGCCGCAGCATCCGATTCCGGCGACGCCGGATTGACACCGTCCGGCGTGGCTGGAACTGTGGTGAAGACGAAAGGCGGCGCGATGAGCGACGACAGCAGCACGACACCTCCGGCCGGTCACGCGATCCCCGGTCCTTCCGCCTACGGTCAGCCTCAGCAGTATCCCGGGGCGCCCGCTCAGCCGTACTCAGGGTCGCAGGGGCATCCGGTCGCGCCGGCCCACAGCGTGCAACCGCAACCGGCTGCCCCCTACGGAGCCGCACAACAGCAGCCCTACGCGGCGCAGCAGCAGGCATACGCGGCCCAGCAGCAGCCCTACGCGGCCCAGCAGCAGCCCTACGCGGCGCAGCAGCCCCACCCGTACGCACAGTCGTACGCACCAGCGCAGCCGTACGCCGCTCCCCTGCCGACCAGCGGGCTCGCCGTCGCGTCGCTCATCACCGGGATCGCCGGAATCGTGCTGAGCTTCGCCGTCTTCCCACTGCTGGCCTCGCTGGCTGCGATCATCACCGGTCACATGGCGCTGAAGCAGACGCGTCCGGGTTCGGCGCTCGGCGGTCGGGGGATGGCGATCGCAGGGCTCATCCTCGGCTACGTCGGCCTGGCGATCCTCGCGCTCGTCGTCGTCGTGTCGGTCTTCTCGTTCCTGTTCATCGGGTCGATCGGGTTCCTTCCGTTCCTCCTCGCCTGACGCGATCACCGGCGCATCGCGGCGTTCCGGCACCCCGCACGCGGCGTAGGCTTGTACCACTGTGAATCGCTCTCGTCATGCTCCCGCCGTGACCTCCCTGCCGCAGGCGCCGCAGGATGAGGCGACGGGCCGTGTGCGTCGATACGTGCTCACCATGGTGATCCGGATGGTCTGTTTCGGGCTCACGATCTTCGTGACGCCGTACGGCTGGTACACCTGGGTGTTCGCGATCGCCACCGCAGTGCTCCCCTACATCGCGGTCGTCTTCGCCAACGCGATCAGCCCGACCGCCACGCCCGGCGCCGAGTCGCCGACGCAGCAGCTGTCCGCTCCGGTCCGTACCGCGGAGCAGGTCGACGACACCTCTGATCAGAGCACGATCACGATCCATGAGAATCGACGCAGCCCGAGCACGCCGACGCCGGGCGCTTCGCCGGAAGGCCCCGCCCCGGACGACGACAGCACCGAGCACGCGCACGAACGCGACGAGCGCAACGAGGACGGCAAGGCGTGACAGAGGAACTCGAATGCGCGCGAGCCGGTTGCCGCGCGCGGGCGACCCGGCAGGTCGTCTGGCGCAATCCGCGTATCCACGCCCCTGACCGCGAGAAGATCTGGCTCGCGTGCGACGAGCACTTCGCATTCCTGCACGACTACCTCGCGGCCCGCGACTTCCCGGTGACCGTGCGCGACGGGCTGCCCGCATGAACAACCGTCTGGTTCGCTGGGGCGTGTACGTGCTCATCGCCATCGCCTTCGCCGTGGCCTGCGCGTTCCTCGCCGACTGGCAGTTCGACCGCAACGAGAGCAAGTCGGAGCAGCTCGCGCTCGTGGCGCAGAACTACGATGCGCAGCCGATCCCCCTGTCAGAGGCGTTCGCCGCGGACGGCGCGCTCGATCCGCAGGACGAGTGGCACCCCGTCCTGCTGCAGGGCGAGTACCTCTCCGACGAGCAGGTGCTCGTGCGCAATCGCCCGCACGGCGGGACGAGCGCCTTCGAAGTGCTCGTCCCCTTCCAGGATGTGGACGGGCGCGTGTTCATCGTCAACCGCGGGTGGGTGCCTCCCGGCGAAGAGGCGACCCCGGACGCCGTCCCTGCCGCACCGACGGGCACCGTCGAGGTCATCGTGCGACTGCGACCGGGCGAGCCGCTGCCGGCGTCAGGTCGCAGCGCCCCTGAGGGCCAGGTGCCGACGATCCATCTGCCGAGCATCGCCGCGACCTCGTCGGGCGAGGTCATCACGAGCGCATACGGTCTGCTGGTGAGCGAGGACCCCGCACCCGAGACGCCGCTCGGCGCGTTCGACTCGCCCACGGAGGACCCAGGACCCCATCTGTCATACGCGATCCAGTGGATCCTTTTCGCGCTGATGGGCTTCATCTTCATCGGGTACATGATCCGCACCGAGATCCAGAAGCATCGCGAAGAGGTCGAGGGCCGCCCGGCCCCCGCGAAGCAACGCCGTCGACGCGATCACGATGCGGAGACGGAAGACGAGCTGCTCGACGACATCGACGCCCGCGTCTGATCCGCCGGCTGCACGATCAACCGGAGAGTCGTCAGTCGCTCAGCAGGTCGGGGCGACGGCTCCGGGTGCGCGCGATCTGCTGGTCGTGACGCCACGCTTCGATCACCGCGTGATTTCCGCTGAGCAGCACGTCCGGCACAGCACGGTCACGCCATATCGACGGTTTCGTGTATGACGGGTACTCCAGCAGTCCGTCCTCGTGCGATTCCTCGACCAGACTTTCAGGGTTGCCGACGACGCCGGGTATCAGGCGACCGACAGCCTCGATCATCGCCATCGCTGCCACCTCTCCCCCGTTGAGCACGTAGTCGCCGAGGCTGACAAGACGCACCTCGCCGAGCGACGCGGCGTACTCGAACACGCGCTCGTCGATGCCTTCATAGCGTCCGCACCCGATGATCAGGTGCGTGCGCTCGGAGAACTCGCGCGCCGTCGTCTGGTGGAACACCTCGCCGGCAGGAGACGGGAAGATGATGGTCGGACGGTCGGAGTCCGCGGAGAGCTCGTCGAGCGCGAGCGCCCACGGCTCCGGCTTCATGACCATGCCCGCGCCGCCACCGTACGGCGTGTCATCGACCGTGCGATGACGATCGCTCGTCCAGTCGCGGAGATCATGGATGCGCAGATCGAGAATGCCGCTCTGGCGCGCCTTGCCGACCAGCGACAGCGTCAGCCCGTCGAAGTACGAGGGGAAGATGGAGACGACGTCTATCCGCATGCGTTGATCGTAGCGATCGATCAGTCGACCGCTGCGTCGCCCTCAGGGGCGGATGCCGGGCTCTCTCCGCCGTCGGCGGCAGCACCGGCGTCCGGGAGTTCTTCGAACAGCCCGGCCGGCGGAGTGACGATCACGCGACCTCCGGCCACGTCGACGGCAGGGACGATGGCCTTGACGAACGGGACCATGACGTCGCCGTCCGCACCGGCACCCGTGGGGCGCACGATCAGAAGATCCTGCGCCGGCATGTGCTCGACGCGAGAGACCTTGCCGATGACCTCGTCATCACGGACCACGTCGAGACCGACCAGCTGATGGTCGTACCAGGCGTCGTCCTCGACTTCGTCGACATCCTGGTCGATCCACAGGATGGCGCGTACGAGACCCTCTGCCGCTTCACGGTCGTCGATGTCCTCGAAGAACACGACAGGGTTGCCGTTCATGACCCGGTACTCGCGCACCGTCACGCTCTTGCCGTGCCACGGAGATGCCTCAGGCACCTGCAACGTGAACTCGGCTCCCGTCACGAAACGACGTTCGGGATTGTCGGTGTACAGCTCGAGCTTGAGCGCGCCCTTGAGGCCATGGGCCTTGACGAGGCGCCCTACGCGCAGCTGGTTCTTGCCCTGGTTACGGTCTTTCGACACCACGTCAGTCGTCCGCGACATCGACGCGAACGCGACGCCCGTCCGCCAGAGCGGTGATGAGCGTGCGCAGTGCCTTCGCGGTGCGGCCGCCGCGCCCGATCACGCGCCCCCGGTCGTCGGGGTGCACGCGCACCTCGAGCAGGTCGCCTCTCGGCGACGTGGAGGCGTTGATCTGCACATCGTCACGGTGATCGACGATCCCCTTGACGATGTGTTCGAGCGCGGCGGCGAGCACGGCGATTACTCGACGTCTGCTGCGGGGGCCTCAGCGGCCTCCGCGTCGGCAGCGGCCGGAGCCTCCTCAGCGGGAGCCTCCTTCTTCTCCGCCTTCGGCTTGACGACGGACTTCTTGGAACCGTCGATCTCGAACGGCTCCTTGGGCGCCTTGACCTGAACGGTCGAGACGGCGTCCTTGTCGCCCTTGAACTTGCCCCAGTCGCCCGTGAGCTTGAGGATGGCGGTGACCTGCTCGGACGGCTGCGCGCCGACCGAGAGCCAGTACTGCGCACGCTCGGAGTCGACCTCGATGAACGAGGGCTGCTCGGTGGGGTGGTACTTGCCGATCTCCTCGATCACTCGACCGTCGCGCTTGGTGCGCGAGTCGGCGACGACGATGCGGTAGTAAGGCGCGCGGATCTTGCCCATGCGCTTGAGACGAATCTTGACAGCCACGATTCTCCTGAATTGTGTGGAAGGAAACGAACCGGTCGCCTGGAGAGTGGGGTGCACACCCGGCGGAAGCTCAAATGAGTGGACGCGTTCTGGATAGAGGGTCGAGTACGTCGTCCGACCTTCTATTCTGCCAGATTCGGAGGCGAGTCGCGAAACGGGGCGACACGCGCTCATCCGTGTCGTGCCGGGTGCGTGTCAGACTGTGCACGTGACGCAAGAATTCACTGATTCCCCCCGGTCCACAGTGGGACTGGAATGGGAGATCATGCTCGCCGATCCGGAGACGGGCGACCTCGTCGGACGCGCCCCAGAACTGTTGGATGCTCTCGAGGACGAAAGCGCGCCCGAGCGCCACACCGTCACGGGCGAGCTGCTCACGAACACCATCGAGGTCACGAGCGGGATCGGCGAATCCGTGGCCCACGCCATCGGCGACATCGCCAACGCGATCGCCGCGGTGCGTGCGGCCACCGATCCCGCCGGGATAGAGCTGCTGTCCGCCGGCAGTCATCCCTTCGCCCAATGGTTCGATCAGCAGGTCACCGACAAGACCCGCTATCACCACCTCATCGAACGGACGCAGTGGTGGGGCCGCAACATGATGATCTGGGGCATCCACGTGCACGTCGGCGTCGAGGACCGCGACAAGGTCTTCCCCATCATCAACACCCTGACCGCCTATCTGCCGCATCTGCAGTCGCTCTCCGCATCGAGTCCGTTCTGGGCGGGCGAGCGCACCGGCTACGCATCCAACAGAGCCCTGGTGTTCCAGCAGCTGCCGACAGCCGGGCTGCCGTGGGCCCTGCACTCGTGGGCGGAGTTCGAGCACTACCTCGAGGACATGGTCCGCACCGGCGTGATGGCCGACGCCACCGAGGTGCGCTGGGACATCCGGCCGGCTCCGCGCTGGGGCACGATCGAGGTGCGCGCGTGCGACGGGCTCTCGACGCTGTCGGAGCTCGCCTCTGTCGCCGCTCTCGTCCAGGTGCTGGTCGAGCACCTCTCACGCAGACTGGATGCCGGCGAGACGCTGCCCATGATGCCGCCATGGTTCCACCGCGAGAACAAGTGGCGCGCGGCGCGGTACGGCCTGGACGCGAAGGTGATCGTGGACGCCGCCGGCACGCAGCGGCAGGTTCGTGAGCACCTCGCCGAGACAGTGGCGGAACTCGCGCCGATCGCGGTCGATCTGGGCTGCGAGAGCGAGTTCGACGGGATCAGCACGATCCTGGACGGCGGCGCGAGCTATGAACGCCAGTTGGCTGTCGCCGAGGCCACCGACGCAGACCTCCCGGCGGTCGTGCAACATCTCATCCGCGAGTTCCGCTCCGGTCCTGGCGCGCCGGTGATCTGAGCTCAGTCCTCGTCGACCCAGTCGAAGGTGCGCGTGACGGCCTTGCGCCAACGCGCCATGCGTCGCTCGCGCTCTTCCCCGTCGATCTGCGGAGTCCAGCGCTCGTCCTCGTGCCACATGGCGCGGAGTTCGTCGAGATCGGCCCAGACTCCGACGGCCAGTCCAGCGGCATAGGCCGCGCCGAGCGCAGTCGTCTCGATGATGGCAGGTCGGATCACTGGAACACCGAGCACGTCCGCCTGGAACTGCATCAGCGCCGAGTTGCCGACCATGCCCCCGTCCACGCGAAGCTCTTCCAGGGGCACGTTCGTGTCGGCGATGACGGCGTCCAGCACCTCGCGCGTCTGAAACGCGACCGCCTCCAGCGCGGCCCGAGCGATGTGGCCCTTGTTCGCGAAGCGGGTGAGGCCGAGGATCGCACCGCGCGCGTCGGGACGCCAGTGCGGGGCGAACAGTCCGGAGAACGCAGGCACGATGTAGACGCCGCCGTTGTCCTCCACGGTGAGTGCGAGCTCTTCGACCTCCGGCGAGTCCTTGATGATGCCCAGATTGTCGCGCAACCACTGCACCAATGACCCGGTGACCGCGATCGATCCTTCCAGCGCGTAGCGAGGAGCATCGTCTCCGAGGCGGTAGGCGACGGTCGTGATGAGGCCGTTGTTGCTCTCGACGATCTCCTCACCGGTGTTGACGATGAGGAAGTTGCCGGTGCCGTAGGTGTTCTTCGACTCACCGGCGTCGAAGGCGACCTGACCGAAGGTCGCCGCCTGCTGGTCGCCGAGGATGCCGGCGATCGGGGTGCCGTCGAGCACCGTACCGACCGCTTCGCCGTACACCTCGGAGGAGGACAGCACGACGGGCAGCATCGCGCGGGGAACATCGAACGCCTCCAGCAGGGCGTCATCCCAGTCGAGCGTACGAAGGTCCATCAGCAGCGTGCGGCTGGCGTTGGTGACGTCGGTGGCGTGCACTCCCCCGTCGACACCGCCCGTCAGATTCCACAGCAGCCAGGTGTCGGTGGTGCCGAACAGCAGGTCGCCCCTCTCCGCACGCTCACGGGCTCCGTCGACGTTGTCGAGGATCCAGGCGATCTTGGATGCGGAGAAGTACGTGGCCAGCGGCAGCCCGGTGGTGTCAGCGAAGCGGCGGACTCCCCCGTCGGCCGCGAGGGCGTCGATGAGCGGCTGGGTGCGGGTGTCCTGCCAGACGATCGCGTTGTGCACGGGCTCACCGGTCAGTCTGTCCCACACGACGACGGTCTCGCGCTGATTGGTGATGCCGATCGCTGCGACATCGGATGCCTTCACACCGGCGTTGCGCACGGCGATGTCGATCACCGCGGTGGTGTTCGACCAGATCTCGGCGGCGTCGTGCTCGACCCACCCCGCCTGAGGGAAGATCTGCTCGTGTTCACGCTGCCCCGTGGCGACGATCGCCCCGCTGTCGTCGAAGACGATCGCTCGTGTGCTCGTGGTGCCCTGGTCTATGGCGACGATGTGCATAGGTGTTCTCTCCAGCCGGTGACGGCGTTGTCTGCTCTGGGATCCACACTAGAAGACCTTGGTTGCGCGACTCAGTCCCGCTGCACGAACGTGCAGCCGCCTTTCGTCACGAGTCGACGAGCTGTTCGGCGAGATGCTCGTCGAGGACGAGGTCGGTGATCAGACGCGTCGCGATCGCGCCGCGCAGGCTCGGCAGCTTCTGCACGCCGGCGACGACGCAGATGCGCCTGGACGCCCTCGACAGCACCGGGAACGTCGGACCGGTCGCCCGGTTGTTCAGCTCGATGTCCTTCCAGCTGCCGTCCGATCGGTAGAACACCGTGGCGATGTCGCCGACGATCTTCTCCTCGCGCAGACTGCGGTAGTCATCCCGATCGAGATAGCCGCCGATGTACACCCTGCTCGGCACCTCGGCGAAGGGAGACCCCAGGCCGAAGAGGATGACATCGGCGCGGGCCTGCAGATCGAGCACCCGCCGCGTGCTGCGTTCGCGCCACATCGCCTCCTTCGTCCGCGGATCGTCGAAGAACGCCGGCACCGGGAACTGCTGGATGCCGGCACCGAAGGCCTGACCGAACCGGTGGAGGATCTCACTGGCGTAGTCCACGCCGCTCGTGAAGGTGTTGCCCGCACCGTTGAGCTGCACGACGGTGGAGTTGTGCGTCTCCTTCTTCGGCAGATGCCTGCTGATCGCGTCCAGCGTCGACCCCCAGGCGATGCCGAGGGTCATGTTCGAGTCGAAGTAGAGCGGCAGCAGACGTGCCGCGCTCATGGCGACCCGCTCGAAGCGCTCCACGTCGGACAAGTTCTTCGGTGTGGGCACGACGTGCGCCGCGATGCCGAAGCGTGCACGGATGGCCTCCTCGAGGCGCAGCTCCTGCCCCTGGGGCTGATGGATCTGGATCTCCACGAGCCCCGTGGCACGGGCATGGCTGAGCAGGCGCGAGACGGATGACCGCGAGGTCGCGAGCTCACTGGCGATCGCATCCATCGTCATGTCCTGCAGGTAGTACATCTGCGCAGCACGCAGTGCGGTCCCGGCCCGGGGGTCGCTCAGAGACGGATTGCTCATCGGGCCTCCTTGCACGTTCGTGCATCTCGCTTGCGCAGTTGTGCTGACGGAATCAGGATATACCGTGTAGGCCCAGCAAGGAGAGACGATGAGCACTGCGAACGCCGCCCATGTCGAACGAGAGAATGTGCGCCGAGCACGCGAGAGCGGTCGCACCAGCGTCGTGATCATCGGCGCAGGGATCAACGGCATCTCGACGTTCCGCGACCTCGCGATGCAGGGAGTGGACGTCCTACTGGTCGAGCGGGCGGACTTCGCGTCCGGCGCGACCGCGGCCTCGAGTCACATGATCCATGGCGGCATCCGATATCTCGAGAACGGTGAGTTCCGACTCGTGAAGGAGTCGGTGCAGGAGCGCAACGGTCTACTCAAGATCGCACCCCACTACGTCAAGCCGCTCGAGACGACGATCCCGATCTACTCGACCTTCTCCGGAGTCTTCGCCGCCCCGCTGCGCTTCCTCACGCACAAGCAGGGAAAGCCGCAGGAGCGAGGCGCCTTCCTCATCAAGATCGGGCTGACGCTCTACGACACGTTCTCCCGCGACGGCGGCAGCGTCCCCCGGCACCGCTTCCTCGGACGCAAGAAGTCCCTGGCCCAGCTGCCGAAGCTCGACCCGAAGATCAAGTACACCGCGACCTACTACGACGCCTCGGTGCATGACCCAGAGCGCCTCGCGCTCGACGTGCTGCGCGACGGCGAGTCCGCCCACGCGGGTGCGCACGCGCTCAACTACGTCGAGGCCGTCGGGATGGATGACGACGGTGTGCGCCTGCGTGATCGGGAGACCGGCGCCGAGTTCCACATCGACGCCGATGTCGTGGTGAATGCGTCCGGTCCATGGACCGATCTCACGAACGAGGCGCTCGGCACCGACACGGCGTTCATGGGAGGCACCAAGGGATCGCACATCGTGCTCGACCACCCCGAACTGCTCGACGCCACAGGGGGTCGGGAGATCTTCTTCGAGCACTCCGATGGCCGCATCGTGCTCATCTACCCCCTCAAAGGCCGGGTCCTCGTCGGCACCACTGATCTCGAGGCCGATCCGCATGAACCGGCGCGCTGCACCGAGGAGGAGGTCGAGTACTTCTTCGACCTGATCGGGCATGTGTTCCCCACGATCACCGTCGACCGCGCTCAGATCGTGTACCGCTACTCCGGCATTCGTCCGCTTCCCCACCACGACGACACCGCCCCCGGTTTCGTGTCGCGCGACTATCGGATCGAGCGACGCAAGGACGCCGATGCACCCGCCGTCTTCAGTCTCGTCGGGGGCAAGTGGACGACGTTCCGCGCTCTCGGCGAGAACCTCGCCGATCATGTCCTCGAAGAACTCGGACGCCAGCGCGTCGCGAGCACGGTCGGAGTGCGCATCGGTGGCGGAAACGGATACCCGCGTACGCCACGGCGTCGGATGGAGTGGCTCGGCCAGAACGTCGGCGACACGGAACGGGGTCGCACGCTCTTCGTCCGCTACGGCACCCGAGCCGCAGACGTTGCGGCCTTCATCGCCGACGGGCACGATGCACCCGTCGTGGGCGATGCGCTGTCGACCCGCGAGCTCGAGTGGATGGTCGAGCGCGAGCAGGTGTGCCACGTGGCGGACGTGATCTTCCGGCGCACGAGCCTCGCGTTCACCGGAGACGCAGACGCCCCGGCCGTGCGCGCCATCGCCGAGGCTCTCGCTCCCCTGCTCGACTGGGATGCCGCGCGGATCGGGACGGAGATCGCCGACACGTCGGCACAGCTGCGCGACGCCCACGGCGTCGATCTCGACGTGTCCGTGGCCTCGAGCTGATTCGTTCCGGCTCGGCCGGGCCTCAGCTCTTGCCGAAAAGCTTCTGGATCTCGGCGAGGTCGGCCTCGGTGGGCGTCTTCTGACCGCCCAGTCCGAACCCGGATCCCGTCGCAGGGCCCGCCGGCAGGCCGGCGTTCTCCGCTGCGCGCTTGGCGGGGTTACCGGAACGCGATGGGCCCTTGGCCTTGCCCTTCTTGCCGCGCTTCGATGACGCGCCGGGTCGTCCCATTCCCGGCATGGCACCCATGCCCGGAATGTTCGGGGTGCCGCCGCGGGCGACGGTCTTCATCATCTTCGCCGCCTGCTCGAAGCGCTGCACGAGCTGGTTGACATCGGTGACGGTCATGCCGGAGCCCTTGGCGATGCGCAGGCGGCGTGACCCGTTGAGCACCTTGGGGTTGTGGCGCTCGCCCGGCGTCATCGAACGGATGATCGCTTCGGTGCGGTCGATCTCCTTCTCATCGAAGTCCTCGAGCTGCTGCTTCATCTGACCCATGCCGGGCAGCATGCCCAGCATCTTCTTCATCGAGCCCATCTTCTTCATCTGCTGAAGCTGGTCGAGGAAGTCCTCGAGCGTGAAGGCCTCGTTCGCGAGCTTCTCGGCGACCTTCTGCGCCTCTTCCTCGTCGAACGCCTGCTGAGCCTGCTCGATGAGGGTGAGGATGTCGCCGAGGTCGAGGATGCGGCTCGCCATGCGGTCGGGGTAGAACTGCTCGAGGTCGTCGAGGCCCTCGCCCGTCGAGGCGAAGATGATCGGACGTCCCGTGACCGACGCCACGGACAGCGCGGCGCCGCCTCGCGCATCACCGTCGAGCTTGGAGAGGACGACACCGGTGAAGTCGACGCCCTCCTGGAATGCCTTGGCCGTGTTGACGGCATCCTGACCGATCATCGCGTCGATGACGAACAGGACCTCGTCGGGGTTCGTGGCCTTGCGGATGTCGGATGCCTGCTTCATGAGCTCGGCGTCGACGCCGAGGCGTCCCGCGGTGTCGATGATGACGACATCGTGCTGCTGGCGGCGTGCGTGCTCGACGCCGTCGCGGGAGACCTTGACGGGGTCGCCGACGCCGTTGCCCGGCTCTGGCGCGTAGATCGTGGCGCCGGCCTGCTCCGCGACGACCTGAAGCTGGTTCACGGCGTTCGGACGCTGGAGGTCGGCCGCGACGAGGAGCGGAGTGTGCCCGTCCTTCTCGAGCTGCTTGGCGAGCTTTCCGGCGAACGTCGTCTTACCGGAGCCCTGCAGTCCCGCGAGCATGATGACCGTCGGCGGAACCTTCGCGAACTCCAGCCGGCGCTGCTCGCCGCCGAGGATCTGCACGAGCTCCTCGTTGACGATCTGCACGACCTGCTGGGCGGGGTTCAGCGCCTTGCTGACCTCGTCGCCGAGGGCGCGCTCGCGCACCTTCGCGGTGAAGTCCTTGACGACGACGAGCGCGACGTCGGCGTCCAGCAGGGCGCGACGGATCTCGCGCACTGTGCCGTCGACGTCGGCCGCGCTGAGCTTTCCCTTCGTCCGAAGGTTGCGGAAGGTCTCGGTGAGCCGATCGGAGAGCGTGCCAAAGGTAGCCATGGTGCAACCGATTCTACGCGAGCGGCGCCTCGATGCTCAGCGCCGCCCTGAGCTGCTCCTTCGCACGTTGATAGCGGCCCCGGGCTGTGGATGCCGAGATGCCGAGAAGCCCGGCGGCGTCCGCGATGCTGAAGCGGTCCCAGTGCACCAGGCGGATGAGTTCGGCGAGCTCGGCGTCGAGTCGAGCGATCGCGTCGCGCACCTCGGAGCCCTCGTCCGACGGCGGTGCCGTGGCCTGGTCGCGGGCCTGTGAGCGGATGCGGTCGGCCAGCGCCCAGCGTCGGCGTTGGCCTCTGGCATGGTTCTGCAGCGTGCCGCGGGCGATGCCGAACAGCCACACGCGTGCGCCCTCCGGATCCACGGGCAGCTCGCGCACGCGACGCCAGGCGACGACCATCGTCTCACCGAGGAGGTCAGGGGCGTCGTCGGCATTAGTGCGGCGCGCGAGATAGCTCAGCAGGTCGGACGCGGATGCATCGAACGCCGCAGTCAGGGCGACGTCACGAGTGTGGCGCGTCACTTCATCAGCTCCGGGCAGCGTCCCTGTGCGCCGTATCCGACGCCCTCAGCGGTATAACCGAGGCGTTCGATCTCGGCCATCGCCTGATCCGAGATGGATCTGTCTATCGCATAGGCATAGGCGATGTCGAGGTCGTGACTCGAGAGCTCCCCATCGACCAGACCGGCGTCCGCCAACATGTCGTGACGCTCCTGAACGTACTCGTCCACCCGTGATTCGGCGATCGCGACGACATCCGTGGCAGCGAACCACACCTGAAGATCGTTCTCGATCTGGTCCCGTCGCGCTCGATCGCTGCGTTCGGCGATCTGCACGTCTCCGAAGACGACCTCGCACGTCGCGCCGCTCGGAACCTGATAGCTGTAGGTGCCGATCGGATTGTTCACGGACGCCCAGTAGTCCGTGGCCGTCGCCACACCGGCGCCGCCGGCCATCACGAGGGCGAGCACGCCCGCGACGGTCGCGGCGCGTCTCGGTCGACGCTGAGCCCGGACTTCCTTGCGCGCATCCGCGAGCATCATGCGCACGTGGCGTGACGCGACAGTTCGGGCGGCGGGCGCCGAAGCATCGAGCAGTTCATCAAGACCGGTACTCATGAGTGTCTCCTCCTGGTGGGCTCACTCATGACATGTCCGCCTCGCGTGGAAACGTCCGTTCGAAGTCAGATCCGCCACGGAAGATCGTGGATTCCCGCCAGTGCCTCCTGGAACAGGGCCTCCGGCGAGCCGTGTCCGGCACCGCGCTCGGCCCACACCCGCAGGGAGGACAGGACCGCGGCCGCGTGCGCGGCGCCGACGATCTCGGAGCGGATCGGTCCGATCCCACTGCGACGCGCAGCGTCCGCGACGGCGGCGGCGAGGCGCGCGTGGCGGAGCCCTGTGTCGCGGATGAGCTCCTGCTCCAGCCCCATAGCCGTGGCGTTTCGTAGAGCGAGCGCCAGCGGATCGGGCGCGAAATCGTGGACGACGGTGAGCAGGATGCCGCGCACGGCTACGGCATGGGCATCGGGGCCCAACGCGCCCAGCGCACCGACTGCCTCGTCGATCCTGGCGTCGAGGCCTGACCAGAGCACGTCGCTCTTGGAGGAGAAGTAGTTGAAGAAGCTCGAGCGGCTCACACCGGCCCGCTGGGTGATGTCCGCGACGGATGTCGCGTCATAGCCCTGCTCGAGGAACAACTCGCACGCGGCTTCGGCGAGCACCTCGCGCGACGACGCGCGAGGGCGTCCTGGGCGCGGCTCACTTCTCACGCCCCCACCGTATCGCGCCGCCCCGAGCTCCTCCTTCCCTGTTCGACATTCGGGGGTATTGTTAGACGGCATCCAACAATAGATGAAAGGCGAACATGCTCGACATCCTGACGCCCGGTCTCGCACCGGCTTACGTCCCCTACCTCGACGGATGGGAACTGCAGCGCAGCATCCATCACGACGTGGTCGCCGGGATCCGTCCCGACACGCTGATCCTGCTCGAGCACGAGGCGGTGTACACCGCCGGCAAGCGCACCGAGCCGCAGGAGCGTCCGCAGGACGGCACGCCGGTGATCGATGTCGACCGCGGCGGCAAGATCACCTGGCACGGGCCCGGGCAACTGGTCGGGTACCCGATCGTCAGGCTGCCGGAGCCCATGGATGTCGTCGCGCACGTGCGACGCCTCGAGCGTGTGCTCATCGAGGTCCTCCGTCCGCTCGGCGTCGACGGCTACCAGGTCGATGGCCGAAGCGGCGTCTGGGTGCGCCGCCCCCTCTCCGAGGACAAGGTGGCGGCGATCGGTGTGCGAGTGCAGCAGGGAGTGACCATGCACGGGTTCGCGATCAACTGCGACAACACCCTCGCCGGGTTCAACGGCATCATCCCGTGCGGCATCACCGACGCCGGTGTCACCACGGTCAGCGAGGTGGTCGGCGCCGTCGTCTCCCCCGCCGATGTGGTCGATCGGGTGCGCGACGTGTTCACCGCCGAGTACGCGGCGGTCGCTGCATGAGCGCCGCAGTGCCGGAAGGACGCAAGCTGCTCCGTCTCGAGGTCCGCAACGCCGAGACGCCGATCGAGCGCAAACCGGAGTGGATCAAGACCAAGGCGAAGATGGGTCCGGAGTACACCGCGCTGCATTCCCTGGTGAAGGACGAGGGGCTGCACACCGTGTGCCAGGAGGCCGGATGCCCGAACATCTTCGAATGCTGGGAGGATCGCGAGGCCACGTTCCTGATCGGCGGCTCGCAGTGCACCAGGCGATGCGACTTCTGCCAGATCGACACCGGCAAGCCGGCCGACTACGACACGGATGAGCCGCGACGCGTCGCCGAGAGCGTCACACGCATGGGTCTGCGATACGCGACGGTCACCAGCGTCGCGCGCGACGACCTCCCAGACACCGGTGCATGGCTGAACGCCGAGACCGTACGTCAGATACATGCCCAGAACCCGAACACGGGAGTGGAGCTCCTCGCGAACGATCACAACGGCGACCCGCGGTACCTCGGCCAGATCTTCGACGCCCGTCCTGAGGTGTTCGCGCACAACGTCGAGACCGTGCCACGCATCTTCAAGCGGATCCGGCCCGCATTCCGCTACGAGCGCTCCCTCGGTGTGCTCACCCAGGCACGCGAGGCCGGGCTCATCACCAAGTCGAACCTGATCCTCGGCATGGGCGAGGAGCCCTCGGAGGTCATCGAGGCGCTGCAGGATCTGGACGACGCCGGTTGCGACATCATCACGATCACGCAGTACCTCCGCCCGACGCCGCGTCATCTGCCGGTCGCACGATGGGTGAAGCCGTCGGAGTTCGTGGAGTTCAAGGAGGAAGCCGAGCGCATCGGATTCCTCGGCGTCCTGGCCGGGCCGCTCGTGCGGTCGTCGTACCGCGCTGGTCGGCTGTGGGCGCAGTCGATGCTCTCCAAGGGGCGCGAGATCCCCGCGCACCTGTCTCACATCGCCGACAGCGCCGACCTCGGATTCGCGCAGGCGGTCTGAGTGCGGCGATCGAGCGGCGGCTGAACCTAGTCGCCGCTCATGACCGACTGCACCGAGCCGTCAGACGACAGATTCACCAGGAGCACGTCGTCGGTGTTGTCCGGATCGAGTGCGTACTCCAGCACGGCGAAGGGTTCCGACCCGCCGTGCTCGTCGGCGAGGATCGTCATGCTCATCAGACGCATCGAGCGGATGATGTCGACCGCCGGATCGGCGCTCACGTCGACGAGCACCTCCTCGAGTTCGGCGCCGTACGCCTCCTGCTGCTGCAGGATGTACTCTGTCACCTCGCTCGCGCGGTCATCGACTTCGGCGAGCATGCCGCGACGGGCTGCCCCATCGACGTCCTCCAGCCCGGAGATGAGAGCAGCGGCGATGTCGAGCGCGTCCGGCGACACATCGTCCTGATCAGGCGCGGTGAGGTCGACCGTCACCGCCTGGTCGCCGAGCTCCACCGTCTCGGACCAGAAGATCGATCCGTCCGGCCCTGAGGACAAGAGCCCGAAGTAGTCGTGTTCGATCGCCATAACGCTATGAAACCAGTCCCATCACTGACCGACAAGGGATGCCACGAAGACGTGCGGTGTGAAGCCGGTGAGGTCGTCGATGCCCTCGCCCTGGCCGAGCAGCTTGACCGGGATGCCGGTGCGCTCCTGCACGGCGAGCACGAAGCCGCCCTTCGCCGAACCGTCGAGCTTCGTGAGCACGAGACCCGTGACGCCGGCGTGCTCGAGGAACGCCTCGGCCTGCATGACACCGTTCTGCCCGGTGGTCGCGTCGAGCACGAGGAGCACCTCGCTGATCGGCGCCTGCTTCTCGATCACGCGGCGGATCTTCGACAGCTCGTCCATGAGTCCGCCCTTGGTGTGCAGACGGCCGGCGGTGTCGATGATCGCGATCTCGATGCCCTCGCGCTGGGCGTACTCGATGGTCTGGTAGGCGACGGATGCCGGATCCTGGCCCTCCTGCTGTGGCCGGACGATCGCCGCTCCCCCGCGTTGTGCCCACGTCGCGAGCTGGTCGACGGCGGCCGCGCGGAAGGTGTCGGCCGCGCCGACGACGACGCTGCGCTGGTATCCGCGCAGGAACTTCGTGAACTTGCCGATCGTCGTGGTCTTGCCGACACCGTTGACGCCGACCACGAGCACGACGGCAGGACGTTCGGTGAGCTTGAGCGTCGTGTCGAACTTCGCGAAGTGCTCTTCGAGCGTCTCGCGCAGCATGCGCTGCAGATCCTTGGGGTCGGTGGTGCGGTAGCGCGCGACCTTGTCGCGCAGCTCGTCCACGATCCGCTCGGAGATGTCGGGTCCGAAGTCCGCCGTGATCAGCGCCGTCTCGAGGTCTTCCCACGTCGTCTCGTCGATCGTGGGCTTGACGAACATGCCGCGCAGTGCGCGACCGAGGGACCAGGACTTCTCCGCCATGCGTCCAGCCTACGGTGCCGGTAGCATCGCGGGATGCAGCAGCTCCCAGCGTCGCGGCGCGTGTTCATCCACGGCGCAGGGCGACGCGGCGCCGAGGCGTGGCCGGCGTCGGATGCCGCGGATGGGGACTGCGGTGCCCGCCGTACTCGCCGCGGCATCCGGTCGCCTCGACGTGGCGGGTCTGGTTCTCGTCGAGCCGGCGCTGTACGACATCGCTCGCGGCGAGCACGCGATCGAACGGCACATCGCGATCGTCACCGAGGCACGAGCGCAAGCCGCCGAGGGCGAACTGCACGGATTCTGGGCGATCTTCCGTCCGCTCATGTTCGGCGAGGCGTTCGACGTCGACCGATGGGACGCGGAACGCGCAGCAGCGGAGCGATGGGCCTCGAGCAATGTGCCGTGGGGTCACGGTGTCAGAAGCGGCATGATCACCGGCATCCCGACCCTCGTCGTGACCGGCGGTTGGAACGACGAGTACGAGACGATCGCCGGTGTGCTCACCCGGCACGGCGCCCGTCACATCGTCCGGGAAGGCGCCGCCCACCGTCCGCAGGATCTACCCGGCTTCGCCACCGCCGTCGAGGAGTTCCTGCGCTCCGTCGGCGCCGAACCCTGAGCACGAACTCGGATGAGCGCGGCGGCGCACCGAGCGATCGCCGAGTGCACCGGCGTGTCGCGCCGGGGATCCGAAACGGTGCACGGCCGTGATCAGCTCGCCGCGGCGACCCTGTCCCCCACCCGCTGACCGACCACGGCCGACACGCCGTCCTGTCGCATCGACACGCCGTAGAGCGCATCCGCGATCTCCATCGTGCGCTTCTGGTGGGTGATGACCAGCAGCTGCGAACTCTCGCGGAGCTGCTCGAACACCGTGAGCAGCCGGCCGAGGTTCGCGTCGTCGAGCGCCGCCTCGACCTCGTCGAGGATGTAGAACGGGCTCGGCCTCGCCTTGAAGATCGCCACGAGCAGCGCGACCGCTGCCAGGGACCGCTCGCCGCCCGAGAGCAGGGAGAGCCGCTCGATCTTCTTCCCCACCGGCCGCACCGCGACCTCGATTCCGGTCGTGAGCATGTTCTCCGGGTCGGTCAGCGAGATGCTGCCCGATCCGCCGGGGAAGAGCAGGGGGAAGACCTCGCCGAACGCGCGCTGGGTGTCCTCGAAGGCGCTGGCGAAGATCGTCTGCATCCGTTCGTCGAGGTCGGCGATGATCGTCAGCAGATCCTGCCTGGTCTGGGTGAGGTCGGCGAGCTGCTCGGTGAGGAACGCATGCCGCTGCTCGAGCGCAGCGAACTCCTCCAGGGCGAGCGGGTTCACGCGGCCCAGTTGACCGAGCTTGCGCTGCGCCTCCGACAGGCGCCGCTCCTGCATCCGCCGGTCGTAAGGGATGGCGGTCGGGTCGATCTCGTCGATCGCATCCGGGTCAGTCTCTGCCAGCGGATCGCGCGGCACCGGCTGATCGGGACCATATTCCGCAACGAGAATATCTTCGTCGAGGGCGAGCTCGGATGCCACTCGCTCCAGCAGGCTCGTCAGGTGCAGCTTCTTCTCGTGGATCTGCAGCTCGAGGCCGTGCACGCTCTCGGTGAGCCCTGCAAGGCGTTCGCGCAGTGAGTTCTCCTGCACGCGGAGGGCCGTGAGCTCCTCGTTCTGCGCGGACCTGGCGTTCTCCGCTTCGGTCAATCCGACCCGAGCCTCCGTCACCGAGCGATCCAGCGAGTCGAGGATGCGCGGAAGCTCCGCTGCGACCGCGACCGCCGCTTCGCGCTGCGCACGACGGATCACGGCACGGCGTGCTGCCTCGGCGGCGGCATCGCGTTCCTGCTCGCGCTGACGTTCAAGGCTCGCGACTCTCGCCTGCGCGGCGCGGACCCTCTCCCTCAGCGTCTCGATCTCCAGACGCGCCCTGACCTCGCCCTCGCGTGCGCTCTCGAGTGCCTCGAGGAGTCCGTCCCGCGCCGACGCATCCAGCACGGGCCGAGGTGTCGCCTGAGCTTCTTCGAGGGCGGTCGTCGCCGCCGTCGATGCTGCTTCAGCATCCGCCACCGCTGCTTGGGCCTGCGCGACGCCGGCGTCGAGCCGCTCGCACTCGGCCACAGCCGATTCATGCCGCACCGTGACGCGGTTCAACTGCTCGGCGTGCGTGGCCAGCGCGGCGTCGTGCTCGCGCAGCGCCCGCAGCGAATCCTTCGCCTGCCGCCGCGTGACCTCCACGCGCTCCGATGCCTCTTCGCGCGCCTCGCGCAGCGAGTCCACGATCACGCGTACCTCGGAGAGCCGTTCCTGCGCGGCGTCGCGTTCCGCGGTGAGCTCGAGGCGCGAGCGCTCGCCGCCCGAGCCGGTGCGCAGCGTCTGCGCGGTGACCACGTCTCCGCCGGTCGTGACAATGGTCACGGCCGCATCGCCGAGAGCGTCCAGGGCGGCTCGCGCATGGCGCGCCGCGGTGAGATCGTCTGCGATGAGCACGTGCGCGAGCACGCCGAGCACGCCATCCGGCGCCGTCACGACCTCGGATGCACGTGTCACGCCGTCGATCGAGGGAAGGTCGGGGGCTGGTCTGGGCGCATCGGCCAGGACGAAGTCGATGATGCCCCGCTGCTGTCGAGCGGATTCCTCGGCCAAGGAGAAAGCGGCGGCCGCGTCGTCGACCAGCACGCCTTCGGCGAGCGGACCCAATACAGCGGCGATGGCAGCTTCGTAGCCGGCCGTGACCTGCACCGCGTCGCCGACGAGACCTCGCACTCCTGCGCCACCGGTTTTCACGACCTCGGCGGCGCCGCCCGACAGCGACAGCGCACTGCTCAGCGCCGCGGCCTTGGCCGTCAGCGACTCCGCCTCGCGCTCCGCCGAGTGCAGTCGCTCGCGCAGCCCCTCGAGCTCGCCCTCCGCAGCCGTGGCCTCTCGCTGCGCCGTCTCGTACGCCGCGGCGTGCTCCGCCGCCGTGCCCTCTGGCGCTTCGGCGTCATCGACCTGTTCGAGCGCATCGGCGGCTTCGCGCCTCCGCTCGTTCGCGGCCTCGAGTGCGGTCTCCTGGCGCAGGACGGCGGCGCGGACGGCGGCGAGAGCGGATGCCGCGGCCTCCGCGGTTCCCCGCAGCGCCGTCAGTCGCATGTCGTGCTGCGACACGAGTGCGCTCTGCTCGGCGATGTCGACGTCGAGGGTGTCGAGCTCGGCGCGTGCATCCACGACCTCGCGGCTCGCCGCGACCGCGGCATCCTGAGCGTCCCCGAGCCCGGCCGAGATCTGGGTGATCTCCTCCTTGGCCTCGTCGATCGTCGCCTGGGTGACCGTCACCGAGGTCACCGCCGCGTCGTCCTCCTCCGAGCCGAGCAGGGCGAGGCGCTGGTTCGCCAGCGTGTAGAGCGAGCGCATGCGCTCCTGCGCCTGCTCCAGCCCGAAGGTCACCCGACGCGCCTCATCGACGCCGGCGGAGTTCTGATCCGCCTCGAGCTTCGCGATGCCGGCGCGCACGATGTCGGCCTGATCGGTCAGCACCAGCCGTTCGGTATGACGCTCCTGTTCGGTGCGCGTGTGATCTGCCAGGGCGGTGCGCAGTGCCACCACGTCATCGGCGAAGATGCGCGCCTTGGCGTCGCGCACGACGGCCGCGATGGTCTGCGCCTCACGCGCGATCTCGGCCTGCCTCCCCAGAGGCTTGAGCTGACGACGGATCTCACCGGCGAGATCGCTGAGCCGTGTGAGGTTGGTCTCCATCGCATCGAGCTTGCGGAGGGTCTTCTCCTTGCGACGACGGTGCTTGAGGATGCCGGCAGCCTCTTCGATGAAGCCGCGCCGGTCCTCGGGGGACGCCTGGAGCACGGTGTCGAGGCGTCCCTGCCCGACGATGACATGCATCTCACGGCCGAGGCCGGAATCGCTGAGCAGCTCCTGAACGTCGAGCAGGCGACAGCTGGAGCCGTTGATCGCGTACTCGCTGGATCCGTTGCGGAACAGCGTGCGGCTGATCGTGACCTCGGCGAACTCGATCGGCAGGGCTCCGTCGCTGTTGTCGATCGTCAGCTGCACCTCGGCACGGCCCAGCGGCCCACGTGTCGAGGTCCCGGCGAAGATGACGTCCTCCATCTTCCCGCCGCGCAGCGTCTTGGCGCCCTGCTCGCCCATCACCCAGGCGAGGCCGTCCACGACGTTCGACTTGCCGGAGCCGTTCGGCCCGACGATGCATGTCACTCCGGGTTCGAAGACGAAGCTCGTGGGTTGCGCGAACGACTTGAAGCCCTTGAGGGTCAGGCTTTTCAAATGCATACGTGCACCGCTCGTCCGGGGAGAATCACACCTCAACGCTACCGAAATGACGGCGGGAATCCGGCATCCCGCGCGGCATGCGCAGCAGTCGGCGCACGACGCGACACGCCGATGACGACATCGATGCTTGACGTTCACACCTTTCACCCAGTAACTTGACAAACCGGATCGCTCACGAAAGGAGGACGCTCATGATCACCACGTTTGATAACGCAGCCGGCTGCACGCTCGGCGCGACACGTATCGCGGATCACGCGTCCTCTTCGTTCGACGCCCTCCGACACGCGCTGTCGTAGAACCGCAGTCTGAGAAATCCGGCCCTCCACGGGCCTTCTCCGCTGGTTCCCACCGCTGAAACGCCGGTCTTCCCGACCGCCGTCACGCAACGATCGATCCCCTCGATCCGTTGCCCTCCCTGGCGACGTCTCCGTTCCGAGGCCCTCGCCCACGCGCCACCGACGCTTCGGCGTCGGAGGACCCCCGCAGGAATACGACAGGAAACGAGAACTCTCGTGAGTAACGACACGCTGCTTCGCAGCACTTCCCACCCCCCATGTCCCCAGGCGCAGGAGATCCTCGAGATCACCGTGCCCTCCGACAGGTCCGAGCTGGCGGTCACCGACCGGCTCTCCCTCCGCATCGGCCTCTGGCTGCTGCTGAGGACACAGCGTCCGCGCAGAGCACCCGCGCGCACGCTGACGCCTGAGGAGGTCATGCGGATGTTCGAGACGAAGAGCGCCACCGAACGTGAGTCGCTGGCAGTCCTCGCCTACCAGGTGCAGCGCCACCTGTTCTGATCGACGCAACAGACGAGGACGACGAGCATGAACATCCGACTGACAGACTCCGCGACGCTGCATCCGCTCGTGCTTCCCGCACGGGCGGATGCCGCCACGTCGCGCTTCATCGAGTACGCGCAGGTGCGCAATCGCTCGATCCGAGATGTCACCGGTCGCGACGACGATGACATGACCCTCCACGAGCTGCTCCCCGTACTGCGCACCAGCGCGGACACGACCAAGCAGCAGTGGTTCATCACCGTCGACGACGAGATGGTCGGCGTCGCACCGTTGACCATCCTGAACGACGACGGCGGGAAGACGGCGATCCTGGTCGTCAGCCTGCTCCGCTCGTTCTGGGGGCGCGGGCTCGCCACCGCCGCGCTGCCGCATCTGGAAGCGGCGGCCAGTGCTGCCGGCGTCCGCCGGTTGCTGACATGGGTGGAGCACCCGACCTCGGACGAGCCGCTCCTTCGGTCTCCCACCGGCTTCGGCGAGATACCGAAGGATCACGCCGCGCGATTCCTGCTCCGCCACGGGTATTCGTTGGAGCAGGTCGCACGGGTGAGCACGCTGACATGGTCGGATGCCCTCGTCCGGCGCATCCGCAACCTGCGAGCGAGCGCGGAGCAGACGGCGACCGGCTATCGAATCGTCCAATGGACGCTTCCGACGCCCCGTGAGCATGTCGCCGGTTACGCGTGGATGAAAGAGCACATGTCGACGGACGTGCCGGATGCGGAGCTCGGCATGCCTGCGGAGAAATGGGACGCCGACCGCATCGCGCGCCATGACGACCGATACATCCAGCGCGGCACGACCGTGCTCGTGACCGCAGCGCAGCACGTCGCCACCGGGGAGCTGTGCGCCTACAACGAGCTCTCGATCGGGAACGATCCCGCTGGAGTCACCAATCAGGAGGACACCCTCGTGCTGGGGTCGCACCGCGGACATCGGCTCGGAATGCTCGTCAAGACGGCAGGACTTCTCACCTGGCACGAGCAGCATCCCGAATCGTCGTACGCGATCACCTACAACGCGGAGGAGAACCGGCCCATGCTCGACATCAACGAGGCGATCGGGTTCATTCCGATCGCCTACGAGGGCGCTTGGAAGAAGGAACTGACATGAGCGGACTCGTCATCACCGATCTCGTCGTGCCCGAGCGTCTCGACGCACCGGAGGCCGCCGACTTCCGCGCGATGGTGGAGATCGGGAATCGGCAGGCGGAACTGGATGCCGGGATCGACGACCTCGCGGAGACGGCCGAGGAACTCCTTCCATTGTGGCGGGATCAGACCGATCGGCATCAGCACGGGTACATCGCCCGGAGGGACGACGAGATCGTCGGTGCCGCGTACTTCTCCACCGCCAACGACGAGAACGCGAACTCCGCGGAGATCGGTGTGATGGTGATCCCACCGCATTGGGGATCCGGAGTGGAACAGGCACTGCTGGAGCGCGTGGAGCGCGCGGCGCGTGAAGGCGGACGCACGAACGTGCAGTCCTGGACGCTTCATCCAGCCGCCACGAGCGAGCGGATGCTGACACCCGCCACAGGCTGGGGACGTGTCTCCGCGACCGCTCTCAGTGATCTGCTCGCCGCGAACGGATACGTGCTGGAGCAGGTCGAGCGCAACAGCGTCCTCCCCCTGGGCGCGCCGTCCGATCGGGTCGAGGAGACCCTGCGCGAAGCATCCGCGTTCGCCGGCCCGGACTACCGGATCGTCTCCTGGACGCTGCCGACGCCGGAGCATCTGCGAGCGGGGTACGCCGACGTGATCTCGAGAATGGCGACCGACGTGCCCAGCGGCGACCTCGACATCGACGAGGAGATCTGGGACGCCGATCGCGTGGTGCGCCGCGACCGGAAGTTCGCCGAGGGAGGGCGGCTGCTCTCCGTGGCCGCTGTCGAGCACGTGCCCAGCGGACGGCTGGTGGCGTTCAACGAGCTGGTGATCGGCGCCGACCGCACCGGTGTCACTCATCAGTTCGGCACGCTCGTCGTCAAGGAGCACCGTGGAAAGCGTCTCGGAACGATCGTGAAATGCGCGAATCTGCTGCGCTGGCACGAGATCGCCCCTGATTCGCCGAAGATCTCGACCTTCAACGCCGAGGAGAACCGCCCGATGCTCGACATCAACGAGGCCATCGGATTCGTCCCGGCCTCGTACGCGGCCGCCTGGCAGAAGAAGCTCGGCTGAGCGACGGCGGGAGAAGATCATCCTTCGGGTGTATCTTCTCCCCGCCCGTTTCCGCCTGCAGACCGACGATATGCCGAATGCCGACGACGAGGCTGGACGTATGAACACTCCCGTCCTCCATGCGCAGTCGCTGACCAAGACCTTCGGCACCACCACCGCCCTCGCGGGCGTCGATCTCACGGTCGCCCGCGGTGAATCCGTGGCGATCATGGGTGCGTCCGGCTCCGGCAAGACGACCCTCCTGCACGTGCTCGCCGGTATCACCGCGCCCGATGCCGGCCGTGTGACCTACGCCCCCGCCTCCGGCGCTGTCGTCGATGTCACGGGAGGCAGTGAGCGTGAACGCTCCCGGCTGCGTCGGGAGTCGTTCGGCTTCGTGTTCCAGCAGGGGCTGCTGATCCCTGAACTCACGGCCATCGAGAACATCTCCCTCGCGCTCATGATCAACGGCACGCCCCGCCATGCCGCGATGGAGCACGCAGCGGGATGGATGGCGTCGCTCGGGCTCGGCGGGATGGAGGAGCGCCGCATCGGGGAGCTCTCCGGCGGGCAGGCGCAGCGAGTGGCCATCGCCCGCGCGCAGGTCACCGGCGCGGAACTGGTGTTCGCGGATGAGCCGACCGGCGCGCTGGACTCCCAGACATCGACGGACGTGATGAACGCGCTGCTATGGTCGACGACCGGTCAGGGGCGGACGCTGCTGGTGGTCACCCACGACAGCGAGGTCGCCGCCAGGTGCTCACGGACCGTGCGCGTGCGCGACGGCCACATCGTCGACGCGGCGGTGTCCGCATGAACGCCCAGGTACTCGCGCTCCTGCTGCGGCCGGCACCGGGACAGGGCGCCGTGCTCGCGCTGCCCGCGACCGCGTTCGCGATGGTGACGGCGCTCGTGCTGACCGTGGTGGGCGGCGCGCAGAAGTTCTGGAGCTGGACCGATCCGGATGCCGGGCTCTATCAGGCGCTCGCAGCGATCGCGCTCGTCCTGCTCGTCGTGCCCCTCGCCACGTTGGGCGGCGCCGCCGCTCGGCTGTCGGCTCGCAGACGCGACGAGAGACTGTCGACGCTCCGTCTGCTGGGTGTGTCTCCTGCGGGAGTCACCGGCGCGACCGTGCTCGAGTCGACGGCTGTCGCCACCGCGGGCTCGCTCATCGGTGTTCTCGGACACCTCGCAGTGGTTCCCCTGATCGGGCTCATCCCGTTCCGGGGCGAGCCGCTCGGCGCGGAATCCATCCTGCTCGCGCCGCTCGGCGTCGTGGCGGTCATCGCGGTCGTGGTCCTCCTGGCGGGTGTCAGCGCCGTCGTCGGTCTGCGCCAGGTCGTCATCTCGCCCTTGGGGGTGCGCATGCGCACCTCGGTGCCGCGCGTGCACTGGGTCCGCGCCCTGCTGGCGGTGCTGGTCATCGGGTTCGCGTTCGTGTTCGTGCAGGTCTTCCCTGGCACTGCGGGGATCGTCATCACGATCACCGTGCTCGCCGGGATGTTCGCCGTGGCGCTCGCGGTGCTGAACCTCATCGGTCCGTGGGCGCTGAAGGTCCACGCGAAGCAGGGTCTGCGCCGCGCCGAGAAGCCGGAGCGGCTGCTGTCGGCACGGCTGGTGCTGGAGTCGCCGAAGGCTGCGTGGCGTCAGGTGAGCGGTATCGCGATGACGAGCTTCATGGCAGTGTTCGCCGGCACGGGAGTCGCGTTCATGAGCACGATGAGTGCGACGGAATCCGCGGAGAATCTCGCGCTCGCCGCAGACATCCGCACCGGACTCATCATCACCCTCGTCGGGTCGTTCCTGATCGTCGCCGTCTCGATCGGCGTGAACCAGGCGTCCAGCATCCTCGACCAGCGTGAGCTGCATCGCAGTCTGCACTTCCTGGGAGTTCAGATGACGACGGTCGACGCGGCGCGGACGCGAGCTGTCATGTCCCCGCTCCTCTTCACGGCCCTCGGTTCCGCGCTGTGCGCCGCCGTCCTGGTGTTCCCGCTCGTCGGCATCACGGTGATCACCGCACCGCTGTCGCTGCTGACGATCGCCGCGGTGGTCGCCTTGGGCATCGCACTGGTCTGGTTCGGTGTGCGCGTGACACGGCCGCTGCTCGGCACGGCGTTCCAGCCGGCCTGATGACGCAGGGGTTCATTCCGGGAGGAACCGCTCGATCGCCTCGATCGTCGTCGTGTTGGTCTCGTGCAGGAGGGCATCGACGCCGAGAGCCAGCGCGGCGTCGATGTTCGCAGCGTTGTCGTCTATGAACAGCACTCGGTCGGCCGTCGTGCCCATCCGCTCGAGCGCGAGCTCGAACGCACCGGCATGCGGCTTGAGCACACCCTGCTCGTGGCTGTAGCAGATGGGGTCGAAGATCTCAGAGAGACCGAAACGGCGCTCCTCCTCCTCGCGGGCACCGTCTCCCGAGTTGGAGAGGATCGCCAGACCGCAGCGGCCGCGCAGAGACCGGGCATGATCGAGCAGCTCAGAGTTCTCCTCACCGCAGTACGCGTCCCACAACTCCGCGCGCATCGCCTCGATCGCGTCGTCGCCGAGGTTCAGAGCCTCTGCGACGCCGCGCCAGTACTGCGCCGCGACACCTGTGCTCACCGTGGTGTCCGGCAGATCGGCTGCATCGAGCCTCTCGTCGTACTCCTCCGGCAGCAGCCCCGCCCTTGCGGCCCATCTCAGGCGCAGTTCCGCGGGCCAGGCATGGTCGTCGACCTGCTCGATGACGCCGCCGATGTCGTAGAGGATCCACTTCATCCGTTCACGCTACCCGGATCCAGGACCGGGTCAGGACACCCGTCATCGTTAGGATGATGTCGATTCCGGGAAAGGACCCCATGACCTCCGCCGTACGCATTCCGATCACTTTCAACGCACGTGGACTCGGGGGTCTTCCGACAGAGGACGGCGCGGTCACAGCCCCGGTCCTCTACCGCTCCGATTCGCTCTCGGCGCTCACCGAGCAGGGCCTGCTTCAGCTCGCCGAGCTCGGGATCGGGACGGTCGTCGACCTGCGCACCGACGGTGAGCGTCAGCGTGCCGCGGACATCTTGCCGGCGGATGGGAGCGTTCGGCTTCTGGCGCTCTCCATCCAGGGCGGAGCGATGGACGAGATGGTGCAGAAGCTCCTGCCATCCGACGCCGGCGCTGCGGCGCTCACCGACGCGCAGATCACCGAGATCGTGGACCAGGTGCCGACGCTCGACGACCTCTACCTCGCCATCTTGGCCAGCAGCCCCGCGCAGTTCGCAGTCCTCGCCAGAGCGGTGATCGACGCGACAGGATCGGATCGTCCGGCGGTTCTCTTCCACTGCACGGCCGGCAAGGACCGCACGGGGCTCGCCGCGGCGCTGCTGCTCGCGGTGGCCGGGGTGCCGAGGTCGGAGATCGTCGCGGACTACGTGCAGACGGAGGCGAACCTCGCCGGACCGTTCGCGCAGCAGCTGACCGCGCTCATCACCGCGATCGGGATCCCGCTCACTCCGCGACTCGAGACGCTCGCCACGCGATCGCCGGAGAGCGCGATCACCGCCGCATTGGACTGGATCGCGCGCGAACACGGCACGGCGATCGACTACCTCATGTCGGGCGGACTCACGGCCGCCGAGGCCGAGCGGCTGCGCGGCGCTCTCGTCAGCGCCGACGCTGGCAGCGCGGGCAGTAGTGGCTCGAACGATTCATGAACGCCTCGCGCACGATCTCGCCGCCGCAGCGAGGACATGGCTGCCCGCCTCGCCCATAGGCGTTGAGCGAGTGGGCGAAGTATCCGGCCTGACCGTTGACGTTGACGTACTGGGCGTCGAAGCTCGTCCCGCCCTCGGCCAATGCCTTCTCGAGCACCAGACGCACCTCCGAGAGGAGCCTGCGCACGGCCTGCGCCGAAAGCACGCGTCCGAGGGCTTCCGGATGGATGCGGGCGGCCCACAGAGCCTCGTCCGCATAGATGTTGCCCACACCGCTGATGAGCGTCTGATCGAGCAGGATGCGTTTGATCGCGCTGGAGCGCCGACGCACTGCCGTGATGAAGGCGTCGTCGTCGAAGTGCGGGTCGAGCGGGTCTCTGGCGATGTGGCGCACCTGCGACGGGATCATCGTGTCACCGTCGGCGACGAGCGCGTCGACCGCGAGCGATCCGAAGGTGCGCTGATCGGCGAACACGACGGCGAGCTCGCCGTGGCGGGGGTGCTGGATACCGAGCCGGATCCGCTCGTGGCGCTCGGGCAGCGCATCCGGAGCACGCAGCAGCAGCTGCCCGCTCATTCCGAGGTGCGCGGTCAAGGCTGCGGTACCGCCGATGAGCGGCAACCAGAGGAACTTCCCTCTGCGCGACGCACTTTCGACGGTCGCGCCCTCGAGCCGGGCGACGAAATCGGCTGCCCCCGCCGGATGCCGGGTGAGGGCGCGCTCATCGAGCACGGCGGCGTTGACGATCGTCGCGCCGATCACGGCCGGTGCGAGGCCGGCACGAACGACCTCGACTTCTGGGAGCTCAGGCACTCTCGCTGAGGAAGCGCCAGGCGCTGAGCGCGGCCGCCATCTCGGCGGTCTTCTTGCTGGTGCCGTCGCCGGTCATGCTCACCTCGCCCACCTGCACTGTCGCCGTGAATCGACGATCGTGATCCGGTCCGCTGGAGGTCACGGAATAGCTCGGCGGCGTCGCACCGAGGCGTGCGGCGAGCTCCTGCAGGCTCGTCTTGGGGTCCATCGCCGCACCGTACCGCTCGGGGTCGGCGAGCAACGGCCTCGTCAGCCGCAGCACGAGCTCTGTCGCGGCTTCCGGGCCGGCGGAGAGGTACGTGGCGCCGAAGACCGCTTCCATGGTGTCGGCGAGGATCGAATCCTTGTCGCGTCCACCGGTCTGCTCTTCACCGCGGCCGAGGAGGAGGTGCTCCCCCAGGCCGATGCCACGCGCCACCTCTGCGAGGGCGACAGTGGAGACCACACTCGCTCGCCGCTTGGCGAGCTGTCCCTCATCCAGGTTCGGATGGGTCGTGAAGAGCATCACCGTCACGGCCTGTCCGAGCACCGAGTCGCCGAGGAACTCGAGGCGCTCGTTGTGCGGGATGGCCCCGTGTTCGTAGGCGTAGGAGCGATGGGTCAGCGCCAACGCAAGCAGCTCAGGGTCGATATCGACCCTGAGCTTCTCGGCGAGAGGTGCCGTCCCCCCTGGGACCTCTGTCACGATCGCGAGACCGTGGTTCAGACGTCGGCGACCTTGCGGCCCTTGTACTCCATGAACAGCTCGGTGCCCTGCGAGTCGGTGACGACCTTCGCCTGGTGCGGACGGCTGTAGACGGTCTTGCCGTTCTCGACGGTCTTGACGAGCGCGATGGGCGCTGCCTTCCACTGCGCGCGACGCGAGCGGGTGTTCGAACGGGATACCTTGCGCTTCGGGGGGTTACCGGCCATGGCTAACTCTCTTCTGTGTTCTCGGGACCGCGGCTGTCTGCCGCACTCCCCTGGTCTGTGATCTGTCGGAGCGCACTCCACCGAGGATCGATGGGAGCGTCTGTCTCCACCCCGGCGCTTTCGGTCAGCCGCTCTCCCGTTATCGGGTCGAGCCCCGGGCAATCCGGCTGACACACCGGCTGAAATGGAAGCGACAATACGGCCGCTTCCCTGACAAGAGTTTCAAGATCCACGTGGTCGTCTTGAACCTCGAAGTCAGTTTCTTCATCACCAGGATACGCGAAAAGCTCCTGGAACTCGACTTCGACAGGCTCGGAGATGTCTTTCAGGCATCTTCCGCAGACGCCCTTGTACTCGGCATCCACCGTTCCCGAGGCGAGAATGCCCTCGTGGACCGACTCGAGACGCACCTCGATGTCGACCTCGGAGCCGGCTTCGTACGAGACGATGCCCTCGCCCCACTGCTCCTTGAGGGCGACCGAGAACTGGTGCTCCCGCATCTCGCCGGGGTGACGGACGATGTCGCGTACGGGCACCACGAATGGGCCGTTGAGTCGGGTCTTCACGTCCTCAATGCTACCCGCGGATGCTGAGAATGGGGCCGGGCGTCAGAGCCCGCGCGCGCCGGTGTCGAGGAACGCGGCTACCGCGCGGGGCACGAACGGCGTGATGTCGCCGCCCAGACCGGCGACCTGACGCACGAGCGAACTCGAGACCATCGCGTGCGAGGGGTCCGGCAGCAGGAACACCGTCTCGATGTCGGCGAGGTGCCGGTTCACGATCGCCATCGGCGACTCGTAGGCGACGTCGATCTGGGAGCGGATGCCCTTCACGAGCACTCCCGCTCCGACGTCACGGGCGTAGTCGACGAGGAGACCCATGCTCCAGGATCCGATGACGATCTCGCCGCCCATGCCGTCTTCCGAGATCGACTGCTCCAGCAGCGAGAGCCGCTGCGCGATCGGCAGCATCGCCTCTTTACCGGGATTGTGCACCACCAGCACATGCAGCTCGTCGTACAGCTTCGCGGCCCGACGGATCACATCCAGGTGCCCGAGGGTGGGCGGATCGAAGGAACCAGGTACGACGGCGATCCGGCTGCTCATGCCTCCAGCCTATGACACGGAACGATCTCAGTTCTTCGCGAGAGCGGCTCTGTCGTCTTCTGTGACGCGACGCGCGATGACCTCGCGAAGACCCGCGTGCGCAGCGAGCTGCGGGTCGGCATCGAGGATCCCCTCGGCGAGCTCGCGCGCACGCGCGATCAGCTTCGAATCCTTCACGACGCGCAGCAGCTTCAGGGAGGACCGCACACCGGATTGCGTCGAACCCAGCACATCGCCCTCGCCCCGCAGCTCCAGGTCGACCTCAGCGAGGGCGAAGCCGTCGAGGGTCGCGGCCACTGCCTCGACGCGTTCGCGAGCCAACGACCCCTCCTCCGCCTCCGTGACGAGCAGGCACAGCCCCGGCACATCGCCTCGTCCGACGCGCCCGCGCAGCTGGTGCAGCTGCGAGACCCCGAACCGGTCGGCGTCGAGCACGATCATCGTGGAGGCATTGGGCACATCGACGCCCACCTCGATCACGGTCGTCGCGATCAGCAGGTCGATCTCGCCGCGGGCGAACGACTGCATCACGGCGTCCTTGGTCTCCGACGGCATCTTCCCGTGCAGCACGGCGCGTCTGAGTCTCCCGACGGTCGGATGCGTCTCCAGCGCGGCATCCAGCTGCACCACGCCCCACCGCGGCCCGGTGGAGCCCTCCTCCGTAGGGACGAGCGCCGCCTGATCTTCCTCGCCTGCGGCCTTCTTCGTCGTGTCGATCGCCGCGCACACCGCGAACACCTGGCGCTTCAGCGCGATCTCCTCGGCCGCCCTGTCCCATACGCGGCGGAACCAGTCCGGATGCTCCGCCAGCGGAGCGACGAACGACTCGATCCCGGCCCGCCCCGCCGGCATGGTGCGGATGACGGATGTGTCGAGGTCGCCGAACACCGTCATCGCGACGGTGCGGGGAATCGGGGTCGCCGTGAGCACGAGCGCGTGCGGACTGGACCCCTTGGCGCGGAGCGCCTCTCGTTGCTCGACGCCGAAGCGGTGCTGCTCATCGACGACGACGAGGCCGAGATCGGCGAAGGTGGTCTTGTCCCCCAGCAGGGCGTGCGTGCCGACCACGATGAGCGCCTGACCTGCGGCGACCCTCAGCGCGGCCTTGCGCCGCGCTGGTGTCGACATCTGCCCGGTGAGCAGGGTGGGCATGAGCAGAGACGCCAGGTCGGGCCCGAGCATCTTCGTGATCGATCGCAGATGCTGGGACGCGAGCACCTCGGTCGGTGCGATGAGGGCGGCCTGTCCACCGGATTCCGCGACCTGGAGCATGGCGCGAAGGGCGACGAGGGTCTTTCCGGAGCCGACCTCGCCCTGCACGAGTCGGTTCATCGGCCAGGCGCCGGTGAGATCGGTCGCGATCTGCGCACCGACCGTCTGCTGATCGGCGGTGAGCGTGTACGGCAGCATCGCGTCGAAACGCTCGAGCAGTCCGCCCGGCTTCGCCGCACGCGGTGTGGCGTTCAGGGCGCGCACCGCGGCACGCTGCTGCAGCAGAGCGGTCTGCAGCACGAGCGCCTCGTGCATGCGAAGAGTGCGAACGGCGGGATCGACGTCGTTCTTCGCCTGTGGACGATGAAGCTGCATCAGAGCGGTACGCGCGTCGAGCAGCCCCTCCCTGATGCGGATCTCCTCGGGAAGCGGATCCGGTACGTCCCCGACGTCGGGGATCACCCGCTCGACGAGCTCTCGGAACTGCTGACTGGAGACGGCGGATGTCGCCGGGTAGATCGGGATCGGGCGGTGCGCGCGGTCGTCGGCGCGGGCCTGAGCGCTCTCCTCGTCGTCGAAGAGCTCGACCTGCGGATGGGCGAACTGCGTCGTCTCGTTGTACATGCCGACCTTGCCCGAGAACACGCCGCGTCGACCAGGGCGCATCTCGTTCGCGCGCCACTGCGCCTGCTGGATGTTCTTCGCGAAGAACGTCAGCGACACCCGGCCGTGCTCGTCGCCGATGATCACATCGGTCATCGCGCCGTTGCGATTGCGCATCGCACGCGCGGATGAGGAGAGCACTTCGGCGACGATCGTGACCGTCTCCCCGACCGGCAGATCACGGATGGGGGTGAGCTCGGCCGGATCCGCATAGCGGCGCGGGTAATGCCCCAGCATCTCCCCGACCGTCGTCATACCGAACGCCCGCTCGACCTTCTTCGCCGAAGCCGGGCCGATCGCCTCGGCGAGACTCGTGTCGAGGGAGAAGACCATGTCTGAAGTCTAGAGAACGCCGCTGACAGCCATAGGCTGTTCGGGTGACGAGGATCATCGCCGGACTGGCGCGCGGGCTGCGCCTGGACGTCCCGGGCAGCGGAACGCGTCCGACGAGCGATCGCGTGCGCGAGTCGCTCTTCGGGGCGCTCGAGTCGATGGGCGTGATCGACGACGCCCGAGTCCTGGATCTGTACGCCGGTTCAGGCGCACTCGGACTCGAGGCACTCAGCCGTGGGGCCGCCGACCTCGATCTCGTGGAGCGATCGCGTCCGGCCGCCGCCGTGGTGCGTCGCAACGTCGCCACGATCGCCCGCGCGCTCGGCGACACCACCGCTCGTGTGCACGAGAGCGCGGTGCTCGCCTTCCTGAGACGCGCGACCGGCCCGTACGACCTCGTCTTCACCGACCCTCCGTACGACCTGGACGACCAGTCGATGGACGCCGATCTGATCGCGCTGGCGCCGCTGCTCTCCGCCGACGCCGTCGTCGTGATCGAACGCGCACGCAGGGCGACACCACCCGATGTCGGCGCGGCCGGGCTCGAGGTGTTCCGTGAGAAGTCCTACGGCGACACCGCCGTCTGGTGGGCTCAGCCGGCAGCCGAATCCCAGTCGCGGTAGGGGTCCCAACCGCCCGACGGCACAGGTGCGCCGTCGCACAGCACGCCGTCCGCGCCCCGCTCGAGCACCGTGCCGATGATCCGGAACCCCGGCGGGAGGACGTCAGCGGGGAACGTGGCGAGCAAGGCATGATCCTCGCCGCCGGCGAGTGCGCATTCCGGGTTCTCGCCCAGTGCCGCGCGCGACAGGTCCAGCGTGACCTCTGAGGCCTTCGCGAGTCGCCCCGCATCCAGCGCGAGTCCGTCGGAGATGTCCATCATTGCCGTCGCACCCGCGACGGACGCCATGACGCCGAGCCCGATCGGCGGAGCGGGGCGCAGCTGCGCCGCCACGGCGGCGCGTTCTCCGCTCTGCAGACGCGCGGAGTCGATCGCGACGGGTGTGTCACCGTCGCGGAACCGGCCGAACAGCACAGCGAGTCCGTGCGCGGCGTGGCCGAGCTCGCCTGCGACGGCGACGACATCGCCTGGGCGCGCCCCCGCCCTGGTGACGGCGTCGCGTCCTTCCAGATCGCCGAGTGCCGTGACCGCGATCATCAGCACGTCGGACACCGTCAGATCTCCGCCCACGACGGCGCAGCCGGGAGCCAGCGCCTCACAGGCGTCGCGGAACCCGTCGGCGAGCCGCTCGACGAACGACAGCCGAAGATCACGCGGCACGGCCAGTGCGACGAGCAGGGCGGTGGGTCGAGCGCCCATGGCCGCGATGTCGGCGAGGTTCACCGCCGCGGCCTTCCACCCGAGGTCGTAGCCGCTCGACCATGCGAGGCGGAAGTCAGGGCCGTGCACGAGCGTGTCGGTGGTGGCCACGACCGACCCCGACGGCGCGGCGATCACGGCGGCATCGTCACCGGGCCCGAGGATGGTGTGCGACGCGGGAGCGGTGCGGGCGAGGATGGCCTGCAGGACAGTGCCTTCCGACACGTCTGCCAGGCGCGGGTCATCGTCGGCTGAACGGTGGGGCATGGTGTCAAAGGTAGCCTGGAATCATGTCGCATCGTCTTGCCCTCACCGCTGCCGTCCTGCTCGGAACGGCACTGCTCGGCGGATGCTCGACGACCGTGCACCTCGAACCCGCCGACGACGCGAACAACCCCGTTTGCGCCGAGGTCACCGTCGGATTGCAGAATGTCGCGAGCATCGCCGACATGGACCGCCGGTGGACGGACGCCCAGTCGACCGGCGCGTGGGGCGTCGCCGGCGAGCCCTCTGCGATCATCCTCCGCTGCGGCGTCGAGGTCCCCGCCCCGACGAGCGAACTGCAGTGCGTGACCCTCGAAGGCGTCGACTGGCTGGTGGACGCCTCGGAGACTCCCTACCTGCGGTTGACGACCTACGGTCGCGACCCTGCCGTGCAGCTGTACATCGACACGGGGTCGGTGAGCTCGAACGACGTGATCAGCACCCGCACCCTGGTCGGTGCGATCACGACGATCCCTGCCGACGGCAGATGCACCGCACCGGATGAGCTCGACGAAGACGCCCAGGAGCTGCTGGATCTGGGCTGAGGCTCAGCGCTGCAGGCCGATCTCGACGAGCTCGGTGATGAGGTCGCTGTAGCTCAGACCCGATGCCACCCAGCACTTCGGGAACATCGAGATCGGGGTGAAGCCCGGCATCGTGTTGAGCTCGTTGACGACGAGTGAGCCGTCGGGGGTCACGAAGAAGTCGACGCGCGCCAGACCTCTGCCGTCGACCGCCTCGAACGCACGAAGCGCGGCCTCGCGCAGCCGCTCGATCAGGTCGTCGTCGACATCGGCCGGGCACACGATGTCGACGCCTTCGCCACCGAGGTACTTGCCCTCGAAGTCGTAGAAGCTGCGGGAGGTGAGCACGACTTCACCGGGAAGCGACGCACGGGCGGGGCCGCCGTCACGACCGGCGAGCACCCCGACCTCGATCTCACGGCCGTCGATCTTCGATTCGACGAGCACTTTCTCGTCCTCGGCGAAGGCGATGCGCATCGCCTCATCGAGCCCTTCGCCCTCGTCCACCCGCGACACGCCGACGCTCGAACCGGCGCTCGCCGGCTTGACGAAGACGACGGGTCCCAGAGCGTCGATCTCACGGCGCAGCCGGGCAGGATCGGCCTCCCACTGCGATCGGCGCACCGTGAGGCCCGGCGACACGGCGATGCCGGCGGACGACAGAGCGAGCTTCGTGAAGTGCTTGTCGAGGCAGATCGCGGAGTCGAGGATCCCGCATCCGGCGTATGGCACGTCGAGCACGTCGAAGAACCCCTGGATCGCACCGTCCTCTCCGTGCAGCCCGTGCAGCAGAGGCAGCACGACGTCGATCTCACCGTGGCTCACGACGTCGCCGCCGGGACCGGTGACACGGAGCGTGCGGTCGCCGCCGGGCTCGGGCCAGAGCACGCGCGTCCCGTTGTCGGCGACCTCGGGAAGGTGCGCGGCATCCAGCGCGAACTTGTCCGGACGATCCTCTTCGAGAACGAACGCGCCGTCACGTGTGATCCCGACCGGGATCACGTCGTAGCGCTCGCGATCAATCGCGCGCAGCACTCCGCCCGCCGTCGCGGAACTGATGGAATGCTCGCTGGAACGCCCGCCGAAGAGCACCACCACCGTCTGCTTGTCCATGATTGCTTCTCTCCTCCTGGGGAGTGTCGTCGTCCGTCGTCAGGTGCGGCGCGATGTCACGGGGGTTCATCGTCCCGTCCAGCACCATCTTCACCTGCTCGACGATGGGCATGTGCACATCGGATTCGCGAGCCAGCTGCAGGATCGGCGCCACCGAGGCGAGCCCCTCCGCGGTCTGGTTCATCTGTTTCACGACGTCCTGATAGCTGTACCCCTGGCCCAGCAGCCGCCCGGCCGTGTTGTTGCGGCTGAGCGGCGACTGGCAGGTGGCGATCAGATCGCCGAGCCCGGCGAGTCCCTGCAGGGTCTCGGACTGGGCGCCGTTCGCGACCGCGAAATCGGTCATCTCGACCAGGCCGCGGGTGATGATCGAGGCCTTCGTGTTCTCGCCGTAGCCGACACCGTCGACGATGCCGATCGCGACGGCGATGAGGTTCTTCAGTACTCCACCGAACTCCGTGCCGATCACGTCCGTGTTCACGAAGGTCCTGAAGTACGAGTTCCTGGCAGCGCGCGCCACGATCTCCGCCGTCTCCTGGCTGCGGGAGGCGATCACTGCGGCCGTCGGCTGCTCCCGCGCGATCTCCAGGGCGAGGTTGGGGCCGGACGCCACTGCGATGTGCAGAGGATCGCAGCGCAGTTCCTGCTCGATCACCTGGCTCATACGCAGACCGCTGGACCGCTCGACGCCCTTCATCAGTGAGATGATGGGCAGCTCGCGATCCGAGAGCAGCGGCCGCAGTGCCTTGAGGTTCTCACGCAGCGACTGACTCGGGACTGAGAGGTACACCTGGTCCGCGCCGTCGAGTGCGGTCGACAGTTCGTGAGTCGCCGTGATCGAGCGGGGCAGATTGATGCCGGGGAGGTACTTCGAGTTGCGCTTGCCCTCGGCGATCTCGAGGGCCTGCTCCGGCCTGCGGGCCCACATCGTCACCTGGGCGCCGCCGTCGGCGAGGATCTTGCCGAACGTGGTGCCCCAGCTGCCGGAACCGATGACGGTGACACGCGGCCCCGTCGGAGCGGGAATCTTACGAGTCAAGGCGTCCGGTCTCCTTCTGCCCGTGGTCGGACGGGTTCCAGCGCTTCGCAGGCGGGTTATCCTCGCGCAGTTCGGCGAGCAGAGCGGTGATCGCGTTCATCAGTCGGTCGGTCGCCTCATTCAGCGCCGCCTGCTCGCCCGCACGACCGGTCAGATCGGAGATGTCGACGGGGTCGCCGATGAGCACGCGTACGCGCTTTCGCGGCGGCCAGAGGCTCACACCCTTCTGATAGCGGCCCATGATGTTCTGTGTTCCCCACTGCGCCATGGGGATCAGGGGGATGCCACCGGCGAGGGCGAGTCTCACGGCGCCGGACTTGCCGCGCATCGGCCACAGTTCCGGGTCACGTGTGAGCGTGCCTTCCGGATAGACGATGACGCCTCGTTCGTTCTCCACGAGCGCGCGCGACTGCGCGATCGTCTGCTTCGCCGCCGCCGCCGAGGTCGCCCTCGCGACCGGCACCATCCCGGTCTTGCTCAACAGCCACCCCAGCACCGGAACCCGGAACAGGCTCTCCTTCGCCATGAACCGCGGAGCGCGACCGAGGCGCCAGACGGCGACGGCCACGATGAGCGGATCGAACTCCGAGTAGTGGTTCGGGGCCAGCACGAACGCGCCGGTGGCCGGAAGCTTCTCCCTGCCGCGGATCTCGATCCGCGCCAGATAGCCGACCGCCGGGACGACGATCGCCGCGAGCGGCCAGAACAGACTCGGGCGGGACTTCTCGGGTGACCGGGAGCCCATGGCTGTCACCGGACGACGTCGAAGTCGGCGCCGAGGGCGTCGAGCTTCGCGAGGAACTTCTCGTAGCCGCGGCTGAGGATGTCGACTCCGGACACCTGCGACTCGCCCTCCGCCGTGAGCGCAGCGATCACGTGGCTGTAGCCACCGCGCAGGTCCGGCACGACGATGTCCGCCGCGTGCAGCGGCGTCGATCCGGTGATGACCGCGGCCTGCTCGAGCTCGCGTCGCGGGACACGGCGAGGACCGTCCTGAAGGCCGTGCGGGTGCACGACGATGTCGGCGCCCATCTTGACCAGTGCGTCGGTGAAGCCCATCCGGTTCTCGTACACGGTCTCGTGCACGACGGAGCGGCCCTTCGCCTGGGTGAGGGCGACGACCAGCGGCTGCTGCCAGTCGGTCATGAACCCGGGGTGCACGTCGGTCTCCACGACGACCGGCTGCAGCTCGCCCGCGCGGCGGAAGAGGATGCCGTCCTCCTTCACGTCGAACCAGCCCCCCGCCTTGCGGAACACGTTGAGGAAGGTCAGCATCTCCTGCTGCTTCGCTCCGCCGACGAAGATCTCGCCGTCGGTCGCGAGCGCGGCCGAAGCCCAGGACGCCGCCTCGTTGCGATCGAAGATCGAGCGGTGGTCGTAGCCTCGCAGCTTCTCCACGCCCTCGATGAGGATCACACGGTTCGGCTCGTACGAGATGATCGCGCCCATCTTCTGCAGCACCGCGATGAGATCCATGATCTCCGGCTCGATGGCGGCGTTGCGCAGCTCGGTGGTCCCCTCCGCGCGCACGGCGGTCAACAGCACCTGCTCGGTCGCGCCCACGCTCGGGTAAGGGAGGTGGATGTTCGCGCCGTGCAGGCGGCCGCCCTGGGTCGACAGCCGGATGCCGCTGGGGAGCTTCTCCACGACGGCGCCGAACTTGCGGAGCGCGTCGAGGTGGAAGTCGATCGGGCGGTCGCCGATGCGGCAGCCGCCGAGGTCGGGGATGAACGCCTGACCGAGACGATGCAGGAGCGGACCGCAGAACAGGATCGGGATGCGAGATGCACCGGCGTGCGCGTCGATCTCCTCCATGTGAGCGGATTCCACGTCGCTCGGGTCGAGGACCAGCGAGCCGACCTCGTCGCCTTCGCTCACGCGTACGCCGTGCACTTCGAGCAGCGAGCGCACCACGGCGACATCGCTGATCCCCGGCACATCGCGCAGGATGCTGGTGTCCTCGCCGAGCAGGGACGCGACCATCGCCTTCGTGGCGAGGTTCTTCGCCCCCTTCACATCGACCCGGCCGCGCAGCGGCCTTCCGCCTCGGATAGCCAGCACGTCTCCGGTCAAAGCAGGAACTCCCTCTGGAAGGTCAGCGCGCACGGTTGTCGTCATTCGAGGAGCCTCACTTCATGGTCATGATCGCGGCGTCTGCCGCTGGAGCGGATGCTCCAGGCTCACGATGTGCTCGGTGTCAACGGACAGGGAGCGTACGTGGCCGCCACGACTCGCGGCGGGCCTCGAACTGCGCGATCTTGTCTTCGTTGCGCAGCGTGAGCCCGATGTCATCGAGCCCTTCAAGGAGCCGCCATCTAGTGTAATCGTCGATCTCGATAGCGGCTCGGAGATCGCCGATAGCGGCGGTGCGCGCCTCGAGGTCGACTGTGATCTCGGCCCCGGGGTTCGCGTCGATCTCCGTCCAGACGGCGTCGAGATCCGCTTCGGAGATGGTCGCAGCGAGCAGGCCCTGCTTGCCCGAGTTCCCGCGGAAGATGTCGCCGAATCGCGTGCTCAGCACGACCTTGAAGCCGAAGTCGCGCAGCGCCCAGACCGCGTGCTCACGACTGGATCCCGTGCCGAAGTCCGGTCCGGCCACGAGCACGGAGGCGCCCTGGAACGCCGGCTGGTTCAAGACGAATTCCGGGTCCTGGCGCCAGGCGTGGAAGAGCGCGTCCTCGAACCCGGTCTTCGTCACGCGCTTGAGGAACACCGCGGGGATGATCTGGTCGGTGTCGACGTTCGAGCGCTTCAGAGGAGCGGCGATCCCGGTATGGGTGATGAACTTCTCCATGGTCAGGCTCCAACCAGCTCGTGGGCGGTTTCCAGGTCGCTCGGGCTCGACAGCGTGCCGCGCACGGCGGTCGCCGCGGCGACCAGCGGTGAGACCAGGTGCGTGCGGCCCCCCTTGCCCTGGCGGCCCTCGAAGTTGCGGTTCGACGTGGATGCGCAGCGCTCGCCCGGGGCCAGCTGATCAGGGTTCATGCCCAGGCACATCGAGCAGCCGGCGAAACGCCACTCCGCACCGAAGTCCTTCACGATCTGGTCGATGCCCTCCGCCTCGGCCTCGAGCCGCACCCGTGCGGATCCGGGGACGACCATGACGCGCACGCCGTCGGCCTTCTTGCGCCCCTTGATCACGGATGCGAACGCCCGCAGATCCTCGATGCGGCTGTTCGTGCACGATCCCATGAAGACGGCATCGACCGGCACGTCTTTGAGCGGAGTCCCGGGAATCAGGTCCATGTACTGCAGGGCGCGTTCGGCTGCCACGCGTTCGTTGGGGTCAGCGATGTCGGCGGGGTCCGGCACGGAGGAGGAGAGCGAACTGCCCTGCCCAGGATTGGTGCCCCAGGTCACGAACGGCTCGAGTTCGTTCGCATCGATCAGGACCTCCGCGTCGAAGGAAGCGCCCTCGTCGGTGGGCAGCGTGCGCCAGTACGCGACGGCGTCGTCCCAGTCCTGCCCCTGCGGAGCATGCGGCTTGTCCTTGACGTAGGCGAAGGTCGTCTCATCGGGGGCGACCATGCCCGCGCGCGCGCCGGCCTCGATCGACATGTTGCAGATTGTCATGCGCCCCTCCATGGAGAGGGCGCGGATGGCGCTTCCGCGGAACTCGAGCACGTAGCCCTGCCCGCCGCCGGTGCCGATCTTCGCGATCACCGCGAGGATGATGTCCTTCGCGCTCACGCCGGGCTTGAGGTCTCCCTCGACCGTGATCGCCATGGTCTTGAACGGCTTGAGCGGCAGCGTCTGCGTCGCCATGACGTGCTCGACCTCGCTGGTGCCGATGCCGAAGGCCATCGCACCGAACGCGCCGTGCGTCGAGGTGTGCGAGTCGCCGCACACCACGGTGACGCCGGGCATGGTGAGTCCGAGCTGCGGCCCGACCACGTGCACGATGCCCTGCTCCGCGTCGCCGAGCGAGTGGATGCGCACGCCGAACTCCTCGGCGTTGCGGCGCAGCGTTTCGATCTGCGTGCGGCTGGTGAGATCGGCGATCGGCTTGTCGATCTCGAGGGTCGGAGTGTTGTGATCCTCGGTGGCGATCGTCAGATCGACCCTCCGCAGCGGACGGCCCTCCGTGCGCAGTCCGTCGAAGGCCTGCGGGCTCGTCACCTCGTGCACCAGGTGCAGGTCGATGTAGATCAGATCCGGTTCGCCGTTCTCGCCCTTCACGACGAGATGGTCGTCCCAGACCTTCTCGGCGAGCGTGCGCGGACGCGACGCCGCGATGGGAGCAGCTGAGGTCATGTCGTAATCTCCAGAAGTCGGTGGTCGGCCACACTGGACTCCGCGACGAGAAGGCCTAGATCGAGGTCTCGTCGCGGCCACTAAGGAGAAGGAACACCCGCCGCATGCCGGTCAGTTTACACCGCGGCGACGGGTGCTCCGCGCGCCGGCGTCATGCGATGACGCCGGCGCTGCTCACTCGCTCAGGGCCGCACGCTTCTCACGCGACGACGAGATCAGGCTCGCGATGGTCGCGACCGCCATCGAGGCGAAGATGACACCGAGCGACACCCAGTTGTTGATGTCGGGTGCCCACTCGATCGGATGACCGCCGTTGATGAACGGTAGCTCGTTCTCGTGCATCGCGTGAAGGATGAGCTTGATGCCGATGAAGCCGAGGATGAACGCGACGCCGTAGTGCAGGTATTTGAGCTTCTCGAGAAGGTCGCCGAGCAGGAAGTAGAGCTGGCGCAGTCCCATCAGGGCGAACAGGTTCGCCGTGAAGACGATGAACGGGTCCTGGGTGACGCCGAAGATCGCGGGGATCGAGTCGACCGCGAACATGAGGTCGGTCACACCGAGCGACACGAACACGATCAGCATCGGCGTCCAGATCTTCTTGCCGTTCACGACGGTGCGGATCTTCGATCCGTCGTAGTCGTCGCTGATGTCGATTCCGCGACGCAGCATCCGGATGATGAAGTTCTCGGTCTGCTCGTCCTCCTCGTGCTTGTCCGGCATCGCCTGGCGGATGGCGGTGAAGACGAGGAAGGCACCGAACAAGTAGAAGATCGGGCTGAGGTGCTCGACGGCGGCGCCGACGATCAGGATGAAGACCGCACGCAGCACGAGGGCGATGATGATCCCCACCATCAGCGCCTCCTGCTGATAGCGGCGCGGAACGGAGAACTGCGTCATGATCAGCACGAACACGAACAGGTTGTCGATCGAGAGGCTGTACTCCATCGCCCATCCGGTGAGGAAGTCCAGAGATGTCTTCGCGTCGCCGATGAAGAACAGCACTGCGGCGAAGATCAGCGCGAGGGTCACGTAGAAGGCGACCCAGAGGCTGGATTCCCTCGTCGAGGGGATGTGCGGACGCTTCAGGATGAGAAGCAGATCGGCGATGAGGATGACGGTCAGGACCACCAGGGAGGTGATCTCGAACCAGACAGGGATGTTCAAGGGTGCTCAGCACCTTTCGGGAGGGTCGGGAAAAGATCGAAAGTCTCTCCCCCGCACTCAGTGCGCCACGCGCCCGGAGCAGCAATGTCGGTGCTCGTGATGACGATCGCGTGAAATTCGGGATACTCCCTCTCGCTGAATAGATGCTACCGGAGCTTTCGAGGCGTGGTGAAATAGTCGACGTGAATCCGCCATCCCCGTCAGAACTGACCGCGCCCGGCACCGCCCCGCTCGAGACCGCCCCCAGGAATCCCTGGGCGCGTTCGATCGGCTCCTTGATCTTCGTCAGCCGCTGGCTGCAGGCACCCCTCTACATCGGCCTCATCATCGCGCAGCTCGTCTACGTGGTCGTGTTCATGGTCGAGCTCTATCACCTCATCGTGGATGACGTGATCGGCGGCATCACCCACATCAACGAGGCGACGATCATGCTCAGCGTGCTCGGGCTCATCGACGTCGTGATGATCGCCAACCTGCTCATCATGGTGATCATCGGCGGGTACGAGACGTTCGTGTCGCGCATCAACACCGACGGGCACCCTGACCAGCCCGAATGGCTCTCCCACGTCAACGCGAACGTCCTGAAGGTGAAGCTCGCGATGGCGATCATCGGGATCTCGTCCATCCATCTGCTCAAGACGTTCATCGCCGTCGGGAACATGGATGCCGACGGCATCAGGTCGGACGAAGTCGACGGCCTGGGCAACTACACGCCGACCGGCGTGCTCTGGCAGGTCGTGATCCACATGGTGTTCATCGTCTCCGCGCTGGCTCTTGCATGGATCGACCGCATGTCGCAGCAGACACTGGCCGCGGCGCACGCGGACAAGCCCTGACCGACGAGATCCGTCACGGATCTGAGACGATTGGGCATCTCTTGACACTTCTCTGGTGAGAGACACCGAACGGAGCACGATGTCCGAGCCAGTCGAAGACGAACAGCGGTCCGAGGATCAGATCAGGGTGGCGCGCGCCGCGACGGGCGACGAGGGCGCCTTCCGGGCTCTGTATCGCACACACGTCCGCCCTGTCTACTGGATCGCCCACGGCATCCTCGGCTCAGTGGACGACGCCGAGGACGTGACGCAGGAGACCTTCGTGGTCGCGTGGCGCAAGCTTCCCGGCCTGCAGCTCGTCGGGGAATCCGCCCTGCCGTGGCTGGCGACGATATGCCGCTTCCAGGCGGCCAATCGCCTTCGTCAGCGCCGGCGTGATCACGCGCACACGACGGATGCGGTGGATGACGAGCTCGCCGACACCGTCAGCGTCGAGGAGCAGATCATCTCCGCAGCGCTGGCGGAGCGGATCACGACCGAGATCGGCACGCTGAGCCCACTCGATCAGGAGATCTTCCGGTTGTGCGCGAGCGAAGGCTACGCCTACCAGGCTGCGGCAGAGGAGCTCGGCGTCAGCCACGGAGTCGTTCGGAACCGTCTCTCACGGGTGCGCACGCAACTGCGGAGCGCTGTCGAGGAAGAAGTGAGAGACGCATGAACGATCAGACACCCACGGCCTCCGCGATGGAGCTGCCGGACCTCTCGCAGGAGAGCGTGGACCGCATCGAGAAGGCGGTCTTCGCCGAGATCGCGCACGAACGTTCCCCGAAACGAGCGCAGCGCGGCACGAAGAGCAGACGTCGAGGATGGCTGACAGCCGTCGGCGTCGCGGCCGCCTTCATCGCCGGAGTGCTCATCACTCCCCCGCTTCTGAACACCGTCGGGGTGTCGACGGCAGACGGTGGCGGAAGCGTCGTCGGTCTGGCCGATCGCTCGGGTGGCGACATGGCCGTCACGGAGAGCGTCGACGCAGTCACGTCGACCGTGGGCGGCGCCGAGGCCGACAGCGCCGAGCGGGAGATCATCGCGACAGCGCAGGCGACGGTGCGCGTTGAAGACATCCCCGCAGCGGTCGACGAGATCTCCTCCCTCGCAGAGGCACGAGGCGGGTACGTCGAGAGCACGGACGTGTCCGCCGAACCGATGACCTCGGAGGACGTGCGTCTGCCGGAACAGCCCGATGGCGGATACGGGTGGATCAGCATCCGCGTGCCCTCGGAAGATCTCACGTCGGTCATCGACGAACTCGGTGAGACCGGTGAAGTCGTCTCCTCCTCGCTGTCCAAGCAGGACGTCACCTCGACGGCCGTCGACCTGCGGGCACGGGTCGAAGCCACCCGCGCATCCGTCTCGCGGCTCACGGAGCTGATGGCGCAGTCCGGCAGTGTCTCCGAGCTCATCGAGGCGGAGGTCGCGTTGACCGATCGACAGGCGCAGCTCGAGTCGTACGAGCAGCAACTGGCCGCTCTCGAGGACCAGGTCGCCATGTCGTCGCTTCAGGTGCAGCTCACACCCGAGGACTCCGCAACCGCACCGGAGCCGGACGGGTTCGGCGCTGGACTCCTCGCGGGATGGAACGGGCTCATCGTCTCGCTGAACGCGCTCGTGATCACTGCGGGGTTCCTGCTCCCCTGGCTGGTGATCGCCGGCGTCGTCGTCACGGTGATCTGGTTGATCCGCCGCCGCCGCCGCACTCGCATCGAACGTCAGAATCCTTGATTTTCCGGGGTATACAAGAACTCTTGTCGAGATGAGCGCGCCCTCATAGCCTTGGTGGCGTGGAAGAGATCCAGGCCATCACCGCGATACACCATCCCGTGCGGAGAAGAATCGTCGACCACCTCGGGCTCTACGGCGCGAGCCAGGTCACCGCTCTGGCCCGAGCGCTGGACCAGCAGGTGGGCAGCATCAGTCATCACCTGCGCATGCTCGAACGCGCCGGCGTCGTCGAGCGCGCCGATGCTCCTGACGCGGACAGACGCACGAGCTGGTGGAAGCAGGCGCGCCGGAGCTTCACCTGGTCGGCCGATGACTTCGAGGACTCGCCCTCCGCCGCACTGCTCGCACGAGAAGCCGAGCGGACGAACATCTCCACGCAGCTGCGACGGCTGAAGCAGTGGCACAGCACCAAGTCGCAGAGACCCGATCCCGAGTGGTCCCGCGCCGCGTTCAGCACGGACACGATCGCCTGGGCGACGCCGGACGAGCTCGCCGTGCTGTCCGAGGCGCTGCGCGAGACGCTCGAATCCTGGCGCGCCGGCATAGACACCGAGGACGGCGCTGCGCGTCGCCCGGTCTTCGTGTTCGCGCACGGGTTCCCGACGACGCCATGAGCGCCGCAGAGCCGACGCTGCTCAGAGAGCCACCGCGCTTCTCCCGCGACGTCGCGGTCCACAGCTGGATCGCCGTCAAGGCTCTCTCGGATGCCGGTGATGCGATCTGGACGATCGCTCTCGCATGGACGGCGGTGCAGATCACCTCTCCGGCGGTCGCAGGAGTCATCGTCGCCGCCGGAACGATCCCCCGCGCCCTCATCCTGCTCTTCGGCGGCGCATTGGCCGACCGTGCGAAGGCCAGGACGGTCATGATCGTCTTCAACGCTCTACGGGTCGCCCTCCTGGTCGTCGTGGCGCTGTGGGTGCTCACCCATCCGCCGTCCGTGCTCGTGCTGCTGCTCGCCGCCGTCGCCTTCGGGATCTGCGACGCCTTCTACGAGCCCTCCGTGGCGACCATCGGCCGACAGCTGGTGCGCACCGCAGACCTGCCGTCGTACAGCGCGGTCATGCAGACTGCGACGAGGCTCGGCACGATGGGCGGCTCGGCGATCGGCGGCTTCCTCGTCGCGTATGCGGGACTCAGCGGGAGCGCGTCCCTGAACGCCTTGACGTTCTCTCTGGTGATCGCCTTCATCGCGATCGTCCTGCGTCCGCGGTTCGCGCTGGATCGGGTCGCTCCCGAATCCATGCTGCGCGGCATCCGGCGCGGATTCGCGCATCTGAGCAACGCCCCCACGACACGGACGCTGGTGATCGCCCTGTCAGGACTCAATCTCGCCGTGGGCCCGGCGGTCGGGATCGGGATAGCCCTGCGCGCGCACGACGAGGGATGGGGCGCGCCGGCCGTGGGTCTGTTCGAAGCGCTCATCGGCCTCGGCGCGGCTCTCGGCGCCATCTCGGTCGTCAGGTGGCGGCCCGCTCATGAGGCGCGCGGCGGATTCTGGGCGCTCGTGGTGCAGGGTGGCGGCATCGTCCTGATCGGTGTGGGCCCGCCGTGGACGGCGGCAGCCGGATGCTTCGTGATCGGCCTGACTGCCGGCTTCGCCTCTGTGCTGCTCAGCGCCACCTTCGCGGCGACGGTCGACACGGCGTACCTCGGGCGGATGAGCTCCATCACGAGGCTCGGCGACGACGTGCTGATGCCGCTGGCGATGGCTGCGTTCGGCGGGCTCGCATCCGCGACGGCGACCTGGGTGCCGTTCGTCGTCTTCGGGGGCGCACTCATGGTGATGATGGCCTTCCCCCTGCGCAATCGGCAGTTGCGGGAGTCGACGCTGCGCGCCTGAGAGCCGTCTCAGGGCTTCACGAGCAGACCGTCCAGCAGCACGTCGGTCATGCGGGTGCTCTGAATTCCCGCGGCCCCGGGGGGATCGTGCGCGAGTCGGCTCAGCGCATGGATGAGATCGTCAGCACTCACATCGGGGCGTATGCTGCCCGCTTCGGCACCGGCGTCGAGGATGTCCTGCACCTTCGGGGCCAGCGTCCCGACGAAGTAGCCGGGCAAGGGCTGATACGCGGGGTCTCCGGAATGCAACGCGCTCGCGAAACCGCGCTTGGTCGCGACGAACCTCGCGAAACTCGCGGTCCACATCCGAAGCGCCTCCGGCGGTGGATACTCGCCGAGGAGACGTTCTGCCTCAGCAGCAGTCGCGTCGACCTCGCGTCGGAACACGGCGATGATCAGGTCGGAGCGCTGGGGGTAGTTGCGATAGATCGTTCCCACACCGACGCCCGCACGCGCGGCGATGTCGCGCATCGGTGCGTCTACACCGACCTCGGCGAACATCGCCTTCGCCGCCTCGAGCACGGTCTCCGTGTTGCGCACCGCATCCGCCCGCTTGCGCCTCGGGACAGCGGCCTCCTGTGCCGGTGTAGTCATCATGATGGCCTCTCGCGTGACAAACGGAACATAGTTCCGTATAGTTGCGGACGAGCGTTCCGCTTATTCGAGTGTAACCGCTCGGCGCTCGCCACCATCGATCGTTTCAAGGAGAAATCATGCGCTACCGCCCACTCGGCCGCACCGGCATCCGCGTCTCGCCCTTCGCCCTCGGGGCGATGATGTTCAGTTCATTCGGCAACGGCGATCAGACCGAGGTCGACCGGATGGTCGCCCGTGCCCTCGACGCCGGCGTCAACTTCATCGACACGGCCGACGCCTACGGAGAATCCGAGGAGATGCTCGGCAAGGCACTGAAGGGGCGTAGGGACGATGTCGTGCTCGCGTCGAAGTTCGCCCGCCCGATCGGCGACGACCCCAACCACCAGGGCGGCTCGCGGCGCTGGATCACCACAGCCGTGGAGAACTCCCTCCGCCGACTGAACACGGATCATCTCGATCTCTACCAGATGCATCGCCCCGATCCGGAGACGGACATCGAAGAGACCCTGTCCGCCCTCACGGATCTGGTGCGAAGCGGCAAGGTGCGTGCGATCGGTTCGTCCGACATGCCCGCTTCCGACATGGTCGAAGCCCAATGGGTCGCCGAACGACGGGGGCTGGAACGCTTCCGCACCGAGCAGCCGCACTACTCGCTCCTGGATCGGTCGATCGAACGGGAGGTGCTCCCCGTCGCGCAGCGCTACGGCATGGGCACGGTGATCTGGAGCCCGCTAGCCAGCGGGATGCTGACCGGACGCGTCCGGCGCGGCCAGGACTCCGACCTGCGCCGCACCCGTCTGTTCGCGGCGCTTCGCGACGAACGCCGAATCGACGCCGTCGAGCAGTTCATCCCGCTCGCGGCGGACGCCGGACTCTCGCTCACGCACCTGGCGCTCGCCTTCGTGATCGCGCACCCCGGTGTGACGTCGGCACTCATCGGCCCGCGCACGATGGCGCAGCTCGACGATCTCCTCGCCGCTGCCGAGGTGCGACTCTCGGATGAGGTGCTCGATCGGATCGACGAGATCGTCGCCCCCGGTACCGGGGTGGGCCGGATGGATCAGGAGTACGACACCCCGGCGATCGTCTCCGCCGCCCTGCGTCGCAGGATCGAGCAGGACCGCTCCGCTTCGTAGCATCGGCGGATTCGTGCGGTAGACGAAGAAAACCCCCGGAGATCCGGGGGTTTTCTGGTGTTGTGTGACCCCAGCGGGATTCGAACCCGCGTTACCGCCGTGAGAGGGCAGCGTACTAGGCCGCTATACGATGGGGCCGTCTTGCCGGGCGTTTCCGCCCCGCGACAACCGTTCAAGTATGCCATGGGATTTGACCCTCCGCAAAATCGAGCCCGCCCGTGCGCAGATCCCGGGCGCGTCATCGTGCGATCGCCGTTTGCCGCAGGGTCGCGGAAGGAGTTGACTCTTCTCATGCGCGTCACGAAGTTCGAACATGCCACCCTCCGCGTCGATCTGAGCGGCGACACCCTGATCGTGGATCCGGGGTCGTTCACGAGCCCGCTCGCGGATCTTTCCGGGCTCGTCGCCGTCGTGATCACCCACGAGCATCCGGACCACTGGACCCCCGACCACCTCGATCGCATCCTCAGAGACGCGCCGGGCACGCCGATCTTCGCCCCGGCTGGGGTCGCCGCGGCGTCGACGGATCACGAGATCACCGTGGTCGAACCAGGTGACGCCGTGAGCGCCGGTCATTTCGCACTGCGCTTCTTCGGCGGCGATCACGAGGTCATCCACGCGTCATTGCCGCGCGTTCAGAACGTCGGTGTCCTCATCAACGAGGAGCTCTACTATCCGGGCGACTCCTACGCGGTTCCCGAAGGCGTGGAGGTCGGCACGCTGGCAGCGCCCCTCGGCGCCCCCTGGCTGAAGATCGGTGAGGCGATGGACTTCGTGCTCGCAGTGCGACCGCGCCGTGCGTTCGGTGTGCATGACATGACGCTGTCCGTCATCGGGCGCGACATGCACCGCTCGCGCCTCAAGTGGGCGACAGAGCAGCACGGCGGCGAGTTCTTCGAACTCGACCCGAGCGACGCGCTCGACCTGTGATGCGCCGCCTGCTGCCCGCGCCCACCACGCGCCTGCGCTTTCGGGAGATGAACGACGCAGACCTGGACGACATGGCGCAGATGCTCGGCGATCCGGAGACGATGCGTTTCTATCCGGCGCCCAAGACGCGCGCTGAGAGCGCCGAATGGATAGACCGGATGGGCGCGCGCTACGCCGCGGACGGTCATGGCCTGTGGGTGATCGAGACGCACTCGGGCGACTTCATCGGCGACTGCGGAATCACCTGGCAGTCCTACAACGGCACTCCGGTACGGGAGGTGGGGTATCACGTTCGGCGAGATCACCAGGGATCCGGCTACGCGACAGAGGCCGCGCTCGCGTGTCTGGAGCTCGTGCGGCGCGAATTCGCACCGACGCTGCTCACGGCGATCATCCATCCCGAGAACATCGCATCGCGCCGAGTCGCCGAGCATCTCGGTATGACCCACGTCGCCGATGACCACGCGCATCCCTGGATCGTGCGAACGGTGATGGGAGTGGACGTGAGCGCGCCGGATCAGCCTCCTGCGCTCTGAGGCTGCAGCGCCCGCACCCTGATCGCCCTGGCGAGATGATCGCGCTGCTCGATCACGAGCCGGCGCAGCGCCGAAGGCGCACTGCCGTTCGCCGCGAGCCAGGCGTCGACGGCATCCGTCGTCTCGGTCCCGGGGAACAACCCGATCACCAGCCTCCTGGCGATCTCGATGCTGCGCGACTCCCAGACGCCGGCTATCCACGCGAAGTACTCGTCGTCGAATCGTGCGATGAGATCACGGCGGGCACCGGCCCGCACGCCGGCGATGATCGCATCGAGGTGGTCGTTGCTCAGGCTCTGATCGCTCCATGCCCGATCCCATGCCGCGGCGCGGACGTCCGGCGTCGGCCTCGAGGCCAGTGCTCGCATCGCGGCCGTGCGCCCGTCAGCGGTGTCGTCGTTCGCGAGTTCTCGCGCGATCGTCTGCTCTGAGGCGTTCCCCGTCGTCGCCAGCGCCGCGATCAGCGACCAACGCAGCTCAGGATCGACCGGCAGCCCCGCGGGTCCGTCGCCGTCGAGGATCATGCGGACGCGGTCGGCACCGGTCGCGGTGAATGCCGCAGCCGCCGCGAATGCGCGTGCCCACGCAAGCTGGGCATCGCTGCCCTGCTCTGCCTCATCCAAAGCCGTCCGCGCAGCCGCGAGCCATGCGTCGCGCTCGGCATCGCGCGCCGACGCGGGCACGAAGTGACCGATCGTGTAGGCGGCATTGGCGAGCACACCCGACAGGAGCCCCGTGTTCTCCTCTGCCGGCGCATGCCGACGCACGATCTCCAGGTACTCCGCAGCCGCCATCTCGCCATCGCGCGTCGCATTCCACAGTGATGACCAGACCAGCGCGCGCGGCAGCGGCGCCAGAGTGGACAGGGCTGTCCTGACCGCGGCCGTCGACGAGTCGTCGAGGCGGGCCTTGACGTAGCTCAGGTCGGCGTCGTTCAGGAGGACGAGGTCGGCATCCGCGAACGAGACGGGGGTGCGCTCGGCCGAGATGTCGAGTTCCACCTGCTCACGCAGCTCGAGCCTGTCCTCCGTCAGGTCGTACAGCCCGACGCGCAGCCGATGCGGCCGCGGATCGCTCTGCACCAGCATCCTCTCCCCCACGCTCTCGTTCTCCAGCCAGAGCGTGGAGACCCCGCTCGTCTCCAGCCATGCCTTCGACCAGGCACGCACGTCTCGCCCGGACACGTCCTCGAGCTGCACGAGGAGATCCTCCAGCGTCGTGTTCCCGTACGCGTGCGCGGCGAAGTAGCGCTGCGCCCCTTCGAAGAACTCCTCCTCGCCCACGAATGCCACGAGCTGCTTGAGCACGGCGGCGCCCTTCGCGTACGTGATGCCGTCGAAATTGAGCTTCGCCGCTTCGAGGTCCGGGATGTCGGCGACGATCGGGTGCGTGGTCGGAAGCTGATCCTGCTGGTACGCCCACGCCTTGCGGTTGGCCGCGAACCGCTCCCACGCGTCGGTGAATCGGGTCGCCGCCGCAGACGCGTGCGAGCCCATGTAGTCGGCGAACGACTCCTTGAGCCACAGGTCGTCCCACCAGCGCATCGTGACGAGGTCGCCGAACCACATGTGCGCCATCTCATGCAGGATCGTGTTGGCGCGCGCGCCGCGCTGCGCGTCGGTCGCGGCACCGCGGGGGATGTACGCCTCGGTGAAGGTGACCAGACCAGGGTTCTCCATCGCACCGAGGTTGTACTCGGGAACGAAGATCTGGTCGTACTTGCCCCACGGATATGCGAACGCGAACGCGTCGGTGAAGAAGTCCAGCCCCTGACGGGTGACCTCGATGATCTCGTCCGCCTCCAGATGCGCCGCCAGCGAGGCGCGGCAGAGCACACCGAGCTCGACCCGCTGCTCGCCACGGGTCCACACGCCGTCGACACGGTGGTACGGGCCAGCAGCGATCGCCGTGATGTAGCTGGAGATCGGCAAGGTCGGCGCGAACTCGACCGTCTGCGCCCCGTCCGCGTCTCGCGCACTCACGACGCTCTGGTTGGACAGCACGCGCCATCCGGTCGGCGCGTGCACGACGAACGTGTACGACGCCTTCATGTCCGGCTGCTCGAAGCACGCCATCACGCGGCGCGAATCGGCCGGCTCGTACTGCGTGTAGAGGTACGTCTGGCCGTCGACGGGGTCGACGAACCGGTGCAGCCCCTCGCCGGATCGACTGTAGAGCCCGACCGCCTCGATCACGACGGTGTTGGTCGGGGCGAGACCGCTCAGAGTGATGCGCGCGCCGTCGTACTCGATCGGGATCTCGACGCCGTTGAGTGTCACGTGAGCCACTGACTCACCGATGAAGTCGATCCAGGTGGAGGACGCGGACGCGTCGAAGCGCGCAGTGGTGATCGTCCGGAACCCGACCTGCTCCGCAACCGGAGCTTCTCGCACATCGAGTTCGACCCGGAGATCGTGCACCGTGACCATCGCCGATCTCGACGCGGTCTCCTGCCTGGTGAGGTTCGCTGAAGTCATGCCGTCCATCGTTTCATGCGCGAACTCCACACCGGTCAACACGATGTCTCACGAATGGGCTAGGCTGAAGCGACACCTTCACGTTGACTTCCGGAATCTCCGGCTGTTCTTCGGCCCGACTGCAACCCGCACGGTGGCCACTCGATCATCGTCCTTCACCTACCTCACGCTCCCAGACGAGCGACGCAGCGATACCTCGCCGTCGCACTGAGAGCCCTCAAGCTGCCGAGCCGAACATCGTCGAGGCATTACGGGTCGAAGCTCGGCCCACGAACACAAAGGAAACACAGCATGGCCACTGGCACTGTCAAATGGTTCAACTCCGACAAGGGCTACGGCTTCATTGCTCCCGATGACGGATCCGCCGATGTCTTCGCGCACTTCAGCGCGATCCAGGGCAGCGGACACCGCAACCTCGAGGAAGCACAGAAGGTCGAGTTCGACACGGAGCAGGGCCCCAAGGGTCCCCAGGCGACGAACATCACCGCTCTCTGAACCAGAGCGCTCCAAGGCCCGATCCCCGCATCACGCGGGGGTCGGGCCTTCTGCTGTCACCGGTGACCCGGCCGTCGATTTGACGACCCGGGGGCTCGACACGTAGATTACAGCTCGGTAACGGTCTCGCCCGAAGGGACCACCCCTGCAGAGCAACCCGATCTGCGTCGGAAGGATCCCTCACGACTTCAGTGCGACCCGAGCGCGCACACGACTCCGCCTCGGAAGAACCAGACACCCCCCACGCTTCTCGCCCGCGACTGCGGCGCGACCTGCGTCAGCGAGCGACCCCCGCTGCCGCAGCACCTGAGCAGGAAGCCCCGCGGGAGCCCATCACACCGCTGCGCGCGACCACCCAGCGCGCGACCACGCCCCCGCCCTCTGCGCCGCGTACGCCAGCGCCCCGGCCCGCACGTCGCCCTTGGGCGAAGACGAAGGCGATGGGGTCGGTGCTTGCCGTCGGCGCATTGATCACGGGAATCGCCCTGCCCTCCCTCAGCCCGAACGCCGAGCCTGTCGCCGCCACCACTGCAGCGGGCACCGCAGCGGCGATCGCGGGCGACGCGCAGACGTACAGCTCCACGGATGAGATCCGCGCGGAGATCGCACCACGAGGCAACTTCTCCGCGACGACGCCGACCGAGATCGATGAGACCCGCTCGCGCGCCGTCGCCGCTGCGCTGGCCGCCGGGATGCCGTTGGGCAGCGCCGTCGAGCTCCCCGTGGCAGATCATGTGGTGATGCCGATGGCCGCGGGAAGCTATTCCTTCACCGACGGATTCGGCGCATCACGCCCTGGACGATCGCACATGGGACAGGACTTCGCTGCGCCCGTCGGGGCACCCATCAATGCCGCGATGGATGGTTGCGTCTCGCGTTCCACCGAAAGCTTCGAGGGCTACGGCGTGACGATCCAGATCGAGAGCGTCATCGACGGCGAGGCCGTCAGCACCGTCTACTCGCACATGAACTACGGCACGCGCGCGGTGCAGGTCGGCGACTGCGTCACTGCCGGCCAGTACATCGGCGACGTGGGATCGACGGGCTACGTGTTCGGCTCCTGCTTGCACTTCGAAGTGCACATCTCGAACGTGCCGGTGGATCCGATGCCCTGGCTCACCGCACGCGTCGGCTGACGCGCCCCGGCTCAGGGCACTCGCTCCCTGAGGATGCCGTCATGCAGTTCGAGCACGCGATCCGCTCGTCGGAGCATCGCTGAGTCATGCGTGGCGACGACGGCGGCGGTCCCGCTGTCGTGCACGAGGCGCGCGATGAGCTCCATGATCTGCACGCCCGTCTCGCTGTCGAGTTGAGCGGTCGGTTCATCGGCCAGCAGGATCCCCGGCGCCATGACCAGCGCACGCGCGATGCCGACCCGCTGCTGCTGACCGCCGGAGAGCTCCCCCGGTCGTTGCGCGGCGTGCTCCTCGAGACCGACGCTGCGCAGCGCCTCAGCGACCCTTCGGTCGCGCTGAACGGGATCGACCCGACGGATGCGCAACGGGACCTCGACGTTCTCGGCCGCGGAGAGCACGGGGATGAGACCTGCGGTCTGGAAGATCGAGGCGATGCGGGAGCCGAGCAGCGCCGAGGAGTCGACCGCCGGATCGGCCAGATCCATGCCGTCGACGAGCACTCGCCCCGCCGATGGGCGGTCCAGTCCGCCAAGCATCGTGAGCAGCGTCGTCTTGCCCGCGCCTGAGCGACCCGCGACGACCACCAGCTCTCCCGCCTCGACCGTCAGATCCGCGTCCTGCACGGCTCTGACCTCGCCGGCAGGACTGGTGAACACGCGGGAGAGCGATTCGGCTCGCAGTACGACGGTCATGATCGCTCCTCTCCTGCATCCTCTTCGCTGTCGTCGCGATCGCTCGCATCGGCGTCCAGGTCTCCGACCTCACCGTCGGAACGGGCAATGCGCTCCTGCCCGGATGCGACTCGCACGTGATCGGGCTCGAGCGTGAGCCGGACGCGGTCGCGCAGATCGAGCGCCGAGACGAAGTCGGCCGGCAGCTGCATGCGCCCCGCGCGATCGAGCACAGCGTACTCGTGCGCGGTCCTCACCGACCGTCCTGCGTCGTCCATCCCGGTACGACGCAGGGTCTCGGTCGAGGTGCGACCGTCGCGGATGCGCACCGTGCGCTCGACATGCTCCGTCACGCCCGCGTCGTGCGTGACGATGAGGGTCGTGACACCGCGCTCGCGATTCACCGTCTCCATGGCCGCCAGCACCTCGGCACTGGTCGATTCGTCGAGCTCACCCGTCGGCTCATCGGCGAGGAGCACCCGGGGCCTGTTCGCGAGCGCGACGGCGATCGCGACACGCTGCCTCTGACCGCCGGACATGTCGGCCGGTCGCCTGTCAGCGACTTCGGCCGCTCCCAGCAGCTCCAGCAGCTCGTCGCCCGTCGAGGCGCGCTCGGCTCGCCGGACCAGACCGGCGACCTCGTGCACCATCGCGATGTTCTCCCGTGCTGTCAGGTATGAGAGCAGGTTGCGCGCGGACTGCTGCCACACGAACCCGACGCTGCGGCGACGGTACTCCAGACGCTCAGCACCCTTCATCGTCGTGAGGTCGTGCCCGGCTACGCGCGCCGACCCCGCGGTCGGTCGATCGAGACCGGCGAGGATGCCGAGCAGAGTGCTCTTGCCCGAGCCGGATGCGCCGACCAGAGCGACCATCTCCCCCGTCGACATGCGCAGATCCAGGCCTTGCAGTGCCTGCACCTCAACACCCTGCGCGGTGAAGATCCGCACGAGCCCCTCGCAGACGATCACACCGTCGAGCGCGTCATCGCTCATCGCCACTCCCCTTTCCATCACAACGTCCTGTCGTCGCCTGCTGCAGTGGCCGCCGCCAACCGTGATCCCAGCTTCGTCGCGGCGGCGACCGCTACGGCCGTGACGATGACGAAGCCGCCGACCACCACGAACTGCCATGCACCGCCCAGCGCGACCGGCGGCTGAACGACACCGCCGATGAACTCGCGGAGGTCCAGTCGCGGAATCACGAGCCATGCCATGGCCATACCCGTTCCCACACCGAACGGCACCGCGAGCAGCAGCGCCGGTGCGACCTCCCATACGACCAGGCGCCCAGCGGCGCCGCGCGACTGACCGAGCGCCCGGAGGATCGCCAGCATGTGTGCGCGAGACGGAGCTCCGAGCACGAGCGCTGCGGTGACGCCGACGGCGAGGAGCACGGCGACGATGGCGCTCGCCGACCACAGTGCGATGCGGACGAGGCCGAGGGCCGGGTCCTCCTCGCGGACGGTCGAGATGCGCCGGGGTGTCTCGAACGCGGCGTCTCCGCCGAGCGTCGCCACGGCCGCCGCTCCCACGTCCTCCGGATCGGCGCCGGGGTCGAGGGCGAGGAAGAGCTGCGAGAAGCCGGTGCTGTGCGCGCCGATGGCCGCGGCGTTGGCCGAGTCGACGATCACCCACAGCTCTGCGGCGCCGAAAGGCACCTGCGACGGAGCGATCCCGACGACGCGCACCTGCTTCCCTCCGACCTCGAGCACCTGCTCTTCGCCGTCGCCCAATTCCAGACGTTCCCGCAGGCCCTCAGACACCACCACCGGTACAGCCCCCTCCGCCGGCTCGGCGAGAGCGGCGGGCAGGACGATCGCCGTCGTCGGATCGTGCTGGACGGAGAGAAGTTCGTCACGGTCGACCGTGTAGACCTGCGCCCGCACCTTCTGCGTGCCGGAGGACGCGTCCTCCGTCGTGCTGCCGCGAAGCGCTGCCGACGATGCGACGCCGTCGAGAGTTGAGACTCGATCCGCTCCGTCCTGAGTGATGTACGCGGCGTCGATGCGCACATCGGCCCCTACGCTGATCGCCGACGAGCGTGCGATGCCGTCCGAGACCGTGACGCCGAATGCGACGGAGAACGTGGCCACTCCCAGACCGATCACGACCGCGAGCACCGGCGCCGTGCGCATGATCGGATCGCGACGCGCACGCGCAGGCCCCAGAAGGCCCACGAGCGCGGTGCTGCGTCTGCCGCGCCGCTCGGCCGTCCGCAGCAGCGACGGCAGAAGGCGCAGCGTGAGAATGCTCCCCGATGCGCCGAGAAGCACCGGGAGCGCGAGAAGGAGCGGATCGACGCCTCCAGCCGCCCGGACCGCAAGCAGGGACGCGAGCACGGCCGTCACCACGACGATCGCGATGTGCAGCACCTCCCTGCCGACTCTGTCGCGACTCGTCTCGCCGAAGTCCTGACGCCCGCGATGCTCGGCATCGGTCAGCGTGCCCCACGGCACCACGGCCGCGGGCACGAGTGCAAGGGTGCACGGCACGAGGAGCACCCACGTCGCCGCCCATCCCGGCCACGCGCCGGCGGCGCCCGCGCCGATCGCGGCCCCGATCACACCCAGCGCGGCTCCCTCGCCGCCCAGCAGCGCGATCAGGCGAGACGTGGACGCACCTCGCGCGCGCAGCATCCGGGAGGCGACGACGCGACGGACGGCGATCAAGCGGCTCACGAAGGCGAGCACCACCAGCGCGACCGCGATCGGGCCCACGGCCGAGACCGTCACGACTGCGGCCATCGCGTCGCCACGGGCCACCCCTGCGCCGATCGCCTGCGGAAGCGACGAGCTGAACGCGAGCCCGTTGTTGTAGAAGGTCTCGTCGTACATCGGGATCTCAGCAGGGTCCGCCGCCAGTTGACGCAGCTGTGCGGCAGTGGTCTCGGCGTCGCCGGCTTCGATCGCGTCGGTATCGAACGGCATCCATGCCGTGACCTTCATGTCGCGGACGCGGTCCACCATCGCAGCGGCCTGATCCACGTGCATGAACCCGGCGGCGACGAGGACGCGATCCCCACCCCCTTCGACCTCGACGAGCGGGCGCGCTGACCCGCTGATGAACGCCCAGTCGCCCTGATCCCGCTCACCGGGTGCGACGATGCCCGTGAGCATCAACGTCGTATCCTCCCAACGGCGTTCGGTCCCAGGGAGCCAACCCAGCTGGTCGGCGACCGTCTCGGTGAGCACGATCTCGATGCCGTCCGCGGGATCCGTGAGCTCAGGGAGGCGTCCCTCGACGAGGTCGGCGCGCGCCGTGAGCCCAGGATCGGAGACGAGCCCGACTCTGTTGTTCGGCACCGGGGAGTCACGGTCGGGGTCGTCATCGCGCGTGGGCTGCGCGTCGGCCGTCACGGTCATCCGGGGCGCGCCCAGCAGCGCGCGCAATGGCTCGGGCTGATCCTGGCGCTTCTGCGCGAGCACCTCGAGCGCGCTCCCCCACACGCCGGATCCCCCGCCCGAAACGGGATCGATCGCCGGCAGTCCCGGCGTGGTCGCAGAGAGCCATCGGCTCAGGTCCGGCAGCGACATGACACTGCGCTGGATGGTCGCGGTGCGCCCGTCCGCGAGGAAAGCGGGAGCTGCGACGCCGATGTACGACAGCGCGGCGATCACGATCACGAGGAACGACGACAGAGCCGGCGTGGTCAAGGCTCCCCGCATCAGCACGGGGACGCGGCCGCTCATGTCCCGGCTCCCAGAACGACGGGCAGAACAGCTGCCGCCACGGCGATGCCCAGCACGGTGCCGATGAGCACGGCGTAGAACGCCACACCGAGGGTCTCCCCGATCCGCAGAGCGCGCTGACGTGCCGGCCGCAACCCGAGCGCACGCAGTACGAGAGACTCCCCGCGGCGCGCACGGGCCGTGGCCGACATCGCCGCGAGGAATCCGATCACCCCCAGGACGGCGGAGACGAGCGCACCCGCCGCCAGCAGTGCCGGGGCGATGGAGACAACGGGCGCGGCGCTCACCTGCGCTGCGGTGAGGATCCGGGCCGGATGCGTCGCCTGCGTCAGCAGGTGCGCTGCGGTGTCGACCGGAGTGCTGCTGCGCAGCCAGAGTTCGTTGGGACGCAGGTCGGTGCCCGCGGCGTGCAGTTCCTCAGGATCGGCCGCAATGCCGAATCCGCTTCCCACACCAGGCACCGCGTCGACGATGCGACCGATCTCGATCGAGACAGGACGGGCGACCGAGCGGATCCGTGCCGTGAACACGGTGCCCTCCTCGGCTCCGAGATGATCTGCCAGGCTTCGTGTGACCGCGGCGGCGATCGTGTCCGGCGCTTCCGAGGCGAGCCCGCCTTCGATCCCCAGTGCGGCCGGCGGGCCGGCGAGGAGCACTGCGGTGTCGGACCCGACGGTGACGGGCATGCGGACGAGTTCTGTCGCCTTCGTCACCTCGGCCCACGTCGCAGCAGCGGCGGCGAGCTCGTGCACGCCGTCGTCCGAGATCATGCGGACGTCTCCGCCGAGGAGCGCGACCTGCGCGCGGTGCTCAGCGGCGCCCGCGGAGGTCGGAGCGGCTGCGGCCAGGGCCGACGACGCGGCGGCGAGGGCGAGGCACAGGATCGCCACCGCGATGCTGCCCATGCGACGAGCGATCTGACGGAGCGGCAGGATCGGCACAGCTCCGCGCGTACGGCGCAGCAGCCGCTCCGCCAGTCCGGCGAGCAGTCCCGCTGTCACGGGAGCCACGGTGCACGCGGCGATGATCAACAGTGCCGGAGCGGCCGCGGCGAGCGGATCCGGTGCCCCATCGGGACGGATCACTGCGCCGTTCGTGAACAGCTGCCAGGCGGACAGCGCGGCCAGGCCCACGATCGAGCCCACGGGGACGAGCGCCGTGCGCAGCATGCGCGCGTTCGCATCCCCGCGCACCGATTCCGGCCGCACGGTGTCGGCACCACCTGCGCTGCGCACGGTGAACAGCGCCGCGGCGGCAGCCGCGAGCACCACCGCTCCGACAGTCGTGAGCAGCGCGATCACGCTGATCCCCACAGTCACCGCGAGCGACACGAGCGCGATGAGCGCCCCCGCGGCCACGAATGCGGCGGCCTCGGCCGCGGCGCCGAGAGCCAGCCGCCGCGAAGACGCCCCACGGGCGCGCAGGAGGCGCAGTTCCTCGCCGCGCGCGAGTGCGAGGGTCGAGAGGGCGAGGCTCAGCACCAGGACGCCGAGGAGCGCGATGATGAGCAGCGGCGCGACGAGCAGACCGCGCGTGGCGACGACTGCTGTCGATGCCCGCTGCAGCGTGTCGCCGAGGCTTCCCAGGATGCGCGTGTTCTGCGCGCGCTGCGGATCCACCTCTTCGGGCAATCCACTCAGAGCCGCGCTCGCGCGCTGCAGTTTCGGGATCTCATCGAGTCCGATCCGATCCGGCTCGATCTCCCACGTGACCCGCACCGTGCCGGGAAGTCGGACGAGGGCGTCGTCGGCGACGATCGCCGGACCAATCACACCGTCGGTCTCACCGGATGCCACGGCCGTCTCGCCGTGCCAGGCGGGGTCCTGGGGGTCGTCGGCGGTCCACAGACCCACGACCGTGAGGCTCCGGCCGTCTCTGTTCAGGGTGACGGTGTCGCCCACGCCGAGGTCGTAGCGCTCCGCCGCCGCGCTCAGCATCGCGATCTCATCGGGCGCATGGGGCCACTCCCCTTCCGCGATGCGGCCGAGCTCGGGGACGCGCGCGTCGTCGAGCAGTCGCAGGTCGAGCACGTCTCCGGACGCCGTCGTCACCGCAGCTTCGATCTCGGCCTGACGGACGACGGAGATGTCGGTGTCCAAGAACGTCGCCTGGATCGCTGCGCGGACCTCGGCATCCTGCGCAGCGCCGTCTGCGGCCTGGAGCGCCACGATACGAAGAGTACGCGCCGCAGGCTCAGCGTCCGCGAGGATCCGGGACGATCCGGCGGCGAGCAGCCGCTCGGACACCGCGTCGATCGCACCGATGCCGCCGACGACGAGAGCCGCGACGAGCGCGAGCAGCGACAGTCGACCGATGTGTTCGCCGGCCCGCCTCACTGCAAACGTCATCGGTCCTCATCCACTGCACGCACTGCAGAACATCCTGGCCCGATCTGCGAACAGGCGCAATGCCGACGACGCAGAGCGGCTTACCCCTTGCGCAGCACCTTGAGAACGCACTGCTCCTCGACCGTGAGGTACTTGCGGGGCCGCATCCGGCTCATCGCCCGGCGGACCGCGGGGATCGTCACGCCGTCCTCGAATGCAGCGAAGACGCGCGGGTCGATGTACGAGTCCTTCGTCACCGCAGGAGTGTTGCCGAGGCGGTCGGCCACCCGCGCTACGACGTCACGCACCACCGCGGCGTCTTCACCCGCGTCGCCCCGTTCACGCTCGACCGCGAGCAAGGCGGAGGTCGCGAGCAGCGTGCCGCCCCACGTGCGGAAGTCCTTCGCCGAGAAGTCACGGCCCATGTGCCTCTTGACGTACGCGTTCACCCTCCGGCTGTCGATGTCGTGGATGATTCCGTCCTCATCGAGGAAGCGGAAGATCTCGTGCCCTGGCATCTCGTTGAGCCGGCGGATCACGTTGACGAGCTGCGGATCGCGGACCGTCTTGACGTGCCGCTTCCCACTCTTGCCGATGAAGTCGAACGTCACGGAGTTCGAGGAGACGTCGGTGTGCTTGCGCCGGAGCGTCGTGATCCCGTAGTGCTCGTACTTCCGGGCGTACTCGGGATTGCCGACGCGGAAGAACTCCTGGTCGATCAGTTTGACGATGCAGGCGATGACCTTGTCCTCGCTGAGTCTGCGCCTGCGCAGGTCGTGATCCAGCTGCTTCCGCAGACGTGGCAGTCGTTCGGCGAACTGCAGCACGCGCGCGTACTTCTTCTTCTCCTGCCGCCGACGGTACGCGGGGCTGTAGAGGGCTTGACGGCGACCTGCCGCATCGACTCCACGTGCCAGCACCTTGGAGGACGAGGAGCGCGAGATCTCCACATCCGTCCAGGCCGGCGGGATCGCCAGGGAATCCAGTCTCGCGATCTCGCGCTCGCGCGTGATCCGACGCCCGCCGTCGCGGTACACGAAGCGATCGCCGTCGGTCTCACGGGTGATGGGCAGTCGTGACATGAGATCCTCCCCGTCGGATGCTGCGACGCCTGGCCTTAACCAAGAAAACCCCCGCCTGAGCGGGGGTTCTTCTGTGGCTGGGGTACCTGGACTCGAACCAAGAATGGCGGTACCAGAAACCGCTGTGTTGCCAATTACACCATACCCCAAGGGCGAAACCTGAGCCTCGCACCGAGGTACTACTCTACCCGATCCGAACGTCGCCGCCAAAACGCCCCCGGCTCAGCGAACCTCCGGGCGCGTCGTGCGACTCAGGGCACGACACGCCGGTCGCGCCTAGGAGCGGAGAAGTGAGATCAATGCACCGAGGCGCTGCAGCGTGACGTCCTTGCCGATCAGCTCCATCGACTCGAACAGCGGCGGCGAGATGCGGCGTCCGGTGATCGCGACGCGCGGCGGCCCGTAGGCCACCCGGGGCTTGAGTTCGAGGTTCTCGACCAGCGCGGTCGCGAGAGCCTCCTGGATCTTCTCGGGCGTGAACTCCGTCACCGGCTCCAGCGCCGTGACGCACGCCTCGAGCACGTCCACCGCGTTGGCGGGGAGGCCCTTGAGCGCGTCCGCGTCGTACGAGATCTCTTCGGTGAAGAGGAAGCCGAGCATGCCGGGCACTTCTCCGAGAAGCTGCACGCGCTCGTGCACCAGCGGTGCTGCTCGGAACGCGAGGACCAGCTGCTCGTGCGTCGGCTCGTCGAAGAGCCCTGCAGCGGCCAGGTACGGGATGGTGCGTTCGGCGAAGTCCTTGACCTCCAGCATCCGGATGTGGTCGCCGTTGATCGACTCGGCCTTCTTCTGGTCGAAGCGCGCGGGGTTCGGGTTGACGTTCTCGATGTCGAACGCGGCGATGAACTCGTCCAGCGAGAAGATGTCGCGGTCGGGCCCGATCGACCAGCCGAGCAGCGCGAGGTAGTTGAGCAGTCCCTCATGGATGAAGCCGCGCTCGCGATGCAGGAACAGGTCTGCCTGCGGGTCGCGCTTGGAGAGCTTCTTGTTGCCGGTCTCACCCAGCACCAGCGGCATGTGAGCGAAACGCGGGACGAAGGTGGTGACGCCCGCCTCGATGAGCGCGGCGTACAGCGCCAGCTGACGCGCCGTCGACGGCATCAGGTCTTCACCGCGCAGCACGTGCGTGATGCCCATCAACGCATCATCGACGGGGTTCACGAACGTGTAGAGCGGGACGCCGTTCGGCCGCACGACCACGAAATCGGGGAACGACCCCGCGGGGAAGGTCACCTCGCCGCGGATCAGATCGACATAGGTCAGGTCCTCCTCCGGCACCCGCAGGCGCAGGGCTGGCAGCCGGCCCTCCTCGCGGAAGGCGGCCTTCTGCTCGTCGGTGAGGTCGCGGTCGAAGTTGTCGTAGCCGAGCTGCTTCGCGCGCCCGTTCGCCTCGTTGCGGGCGTCGATCTCCTCGGCGTTCGAGAAGCTCTCGTACAGTGCGCCGGAGGCGAGCAGCTTGTCGATCACGCCGCGGTAGATGTCGTGACGCTGCGACTGACGGTACGGCTCGTGGGGTCCGCCGACCTGCACGCCCTCATCCCAGTCGATCTTCAGCCAGGTCAGCGCGTCGACGAGTTGCTGGAAGCTCTCCTCGCTGTCGCGCGCGGCATCGGTGTCCTCGATGCGGAAGACGAGCTTGCCGCCGTTGTGTCGCGCGTATGCCCAGTTGTACAGAGCGGTGCGCACCATCCCCACGTGCGGAAGGCCGGTCGGCGAAGGGCAGAAGCGGACGCGGACGTCGGCGCCTGAAGCGGTCGTGGTGAGAGGATGCGGGGTAGCCATAGCCTCTCAATCCTACGCGTGCGGATGCCGGCTCACCCCACGCCGCCGACAGCGACGGCCGCAGTGTGCTCGAGCGCGACCCGCGAGCCGTTCGAATGCTCCGCGCACAGCTGGTCGAACGCCCGCGCGAACCGCGTTCGTTCGGCCGCATCGAGCGAGAGGTACAACGCGCCGGCGGAGGCGACACCGCCCACCGCCGAGCGCCAGAGCGCTTCGGTCTCCGCGTGCCAGGTCCAGCTGTGCTCGCTCACCTCGACCCCACGCCACCCGCCGTCCGCGAGCATCCGTCCGAGTCCTTCCGAGGTCCGCTCGAAGTCCTTGTCAGGCGAGAGTCGTCCGCCGGCGGGTGCCACGAAACCGGCGCGGTCGCTGACGCTCTGCCAGAACCACGACGGCGAGACGATCCAGATCGTGGCGACCAGCACGGCATCCGGCGCCGCGATCCGCCGGAGCTCGCGCGCCGCAGCACGCGGATCCGGCACGTGGTTGAGCACGAAGTTCGCCGTCACGGCATCGTGCACTGCGTCATCGAACGGCAGGCCGGGCAGCGCACCGTCGACCATCGGCACGCGTGGATGATCGCGTGCGGCGACGGCCCGCATAGACGACTCCGGTTCGCAGCCCGTGACCGACCAGCCGGCATCCATCAGTCGTGCCGCGAGTGTTCCGGTGCCGGCTCCGACATCCACCAGCCGACGGCCTCTCGCCGGTCCGAGCCCGCGCACGATCTCGTCGTGAGTCCCCTCGCACAGCGCGGCGTAGGAGGCGGCGTAGGCCTCGCCGACGCCCGCCCATGACTTCACGCCCTGGCCCGCCCCAGTGGCGCGAGCACGACGATCGCGAGGACCAGCACGGATGCCGCGATCCCCAGTCCCGAGTACTGGAAGTTCGAGAGCACAACGCCGGCAAGCACCGCACCGGCGGCGGCCGACAGGCTCATGAGCGAATCGCTGCGCCCCTGACGTCGGGTGCGCAGTTCCGGCGCACTCGCCTCGGTGAGCAGCGCCGCCCCGGCGACGGTGGCGGCGCTCCAGCCGAGGCCGAGCAGGATGAGCGCGACCATCACGCCCCACGCCTGATCGTTCACGAGGACGGCGAACGCGAGCGCTCCGGCGAGCATCGCCTGTCCGAGCAGCACGACACGCAGCCGACCCCACCTGTCGGCGAGGATGCCGAAGACCGGTGACAGTCCGTACATACCGGCGACGTGCATGGCGATCGTGAAGCCGACCAGCAGTGAGATGTCCGCGCTCGACGCATGACCTGCGTGCATACCGTGCGCCATATGGGACAGATGGATCGGCGTCATCGCCATCACCGAGGCCATCACGACATGCGACCCGGCGATCGCGAAGATCGCATAGCGCGCGACCGTCGGTCGATCCGGCACGACGACGGGTGCTGAGAGGGATGCCGCGGCATCCTTCGCGAGCCGCTGCGCGGTCAGAAGCGGATCGGGCCTCAGAGCGACGACATAGAGGACGAACGCCGCCGTCTGGGCGACCAGAGAGAAGAGGTAGGATCCGGTCTGCGGCGGCATGCCGATGGCCTGGCCGACGATCTCTCCTGGGCCCAGCAGCAGCGGACCGGAGACGCCGCCGATCGTCGTGGCCCACACCACGACCGACAGGTCGCGTCCGCGGTGCTTCGGCGAGGCGAGGTCGGTCGCCGCGAAGCGGGACTGCAGATTGCCCGCGTTGCCGGCGCCGATCATCAGGATGCCGACGAGCAGCAGCGGGAAGACCCGCATCGCGGCTGCCAGGATGACGACGCCGATGCCGACCAGTGCGAACAGGTTCCCGAGCGTCAGCGCCCGCCGGCGTCCGACACGACTCGCGAGTCGGGCCAACGGGATGGCGCACAGTGCGGCGCCGAGCGTGACAGAGGCCGTCGCCAGGCCCGACAGCGCATCGTCGCCGGAGAGATCGGCCGCGAGCAGCGCTCCGAGTGAGACCGTCGCGCCGAACGCGATGCCTCCGAGCACCTGTCCGAGCGACAGGACGAGGACTGTCCGCCGCTGGATCGCCGCCTGGTCGAGAGCCGGCAGCGTCGTCATGCCACGGGTAGGGCGTCGCGCACCGAATTGCGAAGGATGCCGAGACCGGAGACCTCGACCTCGACCGTGTCGCCTGCCTCGAACGGGCCGACGCCGGCCGGCGTGCCCGTGAGGATCACGTCACCGGGCAGCAGGGTGAACACGGCGGACGCGTACTCGATGATCGCCGCAACCGAATGGATCATGTCGCTGAGCGGTGCGTGCTGGCGCACCTCGCCGTTGACCCGCGTCTCGATCGTGGCGTCCGTCTCGTCGAAGTCCGTCTCGATGACGGGCCCCAGAGGGCAGAAGGTGTCGAAGCCCTTGCCGCGCGTCCACTGGCCGTCCTTCTTCTGCAGGTCGCGCGCAGTGACGTCGTTGGCGACGGTGTACCCGAACACGTAATCGAGTGCGTTCCCCGCCGTGACGTTCTTCGCGATCCGGCCGATGACCACCGCGAGCTCACCCTCGTGCTCGGTGCGCTCCGAGATCGTCGGACGGACGATCGTGTCGCCAGGGCCGATCACCGAGGTGTTGGGCTTGAGGAACAGGAGGGGTTCCTCCGGTGCCACTCCCCCCATCTCGGCGGCATGATCGTGATAGTTCTTGCCCACGCACACCACCTTCGACCGAGGGATCACAGGTGCGAGCAGCGCGGCATCCGCGAGCGGCACGCGCTCGCCCGTGGTCTCGTACCCTGCGAACATCGGGTCTCCGGCGAGGACGACGAGCTCCTGCTCGTCGACGATGCCGTAGCGGATGGCGTCATTGTGGCTGAACCGAGCGATCTTCACCGCTCCAGCCTAGCCCGGGTCTCTGCGCCGGTACGGCTGGGACGAGGTCAGGCGTCGAGGCGGTGGAGCCAGCCGTGCTTGTCCGTCGCGCGACCGTACTGGATGTCGGTGAGCTCCTCGCGCAGCGAGAGGGCGAGCTCGCCGGTGGGCTGCACATCCTCGAAGTCGGCCGTGACCAGTGCACCGATGGGTGTGACGACGGCGGCCGTGCCGCATGCGAACACCTCGACGATGTCACCGGACGCGACACCGTCGCGCCACTCCTGCAGGGAGACCGGACGGCGCTCGACGGTGTGGCCGCGATCCTCGGCGAGCTGCAGAAGCGAGTTGCGTGTGATGCCCTCGAGGATGCTGTCTGACTCCGGCGTGACGACGCGTCCGTCCTTGAACACGAACACGACGTTCATCCCGCCGAGCTCTTCGACATTGCCGTCCTGGTCGAGGAACACGACCTGGTCGCAGCCCTTGTCGTAGGCTTCGGCCTGCGGCAGCAGGCTGGAGGCGTAGTTCCCGCCCGTCTTCGCCGCTCCCGTACCGCCCCTGCCGGCACGGGCATGCGTCTCGGAGAGCCAGATGCGCACCGGCTTGACGCCGCCCTTGAAGTAGGAGCCCGCGGGGCTAGCGATCACGTAGTACGCGACCTTCTGCGCCGGGCGCACACCGAGGAACGCCTCCTTCGCGAACATGAACGGGCGCAGGTAGAGGCTCTGGTCCTCTCCTGACGGCACCCAGGCCCCGTCGACCGCGATGAGTTCGCGCAGCGACTGGAGGAAGTAGTCGGCGGGGAGCTCGGGCAGAGCCATCCGGCGGGCGCTGCGCTGCAGACGCGCCGCGTTCTGGTCGGGGCGGAAGGTGTGGATCGAACCGTCGGCGTGGCGGTAGGCCTTGATGCCTTCGAAGATCTCCTGGCCGTAGTGCAGCACGGCGGCCGCGGGGTCGAGCGAGATCGGGCCGTACGGCTGGACACGCGGTCGGTGCCATCCCCCGCGCGCCGACCAGCAGATGTCGACCATGTGGTCGGTGAAGATCGTGCCGAAGCCCGGGTTGGCGAGGGCTTCATCGCGCTGCGCGGCGGAGCGTGCAGCGAGGTTCTTGGTCACGGAGAACTCGAGCGGGGCGAGTTCGGTCTCGGTCGTTGTCATGTCACATCCTGCGTTCGTTGCGGGCGGCGTGCGCGTGGTCTCAGACTACGCCTGGAGCCGTGCGATGATCGCGTCGCCCGTCTGGCTGGTGGTACGGGAACCGGCCCGTGCTGCGATGTCGGCTTCGATCGCGCGTGTGAGGCGATCGGATTCCTGCGCGAGCCCGAGGTGGTCGAGCAGCAGGGCGACGGACAGGATCGCCGCAGTGGGGTCGGCCTTCTGCTGGCCCGCGATGTCGGGCGCCGAACCATGAACGGGCTCGAACATCGAGGGGAACGCGCCGTCGGGGTTGATGTTGCCCGATGCGGCGAGGCCGATGCCACCGGTGACGGCGCCTGCCAGATCCGTGAGGATGTCGCCGAAGAGGTTGTCGGTGACGATCACGTCGAAGCGGGAGGGGTTCGTGACCAGGAAGATCGTTGCCGCGTCGACGTGGAGATAGTCTACGGCCACGTCAGGGTGCTCCGTCGCCACCTCGTCGACGATGCGCTTCCACATGCCACCCGAGTGCACGAGCACGTTGGTCTTGTGCACGAGGGTGAGCTTCTGCCGACGACGCCCTGCCAGTTCGAAGGCGTACCGCACCACGCGCTCGATGCCGTAGGCGGTGTTCACGCTGGTCTCGTTCGCGATCTCGTGCGGCGTGCCGACCCTGATCGCGCCGCCGTTGCCGACGTACGGTCCTTCCGTACCCTCGCGCACGACCACGAAGTCGACCTCGCCGGGATCGGCGAGCGGCCCAGGAGCTCCGGCATAGAGCTTCGACGGGCGCAGGTTGACGTAGTGATCGAACGTGAAGCGCAACTTCAGCAGCAGGCCGCGTTCGATGTTCGCGTCCTTCAGCCGCGGGTCGCCCGGCGTTCCGCCGACGGCGCCGAGGATGATGGCGTCATGGGCCCTGATCGCGGCGAGATCCTCGTCCGTGAGGGTGTCCCCGGTCTCGAGGTATCGCGCGGCACCGAGCGAGAAGTGCGTCTTCTCGAACGTGACGTCGCTGCCGGCGGTGACGGCGTCGAGCGCCCTCTCCGCCTCGGCGACGACCTCGGGACCGATGCCGTCACCGGGGATGACGGCCAGCTTCACGACACGCGACATTGACACTCCTTGCACCGGGATCGCCCGTGGCGCGACTTCGCGCGGGGCACGTATCCACCAGCGTACTGGTCAGCGTGCGGCCTTCGTGCGCAGTGTGACGGCGGCGATCGTGCCGGCCCCCACGACCAGGACCGCGCCGATCAGCGAGGTCACCAGCACCCCGGAGTCGAAGGCGGATGCCGCGGCCTCCCACAGCGCCGACCCCAGCGCATCCGGCAACTCCTCGGCCGCGGTGTACGCCCCGGCGAGGGTCTCACGCGCGGCCTCGGCGACACCGGAAGGAACGCCTTCCGGAACCACGAGAGCCGAGCGGTAGAACGCCGTGATGATACCGCCGAGCACCGCGGTGCCCAGCACCGCACCCAGTTCGTACGCGGTCTCGGACACCGCGCTCGCGGCGCCGGCCTTCGCCGCGGGTGCGCTCGAGAGGATCAGCTCGTTCGAGATCGTCTCGGCGGCGCCGATGCCGATCCCGAGCACGACGAAGGCGAGGATCAGTGGGAGCGCGCCGTGCCCCGCCGTCGTGAATGCGACGAGCAGGTATCCGACAACCGAGAAGGCGAGGGCCGAAGGGACCAGGATGTGCGGCGGAACGCGGCGTGACACAGGGACGACGCTCAGTCCTGCGACGATCACTGCGAGCATTCCCGGCACCAGGGCGATTCCGGCCATCATCGGCGACATCCCCAGGATCAGCTGCAGGTGCTGCGGCACGAAGTACAGGAACCCGACGAGCGCCACCACGCTGAGCAGGTTCACCAGGATCGCGCCGGAGAACGACCCCCGACGGAACAGCGCCATGTCGAGCATCGGCGTCTTGGCGCGCAGCTGACGGCGCACGAACAGCCAGCCCATCGCGACGCCCAGCAGCGCCCAGAGCACGGCGGCCACCGTGATGCCGTCGACGGCCACGGCCTTGATCGCGTAGACCACCGGGATCATCGTCCCCATCGACAACGCGATGCTGATCGGATCGATCCTGCCCGGGGCCGGGTCGCGGCTCTCCGGAACCAGCAGCGGCGCCCCGACCAGCAGCGGGATCAGCACCGGCACGGCGATGAGGAAGACCGAACCCCATGCGAAGTGCTCGAGCAGGAACCCGCCGACGATCGGGCCGAGCGCCGAACCGGCGGAGAAGGCCGACGCCCACACGGCGATCGCCATCCGCCGCTGGTCGCGGTTCTGGAAGATCGACCGCAGCAGCGACAGGGTCGAGGGCATCAGCATCGCGCCGAAGAACCCGAGCAGCGCACGCGCGGCGATCAGAAGCGCTGCCGTCGGCGCGAACGCCGCGAGCACGGAGACCGCGGCGAACCCGGTGGATCCGATCAGCAGCATCCGGCGACGGCCGAACCGGTCGCCCAGAGTGCCCATCGTGACGAGGAGTCCGGCGAGCACGAGGGGGTACGCGTCGATGATCCACAGCTGCTCGGCGCCGGACGGCGCCAGCGCGATCGCGATCTCGGGCAGCGCGAAGCTCAGCACCGTGTTGTCGACCGACACCAGCAGCACGGGCAGCATGAGCACGACGAGCGCCAGCCACGCCCGTGCCCCCGCACGTGGTGCATTGATCCCGCTCGTCTCGACCCCGATCTGGGCCATCTCATCCTCTTTCGATAGTAAACCGTCCAGATGGTATAGTAACAGATATGGCCAGACCTCCCCTCGCTCGAGAGCGCGTGCTCGACGCCTTCGAGGAGATCCTCATCTCCTCTGGTGAGCGCACCGCGACCCTCGACGCCACTGCGAAGGCCGCCGGCGTGTCCAAGGGCGGCCTGCTCTACCATTTCGCTTCCAAGGACGACCTCGCGACCGGCATGATCGAGCGGCTGATGCGTCTCGTCGACGAAGACCTGACCGAGATGAACATCGCATTGGAGGGACCCGTCGCGTACTACGTGCGCACCTCCGTCATGGAGAACGAGCCGCTCGACCGCGCGCTCATCGCCGTCTCACGGCTCGCGCAGGGCGGGTCGAGCGCCGCCGGCGATGCATTGCGCGAGACCCGCAGCAGTTGGGCCGATGCGATCCGCCCTCGTGTGCGCGATCAGGCGTCGCTCGACCTCGTGCTGCTCGTCGGAGACGGGCTGTACTTCAACAATTCGCTCGACATCAACGGTCCGGACCGGCTGGTCCCCCGCGATCAGGAGTTGCGCGCGCTCGTCGAACTGGTGGTCCGCGCGACGTCCTAGAGCCCGGGGGCCCGTGCCGAGAGGATGCGTCGAGTGCGGCGCAGCATCGACTGCACGATCATCGGATGCAGCAGACTCACCGGCGTGAAATACACACGGCCCCGCCATCCGTGCAGGCGCACCACGGTCGTCACTCGGACCACGCGCGTTTCGGCATCCACGCCGACCGCGCATCGGAAGTCGAGATGGGCATCGTCGAAGCTCATGAGTGCCTCGTCTCCGACCACCTCACGAACCTCGAAGACACCGTCCGGCGCCGGACGGAGCCCCAGCAGCGACGCGAAGATCATCCGCACCCCGAACAGCGCCTGCACCGGCTTCGGGATCGATGCGCGGGAGAACAGAGTCTCCGCCCAGACACGGGGGTCGACGCTCGCGTGCGGAGGAATCGGTATGAACACGACATCGCCGTGGTCGAACCGTCCCTCGCCGAACGCGAGGCTGGAGAATGCGGGCTCGTTCATATCGGGCGCCGCATCATCCGGTCAGACCTCGGTGATCTCGATCGAACGGATCACCTTGGCGTCGATGGCCTCGCCGACCTCTGAGAGCAGCTCCTCCGGCACTCGGGAATCGACCGTCAGGACGGTGAGCGCCTGACCGCCGGCCTCACGTCGTGCGACCTGCATCCCGGCGATGTTGATCCCGGCTTCGCCGAACTTCTGGCCGTAGATCGCGACGATGCCCGGACGGTCCGTGTACTGCATCACGACGTGATGCGTCTCGATCGGCACCTCGATGTCGTGGCCGTTGATCCCGACGATCTTCTGCACCATCCGGGTGCCGGCGAGCGTGCCGGCGACCGTGAGCACCGTTCCGTCGGCGAGGGCGCCGCGAAGCGTGGTCAGGTTGCGGTACTCGGGGCTCTCTTTGTCCACGATCAGACGCGCCTCGATGCCGCGCTGCTCGGCGAACAGCGGCGCGTTGACGTAGGAGACGTTCTCGCTCACGACATTGGAGAGCACGCCCTTGAGCGCGGCCAGCCGATAGACGCTCACGTCGTAGTCCGCGAGCTCGCCGCGCACCTCGATGTCGAGACTCGTCAGGGCGGAGGTGGTGAGGCCGCTGAAGATCTGACCGAGCTTCTCGACCAGTGCGATGCCGGGGCGCACGAAGGGATCGATCACACCGCCGGCGACGTTGACAGCATCCGGAACCAGATCGCCCTCGAGCGCGAGCTTCACTGAGCGGGCCACCGAGATGCCGGCCTTCTCCTGCGCCTCATCCGTCGACGCTCCGAGGTGCGGAGTGACGACGACGTTGGGCAGATCCAGCAGCTCCCGCGCCGAACCGCCCTCTGCCGGGGGCTCGGAGGTGAACACGTCGAGGCCGGCACCGGCGATCTCGCCGGCCAGCAGCGCTTCGCGCAGAGCGACCTCGTCGATCAGGCCACCGCGGGCGACGTTGACGACGTAGGCGGTCTTCTTCATGGCCGCGAACTGCTCTGCACCGATCATGCCCGTGGTCTCGGGCGTCTTCGGCATGTGGATCGTGAGGAAGTCGACCTCGGCGACCAGCTCGTCCAGGGTGCGCAGCTCGACCCCGAGCTGCTGCGCGCGTGCGCTGGTGACGTACGGATCGAAGGCGACGATCTTCATCCCGAAGCCCTGCATCCGGGCGGCGACCAGTGCACCGATCCGTCCGAGGCCGACGATGCCGAGCGTCTTCTCGTAGAGCTCGGTGCCCGTGTACGCGCTGCGCTTCCACTGACCGGCGGCGAGTGAGGCATGCGCGGCGGGGACGTGACGCGCCAGGCTGAGGATGTGGCCGCAGGTGAGCTCAGCGGCCGAGATGATGTTCGAGGTGGGCGCGTTGACGACCATGACGCCGGCCTTGGTGGATGCCTGGATGTCGACGTTGTCGAGTCCGACACCGGCACGCGCGACGACCTTCAGCTTCGGTGCGTGGCTGAGTGCCTCCGCATCGATCTTCGTCGCGGAGCGGACGAGTACGGCATCCGCGTCGGCCAGTGAGGAGAACAGCGCCTCACGATCCGTGCCGTCGACCTGACGGACGTCGAAGTCCGGCCCGAGCGCCTCGATGGTCGCAGGTGAGAGAACTTCGGCAATGAGCACGACGGGCTTCGGCGCGGTTGTCTTCGGCACAGAGGATCCTTCGGGATGAGCGTGGGTACGCGCGGGTGGGGATCGATGCGCCGCACACCGTCGGGGCGCGATCGTGTCAACCTTACCCGAGCGTGCACGCCGTCCCGCGCCGTGTGACGCCGGTCAGACGGACAGGAACGAAGTGGTGAGCATGCTGAGGGCGGCCACATTCATCCAGAACACCGCGACGAGCGCCAGGCCGGCGATCATCGCGATCGTCAGCTCGCCGGCGGAGCGACGGCGAGCGAGCACGTACACGATGACGAACACGAGGATCGGGAACAGCACCGAGAAGATCAGCACGAACCACCCGTAGGCGTTGATCCCCGCCGGCGCGACCGTGAAGGTGTACGACAGGGCGTTCCAGACCGCATACGCGTAGAAGAGTCCGGCGAGCCCGACGACGATGCTCTTCCACAGCCCGAGCGGCTGCGCCTCGGAGACCGCGTTGTCCGTCATGCGCCCACCGCCCCTGTCATCACGAACGGCCACGGCACGAGCAGCAGCACACCGGCCAGGAGCCCGGCTACGCGCACCCAGGAGGCCGAACGCCTGGTCAGCACCCACGCGGCGCCGAACCAGAGCGCAGGGGCGAGCACGGCCGCCCACAACGCGACCTGGTACATCACATCCGGGATCAGGAACATCGCGCTGCTCTGCAGCGTGAGCCCGCCGATGATCCAGCCGACCGTGTAGAGCAGATAGATGCCGCCGACGATGCCGACGAGCAGCAGCATCGGCGTGCTGAGCGGTGCACGCTCGATCGGTTCGCTGATCGTGCCGTCGTCTTCGATCCGGCCCACGGTCTCACTGCGCCTGCCCACGGCGTTCCAGCCCCGCGGCAGCGCGGCCTTCTGCTCCGCTGCATCAGGGGCGGGCGTCCGCGTCGGCCGATCGTCATCGCCCTCCCAGCTGAGGGCGTCGTCAGCATCCGATGTCATGACCCCAGCGTAGCGAGCCCCCGCGGTGCCCGATATGCTCAGGTCGTTCACAGAAAGAGGGGAACTCACCGTGGCTGAGCGCAATGAGAAGGCCGTCGCGTCAGCGACGTCGGACGCCGACGGCGCGGCCGCGGCGGACTGGAAGCCGACGGCGGGCTCGAAGCAGAAGGCCACGACGCTGCGCTGGATCGCTGCGGTGCTCTGGTTCGTCGCCATCGCGGCCGAAGCCGTCGCGATCTTCTGGCTTCTTCGTCAGCGCGAGTTCGTCGGAGAGGACGGCGGACTCGTCCGCAACCCGGACACCGGCCTCCTCGAAGAGCAGAACGTCACCGCGCAGTTCCCGCAGTGGGCGTTCATCACCCTCATCGTCGCGCTCGTCGTCATCGCTGCACTGTCGATCACCGGCTCGATCCTCTGGAAGAAGGCGAACCGCCTCGACCCCGCGAAGAAGTCCGACAAGGTGCGCTTCTTCGTGCAGAACCAGCTCGGCGCGATCATCGCGGTGATCGCATTCCTGCCGCTGATCATCCTCATCTTCCTGAACAAGGACATGGACAAGGGCCAGAAGACGACGGCCGGGATCATCGGCGTCGTCCTCGCCCTCGCCGCCGTCGCGCTCGGCATCGATTACAACCCCCCGTCGGTCGAGCAGTACACGGCGGATCAGTCCACCGTCATCCAGCTGCTCGGGCAGGACGAGGTCGTGTGGGTCGACGGCGGAAGCGTCTACCACGTCTGCGACGAGGTCTCCGACATCCAGACCGGCAGCGAGAAGCGCACCGGCACCACCGCCGAGGCCGTCGAGGCGGGCAAGATCCGTCTCACGCTGAAGTTCGCGTCCGAGCTCAACACGTGCGGGCTCGCCGTACCCGAGAACGCCGACGAGATCGCGGATGCTCTGCGCGCGATCCAGGGCGGCGCGACCGACACGCTGCTGCCCGCTCCCGTGTGGGCGGATCCGGCCGACGCCCCGATCCAGGTGGAGGATGCGGCGCCGGAGTCTGACACCGAGTAGTCCTACTCCCCCAGCGCCTCCACGAGGCGTTCCTCGGCCGATCCCAGATGCTCGGCCAGCAGGAGCGCCGCACGATCGCCGTCGCCGGCGGCCACGGCATCGAGGATCTCGGCGTGCTGTGCGGCGATCGCGTCCGCCGCGAGGAGGCGCCGTCCCTGCACCTGCGCCATGCACAGACGCACCTCGTCGAGCACGCTGCGGTACATGCGGGAGGTGCGTTCGCTGGCGATGCCGTCGATGAGTGCGGTGTGGAAGCGGAGATCGGGATCGACGGTCTCAGGGCTCGGCCCCTCGGGCATCCGCAGCAGCTGGGCGTTGGCGTCGGCGGCTGCGGCCGGCACGTTCTTCGACGCCGCCAGCTCACGCAGCGCGGCACTCTCGAGTCTGGTGCGCGTGCGGTAGACGTCGCGCACCATGCGCGGGTCGATCGAGATGACGCGTGCACTGCGATGCGCGGTGCGCACGAGCAGTCCTGACGAGACCAGCTGCTCGATGGCCGCCTTCGCACTGGGCCTGGCGACACCGAACAGCTTCGAGACCTTCGCCTCGGTGAGCGGCGCGCCCGCCGAGATCTCTCCGGAGAGGATGCGCGCGCGGAGCTGACGGGTCACGGCGTCGACGATGCCGACGACGCCGAGTGAGCGGTCCTCGAGGATCATGGCATCCAGCCTAAACGAGACTAGACTCTTCAGTATTCTTGTCAGACAACTTTGGGAGATCCGTGTCGACGACACTCGCGCACCCTTTGGACACCGCGCTGCTCGGCGCTGACACCGCGCTCAGTTCCCGCTCCATCGACCGCTTCGCCCGCGCCCACGACGCGTCGCACTACCTGCTGATCCCGGATGCCGTGCTCACCCCTGCGGACGCCGCTGGCGTCGCGGCCGCGTTCACCGCAGTGCGGGCGGCCGGACGCACGCTGACGTTCCGCTCCGGCGGCACGAGCCTCTCAGGGCAGGGCGTCTCGGGAGACATCCTCATGGACACGCGCAGCAACTTCCGCGGGATCGGCGTCGAGGAAGACGGACGCGCGGTGCGCGTCGGCCCCGGGGCCACTGTGCGGCAGGTCAACACCCGGCTCGCACGATACCGGCGCAAGCTCGGGCCGGATCCGGCGAGCGAGATCGCCTGCACGATCGGCGGCGTGATCGCGAACAACTCCAGCGGCATGGCGTGCGGTGTGACCGAGAACTCCTATCGGACCGTCGAGTCGCTGGTACTGGTGCTGCCGAGCGGCACGATCCTCGACACGGGCGCACCTGATGCCCTGTCGCAGCTGCAGGCGGCCGAGCCGCAGATCGCCGAGGGCCTGCTCGCGCTGCGCGATCGCCTGCTCGGCTCCCCCGAGGACGCCGAGTACATCCGGCAGCAGTTCGCGATGAAGAACACGATGGGCTACGGGCTCAACGCGCTCGTCGACTTCGATGATCCCGTTCGCATCCTCGAGCACCTGGTGATCGGTTCCGAGGGCACTCTGGCGTTCGTCGCCGAGGCCCGCTTCCGCACGATCGAGATCCGACCGCAGATCGCCACGGCCCTGCTCGTCTTCGAGACCCTCGCCGATGCCATGGCGGCTCTGCCCGGTCTGGCTCGCCCCGACTTCGCCGGGCACGGCCTCGCGACGATCGAACTCATGGATGCCGCGTCCCTCCGCGTCGCGCAGGGGCTCAGCGATGTTCCCGCCGCCATCGCGGGCATCGACGTGCAAGGCCACGCGGCATTGCTCGTCGAGGTGCACGCATCAGGTGTTGAGGAGCTCGCCGTCGCGTCTGACGCGGCGCTGCACGAGTTCGACGCGCTGCCGCTGGCGGTCGTGCCGACGCTCACGACGGATGCTGCGGAACGGGCATCGCTGTGGACGGTGCGCAAGGGGCTCTATACGGCCGTTGCGGGTGCTCGCCCATCCGGTACGACCGCGTTGCTGGAGGACATCGTCGTTCCCGTCGATCGCCTGCTCACGACCTGCGAGCAGCTGATCGCTCTGTTCGCGGTGCACGGCTACGAGGGTTCGGTGATCTTCGGCCATGCCAAGGACGGGAACGTGCACTTCCTGCTGAACGAGCGCTTCGACGACCCGGCGAGCATCGAGAGGTACCGCCTGTTCACCGCGGATCTCGTCGATCTCGTGCTCGCCCAGGGCGGATCGCTGAAGGCCGAGCACGGCACAGGGCGGATCATGGCGCCGTTCGTCCGTCGCCAGTACGGTGACTTCCTCACCGACATCATGTGGGACATCAAGCGCCTGATCGACCCTGACGGCATCCTGAACCCCGGCGTCGTGCTCTCCGATGACGCCGAGTCCTATCTGCACGACCTCAAGCGCGTGCCGACCGTCGAGAGCGAGGTCGACCGCTGCGTGGAGTGCGGCTACTGCGAGCCGACGTGCCCGAGCAAGGACATCACGCTCACACCGCGTCAGCGCATCGTGCTGCGGCGCGACATGGCCTGGGCCGAGGAACGCGGCGACACCGAGCTGCTGAAGGAGTTGCGCACCGATTACGACTACGACGGCGTGCAGACGTGCGCGGTCGACGGCATGTGCGCTGTCGCATGCCCTGTCGACATCAACACGGGTGACCTCGTGCGGAGGCTGCGCGCCGAAGAGGCCTCGAAGATCGAGGACGGCGTATGGGATGCCGCGGCGAAGAGCTGGGGCGCCGTGACCCGGATCGGCGGGATGGCACTGACCGTCGCGGAGGCGCTCCCTGCTCCTCTGGTGACGGGCGTCACCCGCCTGGGCCGCGCTGTCGTCGGCGCCGAGACGATGCCGCTCTACGACGCAGGACTCCCCCGCGGTGGCACGAAGGCGCCGCAACCGACAGCACCCGCCGATGCTCGGGCCGTGTTCTTCGGCGCCTGCATCGGCACGATGTTCGGCCCTGAGGGCGAAGGACACGGTTCACGCGACGCGCTGAGCGCCCTGCTCAGTCGGGCCGGCATCCCCGTCGTGATCCCCGACGACGCCGGCGGGCTCTGCTGCGGCACGCCGTGGAAGTCCAAGGGGCATCTGTCGGGGTACGACCGGATGACAGAGCGCGTACTCGCATCGCTCTGGGAGGCCAGCCGTCACGGTGAGCTCCCGGTGGTCTGCGATGCGGCTTCCTGCACGGAAGGGCTGCACGTCATGCTGTCGAAGTCGCTTGCCGAGTATCCGGAGTACGCGGGGCTCCGCATCGAGGACGCCACGACCTACGTCGCTCGTGAGGTGCTCCCCCGACTCGCCGTCTCACACAAGCTCGACTCGATCGCCGTGCATCCGACGTGCTCGACGACCGCGCTCGGTGCGACGGGTGCGCTCACCGCGCTCGCCGCGGCGGTGGCCGACGAGGTCTACATCCCCGACGGTTGGGGATGCTGCGCCTTCGCCGGTGACCGGGGGATGCTGCATCCCGAACTCACCGACAGCGCCACGGCCGTCGAATCCGCCGAGGTGTCGGCGGCGGATGCCGCGCGCGACGGCTTCGACGCCTTCGTGTCGGCGAACCGCACCTGCGAGATCGGCATGACCCGCGCGACCGGCAAGCCCTACCGCCACGTGATCGAGGTGCTCGAGGAGCTCACGCGACCCTGAGACGCAGAACGGGCACCCCGCGAGGGATGCCCGTTCTGGTGACGCGATGGGTCAGCGCGCAGCGCTGCCGTCGACGTAGTCCTCGTCCTGCTGCTTCCATGCGAAGAGCGAGCGCAGCTCCTTGCCGGTGACCTCGATGGGGTGCTGCTCCTCCTTGGCACGCAGCGCCAGGAACTCCTCGGCGCCGTTGTCCTGGTCGTCGATGAAGCGCTTCGCGAACGCGCCGGACTGGATGTCGGCGAGCACGCCCTGCATGCTCTCCTTGACGCGCTCGTCGATCACACGGGGACCGGAGACGTAGTCGCCGAACTCTGCCGTGTCGGAGATCGACCAGCGCTGCTTGGCGATGCCGCCCTCCCACATCAGGTCGACGATGAGCTTGAGCTCGTGCAGCACCTCGAAGTACGCGATCTGCGGCTGGTAGCCCGCTTCGGTGAGCGTCTCGAAGCCGGCCTGCACGAGGTGGCTCACGCCACCGCAGAGCACGGCCTGCTCGCCGAACAGGTCGGTCTCGGTCTCTTCGGTGAAGGTCGTCTTGATGACGCCGGCGCGGGTGCCGCCGATGGCCTTCGCGTACGAGAGCGCGAGAGCCCACGCCTGGCCGGAGGCATCCTTCTCGACGGCGATGATGTCGGGGATGCCACGGCCGGCGACGAACTCGCGGCGCACGGTGTGCCCCGGCGCCTTCGGTGCCACGAGGATGACGTCGACGCCCTCTGGCGCGTCGATGTAGCCGAAGCGGATGTTGAAGCCGTGGGCGAACGCGAGCGTCTTGCCCTCGGTGAGGTTCGGAGCGATCGACTCGGAGTAGATCGTGCGCTGGTGCTGGTCGGGCGCGAGGATCATGATGACGTCGGCCCAGGTGGTGGCGTCCGCGACGGACTTGACCGGGAAGCCGGCCTCTTCCGCCTTGGCTGCCGACTTCGAGCCGTCCTTCAGCGCGATCGCGACCTCGACACCCGAGTCGCGCAGGTTCTGCGCGTGGGCGTGGCCCTGCGAGCCGTAGCCGACGATCGCGACCTTCTTGGCCTGGATGAGGGACAGATCGGCGTCGGCGTCGTAGAAGATCTCAGTACTCACGTTGGTGTTTCTCTTTCCTTCTGGAGGTTCTATGGTCTGGGTGGTCAGCCGCGCAGAACGCGCTCGGTGATGCTCTTGCCGCCACGGCCGATGGCGAGCAGGCCGGACTGCGACAGCTCCTTGATGCCGAACGGCTCGAGCGCCCGCAGGATCGCTTCGACCTTGCCCTTGTCGCCGGTGACCTCGATCACCAGCGCGTCGGAGGCGTAGTCGACGACGGCTGCGCGGAACAGGTTCACGATCTCGATGACGTTCGAGCGGGTGGCGTTGTCAGTGCGCACCTTGACGAGCACGTGATGACGCTGCACGGACGTCGCGAAATCGAGTTCGACGATCTTGATCACGTTGATCAGCTTGTTGAGCTGCTTGGTGACCTGCTCGAGCGGCAGCTGGTCGACGTCGACGACGACCGTGATGCGCGAAACACCCGGCACCTCGGTCACCCCGACGGCGAGGGACTCGATGTTGAAGCCGCGGCGTGCGAAGAGCCCGGCGACACGGGTCAGAAGACCGGGGGTGTCCTCGACGAGAAGACTCAGTACGTGGGTCGACATCGCTCAGACCTCCTCATCGAACGTGGGCGCATGGTCGCGCGCGTATTGGACATAGCTGTTGCTGACGCCCTGCGGCACCATCGGCCACACCATGGCGTCGGCCGAGACGACGAAATCGATCACGACAGGGCGATCGTTGGTCTCGAGCGCCAGCTTGATCGCGGCATCCACTTCCTCTTCCTTCTCCACGCGGATCGCGAGGCAGCCGTACGCCTCGGCCAGCTTGACGAAGTCGGGGATGCGGATCGTGCCGTGACCCGTGTTGAGGTCGGTGTTGGAGTGACGCCCGTCGTAGAACAGGGTCTGCCACTGGCGCACCATGCCCAGCGAGGAGTTGTTGATGATCGCGACCTTGATCGGGATGTTGTTGATCGCGCAGGTGGCGAGTTCCTGGTTGGTCATCTGGAAGCAACCGTCACCGTCGATCGACCACACGACGCGGTCGGGCTCTGCGACCTTGGCGCCCATGGCCGCCGGGACGGAGTAGCCCATGGTGCCGGCGCCACCGGAGTTCAACCATGCGTTCGGACGCTCGTACTTGATGAACTGCGCGGCCCACATCTGGTGCTGCCCGACGCCCGCGACGTAGACGCCCTCAGGTCCGGTGAGCTCGCCGATCCGCTGGATGACGTGCTGGGGTGCGAGCAGGCCGTCCTCCGTGGGCGAGTACCCGAGCGGGAACTCCTCACGCAGGCCGTCCAGGTACGACCACCACTCCGCGATGTCCGGCTTCGCGCTGCCGACCGCTCCGCGGAACGCGGCATCCAGATCGATCAGCACGTCGCGCACGTCGCCGACGATCGGCACGTCAGCGTTGCGGATCTTCGAGATCTCGGCCGGATCGATGTCGACGTGCACGACCTTCGCATTGGGCGCGAAGTCCGCGGCCTTCCCGGTGACTCGATCGTCGAATCGAGCTCCCAGGGCGACGATGAGGTCGGACTCCTGCAGCGCGAGCACCGCTGGAACCGTGCCGTGCATGCCCGGCATGCCGAGGTGCTGGCGGTGCGAGTCGGGGAACACTCCCCTGGCCATCAAAGTCGTCACGACCGGTGCGCCGGTCGACTCCGCGAGGGCGAGAAGCTCTGCCGCCGCGCGACCGCGGACGACACCGCCGCCGACGTACAGCACCGGCTTCTTCGCTTCGGTCAGCAGTGCGGCCGCCGCCTGGATCTGCTTGCCGTGCGCCTTGGTCACCGGACGATAGCCCGGCAGGTCGATCTTCGGCGGCCACACGAACGGCGCCGACTTCTGCTGCGCGTCCTTCGTGATGTCCACGAGCACCGGACCCGGTCGCCCGGTGGAGGCGATCTCGAACGCCGCAGCCAGAGCCCCGGGGATGTCCTCAGGATGCTTGACCAGGAAGGAGTGCTTGGTCACCGGCATGGTGATGCCGACGATGTCCGCCTCCTGGAACGCATCCGTCCCCATCAGATGGCTGAACACCTGCCCGGTGATCGCCACGAGGGGCACGGAGTCCATGTACGCGTCCGCGATCGCCGTCACGAGGTTGGTCGCACCGGGACCGGACGTCGCGATAGCGACTCCTACCCGACCGCTCGCGGCGGCGTAGCCCTCCGCCGCGTGGCCAGCGCCCTGCTCATGGCGCACGAGGATGTGCCGGACGGTGTCATCGTCGAGGAGCGGATCGTAGACGGGCATGATCGTGCCGCCAGGGATGCCGAACACATCGGTGACGCCGAGGAGCCCGAGAGCACGGACGACGGCTTCAGCCCCCGTGATCTCGGGAGCGGCGGCCTTCTGGGACGGTGGCCGTGGAACGGCCGAAACAGAATCAGCAGTCATGTCTTTCCTTGGTGATCTGAGAAGTCGTCAGCAATCAGCCGACGAGGATCAACCGGTCGTCGCGCCTTCTGCAGCGGAACGCACGAGTCGCGAGTACTTGGCAAGAACGCCACGGGTATAGCGCGGAGGAAGCGGCTCCCAGCCGGAACGGCGGGAGGCGAGCTCTGCCTCATCGACGAGTAAGTCAAGAGAGCGAGCTGCGATATCGACCCGTATCAGATCACCATCGCGCACGAAGGCGATAGGACCTGCGTCCACCGCTTCGGGTGCTATGTGGCCGATGCACAGGCCGGTTGTGCCGCCTGAGAATCGTCCGTCAGTCAAGAGTAGTACATCTTTTCCGAGCCCCGCGCCCTTGATGGCCGCGGTGATCGCGAGCATCTCGCGCATGCCGGGACCGCCCTTGGGTCCCTCGTAGCGGATGACGATGACCTCCCCGGCGTTGATCTCGCCGTTCGCGACAGCATCCATCGCCGCGCGCTCGCGCTCGAAGACGCGAGCGGGGCCCTCGAAGACCGTGGCGTCGAAACCGGCGGTCTTCACGACCGCGCCCTCCGGGGCGAGTGATCCGTGCAGGATCGTGAGGCCGCCCGTGGCGTGGATCGGGTTGTCGAAGGTGTGGATGACCTCACCGTCGATCGGCTGCGGGTCGAGGTCGGCGAGGTTCTCGGCCAGGGTTTTGCCCGTGACGGTGAGCGCGTCACCGTGGAGCAGCCCCTCATCGAGCATGGCCTTCATGATGACGGGGATGCCGCCGTGGCGGTCGACGTCGTTCATGACGTACTTGCCGAACGGCTTCATGTCGGCCACGTGCGGGACCTTGTCGCCGATGCGGTTGAAGTCGTGCAGGTTCAGGTCGACGTCCGCCTCGCGGGCGATCGCGAGCAGATGCAGCACGACGTTCGTCGAGCCGCCCAGTGCCATCGCGAGAGCGATCGCGTTCTCGAACGCCTCCTTGGTGAGGATGTCCCTGGTGGTGATCCCCTGACGCAGCAGGTTCACGACGGCCTCACCGGAGCGGTGCGCGAAGTAGTCGCGACGACGGTCGGCGGCGGGCGGCGCTGCGGAGCCCGGCAGGCTGAGGCCGAGCGCCTCGGCGACGGATGCCATCGTGTTGGCGGTGTACATGCCGCCGCAGGCGCCCTCGCCCGGTGCGATCGCGCACTCGATGCGCTTGAGATCCTCTTCGCTCATGAGTCCCGCACGGCATGCGCCGACGGCCTCGAACGAGTCGATGATGGTGACGTCCTTCTCGGTGCCGTCCGAGAGCTTCACCCATCCCGGTGCGATCGAGCCGGCGTAGAGGAACACGCTGGAGAGGTCGAGGCGGGCGCTGGCCATCAGCATGCCGGGGATGGACTTGTCGCAGCCCGCCAGCAGCACGGAGCCGTCGAGGCGCTCCGCCATCATGACGGTCTCGACCGAGTCGGCGATCACTTCGCGCGACACGAGCGAGAAGTGCATGCCCTCATGGCCCATGGAGATGCCGTCCGAGACGGAGATCGTGCCGAACTGCAACGGGTAGCCGCCGCCGCCGTGCACGCCCTCCTTGGCCCCCTGTGCGAGGCGGTCGAGGCTGAGGTTGCAGGGCGTGATCTCGTTCCAGCTCGACGCGATGCCGATCTGCGGTTTGTCCCAGTCCGCGTCGCCCATGCCGACGGCGCGGAGCATTCCTCGTGAGGTCGTTGCCTCGATGCCGTCGGTGACGACTCGGCTTCGGGGCTTGATGTCGATGGGCGCGTTCGAAGAAGGATCTTGCGGGGACATGACGGCAGTCTATTCCCGTCCGGCGACCCGCTCGGTCACGAGCGCCTCCAGAAGCGCAGCCATCTGTTGTGGGTTCTCCACACGCAGGGTGGCGGCGCTCTCCCCCGGCCCGACCCGCACCCCGAGGTCACCCGGTCGCAGCACGCGCATGGCGTCCTCGTCCGTGACGTCGTCGCCGGCGAACAGGATGCCGGTGGCGTCGAAGTGCTCGCGCAGTGCATTCATCGCTGCGTCCTTGCCCTCGGCCCGTGAGGAGAACTCCAGCACACGATGGCCGGCCCTGCGGCGCCACTGCGGGAAGCGTTCGGCCATCAGGGCATCGACGTCACTGAAGACCGCCGCTTCGACTTCCGGGGTCGCCCGTCGCGTGTGGATGCCCATGCCGTAGGTCTTCTGCTCGAGCCGCACGTTCTCGTAGCGGTCGACGATCGGCTGCGCGGCGGCCCAGAGCTCCTCGCGCGATCCATCATCCGCGGCGACCTCCGGTGCATCGGCATCACCGGTCCCCGGGAACCAGTACTGCGCGCCGTGAGATCCTGCGAGAGCGATGCGCGAGTCGGCCGTGTGCTCGGTGATCTCCTGCAGATCATGCAGGCTGCGACCGGAGACGAAGGCGATGAATGTACCGGGGAGCGCCGCGAGCCGATCGAGCTGCGCCTTCACCTCGGGCAGCGCCCGTGCCGCCATGGGCTCGTCCACCAGCGGCGATGCGGTGCCGTCGAAGTCCAGTGCGATGACCAGGCGCGCAGTGCCCGCGATCGCCTTCAGAGCATCGTCGGGGGTGCCGGGTGTCCAGGTACGGGTCACAGCGTCTCTCCTCGGTGTCGGGTCACGGTCTCATGGGCGGGATGAGCGGGCGGCCGACAGCGCTTCCAGGAACGATGACGACCACGCGATCACGTCGTGCTCGAGCACCCGGCGCCGCAACGAGCGCATCCGCTTTCCCTGCTCGCCGGGAGGCATCTCGACGGCGGTGATGATGGCATCCTTCAGGTCCTCGATGTCGTGCGGGTTCACGCGCACGGCCTGACGGAGCTCGTCCGCCGCGCCGGTGAACTCGCTCAGCACCAGCACTCCGCGGTTGTCCGTCCGTGACGCGACGTACTCCTTCGCCACGAGGTTCATGCCGTCTCTGAGAGCCGTGACGAGCATGACGTCCGCCGCCAGGTAGAGCGCCACCATCTCCTCACGCGGGTACCCCTGGTGAAGGTATCGGATCGCGGTGTGCTCCATCGTGTCGTGGTCGCCGTTGATCCGGCCGACCGCGAGTTCGATCTCGTCGCGCAGATGCACGTACGCGTCCACACGCTCACGACTCGGGCTGGCCACCTGGATGAGGGTGACGTCCTCGACCTTCAACCTGCCGGCCGCGAGAAGCTCGCCGTAGGCCTTGATCCGGTGCCTGATGCCCTTGGTGTAGTCGAGGCGGTCGACGCCGAGCAGGATGCGCTTCGGGTTGCCGAGGCTCTCCCTGATCTCGAGTGCACGCGCCTGCACGTCAGGCCGAGCCGCGAGTTCGAGATACGGGGAGGTGTCGATCGAGATGGGGAAGGCCTTGGCGATGACGGTGCGATCGCCGTTCTCGCCTGGCACCGCCACGGTGGTCGCCTTCACGTCGTACCTGAGGCGCCGTCGCACAGCGGCGAGGAAGTACGTGGCGTCCTGCGCGCGCTGGAACCCCACCACGTCTGCGCCGAGCAGTCCGCGCAGCACCTGGTCCCGCCACGGGAGCTGCGCATACAGGCCGTGCATCGGGAACGGGATGTGATGGAAGTACCCGATCGTGACGTCCGGCCGCAGCGCCCGCACCATCTCGGGCACGAGCTGCAGCTGATAGTCGTGCACCCAGACGGTGCCGTTCTCGGCCGCAGCCTGCGCAGCCGCCTCGGCGAAGCGCCGATTGACCGCGACGTAGGCGTCCCACCACTCGCGGTGGAACTGCGGCGGCGCGATGACGTCGTGATAGAGCGGCCAGATCGTGTCGTTCGCGAAGCCCTCGTAGTACTCGGCCACCTCTTGCGCGCTCAGCGCGATCGGGATCAGCCGGATGCCGTTCGCCGTGAAGGGCTCGAGCTCGAGGTCCGCCTGGCCGGCCCAGCCGACCCAGGCGCCGTCGACCTGCTTCATGACCGGCTCGAGGGCCGCGACCAGACCGCCTGGCGAGGTGCGCCAGGCCTCTTCGCCGTCGGCGCTCACCACACGGTCGACGGGAAGCCGGTTCGCGACGACGACGAAATCTGCGGTGGTCATGGGGATTCCTCACGTCGACGGTCGGTTTCTCCCAGGCTATCGAGTGGAGGGCCTCTTATGGCTGAGGAACCAGTTCACGGCGCCGGCGGCGAACGTGATCGAGGCGGCGATCACCGGGAGCATCAAAGCCGCGGACGTTCCGACCGACTCGGCGATCTCACCCGCGACCGCCGCACCGAGCGACTGACCGACGATGACGCCGGAGCCCAGCATCGTCATCACCGTCGTGGTTCTGCCGAGCGGGCTGCGCGCGGCCCCGAGGCTGAACTGGGTCACGAGCGTCGGCCCGATGCCTATGCCCATGATCGCCAGCGCCGCCGACATCGCACCGATCGTGTCGACGATGAGGAGCAGGAGCGATCCGAGCAGGAGGGTTGCGGAGAACACCGACCAGCGTGCACGCAGGGAGAACCGCGGCGGCAACCAGGCCACGCCGAGGGCGAGGATCGCAGACCCCACTCCCATCACGCCGTAGAGCAGCCCCGCCTGTTCGGGCGCTCCGCGGTCGGCCATGAACGAGGTCAGCGAGGTGAGCATCGTGCCGAAGAAGATCCCGACGCCGAGTATGCCGGCCACGACGACGAGCAGCGAGGGGCGAAACAGCTCCGTCACGCGCGACGGGGCGCGCCCGTCGACGTCGCGGTGGCGGGAGACGTGCCTGCCAGTGGGGTGCAGAGCGAAGGCGCTCACGAAAAGCAACGTGAGGGCGGCGGCACCGACCAGCGGCGCCCACGGTGCGATCCACGACGCGAGCACTCCGACGATGAACGGGCCGAAGACGAACACGGTCTCGTCGGCAGCGGACTCATACGCCATCGTCCCGGAGAGCGTGCGCTGACGTGCGGCCTCCGGCATCCGCTCGGAGATGATGGTGACCAGTCGTGAGCGCGACATCGGCGCGACCTGCGGTGCGGTGGCGCCGATGCCGACGGCGGACATCAGCACCACGAGATCCGCGGCGTCGCTGTAGATGACGGCGGTGAAGACGACGAGCATCGCGGCATTCGCGACCGCGAGGGCGAGCAGCACGAAACGCTGACCGAAGCGGTCGGCCGCCGCGCCGAGCAGCGGCCCGAAGCACGCGGTGCCGATCCCGACCGCCGCGGACGTGAGGCCTCCGAGCGAGATCGATCCCCTGGCGGAGACGGCGACGGTGAGAACGCCGACGACCATCATCGCGAAGGGGAGGCGCGCGACGAAGGCGACGATGAAGTACGCGAGGCCGGCTTCGCGCAGCAGGTGGGACGGGCCGACGGTGTGTGTCTGGGTCATGACTCTCGCGCGTCCGAGGACGCGGGGATCCGGTGCCGCCGTTGTCCGCCGGGGTGCCGACGGCCGGTTGATACACAGCTTCGGACGCCGAAGCGTCGCCTTCCATTCTACGCGTCTGCGGGTAGGTTGAAGGTATGCGCTACGTCTTCAGCACTGGACTTTTCGGAGCGATCTCCACGGGCGTGTCCCTGATCCGCGGCACTCGCGAGACGCCGATCACCTGGCGTGCGGCGCTCGCGTGGCTCAGCTGGGGCATCAGCCTCGCGCTCGCGATCGGCGCCGCGGTTGACATGCGCCGCGATGAGCGCGGCATCGAGGTCGCGGCGGACTCCCCCTTCGCCAAGGTGCAGTCGAAACGGTCGAAGAAGGAATCGAAGCAGCTCGAGAAGCGGCTCAAGGCCGCGCAGAAGCACTGACCCTGCGCTGCTTCCTGGCACCGGCTGTCAACGCGTGAGGATGAGCGCCTCGCCCTGACCGCCACCGCCGCACAGGCCGACCGCGGCCGTGCCGCTGCCGCGACGGGCGAGTTCGTGCGCCATGTGCACGACGAGGCGGTTGCCGGATGCGCCGATCGGATGCCCGATGGCGATGCCGCCGCCATGGATGTTCACCATGTCGTCGGAGATGCCGAGCTCAGAGGCGGATCGTGCCACGACCGCGCCGAACGCCTCATTGATCTCGACGAGATCGAGATCGGCGACGGTGATGCCCTGCTTCTCCAGCGCACGCTCGATCGCACGGGCAGGCTGCGCCTGCAGCGAGTTGTCCGGACCGGCCGTCTGCCCGCTCGCTCCCACGGTCACCAGCACCGGCCAGCCCTGCGCTTCGGCGTTCGCGCGCGTGGTCACGATCACCGCGGACGCACCGTCCGAGATCTGCGACGAGTTCCCCGCGGTGATCGACCCGCCCTCGGCGAAGGCCGCGCGCAGCGCACCGAGCGTCTCGACTGTGGTCTCGGGACGGATGCCCTCGTCCTTCGTCACCACGACCGGATCGCCCTTGCGCTGGGGAACCTCCACCTGCACGATCTCGGCATCGAACACCCCGGAATCGGTCGCTGCCGCTGCGCGCTGGTGCGAAGCCGCCGCGACGGCATCCTGCGCCTGCCGGGTGAGTTCGTAGCGCTCGTTGTGACGCTCGGTCGACGCGCCCATGCTCTCCTTGTCGTACGCGTCGGTGAGCCCGTCGAAGGCCATATGATCGAGCACCTCGACGCTGCCGTAGGTCCAGCCGTCGCGTGAGCCCATGAGAAGGTGCGGCGCCCGGGTCATCGACTCCATACCGGCGGCCACCACGGTCGTGGCGTCTCCGGTACGGATCATGCGCGCGGCGTCGATGATCGCGGTGAGTCCGGACAGGCACACCTTGTTGACCGAGTGCGCGGGAACATCCCACCCGATGCCGGCCCCGATCGCCGCCTGCCGGGCGGCGTTCTGCCCCGATCCGGCGGCGAGCACCTGGCCGACGATCACGGCGTCGACGGCGGAGGGATCGATGCCGCCCTGCATCAGAGCACCCTTGATCGCGAACGCGCCGAGCTGCGGCGCGGTGAATGAGGAGAGCTGACCCTTCAGCCGCCCCTGCGGGGTGCGGGCCGCCGCGACGATGACGATGTCGGTCATGAGATCTCCTTGAGTTCGTCCGAGATGATCAGCGGAGGTTCAGTGGCGTCGACGACCTCCTGCACGCTCACACCGGGGGCCGTCTCGACCAGCACGAGACCGGCGTCCGTGACGTCGATCACCGCGAGATCTGTGATGATGCGGTGCGCCACTCCCCTGCCGGTCAGCGGCAGCGAGCATTCGTTCACGATCTTCGCCGACCCGTCCTTGGCCACGTGCTCCATGAGGATGATCAGACGGCCGGCGCCGTGCACGAGGTCCATGGCGCCGCCGGGGCCCTTCACCATCTTGCCCGGGATCATCCAGTTCGCGAGATCGCCGGTGGCTGAGACCTGCATGGCGCCGAGGATCGCGGCGTCGATCTTGCCCGCGCGGATCATCCCGAAGCTCGTGGCCGAATCGAAGAACGCGGTTCCGGGTAGGGTCGTCACTGTCTCCTTGCCCGCGTTGATGAGGTCGGGATCGACGTTCTCCTCGGTCGGATACGGACCGACCCCGAGAATGCCGTTCTCCGACTGCAGCACCAGCGTGACGCCCTCCGGCACGTAATTGGGCACCAGGGTCGGTAGGCCGATGCCGAGATTCACGTAGGAACCGTCGGTGAGCTCGGCGGCCGCGCGCGCGGCCATCTGCTCGCGGGTGAGTGCCATGGTCAGGCTCCTTCCGTCTTCGTGACAGTGCGACGCTCGATGCGCTTCTCGATGTCGGTGCCGACCTCGACCATCCTGTGCACGAACACACCAGGCAGATGCACGCGGTCGGGGTCGATCTCGCCCGGCTCCACGAGCTGCTCGACCTGTGCGATGCACACCCGGCCGGACATCGCCGCGAGCGGGTTGAAGTTGCGGGCGGCCTTGTTGAACACGAGATTGCCGTGCCGGTCCCCCGCCATCGCGTGCACCAGGGCGAAGTCTGTCGTGATGGCCTCTTCCAGGACGAACTCCTCGGACGTGCCGTTCACGTCGAACGATCGGACGTCCTTGACCGGTGATGCCACCGCGATCGAGCCGTCGGCGCCGTAGCGCCGCGGGAGTCCGCCTTCGGCGACCTGAGTGCCCACGCCGGTCTGGGTGTAGAACGCCGCGATCCCTGAGCCGCCCGCACGCAGCTTCTCTGCGAGCGTGCCCTGCGGCGTCAGCTCGAGTTCGAGTTCACCGGAGAGGAACTGGCGCTCGAACTCCTTGTTCTCGCCGACGTAGGAGGAGGTCATCTTGCGGATGCGCTTCGCATTCAGCAGGACGCCGAGTCCCCAATCATCGACACCGCAGTTGTTGCTGACGATGCTGAGATCGGTGGTGCCCTGCGCGAGCAGAGCCTCGATGAGAGCGATCGGGTTTCCCGAGAGTCCGAATCCACCGACCGCGAGGGACGCGCCGTCCGGGATGTCCGAGACGGCCTCTGCGGCTGAGGCCCATTGCTTGTCGATCACGCAGCACTCCTTCGTGTGAGGTCTTCTTCCAGCATCCGCCTGTCACGTGCGCAATCGAAACGGCGTCTTGCGATGTGGGCGATTGTCCGGATAGCGTCCACATCATGAACAAGATGCCTTCAGTGCCCGGCGCGCAGGCCGTCGCGCGTGCCGCGAGTCTGCTGCGTCTGGTCACGGCGAGCGGTGAAGAAGGCGCGAGCCTGCACGAACTGGCGCGCTCCGCCGATCTGTCGCGCTCGACGACCCACCGACTGCTGAGCGCCCTGCGCGCCGAGGGCCTCGTTGACCGCGACGACGAGACGGCCAGATGGATGCCTGGGCCCGAGCTGTTCCTCATGGGATCGGTGGCTGCCGCCCGATACGACATCACTGCGCTCGCGCGGGACATCGTGCGCTCGCTCGCCGTCAAGACCGAGGAGAGCGCGTTCCTGTCGGTGCGCCGTGCGGATGAGACCGTGTGCCTGCTGCGGGAGGAGGGCTCGTTCCCGATCCGCTCCTTCGTGCTCAGCGAAGGCGTGCGGTTCCCTCTCGGCGTCGCGAGTGCCGGCCTCGCGATTCTCGCCTTCCTCCCTGACCACGATGTGGATGCCTACTTCGAGCGCCATCCTGAGCTCAGCGAGCGCTGGGGTCGCACCCACGGCGTGAAACCACTTCGCACCAGGCTCGCCGAGACCAAGGAGCGCGGGTACGCGATCAACCCGGGACTCATCGTGGAGGGAAGCTGGGGAATGGGCGCCGCGGTGTTCGATCGCGCCGGGCGTCCTGAGTGGGCACTGAGCCTGACGGGCGTGGAGTTCCGCTTCGGTCCCGATCGGATCGCGCACCTCGGTCGCACATTGCTGGCGCACGCGCATCAGCTCTCATCGCGCATCGCGAGCGCGCGGCGCTGAGAACACTGCATATCAACAGGTATATACTTTCTGGTATGCAACGCGACGAGATCATCCCCTCCATCGTCATCTCCGCCCATGCGCTCGCCCGCATCGCTGCGCAGCAGGCGCGCAACGAGGCGCCGTCAGCGCAGTGGAGGGTGCTCAGCATCCTGGAGCGCGAGGACGGCCAGCGCGTCGGAACGCTCGCGGCTGCCGCGCGCACCACGCAGCCGGGCATGACCCGGCTTCTCGGCGAGCTCGAGCGCGCCGGCCTGATCTCGCGCACGGCCGATGCCGCTGACTCCCGGGCGACCGTCGTGCACATCACGAGCGCCGGAGCGGACGCTCTCCGAGCATGGCGCGACGAGTTCCGCGTCACCCTCGCTCCGCACTTCGACGACCTGGACGTCGTCGACTGGGCAACGCTGGCGCGCGCCGCGGAGATCCTCGCGTCGCACAGCAGAGAGACCCTCCCGAGCAAAGGAGCCGGCGAGTGAGCGGCGGTGCGGCGACCGCCTCGGTCTGGAAGCAGCCGGCACAGGTCTGGGCGGTCGCCTTCGCGAGCGTCGTCGCGTTCATGGGCATCGGGCTCGTCGATCCGATCCTCCCTGCGATCGCCGAGTCGCTCGAGGCGAGCCCCACCGAGACCGAGCTGCTGTTCACCAGCTATCTGCTCGTCACCGGCGTCGCGATGCTGTTCACCAGTTGGATCTCCAGCCGCATCGGCGCCAAGGCCACATTGATGATCGGGCTGGCACTCATCGTCGCCTTCGCTCTGGCGTGTGCGCTGAGCGGCAGCGTGGACGCCATCATCGGATTCCGGGCGGGCTGGGGCCTGGGCAACGCCCTGTTCATCTCGACGGCGCTCGCGACCATCGTGGGGTCCGCATCGGGCGGAAGCGGTGCCGCGATCGTGTTGTACGAAGCCGCTCTCGGGCTCGGCATCGCGATCGGTCCGCTGCTCGGCGGCCTGTTGGGCGAGCTCAGTTGGCGCGGTCCGTTCTTCGGTGTCGTCACGCTCATGGCGATCGCGTTCATCGCGATCCTCACACTGCTGCGAGGACCACGGGAGGTGCGTCGGCCTGTGCCCTTCTCGGCGCCGTTCACGGCTCTGCGCAGACCGGCCCTGGCGGTCCTCGCCATCACCGCACTGTTCTACAACATCGGGTTCTTCGTGCTGCTGGCGTTCTCGCCGTTCCCGCTGGGCTTCGGCGCCATGGGGATCGGCTTCACCTTCTTCGGCTGGGGCGTAGCGCTCGCGATCACCAGCGTGTGGGTCGCACCGTGGATGATGCGGCGCATGCGCCGGACCACTGTGCTCGTCACTGTGCTCCCGCTGCTCGCCATCGATCTGATCATCGCGGGCCTCGTGGCGGAGACCGCACCTGCGCTCGTGATCTGCATCATCGTCGGCGGACTGCTCCTGGGTGTCATGAACACGGTGCTGACCGAGGCCGTGATGGAGGCGACCGACCTGCCGCGCTCCGTCGCCTCGTCGGCGTATTCGGCTGTGCGCTTCATCGGTGGAGCGATCGCACCTCCGGTCGCCGCATTGCTGTGGCACGCATTCGACTCGACGATGCCCTACCTCTTCGCCGCGGCATCGGTGCTGGTGGCGACGCTGACGATCGTCCTCGGGCGCAGGACTCTCGCGCACATCGACGATCACCCGACGGATGCGGAGCTCGAGGATGCCGAGGCGATCTCTGTCGGGGACGCAGGCTGAACGCCGCGCAGCGCACCATTGGGTACGGTTGCCCCATGAGTGAGACCGTGCTTCCCCCTCGGAGCATCATCGTCGTGCAGCACCTTGCAGCCGCGGGTGCGGATGTCGACGTGCGCGTCCTGCCCGATTCCGCCCGCACCGCCGCCCAGGCCGCCGAAGCGATCGGATGCGAGGTCGCGGCGATCGCGAACAGCCTGGTGCTCGTCGCGGACGGAGAACCGATCCTGGTGATGACCAGCGGTGGGCACCGCGTCGACCTCGACGTGCTGCGCGAGAGCATCGGCGCCGACGATGTGGCGATGGCTCCGGCATCCGTCGTACGCGAGGCGACCGGCCAGGCGATCGGCGGTGTCGCACCCGTCGGCCATCCCGCACCGCTTCGCACCTACATCGACATGGCGCTCTCGGACCACGCCGAGATCTGGGCGGCGGCAGGCCATCCTCACACTGTGATGCCGTTGACGTTCGAGCTCCTGAAGGCCCTCACCAGCGGCGCGGTCGTCGCCGTCGCGAGTTGAGCGTCGGCGAAGGGGCGGAAGGACTCCGAATGCGCGACCGGAAAACCGTGGTGATCACAGGCGCCAGCGACGGGATAGGCGCCGCCGCCGCGCGTCGACTGCACGCCGACGGGCATGAAGTGGTCGTCGTCGGGCGTTCGCCCGAGAAGACGCGCGCGATCGCAGGAGAGCTGAAGGCGGACCATCTGGTCGCCGACTACTCACGGCTCGACGATGTGCGCGAGCTCGCGTCATCGCTCGCTTCGAGGCACCCGCGCATCGACGTCCTCGCCAACAATGCCGGCGGCATGTTCGGCGCCAGGACCGAGACCGTCGACGGGTTCGAACTGACATTCCAGGTGAACCACCTCGCCCCGTTCCTGCTCACGAATCTGCTGCAGGACACGCTGATCACGAGCGGGGCCACGGTCATCCAGACCGCGAGCATCGCCGCCAGGATGTTCGGCAGGATCGACATGGCCGATCTCGACAACAGGCGCGATTACACGCCGATGAAGGCGTACGGCGCGGCGAAACTGGGGAACATCCTGTTCACCCGCGAACTGCACAACCGCCTGCAGTCCCAGGGCGTGAATGCGGCGGCGTTTCACCCAGGCGTGATCGCCTCGGCATTCGCTGCGGGTTCGAGCAGCAGGGCCATGGGCTTCCTGTACAACAACAGGTTCGCACGCAGGTTCCTGGGTACACCGGAGACGGGCGCCGACCAGCTCGTCTGGCTCGCCGAGACGGTTCCCGGCCAGGCATGGGTGCCCGGTCTCTACTACGAGAAGCGCTCCGTCGCGGCGCGCGTGAATCCGCAGAGCACGCGCGACGACCTGGCGCACGAGCTCTGGGAGCGCAGCGCGGTGATGACAGGTCTGAGGAGCTGACCGATGGACGAACTGGCGGTCGGCCGCTGGCACGTCGTCGAGACGAGCCTCTCGCTCTGGCGGACACGGAGCGGCCCGATGGTCACGTATGCGGCGCTTCCCGACGGTGCCCTCATCGACGTCGTCTCTTTCCGGACCAGGGGCGGTGCGCCGCGCCGGATCATCGGGATCGATCAGCGCTCACCCGACGGAGGATGGCGTTGGCGCGGCGTCGGACCTGTCACCCGGTTCGCTCACAGCGACTGGCGATTCGTCGCGGGTGATGCCGCTGACGGCTGGGCCGTCACCGCGTTCGCACGTACGCCATTCACGAGCGCGGGGATCGATCTGTACTTCCGCGAACGCCAGCCTTCGGAGGAACTCCTGGCGGTGGCCCGCCGCGCCGCACACGAGGACTCGTGGTCGGCGCGATGGGCATCCCGGCTGTTCCGCACGGCACGCTGAGCGCGGATCACTGGCTCGGCGACGGGGGCGCGGGCGCCATGAAAGCAGAAAAGCCTCGAAGACTGGCGAGAGTCTACGAGGCTGATCCGTGCACCCCCAGGGACTTGAACCCTGAACCCATTGATTAAGAGTCAATTGCTCTGCCGATTGAGCTAGAGGTGCGTGGCCCGGTTTCCCCGGCCGAGGAATTACATTACCAGTTTCGGAGCGTCATGCGAAATCGAGGCGGCAACGATCCGGCACCGGCGACGACTATCCTGAAAGGGTGACCGACTCCCCCGCAGCCTTCGATCTCGCGAGCGATCTCGCCCTCGCCTTACGACTGGCCGACGTCGCCGATGAGCAGTCCCTCCCCCGATTCGATGCGAGCGATCTGAGGATCTCCACGAAGGCCGATCGCTCTCATGTGACCGATGCCGACCTGGCGACGGAGCGCGCCATCCGCGCCCTCCTCGCCGAGGAGCGCCCTGCCGACGGCATCCTGGGCGAGGAGTTCGGAACCGAGGGCGACACCCGACGGCAGTGGATCATCGATCCGATCGACGGTACGGCGAACTTCATGCGCGGTGTGCCCCTGTGGGGCACGATGATCTCGCTCGCCGTCGAAGGCGTACCCCACGTCGGCGTCGTCAGCATGCCCGCACTGGGCAGGCGCTGGTGGGCCTCGACCGGCGCCGGCGCATGGACGGCGACGGAGGCCGGTCCCCGGCGCCTCGAGACCTCGGCGGTGTCATCTCTCGACGATGCGGCCGTGAGCTTCCAGAGCATCACGCAGTGGGCGGATGCCGGACACCTGCCCGCGCTGCTGCGCATCGCGGAGCGCGTGTGGCGTGACCGCGCCTACGGTGATGTCTACTCGTACATGCTTCTCGCCGAGGGACGGCTCGAGATGGTGGCGGAGTTCGACGTCAAGGAGTACGACATCGCCGCCGCCGTGCCGATCGTGCGCGAAGCCGGTGGAACCTTCACCTCGTTCAGCGGCGTCGACACCATCGCAGACCGTTCGACCCTGGCCAGCAACGGCCTGCTGCACGACGCGTTCCTCGAACTCGCCGACGCGGCGCCGAAGCCCTGACCCGAAAGCAGAGATGATCCGCCGCATATCCCTCGCCGCACTCGCGGCGGTCACTATCGCGCTGACGCTGTCGGCGTGCGCCGCAGCAGCCGAACCGGAGCCGACGCCGACCTCGACGCCCACCGAGACCGCCGCGGCGTCACCAGAACCGACGCCGACTCCGACACCGACGCCGACGCCCGAAGAGACCGCGGGCGCCGCACCCACGTGCGAGACGATCATCGCGCCGAGCACCATCACGGCGTTGAGCGAGCACGGCTGGACGTACAAGGAGCACGATTTCCGCTTGGGTGAGGACATCGTCGAAGGCGGCATCCAGTGCGTGTGGGGCGATTACACGGTCCCCTCCGACCATGTCCAGGTGTTCGGATGGGCGCCGATCGATCAGGCGGCGTCCAGCGCCGCTCAGCAGAGGCTCATCGCCGAAGGGTGGCAGCGCGCCGATGCCGACGGGCACGTGTACATCACCGAGAACCCTGAGACCGCGATGTCGCCCGATGAGGAGGGCTTCGGCATGACGTACGAGTTCGGCGACGGCTGGGTGACGGTCGCGGACACGAGGCGGAGTCTCATCCTCGTCGACTTCGAGTGAGCCGGACCGCGACCCGCGAGCGCACGAAGAAGCCCCACGATCCTGGTACGGATCGTGGGGCTTCTCCTGTGACAGCGGTCGTGGAGCTGGGGGGAATCGAACCCCCGTCCAACGCTGAGTATCCACGGCTTCTCCGGGCGCAGTCTGTGCAGACGTTCTACTCGGCTCCGACCTTTGTCACAGACACCTAAGTCGACGAGCCCAGCCTGGGAAGAGTCCCGTGTGACGTCCAGACGCCGTCACACAGCAAGATTCCTAGATGACGCCAGGATCCGTATCGGAATCACATACGGTCTGACGGACTATCGGGCTCGCTTATGCAGCGAGGGCGAAGTCGTTGCGCTTTGTTTCGGCAACTATTGTTTTGCAGGGGGCGTTCACGAGATAACCCTGCATCCTCGGCCCGCTTCACGTGAATTCACAAGCACTGTCGAAACCGATCAGCCCCGTGTGTCTTCTCTCGAAGGAACCACTGTCACTCTGTGGATTTATCACCTCGGCTGACGAATCACCCGAGCATCACAGGATACAACGGATCCGCGCCGCATGCTATTCCGACGCCGGGCGGGGATGTCGGCCCTGGCGTAGAGTCGCTCTCATGAGCGATGTCATCATCACCGTCCGCGGCGAGAACGAGTCACGCCTCACGCCCGAGCGCGCCACCATCCACGTCACGGTGCGCACCGAGGGATCCGATCGCACGTCGGTCATCGACCAGGTGATGCATCTGTCCGAGCCGGTGCGGGCCACCATCGGCGAACGCAAGGATGCCGGCACCGTCGTCGAGTGGACCAGCAAGCGACTCGCAGTGAGCGCGGAGCGCCCATGGAACAACGAAGGCAAGCGCCTGGCGCTCGTGCATCACGCGAGCATCGACTTCAGCGCGACCTTCACCGATCCGACCGAACTGTCCGCATGGGCGTCCGACGTGTCGGCGTGGGACGGCGTCGAGGTGGGCTCCGTCGAGTGGGCGCTCACCCCCGAGACGCGCGCCCGCGTCGAACGCGAGGTCGCCTCCTCGGCGGTCGGCGTCGCCGCCGCCCGTGCCGAGGCCTACGCCGGCGCGCTGGGGCTCACGGAGGTCACCCCCTTGGAGATCGCCGACGTCGGGCTCATCTCGCAGGGACAGGCTCCCAGTGCGCCTCAGATGCTGAAGGCCCGCGGTGCTGCCTTCGCCATGGCCGATTCCGCGCCGACGATGGAATACGAGCCCGACGAGATCGTCGTCTCGGCGACGGTCGAGGCACGCTTCAGCGCGCACTGACCGTCGAGGCTCACACGGCGAACGGCGCCAGTTCCGCCGCGAGCCGCTCTGACACGTGGGCACGGACGTCCGTCCCGTTCTCACCGTGCTCCGCAGAAAGCAGCATCCCCGTCTCGTGGATCGCGGCGACCAGATCGCCGCGATCGTACGGTACGAGTGCGTGCACCTCCACTGCGGGCTTCGGGAGCGCCTCGTCGATCGCCGCCCGCAACTCTTCGATGCCCTCGCCGGAACGCGAGGACACGAAGTGCGCGCGGGGCTCGAGGCCCTGCAGCACCAGTCTGTCGTCGTCCGAGATCAGGTCGGCCTTGTTGAAGACCACGATCTCGGGAAGATCGCGCGCGCCCACGTCACCCATCACGTCGCGGACGGTCTGCAGCTGGCCGGCCGGGTCGGGGTGCGATCCGTCGACGACGTGCAGCACGATGTCCGCCTCGCCGACCTCCTCCAGCGTGGAGCGGAACGCCTCGACCAGCTGGTGGGGCAGATTTCGCACGAAACCGACGGTGTCGGTGAATGTGTACACGCGGCCGTCGGCGGTCTCCGTGCGGCGCACCGTGGCGTCCAGGGTCGCGAACAGGGCGTTCTCGACCAGCACTCCCGCGCTGGTCAGCGCGTTGAGGAGGCTCGATTTGCCGGCGTTGGTGTATCCGGTGATCGCCACGGACGGAATCGTGTTGCGCTTCCGCTCGGCACGCTTGGCTTCGCGTGCAGGCCCGAAGTCGCGGATCTGCCGACGCAGTAGCGCCATCTTGGTACGGATGCGACGCCGATCCAGCTCGATCTTCGTCTCACCGGGACCGCGTGATCCCATTCCTGCACCGCCGGCGCCCACCTGCCCACCGGCCTGTCGGCTCATCGAATCGCCCCAACCGCGCAGGCGAGGCAGCAGGTACTCGAGCTGTGCTAGCTCGACCTGGGCCTTGCCCTCACGACTCTTGGCGTGCTGGCTGAAGATGTCCAGGATCACGGTGGTGCGGTCGATGACCTTCACCTTCACCACGTCCTCCAGCGCACGCCGCTGGCTCGGTGCGAGTTCGGTGTCGGCGATCACGGTGTCCGCACCGGTCGCGGCGACGAGGTCCTTGAGCTCCTGCGCCTTGCCTCGACCGAGGTAGGTGGCCGGATCGGGGTTCGGTCGACGCTGCAGCACCGCGTCGAGCACCACGGCGCCGGCGGTCTCTGCGAGGGCCGCGAGCTCGCGCAGCGAGTTCTCGGCGTCCGTCTGGGCGCCCTGGGGATACACGCCGACGAGCACGACGTTCTCGAGCCGCAGCTGCCGGTACTCGACCTCTGTGACGTCCTCGAGTTCGGTCGAGAGACCCACGACGCGACGCAACGCGTGACGATCCTCCAGATCCCATTGGTCGCCGTCGCGATCGGAGTACGCGGCTGTCGAGGAATCCTGCAGCGCCTGCGCGGCGCCGAACACTCGGGCCTTGGTGCGCGTCTGTGCACTTGCAAGCACGCGATCCAGCGTCTCGTCGTTGAGTGTCTCGTCTGTGGCTTTCGTCATCCTCTGCCTTCTGTGTCCGACGCCTTAAGCTTAACCCCGCTGTCCGGTACGCTCGCCGTATGGGGTCTGATCACTACTTCACTGCGGCCCCGGCAAGTGCGGAGAACCTGCGACGCATTCGAGTGACGCTCGCAGGCCGTGAACTCGAAGTGACCACCGCCGGTGGCGTCTTCAGTCCTGACCGCGTGGATGCCGGCACCGCAGTGCTCTTCGCCAGCATGCCCCCGCTGCCGCCGAGCGGGAACTTCCTCGACCTCGGATGCGGGTGGGGGCCCATCAGCATCACCATGGCGCTCGCCTCTCCGCATGCGACGGTGTGGGCGGTCGACGTGAATGAGCGCGCACTCGACCTCGTTCGCAGGAATGCCGAAGCTCTCGGCATCACCAATATCAACGCCGTACTGCCCGACGATGTTCCCGACGACGTCGTGTTCCGCACGATCCGCTCCAATCCGCCGATCCGGGTGGGCAAGAACGTGCTGCACGACATGCTCGAGAAGTGGATCCCGCGTCTCGACGAGCGCAGCGACGCATGGCTCGTCGTGCAGCGCAATCTCGGCGCGGATTCCCTCCAGCGATGGCTCGGCGCGACCTTCCACCCCGGCTACAGCGTCTTCCGAACCGCGACGGGCAAGGGCTACCGCATCCTCAAGGTCCGCAGGCACGGCAACCCGCCCACCGAGCCGATCTCACTCGCCTGAGGGGGCGACCCGGCGCGTGCCACGACCGGATGCGTGCCGACCCGGCGCATGCCGACCAGGCGCGTTCAGACCGTGGCGCTGCGGCGCAGACTATAGCTCGCACCGCGGTGCTCGTCAGGGAGGCGGTCGCCCCGTCCGTGCAGCTTGTGGCGCAGGGTCCCCTGCACGTACTCGGTCTGGTACACACCGCGACGCTGGAGTTCCGGCACGATGAACTCGACGATGTCCTCGAAGGTCCCGGGTGTGATGGCGTACGCGAGGTTGAAACCGTCGACGTCGGTCTCCTCGACCCACTCCTGAAGGAAGTCGGCGACCTCTGAGGGCGAACCGACCACGCGCGGTCCCAGTCCCCCGATGTTGCCCAGCCGAGCGATGTCCCGGACCTTCCACTCCTTGCCGTCCTCACCGGCCTGCTGGAAGTTCGCGACGGTCGATTGGATCGCATTGCTCTTGACGTTGCCGATCGGCTCGTCGAGGTCGTACTGCGACAGATCGATGCCCATCCATCCCGACATGAACACCAGCGCGCCCTCATCGCTCGCGTACTGGAGGTAGTCCTCATGCTTGGCGTGCGCTTTCTCGCCGGTCTCGTCGGTGATGATCGTCAGCAGCGTGTAGATCTTGGCCGAATAGCGGTCTCGGCCCGCCTCCTCGAGCGCGTCGCGGATGCGCTTCACCGTGCCCGCGAGCACCGTCTTGGTCGGTGCGGCGACGAAGATCGCCTCGGCGTTCCCCGCGGCGAAGGCGATGCCCCGTAGCGAGGCGCCGGCCTGATAGATGACGGGCGTGCGCTGCGGCGACGGCTCGGAGATGTGGATGCCGGGGACCGTGAAGTGCTCGCCGCGATGTCCGATCTCATGCACCTTCGACGGGTCGGTGAACACCCCGCTCTTACGGTCGCGGATGACGGCGTCGTCCTCCCAGGACCCCTCCCACAGCTTGTAGGTGACCTCGAGGTACTCGTCGGCCACGTCGTAGCGCTGGTCGTGCTCGAGCTGATCGTCATGACCCATGTTGCGGGCGGCGGAGGGCAGATAACCGGTCACCACGTTCCACCCCACGCGTCCGCCGGTCAGATGATCGAGGGTCGACATCCGGCGCGCGAACGGGTACGGATGCTCGTACGCGGTGCCCGCCGTCACGCCGAATCCCAGGTGCTCGGTCACCGCGGCCATGGCGCTGACGAGGAGGACGGGGTCGTTGACCGGCACCTGCGCACCGTGGCGGATGGCGGCCTCGTTCGAGCCGCCGTAGACGTCGTACGTGCCCAGCACATCCGCGATGAAGAGGCCGTCGAAGTGCCCCTGCTCCAGCAGTCGTGCCAAGTCGGTCCAGTAGCCGAGCTCCTTGTAGCGAGCGGACTGATCGAGTGGATGCCGCCACATTCCCGAGGACTGGTGCGCGACGCAGTTCATGTCGAAGGCGTTGAAGCGGATCTGCTTGCTCATGTGCACCATCGTGCGCCACGGTGCGCGCCGACGGTACGTCGGGCGTCATCCGACGACTCATTCGTCGGCGGGATGTGGACTCAGACGAGGTCGATGGTGCCGCTGTAGACGAGTTGCGCCGGTCCGGACAGGGCGACGTGCTCGCCGTCCTCCGCAGGGAACATCCGCACGCCGAGCGTGCCTCCGGGTACCTCGACGTTCCAGTTGTGCGGCGCGCGCTCCCCCGCCCAGTAGCGCACGGCGAGTGCGGCGGCCGCGACACCGGTGCCACAGCTCAGGGTCTCGCCCACTCCCCGTTCGAACACGCGCATCCTGACGTGCCCGATGCCGTCGCGCACGAGCGGCTCTCCGGGCACGACGAACTCCACGTTCGCGCCGCCCGGCAGCTGAGGCTCGAGTTCGGGGATGTACTCGAGCTCGAGTCCGGTGAGTTCTTCTTCGGAGGCGAGGGCGACCACGACGTGCGGGTTGCCCACGTCGATTCCGAGGCCAGGACGCGCGACGTCGAGGCCGCGGGCTTTCGCGAGGGGGTCGTCTCCGGACAGCCGCCAGCGGCCGAGATCGACCTGATACCCGGTACCGCTGCGCGTGACGTCGCGCACGCCCGCACGAGTGCCGATCGGTAGCGTCGTGCCCGGCTCGATCACGGCGAGACCGGCGCCGACGAGGTAGTGGGCGAAGACACGGATGCCGTTGCCGCACATCTCGGCGATCGATCCGTCGGCGTTGCGATAGTCCATGAACCACTCGGCAGCGGGCTCCTCAGCGAGCGCTGCCGCGCCCTCCGGGATCGCGGCGGAGCGCACGACGCGGAGGATGCCGTCTGCGCCGATCCCGAAGTGCCGGTCGCACAGGACGGCGACCTGCTCGGGTGTGAGGTCCAGCTCGCCGTCGGGGTCGGCGATGATCACGAAGTCGTTGCCGGTGCCGTGCCCTTTGGTGAATGCGACCATGACTCCAGTCTAGAGAGGATCGACGCCCCTATTGCTCGTCGACGATGAGGCGCTTACCGGTGTTCAAGACGTCGAAGCGCTCATAGCCGAGTCGATCGTAGAATCCCAGTGCGGCGTCGTTGTCGGTTCGAACCATCAGCTGCACCTTCGGGCAGCCCATCTCGACCAGGAGCCGTTCCGCCTCAGTGACCAGGCCACGGCCGATCCCAGATCCGTGGAGTTCGGACGCGGATGCCAGATAGTAGAGCCATCCGCGATGGCCGTCGTAACCGGCCATCAAGGCGCCCACGATGCGAGACAGGCTGTCGTGCGCGCCGGGAGCCTCGGCCACCAGGAACAGCTCCGGCTGGACCTTCAGCTTGCGTTCGATGTCCTGATAAGGATCGTTCCACGCTCGCGTGAGCCCGGCTTCGCGCCATAACTCCACGACCGCGTCCGCGTCACGCCGCTCGAATGTGCGAATCTGCCAGAACGTGCTGCTGTTCACGCGATCGAGGCTAGCGAACAGAGCGGTCAGTCACGAATCACGCGATACCGGCCGCACATGAAATCGCGGTTGCGCGCCACCTCGAGAAGCTCGAGATCGAGCGTTCGCGGAAGCAGCGGTGCGCCAGAGCCCAGAGTGACGGGGGCGAACTGCACCCAGACCTCGTCGAGGAGCCCGGCGTCGGCGAACTGTCCGGCCAGATCGCCCCCGCCGACCACCCACAGGTTTCTGCCGCCGGCGGCCGCGGTCATCGCGGCGTGCACTTCAGAGACCGGGTCGCGGGTGAGAGTGACGTCAGCGCCGTCGGGAACCGCCAGCTCACGATGCGTGAAGACCCAGGTCGGCTGGGTGTATCCCCATCGACCCTGTTCGTGCTCGAGCACCCATTCATACGTCGACGCCCCCATCGCCAGGGCGCCGATCGTCTTCTCGAACTGCTGATAGGCCATCGGCCCGTCGGCATCGATGTCTTGCCTGAGCAGCCAATCGAGTGAGTGCTCCTGCGTCGCGATGAAACCGTCGAGGCTGGATGCGGTGAAGTAGTGCGTGCTCATGACTCCATCATGAAGGCGGGCACCGACATCCGTCAGAGCAGGTGTTCGAGGTCGTCTCCGGGAGAGAGCCAGGTGAGCTCCGGATAGCGTTTGAACCACGACACCTGACGGCGCGCGTAGCGTCGGGTGAGCGACTGCGTCGCTGCGATGGCCTCGTCCTCGGTCAGCTCCCCCTTCACCTGCGCGAGCGCCTGCGCATATCCGATCGCGCGACGGGCCGTCGTGCCCTCCTCCAGCCCTTGCCGCCGCAGATACCGGACCTCGTCCAGCATCCCTTCCGCCCACATCCTCTCGACGCGTCTGTCGAGGCGCTCGACCAGCTCGGATCGCTCGGCCCCGAGCGCGAGGATGCGAGTGGCGGGATACCAGAGTTCAGGCGCCTCCGGCAGAGCCGATCCGTGCGTCTTCTCCCCCTGTTCCAGCACCTCCAACGCGCGCACGACACGGCGCCCGTTCTTCCTGTCGATGCGTGCAGCAGTCCCGGGGTCCGCCGCCTCGAGACGCGCGAACAGCGCAGCGGCACCGTGCTGTTCCAGGTCGCGCTCGAGACGTGCACGGAGGTCGGCGTCGCGGGGCGGGAAGCGGAAATCGAAGATCACGCTGGAGACGTACAGCCCGGAGCCGCCCACCAGGATCGCATCGCCTCCGCGGGAGTGGATGTCCTCGATCGCGGCGCGCGCGAGTGGCTGGTACCAGGCGACGGCAGCCTCGTCGCGCACATCACGCATGTCGAAGAGATGATGAGGGATGCCGCGCCGTTCTGCGACGGGGAGTTTGGCCGTGCCGATGTCCATGCCCCGATACAGCTGCATCGCGTCGGCATTCACGATCTCGGCGGGATTGCCGCGGTCGCGCAACTGCTCTGCGAGGTTCAGCGCCAGGTCGCTCTTGCCGGTTCCCGTCGCACCGACGACCGCCCACAGGCGATTCACGACTCTCCTCGCCGCTTCGCCGAAACCCCGCCTCGGCGCCGACACCTCACGCTGTTCACTACTGCCGGAGTCTCCTCTGCAACCTGGAGTCTCGCCCGTAACCCGGGGTCTCGGCGAGTCAGACACCGACGCGAAGTGTGGGCAGGCCGAGCGACACCGCACGCGGCGCACCGGTGTCCCCTGCCGGCGCCGGGACGCCGCAGGACTCGGCCTGTGCGCGATCCCAGGCGTCTCCGCCGCGCGTGCGCCGGATGCGCAGCGGCGCACCGCTCGGGTCGTCGGCGAGCAGGTGGAACGGCGCGCCGTGCGTGATCTTCACGGTCACGACGTCGCCAGGGCGCGGGATGTCGGAACCCTCGGTGACCTCGAAGTGCACGAGTCGGTTGTCTTCGGCTCGGCCGGTGAGGCGGTGGGTCTCGGCATCCTTCTTGCCTTCACCGACGGAGACCAGCACCTCGACCTCGCGGCCGACCTGCTTCTGGTTCTCCTCGAGCGAGATGCGCTCCTGAAGTGCGAGGAGCCGGTTGTAGCGCTCCTGCACCACTTCCTTGGGCACCTGGTCTTCCATCGTCGCCGCGGGAGTGCCCTCGCGGATCGAGTACTGGAATGTGAAGGCGTTGGCGAATCGCGCCTGTTCGACGACCCGCATGGTGTCTTCGAAGTCCTCGGCGGTCTCGCCGGGGAATCCGACGATGATGTCGGTGGAGATCGCGGCGTTGGGCATCCGTTCGCGCACACGATCGAGGATTCCGAGGAACTTCGAGCTGCGGTACGAGCGGCGCATCGCCTTGAGCACGCGATCGCTGCCGGACTGCAGGGGCATGTGCAACTGAGGCATGACCGATGGCGTCTCCGCCATGGCGTCGATGACGTCATCGGTGAAGGCGGCGGGATGCGGGCTGGTGAATCGGATGCGCTCGAGGCCGTTGATCTCGCCCGCCGCGCGCAGCAGCTTGCTGAAGGCCTGCCTGTCGCCGAACTCGACGCCGTAGGAGTTGACGTTCTGACCGAGCAGGGTGACCTCGATCGCGCCGTCCTCCACGAGCAGCCGGATCTCGTTCAGGATGTCGCCGGGACGACGGTCCTTCTCCTTGCCTCGCAGGCTCGGGACGATGCAGAAGGTGCAGGTGTTGTTGCAGCCGACCGAGATCGACACCCAGCCGCTGTGCGCGGAGTCGCGCTTGGTCGGCAGCGTCGAGGGGAACACTTCGAGGGACTCGAGGATCTCGAGCTCGGCGTCACCATTGTGGCGCGCGCGTTCGAGCAGCCCCGGCAGCGAGCCCATGTTGTGCGTGCCGAACACGACATCGACCCACGGTGCCTTGTCGAGCACGGCGTCCTTGTCCATCTGCGCGAGGCAGCCTCCGACGGCGATCTGCATGCCCTCCTTGCGGCGCTTGATCGAGGCCAGGTGCCCGAGCGTGCCGTAGAGCTTGCCTGCAGCGTTGTCGCGCACGGCACAGGTGTTGATGATGACGACGTCCGCCTCCGTGGCTGCCTCGGCGCGCACGTATCCCGCGCTCTCCAGGGAGCCGGACAGTCGCTCGGAGTCGTGCACGTTCATCTGGCACCCGAAGGTGCGCACCTCATAGGTCCGTTGACGTCCGTCGGCGTCGACGGCCGCCGACGAGGCCTGGATGATCGTCGGTTCGCTGCTCAGGATAGTCATGGTGACCCCATTCTACGAGCGATCCGGCGAAGTCACTCCGAGTCGACGAACCGCACCCCGCTGGTCGCCTTTCCGAGGGACGCCTCGCTCAGCGCGGTCCGCGCCGCGCTCATCGCCACTGATCCTCCGTAGCCGCGACGTGCGAGTTGTCCGGTCAGACGGCGCAGTGCGGTGTCGTATTCGAGCCGCGCCATCGAACGCGCCTTGGTCCGGGCGAATTCCAGCGCACGTTCGGCGTCGTCGTCAGGCAGATCGCCGAGTGCCATGTCGATGACGTCTCGCGGAATGCCCCGCTGCACCAGGGCCCGTGAGAGCGCGACGCGACCCTGGCCTTTGCGCTCGATCCCCGAGATCACCAGTTGCTCAGCGAGGATCGAGTCATCGAGGTATCCGCGGCGGCAGAAGTCGTCGATCACATCGTCGATCTGCGATTGGGTGAGATCGTGGCCGCGCAGAACCTGACGCGCCTCGGAGATCGACAACGACCGCGCTCGCAGCTTGCGCACGAGAGACTCCTCGCCGGCGGTGCGAACCTGATCCGGGTCGGGTGACGACTGGCCAGATGACGACGGGTCGGATGACGACGGGCCAGATGACGAGGGGTCAGATGACGGCCGATCGGACACTGCCTCATCGCGATCACGAGCCGTCTCGCGGCGACTGCCCGCGTCGGCCGTCGTCATGTCGCGTCGTCGCGGCGATTTCTCCCCGCGCGTCGCCGGCAGCGCCGAAGCCGGAACGAGCTTCCCGCCGAAGAGGGGGATCACGGGGGCGAGGCGCGCCTCGCCCCCGTCTTCGACAGTCATCAGGCCGGACGACGCTGCGCGAGCTCGTCAGCAGTCTCAGGAGCGGCATCGTCGACCGCGCCGCCGATGCCGAGTTTCTGCTTGATCTTCGTCTCGATCTCCAGAGCGACGTCAGCGTTCTTGATGAGGAACGAGCGTGCGTTCTCCTTGCCCTGGCCGAGCTGGTCGCCGTCGTAGGTGTACCACGAGCCCGACTTCTTCACGAGACCGTGCTCCACGCCGAAATCGATCAGGCTGCCTTCACGCGAGATGCCCGTTCCGTACAGGATGTCGAACTCCGCCTGCTTGAAGGGCGGAGCCATCTTGTTCTTCACGACCTTGACGCGAGTGCGGTTGCCCACGGCCTCGGTGCCGTCCTTCATCGTCTCGATGCGGCGGATGTCGAGGCGGACCGATGCATAGAACTTCAGCGCCTTACCACCGGCCGTGGTCTCGGGAGAGCCGAAGAACACACCGATCTTCTCGCGCAACTGGTTGATGAAGATCATCGTGGTGTTGGTCTGGTTCAGACCACCCGTGAGCTTGCGGAGCGCCTGCGACATGAGGCGTGCCTGCAGACCCACATGCGAGTCACCCATCTCGCCCTCGATCTCGGCGCGAGGCACCAGCGCCGCGACGGAGTCGATGACGATGAGGTCGATGGCACCGGAGCGTACGAGCATGTCGGCGATCTCGAGGGCCTGCTCACCCGTGTCCGGCTGGGAGACCAGGAGCGCGTCGATGTCGACACCGAGCTTCTTGGCGTACTCGGGGTCGAGAGCGTGCTCTGCATCGACGAATGCGGCGATGCCACCGGCGCGCTGCGCATTGGCGATCGCGTGCAGCGTCAGAGTGGTCTTACCCGACGACTCCGGGCCGTAGATCTCCACGATGCGGCCACGCGGGAGACCTCCGACGCCGAGGGCGACGTCGAGGGCGATGGAGCCGGTGGGGATGACGGCGACTGGCGCGCGCTCATCGCTGCCCAGCCGCATGACTGAACCCTTTCCGAACTGACGATCGATCTGGGCGAGAGCCGACTCGAGGGACTTCTCGCGGTCTGCGACTGATGGCATGATGTGCTCCTGTTGTTCGCGTGGTGCCGCCTGTAGGCTGTCGCGGCCACCCCGGGTGGGGCGAACTCTCCGACAAGGCGTATGGCTTTTCGGCCTGTCATCACCGTACGATCGGCCTCCGACATTGCGTCGGACGCCCCACGAACCGGGGATGAGTTCACCTCGAAACCACTTGTGCAGAACGTTACGCGCACTTCGAACACATCTTCGACGACACGCCGAAGAGACGTAGCCCGAAGGCGATCAGACCGACGAGCGCCGTGTCAGCGTCTGCGCGGCTCGAGCCGGCCGACGCCGTAGCGCCGCTCAGCCGGGACGTCCGTCTCCTCGCAGAGCGCGAGCCAGATCTCCCTGGGCGCGACGCCCTCATCGAGAGCTTCGTCTGCGGTGCGGTTGCCGAGCGCGTCGAGCACGAGATCCGTCTTCAGCATGGAGGCTCGCGCGCCGAATTCGAGATCGACCGCGCGAAGGAACTCGCTGCGACGCATGAAAAGCCCTACTCCGACGAACGCTGCGGTCAGTGCAGCGAGAGCTCGGGCTCGACCGAAGCGACGAGATCGTCCGGGACGACATCCGGGAACACCTGGATTCCCTCGAGCACGGAGATGCGATCGCCGACCTCACGCATGATCATCGAGATCGGGACGTCGAGCGCCTCCGCAACGGAAGCGAGGATCTCGCTGGACGCTTCCTTCTGTCCGCGCTCCACCTCGCTGAGATAACCGAGTGCTATAGAGGCCTTGCCCGCGACCTGCCGGAGCGTGCGCCCCTTCTGCAGGCGGAAGTCCCTCAGCACATCGCCGATTTCCTGTCGTACAAGAATCACCGGAACCTCCTCTCGATCTCCGTCACCGGAGACTCCTCCGAGTGGATCGCCAGTCTAACCCGACTCGCTGATGAAAAAACTACTGTTTCACGCTGTGCTTTCGGTGTGAGCACATCATTCTTCGGCACATCAGTGACAACCATCCGACGGCGCAGCCTATTCCCGCAGCACTCTCGAGAGCGCGTCGATCGCGGCATCGACCGCCTGCGCTCTGATCGACGCCCGATCCCCGGCGAAGAGGAAAGCGAACGAGCGCACGTCCGTCGGCGTCGCGACGCCGACGTGCACCGTTCCCACCGGCTGCCCGTCCGGCGAATCGGGCCCTGCGATCCCCGTCGTGGAGAGCCCGACCTCTGCGGGCCTGCCCGCGATCGCGACTGCGGCGCGCACTCCCGCCGCCATCTGCTCCGCGACCGACGCGTGCACGGGACCGTGCTCGGCCAGAAGAGCGGCATCCACCCCCAGCAACGACTCCTTCACCGGTGTGGCGTACGCCACGACGCCACCGGACAGTACCGTCGACGCACCAGGAACCGAGACGATCTCAGCCGCAAGCGCGCCACCGGTCAGGGATTCCGCAACGCCCAGCGACCACCCCCGCGCCCGCAGCGCTGCCACGAGGTCAGCGCTCCCGCTCACGCTCGTCCTGTGCGGGATCCGCGCACCTGTGACACGGCGTAGTCGATCCCGCTGACGACGGTGAGGGCCAGCGTCACGTACATCAGGCCGATTCCGATGCCGATCCACCAGTCCATGCCGATCAGTTGGTGAAGGGGCAGCAACCACCAGCCGAGCGTCACGCCCTGCACCGCCGTCTTGATCTTGCCCAACCACGCCGCGGCCACGATATGGCTGCTGGCGACCATGAACCGGTGGATGGTGATGCCCCACTCGCGGATGAGGATGACGATGACGATCCACCACGGCCACTCCGCGAGGATCGCGAGACCCACGAAACCTGCGCCCGTGAGCAGCTTGTCCGCGATCGGGTCCCAGAGCTTGCCGAAGTCGCTGACGATGTCGTACTTGCGCGCCAGATATCCGTCCACCCAGTCGGTGGATATCGCCACGACGAACAGTGCGCCGGCGACCCAGCGGATCACGAGGTCATCCAGTCCGTACGTGCCGCCGAGCAGCAGCAGGACGAAGAAGACGACGGCGAGCGGGATCCGCGCGATCGTGATGGCGTTCGGCAGTTGCCGGGGAATCGCCATCAGTCGCGCCCCGTCAGACCCCAGGCGTCTTCGTCGCCCTCATCCTCATCGACCACCGGCAAGCCGCGGAACTGGTCTTCGATCGGGTCGTGAGCCGGCTGCGGTACGGGTGGAGCAGGCGTCGAGGATGTGACTCCGGGCGGATCCTCGCCTCGGAGTTTCGCCATCACCGCAGGCAACTGCTCGGCGGTCACCAGCACGTCGCGGGCTTTCGATCCCTCCGAGGGTCCGACGATCTCACGCGATTCGAGAAGGTCCATGAGCCGTCCGGCCTTGGCGAAGCCGACGCGCAGCTTGCGCTGCAGCATCGAGGTCGATCCGAACTGCGACGAGACGACGAGCTCGGCCGCGGCGAGCAGCACCTCGAGGTCGTCGCCGATGTCCTCGTCGACTTCCTTCTTCTTCGTCGGCTCCAGCGCCTCCTGCACATCGGCGCGGTACTCGGGTCTCGCCTGTGCCGTGACGTGCTTCACGACGGCGTCGATCTCGCTCTCCTCGACCCACGCGCCCTGCAGTCGGAAAGGCTTGGACGACCCCATCGGCGAGAAGAGCGCGTCTCCCTGTCCGATCAGCTTGTCGGCACCAGGACTGTCGAGGATGACCCGGCTGTCGGTGACGCTGGTCACGGCGAACGCGAGGCGCGAAGGCACGTTGGCCTTGATCAGGCCGGTCACGACGTCGACGCTCGGGCGCTGCGTCGCGAGCACCAGGTGGATGCCGGAGGCACGGGCGAGCTGGGTGATGCGCACGATCGAATCCTCGACGTCGCGCGGGGCGACCATCATGAGGTCGGCGAGCTCGTCGACGACGACCAGCAGGTACGGGTACGGCTTGAGCACGCGCTCGCTGCCGACCGGCACCTCGACCTCGCCCGCGCGCACGGCCTTGTTGAAGTCATCGATGTGGCGGAACCCGAACGATGCCAGGTCGTCGTACCGCATGTCCATCTCCTTCACCACCCACTGGAGGGCCTCCGCGGCCTTCTTCGGGTTGGTGATGATGGGCGTGATCAGATGCGGCACGCCGGCGTAGCTGGTGAGCTCGACCCGCTTCGGGTCGATCAGCACCATGCGCACGTCGGAGGGACGCGCCCGCATCAGCAGGCTCGTGATCATCGAGTTGACGAAGCTGGACTTACCGGAGCCGGTGGAACCCGCGACCAGGAGGTGAGGCATCTTCGCGAGGTTCGCGACGACGAAGTTGCCTCCGACGTCTTTTCCGACGCCCACCGTCAGCGGGTGGGTGCTCTTGTGCGCTGCCGCGGAACGGATGACGTCACCGAGGGCGACCGTCTCGCGGTCGGTGTTCGGGATCTCGATGCCGATCGCGCTCTTGCCGGGGATCGGCGAGAGGATGCGCACATCGTTCGACGCCACGGCGTACGCGATGTTGTTGCTCAGCTGCGTGATCTTCTCGACCTTGACGCCGTGGCCGACCTCGACCTCGTACTGCGTGACCGTCGGACCTCGTGAGAATCCGGTCACCTTGGCGTCGATCTTGAACTGCGACAGCACGCTCGTGATCTGCTCGACGATCTTGTCGTTCGCCTCCGAGCGGGCGACCGAGGGCGGGCCGGCGCTGAGTACGCCGGGCGACGGCAGCGAGTACGGTGCGCTCGGCGCCTGGAGTCCGCGCTCCCCCGGCCCGTCGGTTCCGAAACCGGAGAGGCCCGGCAGCTCCGGCTGCTCCCCCGTGTCGCCCGAGTCGTCCAGAAGCGCGGTGCCGCCCTGGCTGCCGAGCGTGTCCATGACGCTCTGCACGTCGGTCAGGATCTCGGTCGCTGCATCCGTCGGATCCGCGACGATGACCGCCTGATCGTAGGCGGTGTTGTCCACTGGCCCGTCGCTCGGTGACAGCAATTCGGTGAGGTCCTGCGAACCGATCCCCTCGTCGGGGTCTTCTTCCCGGCCGGTCTTGTTGCGCCGCCACCACGGGAGGACATTCGGGTCGTCGTCCTCGTCGAAGGAGCCCTCCGTCTTGTCCGCGGTCGGCTTCTCGTCTGCGTCGGGCTTCTCGGCCCTTTCGGCACCGAACATCCAGGCGTACAGGTCGCCGAGGCGTGCACCGATGCGATTCGGCGGGGTCTTGGTGATGATGAGGATGCTGAGCGCCGCCAGCACGCCCAGCAGGATGTAGGCGACGATGTCGGTGAGGTACGAGAGGGGCTCGCCCAGCATCCAGCCGAAGAGTCCACCGGCAGCGCTGAGCGCCGGCATGCCGGCCTTGGGCTCCGGCTGCCCGCCTGCAAGGTGGCAGATGCCCGCGATGGAGAGGACGAACAGGCCGAAGCCGATCCCGATCCTTCCGTTGTCGTGCACGGACGACGGATGCCGGAACAGCCATCCCGCGAGGATGAGCAGCAGCACGGGCATCAGGAACGCCGTGCGACCGATCATCAGCCCGACCGAGTAGGCGCTGATGTTCTGAGCGATCTCGTTGCCGATGAAGAACCACTCGGTGACCGCGCCGAGGCACGCCAGCAGCACCAGCAGCAGCGGGAACCCGTCGCGTCGCTGATCCTTCTCGAGGGTCTCCGGGCCGAAGGCGCGGAAGAGACCCCCGACGCCGTGAGCCAGGCCGAGCCACGCGCGCACGGCGACGGGGGGCTTGTCGATCTCGTCGATGTACTTCTTCGGAGTCGCCGGCAGCTTCTTGGTGGGGGCCGTCTGCGCCTTCGAGCGCGCGGGGGCCTTCTCAGACGCGCGCGAGGTCTTGGTGGTGCTCCTGGCCATGGTGAAAGCCTACGGCGAGGCGCCGACAAGCCGCGTAATGACGCGGCTTTCGCGCCGAATGGGCTATGCCTCGATGACGAGCGGAACGATCATCGGACGACGACGGAGCTTCTGGTTCACCCAGCGTCCGATCGTGCGTCGCACCACCTGCGAGAGGGCGTGCGTGTCACGGACGCCGTTGCCCGACGCCTCCTTGAGCGCCGCCACGATCTTCGGCACCACGTCGTCGAACACGGAGTCGTCCTCGGCGATGCCTCTGGCGTGGATCTCCGGGCCAGTGATGATGCGCCCGGTCGCGGCATCCACCACGACGATGATCGAGACGAATCCCTCTTCGCCGAGGATCCGGCGATCCTTGAGATCGGCGTCCGTGATCTCGCCCACGGTGGATCCGTCGACGTACACGAAGCCGATGTCGAGCTGGCCGGCGATGTGCGTCTGGCCGTCCTTGAGGTCGATGATCGTGCCGTTGGAGGCGAGGATCGTGTTCGCCTCGGGGATGCCGGTGTCCTGCGCGAGCTTCGCATTGGCCATCAGATGCCGGTACTCGCCGTGGACGGGCAGCACGTTCTTGGGCCGGAGGATGTTGTAGCAATAGATCAGCTCACCCGCGGCGGCGTGACCGGACACGTGCACCTTTGCATTGGCCTTGTGCACGACGTTGGCGCCGAGTTTCGTGAGTCCGTCGATCACACGGTAGACGGCATTCTCGTTGCCGGGAATCAGGCTGGAGGCGAGGATGACGGTGTCGCCCTCTCCCACCTCGATCGCGTGGTCGAGGTTGGCCATGCGGCTGAGCACCGCCATCGGCTCACCCTGCGAACCCGTGGACATGTAGACGATCTTCTCGTCGGGCAGGTCGCGGGCCTTCTTGTAATCGATCAGCACGTTCTCGGGCACCTTGAGATAACCGAGGTCGGCCGCGATCGTCATGTTGCGCACCATGCTGCGCCCCAGCAGAGCGACACGGCGTCCGTTGGCGTGCGCCGCATCGAGCACCTGCTGGACCCGGTGCACGTGACTGGAGAAGCTCGCGACGATGACCCGGCGGGGCGCCTTCGCGATCACCTGGTCGAGCACGGGGCCGATCGAGCGCTCCGTCGGGGTGAACCCGGGGACGTCGGCGTTCGTGGAGTCGACGAGGAACAGGTCCACGCCCTCCTCGCCCAGGCGCGAGAACGCACGCAGATCGGTGATGCGCCCGTCGAGCGGCAACTGGTCCATCTTGAAGTCGCCGGTCGCCAGCGCCATCCCGGCGGGCGTGCGAATGGCGACGGCCAGGGCGTCGGGAATCGAGTGGTTCACCGCGACGAACTCGAGGTCGAAGGGTCCGACCTTCTCCTCCTGACCCTCTTTCACGGTCAGGGTGTACGGGCGGATGCGATGCTCCTTGAGCTTCGCCTCGACCAGCGCGAGCGTGAGGCCCGAACCGATGAGCGGGATGTCGCCCTTCAACCGCAGAAGGTAGGGCACTGCTCCGATGTGGTCCTCATGACCGTGCGTGAGCACGACGCCCACGATGTCGTCGAGCCGATCCTTGATGGGCTCGAAATCGGGCAGGATCAGGTCTACGCCCGGCTGGTGCTCTTCGGGGAACAGGACGCCGCAGTCGACGATCAGGATCTTGCCGTCGTACTCGAAGGTCGTCATGTTGCGACCGATCTCGCCGAGACCGCCCAGCGGGATGACACGGAGAGCGCCTTCGGCGAGCGGTGCGGGGGCGGAGATGGGAATGGACATTGGTGTCTCCTCAGTCGGACACTCGTCGTGCCCGTTCATGCTTATGGGCGCGCGGCGCGCCCGTCGTCTCAACGCGTCGTGCCATGCACCTTCGGCAGCGCACCGCCGGCGGCCGCGTTGCGGTCGGGGCGGAAGTTCGAGAAATCGGCGCCGGGGACATCGGTGACGAGCGCGAGCTCGTCTTCGATGAGAGCGGCTTCCCACTCCTCCGGCCCGACGAGGGGCAGGCGGACGCGGGGGCTGGAGATACGGCCGAGGCCGTGCAGGATGTACTTCGCCGACACGGTTCCGGGGACGTGGGTCATCGTGGCGCGCACGAGCGGTTCGAGGCGCTTGTGCTCAGCGGTCGCGGCTGCGAGATCGCCCCGGTTCACCGCATCCACGATCGTGCGGTACGGCGTGGCCGTGATGTTGGCCGTGACGCCGATCAGGCCGGTGGCACCGATGGCGAGGTGCGGCAGCGCGTTCGCGTCGTCGCCGGAGAAATACATCAGATCGGACTGGTTCAGCACACGGCTGACCTCGCTGAAGTCGCCCTTGGCGTCTTTGACGGCGAGGATGTTGGGGTGCTTCGCGAGGCGCAGGATCGTCTCGTACTTGATCGGCACGCCGGTGCGGCCGGGGATGTCGTAGAGGATGACCGGCAGATCGGTGGCATCCGCGACGAGGCGGAAGTGCGTGAGGATGCCCGCCTGCGTGGGCTTGTTGTAGTAGGGCGTGACGATCATGATGCCGTCGGCGCCGGCCTTCTCGCTGGCCTTGTAGAGCTCGATCGCGTGTGCGGTCTCGTTCGAACCGCCGCCCGTGATGATCTTGGCGCGTCCGGCGGACACGGACTTTCCGACCTCGACGAGCTTGAGCTTCTCGGGGTCGGTGAGGGTGGAGGTCTCGCCGGTCGTTCCCGTCACGACGATGCCGTCCGCACCCGCGGTGATGACGTCATCCATGTGCTTCTCGACGGCGGGCCAGTCGACTTCGCCGTCGGCCGTCATGGGAGTGACGAGCGCGACGAGAACCTGTCCGAATGGGTTACCCGAGTGCGTCATGGTTCCAGCGTATCGGTTCGCGTCCCGCTCCATCGCGCCGGACAGGTCAGTGGCCGGCATCGGCACGCCACGAAGACGGGTCAGACTCGTCCGCGCCTGGCCGCTCTGGCCGTCAGCGACGACGGCAGGATCCTCGTGAGTGCGACGACCGCCTTGTACCGCAGAGACGGTATCGACACCGCTCTGCCCGCGGCAGCATCGCGCAGTCCCTCTCGCACGACGTCCTCGGCCCGCAGCCAGCCGATCGCCGGTACTCCTTCGCGCCCTGGCTCGAGGCCCATGCGCTCGTGGAAGCTCGTGTGCGTGAATCCCGGGCACAGTGCGGTAACCGTGACGCCGTCGCGCGCGTACTCCGCATTCGCCCACCGACTGAAGCCGATGAGCCATTGCTTGCACGCGGAATAGGTCGAGCGCGAGATGAAGCCGGCCACCGAGGCCACGTTGATGATGCGCCCGCCACGATCGCGCATCGCGCCGAGAGCAGCGTGCATCAGCCTCATCGGCGCCTCGACGTGGATGCGCAGGTGGCGCACTTCGTCGTCGATGTCGTTCTCGGCGAAGTGCAGCGGCAGCCCGAAGCCGGCGTTGTTCACGAGAAGATCGATCGGATGCCCCTGCTCGGCGATCCGCGCCGCGACGCGCTGCACGTCGGCTTCCACGACGAGATCGGCCACGAGGACGTCCACGAGGACGCCGTGCGTCTCGCGAAGCCCGGCAGCGAGCGTCTCGAGCGCATCCTCGGAGCGCGCGACCAGCACGAGGTCTGCCCCTCGCGCCGCGAGCTGGTGGGCGAACTCCGCACCGAGTCCGGCGCTGGCGCCGGTGATCAGCGCGGTGGGCATCAGCGTTCGTACCCGAGGAAGCGGAACCGGATGCCGGTGCGCGAGGTCTGCCACTCCCCCTCATGGACGAGGCGCCATCCGTCCTTGGACGGCGCATACGCGTCGCCGTCGACCTCGAGGTCGAGCTCGGTGACCTCGAGCCGATCCGCCTGCCCGATCACCTGCGCGAAGATCTCGGCACCGCCGATGATCCAGACCTTCTCGAGGCCTCGAACGGCATCGGCCACATCAGCGGCGCGGCGCGCTCCGTCCGATGTCCAGCCCAGCTGACGGGTGATGACGATGTTCTCGCGATCGGGCAGGGGACGGAACCGTTCCGGCAGGGAGTCCCAGGTCTTGCGACCCATCACGACGGGCGCGGTGAGCGTGATCTGCTTGAAATGCGCAAGATCTTCCGGCACGTGCCACGGCATCGTCCCCGATGCTCCGATCACGCCGCCGGCTGCCTCGGCCCAGATCAGTCCGACCCACGGGAGTTCGAGAGGCAATGCGTTCACACCGCCACCGCCGCGCGGATCGGCGGGTGGTGCTGGTAGTCCTCGACGACGAAGTCGGAGAACTCGTAATCCAGGATCGATTCCGGTGTGCGCGCGAATCGGAGGGTCGGGTACGGGTACGGCTCACGGTTCAACTGCTCGCGCACCTGCTCGACGTGGTTGTCGTAGACGTGGCAGTCGCCTCCGGTCCACACGAAGTCGCCCGGCTCCAGCCCGACCTGCTGCGCGATCATCATGGTCAGCAACGCGTAGCTGGCGATGTTGAAGGGCACGCCGAGGAACATGTCGGCGCTGCGCTGGTAGAGCTGGCACGACAGCTTGCCGTCGGCGACATAGAACTGGAACAGCGCATGGCACGGGGCGAGAGCCATGTCGGGGATGTCTGCAGGGTTCCAGGCGGAGACGATGAGTCGCCGTGAGTCGGGAGTAGCCCTGATCTGGTCGATCACCTGTGCGAGCTGGTCGATGTGGCCGCCGTCGGGTGTCGGCCACGACCGCCACTGCACCCCGTAGACCGGGCCGAGGTCGCCCTCGGCATCCGCCCACTCATCCCAGATGGACACGCCGTTGTCCTGCAGCCACTTCACGTTGGAATCGCCGCGCAGGAACCAGAGCAGTTCGTATGCGATCGACTTGAAGTGCACGCGCTTGGTCGTGATCAGCGGGAACCCCTGCGACAGGTCGAAACGGATCTGACGGCCGAACACGCTCGTCGTTCCTGTGCCGGTGCGATCGTCCTTGTGCGTGCCGGACTCCAGCACATCGCGGAGCAGGTCTTCGTACGGCGTGGGGACGGCTGCGCTCATGTCTGCCACGATACCCGGGTCTCCGACATCGCAGGCGGATCCCGACTCGAGCGTCGCCCGTCATCCTGTGTCATATCCGGAGCCGTCCCCTCCTGCGCGGCCTATTCTCGGAACATGTCCGTCGACGCCGCACTCGCCGTCACCGCCGCCATCGTGGCGGTCGCGATCGTGTGCGGCCTGATCGTGCGCGCGCGGGACGGTCGACGGCGCTCCGGCGGACACCTCGTGATCCGGTCGGAGGATCTCGACGGTTTGAGCCTCGCACGCTCGGCGACTCTGCTGCAGTTCAGCACCGAACTGTGCGCACGCTGCCCTCAGGTGCGCCGAATGCTCGGCAGCATCGCCGACGAGCACGCGGACGTCGCGCACGTCGAGATCGATCTGACGAACCGCAATGACCTCGCGACTCGATATCACGTGCTGCAGACGCCGACCACGTTCCTGGTCGACGCCTCCGGAACAGTGCTCTCCCGCTGGGGCGGAGTACCCAGCAGATCCGCCATCGACCATGCGCTCGGCGCGGTCCTCACCCCTCACACCCAGGAGTCGCGATGAGCGCACCGGAGGGCATCGACCCACGAGGACCGCGCTTCGCCGCCTCGATCACGACGGTTCTCCTGCTCATCGCCGTCGTCCTGAGTCTGATCGGGATATCCACAGCGCAGGCCGACACCACCCTGTCGCAGCGCGTCCTCGATCCCGGATTCCTGCTCCTGGTCGCGATCGCGCTGCTGTTCCTGTGGGGCGTCGTATCGCCGCGCACGACGCCGTGGAGCGTGCTGTTCCGCCGCGTCGTCCACCCGCGCCTCGCTCCCCCGGCCGAGACCGAGGATCCGCGTCCACCTCGCTTCGCGCAGGGCGTCGGCCTGTTCGTCGTCACCGTCGGTCTCGTGCTGCATCTGGCCGGTGTCCCGTGGGCGCTGCCCGTCGCCGCCGCAGCCGCCTTCATCGCGGCGTTCCTCAATGCCGTGTTCGACTTCTGCCTCGGCTGCCAGATCTATCTGCTGCTGCAGCGCGCCGGCATCGTGGGTCGCACCGCTCGCGCCTGAGCGACCGGTTCCCCGCGAGGCGCCTGGTGGGTAGGCTGGCCGCACACCCCGCCACGACCTTTGGAGGAACCATGCCCGTCACCAGCGAAGCCACCACCACCTGGAACGGTTCACTGATGGAGGGCTCCGGCAATGTCGCCTTCTCCTCCTCGAACCTCGGCACGTTCCCGATCAACTGGAAGGCTCGCAGCGAGGGCTCTGACACGACGACGACCCCCGAGGAACTCATCGCCGCCGCGCACTCGTCGTGCTTCAGCATGGCGCTCTCGCACGCCCTCGCCGAGAACGGCACCCCGCCGGAGCGCGTCAACACCACCGCGTCGGTGACGTTCAAGCCCGGCGTCGGCATCACCGGCAGCCACCTGAACGTCAACGCGACGGTTCCCGGCCTCACTCAGGAGCAGTTCCAGGAGATCGCTGAGGGTGCCAAGACCGGATGCCCGGTGTCGCAGGCGCTGTCGGGCATCGAGATCACGCTCGAGGCTACGCTCGCCTGATCGGACTCAGCCCTTCGCCCTGGCGAGGCGGATGGCCGCGCGGATGCTCGCCCGAGCGTCCTTGCGGCGTCCGGCTGCGTCCTGCACGACGCCGAGCCGATAGAGCGCGCGCCAATCGTCCTGCGCGGCATCCGCCTCGGTCGTGTAGCGCTGGATCAGCGGTTCCGCATCGCCCTTCGCGATGCGGCCGCTGGGTGTGAGCGCGGTCTCGGCCGGCGGCATCCCGCCCTCGGCATCCAGTCTCGTGCCCAGGCGCTCCGCCTGAACGCCGAACTGGATCTCACGAGCGAGCGCCCACACGCCGATCAGGGGAAGCACGATGAGGGCGATGCCCATGGCGATCCCGACGGGTTCGCCGCTCGCGATGAGCAGGACCGCCTTCTGCCCCATGAGCACGAAATAGAGGATCAGCGCCGCCCCGATGAGAGCGACGCCGATGCGCGTCATCACGAGCGGGCCCTGATCCCGATGTCGATCATGTTCTCGAGGCCCACGAACACACCACGCGCGTCGAGCGCGAACGGGACCGCGAGACGGATGCCCGGCGCATACGCCTCGGCGGAGTCCACGGTGTCGTGGGTGAGGGTGAGGGATTCTCCGGGGCCGGAAAGGATGACGTCCTGTCGAGCGATCACGCCGGGGCGGCGCAACGAATGGATCGGCACGCTGCCGACCTGCTGCCCGCGCGCACGCTGGTCCGCGTGCGGGGCGCTCACAGGGCCCTGCTCCGCACGCGCCGCTGCGATGAGCTCTGCAGTGCGGACGGCCGTGCCGCTCGGAGAGTCGGTCTTCGTGTCGCGATGGGCCTCGACGATCTCGACCGATGCGAAGAAGGGTGCGGCGGCGGAGGCCAGCGCCGAACCGAGCACCGACCCGAGCGAGAAGTTCGGGATGAACACAGCCCCGGTCTCGGCTGCTTCGACCAGCGGACGCATGAGCGCGATGCGCTCCGCCGACCACCCCGACGTGCCGACCAGGACGTTGATGCCTCGTTCGACGGCCACGCGCACGACGTCGACGCTCACCTGCGGGGTCGACGCGTCGACGACCAGGTCTGCACCGTCGAGCTCTGACAGATCGCTCGAGGACGTGAGGACCCGGACGACATCGAAACCCTCGAGGTCGTCGATCACGCGTCCGATGATCGTCCCGAGCTTTCCCGTTCCGCCGACGAGTGCCACCTTCTTGCTCATGCCTTCAGTCTATTCAGCGGCCGGTGCGCCCTGGGCCAGGCCGGCTCGGCGCGGCGAGTAGCGTTGACTCATGCTCGAGTTGCGTCCGTCCTCGCCCGGCACTGCAGAGTCCCGCGCGATCCTCACCGAATACTTCGCCCTGCGCGCCGAGGAGTTCCCCGGTGGCGCGTACACCACCGTGTTCCCCGATCCCGCGGCGTTCGAGAGCCCGGCAGGCGTGTTCCTGCTCGCCGGCCCGGAGGACGCGGCCGTCGGATGCGGTGGCATCCGACGCCTGGCGGACGGCGAGGCCGGCATCCGCTACGAGGTGAAGCATCTCTTCCTCAAGCCGGTCACGAGAGGCCAGGGCTGGGGACGCGCGATACTCGACGAGCTCGAACGGCGCGCTCGCGAGTGGGGCGCCGCCGAACTCGTGCTCGACACGCATCACACGCTCGAGTCCGCCGGCCGGCTGTACGCCCGCAGCGGCTTCGAACAGATCGACGCCTACAACGACAACCGGAACGCGACCCGCTGGTACCGCAAGAGCCTGCGCTGAGCGATCAGCGCCGGCGCATCACACGGGAATGGGTTCAGGAAGCCCGGTGCGCAACTCGACGGGCAGATGCCCGAGCTCGTTGTGGTTGACGAGCGTCCAGGGCCGACCCTGCTTCTGGGCGATGACGGTCAGGCCGCAGTGGGCCTGGTTGAGCGTCATCCACCGCCACTCGGGGGCGCCGAGGACCTCACGAACGAACCAGGAGATCACGAAGTTGTGCGTGATCAGCACCTCGTGCACGTCGCCCTGCTTGCGGACCAGGAACTCGTTGACGGCGTCAGCCATCTGCGCGCCGCCCGCCTCGACCTCGGCCTCGGTGACAGAGCCGAAGAACGGTTCGTAGGCCGCCGGCGTCTCCTCCGTCATACCCGTGGGGACGCAGTCGAAGAGCAGCGCCGACGGCTCAGGCGTGACGGAGGGAAGTCGCTCTGCGATCGCCCGGGCCGTCTCGGTCGCCCGCAGCAACGGCGAGTGCCAGACCGCGTCGAGCGGGAGTCCGGACAGCCGATCGGCGATCAATTCCGCTTGACGCTGCCCCCGTGGAGAGAGGGGTCCGTCGTCGACACCGTGTTCGGCATCCTGATGTTCACCGTGTCTGACCAGATATATATAGTGCGTCACAACCCGCTCGCTTCGTCGCCAGCTTCCGCTGGGGCACTTCCACCCTAGCGGCACATGCGCGACACGCCCGGGCTGATCCGGCGAGACTCAGTTTCCCGCGCGAGTGAGGTCGGCCACCTGCGTGCGCGACAGCGTGATGCCTGCACCCTGCATGAGCTCCTCGACGTGCTGCGTCGCGAAGGTGTTGACGATCGGCGCGGCGATCGTGCGCTGCGCGAGCAGCCAGGCGATCGACACCGCCGCGACAGGGGCGGCGATCTCGGTCGCCACCTGGTCGAGCGCGCGGAGGATCCGGATGCCACGACGGTTCAGATGCCCTCGCAGCTGTTCACCGCGCACGCCCTGCGACATCAGCGCCTTGTTGCGGTGCCTGCCGGAGAGGAAACCGTGCTCAAGAGCGTGCGAAGGCGTGACGGCGAGACTCTGCGCGCCCGCGACGAGTCGCAGATCGCCCTCGAAGGCCTGACGGCGGATGAGGTTGTACGGCTCGTCGAGCACCTCGATGCGCGGGTAGCCTGCGGCGGCGAGGATCCGCGCCTCCACCAATCGCTCGGGGGCGAAGCCGAAGGCGCCGACCGCGTGGATCTTGCCCGCGTCGCGCAGCCACTCGACCGTCGCCAGGGTGTCTTCCAGATTGGTCTGCTGATCGAGGGACGCATCGAGATGCAGCACATCGATCCGTTCGACGCCGAGCCTGGTGAGCGAACCTTCGACGGCGCGTACGAGATTCACCGAGCCCAGGCCCGGATTATCGGCGTGCGAGCCGATGCGCACGCTGAGCAGGCTGCGGCCGCGGTGCCCCCTCGAACGAAGCCACTGGCCGATGATGTGCTCGCTGCGGCCGCCCGAGAACCCGTCGGCGGTGTGGATCGCATTACCGCCGAACTCGACGTAGCGGTCGAGGATCGCATGGCTGGTCTCGAGGTCGACGTTCCACCCGAACTCAGCCGCCCCGAGCATGAGCGGGAACGTCTCCATGCCGGTCTCACCGAGCGGAACGCGAATGCTCTCGCCCACCCCTGGACCGACGACCGGTATCGGTGCCGACGGATGCTCGAGGGAATGCTCCTGCAGGCTCGCCTGCTGATCAGCAGCACCTGTGCTGAACAGTCGCATCCTCATCACCCCCGCACATGTCCGATAGCTACGGCCTGCGTGATCCGTGTGCACCCCCCGGTGCGTATTTCGAGGGTAAGCGACGCCGGAGACAACTCCGACCATTGGCGGTAACACCCGGAGAACTTTGCATAACGTTTCGATCACATCGGATACGAAGAAGGCCCGGATCCCGCTCGCAAGGAGTGGAATCCGGGCCTGATCCGGATGGCTTACGCCTCGGTGGTCTCCGACTCGGCAGCGGCCTCGGCTGCCGGTGCCGCCTCAGCGGCGTCGTCGAGGACGGGCTCGAGCGACAGCTTGCCGCGGTCGTCGATCTTCGTGATCTTCACGAGGATCTTCTGGCCGACCGAGAGGACGTCGTCGACGTTCTCGACACGCTTGCCACCGGCGAGCTTGCGCACCTCGGTGACGTGGAGCAGTCCGTCCTTGCCGGGCAGCAGCGAGATGAACGCGCCGAACGACGCGATCTTCACGACCGTGCCGAGGAACTGCTCGCCGACCTCGGGGTTGGTGGGGTTGGCGATCGCGTTGACCTGCGCACGAGCCGCCTCAGCGGACGGCCCATCGGTCGCGCCGATGTAGACGGTGCCGTCCTCCTCGATCGAGATCTGCGCGCCGGTCTCGTCCTGGATCGCGTTGATCGTCTTGCCCTTCGGGCCGATCAGCTCGCCGATCTTGTCGACGGGGATCTGCACGCTGATGACGCGCGGCGCGGTGGGCGCCATCTCGTCAGGAGCGTCGATCGCCGCGTTCAGGACACCGAGGATCGTCAGACGTGCATCGCGCGCCTGGGTCAGCGCGCCAGTGAGCACGTCGGACGGGAGTCCGTCGAGCTTCGTGTCGAGCTGGATGGCGGTGATGAACTCGCTGGTGCCGGCGACCTTGAAGTCCATGTCGCCGAGCGCGTCTTCCGCACCGAGGATGTCGGTCAGCGCGGCGTAACGCGTCTGGCCGTCGACCTCATCGGACACGAGGCCCATCGCGATGCCTGCGACGGGTGCACGCAGCGGCACACCCGCGTTCAGCAGCGACAGGGTGGACGCGCAGACCGAGCCCATCGACGTCGAGCCGTTGGAGCCGAGAGCCTCGGACACCTGACGGATCGCGTAGGGGAACTCCTCGCGGCTGGGCAGCACCGGTGCGAGCGCGCGCTCGGCCAGGAAGCCGTGCCCGATCTCGCGACGCTTCGGCGACCCGACGCGCCCGGTCTCACCGGTCGAGTAGGGCGGGAAGTTGTAGTGGTGCATGTAGCGCTTGCTCGTCGTCGGCGACAGCGAGTCGATCTGCTGCTCCATCTTGAGCATGTTCAGCGTGGTGACACCCATGATCTGGGTCTCGCCGCGCTGGAAGATCGCCGAACCGTGCACGCGCGGGATGACCTGCACCTCGGCGTCCAGCGGACGGATGTCGGCCAGTCCACGGCCGTCCATGCGGACGCCCTCGGACAGCACACGACCACGGACGATCTTCTTCGTCAGCGACTTGTACGCGCCCGAGACCTCACCGGTCGCGGAAGCGGGGAGCGTCCCCGCCTCGACGGCGGCGGCGACCTCGGCCTTGACGCGGTCCTTGACCTCGTCATCGGCGCTCTGGCGCTCCTGCTTGTCGGCGATCAGGTAGACCTTCTCGAGGTCGGCGGTCGCAGAGGCGGCGATGAAGTCGTAGGTGCCCTGCTCGTACGCCGGGAAGACCGGGTACACGCCGGGAGCCTTCGAGGAGTGCGAAGCCATCTCGGCCTGCGCCTCGACGAGCTGCTTCAGGAACGGCTTGGCGGCCTCGAGGCCGCCTGCAACGACCTCTTCGTTCGGCTTGACGGCGCCGCCCTTGATGAGGTTCCAGCTGTTCTCGGTGGCTTCGGCCTCGACCATCATGATCGCGACGTCTTCGGAGCCGTCGGACTTCTTGACGACGCGACCGGCGACCATGAGGTCGAACACGGCCTCTTCGACCTGAGCCTGGTTCGGGAACGCGACCCACTGATCCGCATTCTCGCCCTGACCCGGGATGAGCGCCAGGCGCACGCCCGCGATCGGACCGGAGAACGGCAGACCCGAGATCTGCGTCGACGCGGAGGCCGCGTTGATCGCCAGAGCGTCGTAGTACTCACCAGGAGCGATCGACAGCACGGTGATGACGACCTGGACCTCGTTGCGGAGTCCGTCCACGAACGACGGACGAAGCGGGCGGTCGATCAGACGGCAGACCAGGATGGCCTCGGTGGAGGGACGGCCCTCACGGCGGAAGAACGAGCCGGGGATCTTGCCGGCAGCGTACGAACGCTCTTCGACGTCGACGGTCAGCGGGAAGAAGTCGAATCCTTCGCGCGGGTGCTTCCCTGCGCTGGTCGCGGAGAGGATCATGGTCTCCCCGTCGAGGTAAGCCGCGACCGAACCCTGCGCCTGCTGAGCGAGGCGACCGGTTTCGAAGCGGATGGTACGAGTGCCGAAGCGGCCGTTGTCGAGAACGGCCTCGGCGGCAGTGATTTCAGGACCTTCCAAGAGGTCTCTCCTTCTTTGTTTAGACTCGTCCGTCCGTGTGACGGGCGAGATCATACGTCAGCGCGCACAATGCGGCGCGCGTACTGCACACAGCAGTCCACTGTCAGCCTACCAGCGCGCGTGGAATTCGCGGATGACCTGGACGCCTCAGCGGGCTGCGACGCTGCGCATGGCCGACGACCTGCCGATGTAGACGTAGTCATCATGCTTGGCCACCCGACCGTCTCCGGCCACCCGGCCGCGCAGGCGCCGCCACACCCATGGCAGGGCGTGATGCTGCCACCACGCTGCGCGACTCGTGGAATCGACGTCGTGCAGGACCTGATCCAGCGCGCCGAGCGTGTCGGCGTGCGGCACGCCGAGCATCTCTCCTGCCTGGTAGGCGAGGAAGCGATGTCCGCGGCTGCTGAGGTGGACGAGGTCCTCGCCCCAGTTCGGTCTGGACGAGAGCACAGGGTGCAGGTCCGTGTCGATGAGGATGGCACCCGTGCGCTCCGCGATCGCGGCCAGTCGGCTGGCGAAGTCGGCGAACCGCCGTGTGAAGAGTCGCGCGGCCCGACGGTCGGGCAGGAAGGGCGTCACCAGGAGCACATCCGCGCCGTCGTCTCGCAGTGTGCGCACGACCTGCTCGACCTGCGCCGCCAGCGCGGCGACGTCGACGTGGGATTTCACGAGGTCGTTCGCGCCGATCAGGATGGACACGAGATCCGGCTGCAGCTCGCGCGCCCTGGCGAGCTGCTCCCCCGACACGTCGCGCACGCGCCGCGATCGCACGGCGAGGTTCGCATAGTGGAGGCCGCCGCGGGCTGCCAGCAGCAGCGCGAGACGATCGGCCCAGCCGCGCAGCGCGCCGTCGGGTGCAGGATCGCAGAGCCCTTCGGTCAACGAGTCTCCCAGTGCGACGTAGCGCTGCCAGCGGCGCCCCGATGTCGGACGCGCCGGTTCGGGCCTCCGGATGCGTGCGGCTCTCGTCCGCTGATCGAGATCGTGCAGTTCGCGGGCCTCCTCGAAGTGCCCCATCAACTGGTCGCACACCGCCTGCCAGCTTCGCCCCTCCACGGCGGCGCGTCCCGCGACGCCGAACGCCCGGCGCTTGCGCCCGTCACCGGCGAGGTCGGCCACTCGCATGCGGAGGTCGTCCAGATCTCCCGGCCGGAACAACCAGCCGTCGATGCCCATCCGCACCAGGTCGAGAGGACCGCCGCGGCCGGTCGCGACGATGGGAACGCCACTCGCGTGCGCTTCCTGCAGGGTCTGCCCGAACGTCTCGCTCTCCCCCGGATGCACGAAGATGTCGAACGATGCCATGGCGGTCGCGAGTGATTCCCCGTCGAGGTGTCCGAGGAACAGTGCATCGGTCAGTTCGGACTGCAGCCTCGCCTTCGACGGCCCATCGCCGACGATGACGAGACGCACACCCGGCATCCGATGCAGCACCCGAAGATCCTCGACCTGCTTCTCCGCGGCGAGCCGACCGACGTACCCGACGATGACCTCGTCCGGCGTCCGACGATTCAGCCGCTCGTCGCGCTGCGAAGGGTGGAATCGCTCGGCGTCGACGCCGCGTCCCCACCGGCGGATGCGGTCGACGCCGAGGTCGATCAGCTGGCGTTCGGACTCGCTCGACGGCGCCAGGGTCAGTGTCGCCCGGCGATGCAGCCGGACGATGTGGTTGCGGGCGAACGCCGTCGTGGCGGGAAGCCGGTAGCGCTCCGTGTACGCGGCGACATCGGTCTGGTAGGCGGCGACGGCAGGTATGCCGCGGCTGGACGCCGCGAGTGCGCCGCGCCATCCCAACGCGAACGGTGAGGCCAGGTGCACCACGTCGGGACGGAAACGTCCCAGCGATGCCGCGACGCGTCTCGTGGTCGCCGCGCCGATCCTGACGTTGCGGTACCCCGGCAGCGCCACGCTCGCCACCGGCTCGATGGGGGCCTCATGCATCACGGATGGGATGCCGACGGCATCCGGGGCGATCACGTGGGCCTCATGGCCCTCGCGCTCGAGGTGGCGCAGGATCTGCAGCACAGATCCCGTCACACCGTTCATGTGCGGCAGGAAGGATTCGGTCACGATCGCGACTCTCACGATCTCAGGATGACGCCACCGATCGCCGGCATCGGACAACGGCGGGCCCCGCACCTGAGTGTTCACCTGTTGCATGACTGTCCTTCACCGGCTGTCCCCGATTCCGTTTCCGTTCACCTTGGACGCGCAGAGTTGTCGCGTGATTCCGGAAGGGCTGCTCGATGCGGCGACAGGTCCCTGGGGCCTCGCCGTCATGGCGCTGCTCGTGTTCGGTGACGCGTTCCTCGTGGTCGTCCCCGGCGAGATCGCAGTGACGGCGCTCGGGGCGCTGTCGACGTCGACGGGAACGCCCCCGCTGTGGGCGGTGATCCTCTGCGCCGCGGCAGCGGCGGCCTGCGGAGACCTGCTGTGTTACGGGATCGGCCGGTGGGCTGGCCTGGAACGCTGGCGGTGGATGCGCAACGAACGTCTGCAGCGCGCGCAGCGCTGGGCGCGCGGGCGGCTCGAAGCGGGCACGGCGGTGGTGCTGTTCACCGCACGCTTCGTCCCCTTCGCACGGCTTGCGATCAACCTCGTCGCCGGGGCGACCCGGATCCCGTTCGCGCGCTACCTCGGCCTGGTCGTGCTCGCCGCGACGGGCTGGGCCACGTACCAGGCCGCCATCGGCGCGGTGTTCGCCGCGATCTTTCCCGACGCCCCCATCGTGTCGGTGCTGATCTCGATCGTCGTCGCCATCGGGCTCGGCGCATTGATCGACCTCATCATCCGCCGGCGCTCCCGTCGGCGGAACCCGGTCGCAGCGAACGAGCCGTCCGAGTAGGCTGGCGTCATGAGCACCGAAGAAGGCGCGGCCTCCTCGTCCGAGGAGATGAAGCGCAAGTTCAAGGAAGCGCTCGAGAAGAAGAACGCACAGCACCGCAACGGTGAATCGCACCTGGACGGCGACTCCGCCGTCCACGCGGCGAACGCGCCGCAGACGCGACGTGAGTTCCGACGCAAGAGCGGATGACCACCAAGAGGGCCACTCCCGACGGAGTGGCCCTCTTCCTCTTCTGAGGATTCGCCTCAGCCCTGAGCGCGTGCCTTCGCCCGCGCTTCCTTCGCCGCCAGCTCTCTCACTGCTGCCTCTTCCAGGCCCTGGGTGTCGACCGCGTCCGTCGCGGTCGACATTCCGTCGTGCGACGATCCGTCGATCATCGACTCGTCGAACGGCTCGCCGCCGCCGAGCACGCGTCGCGCCCGCTCGGGATCGATCTGCTTCGTCCAGGTTCCGATGAGAAGTGTCGCCACGGCGTTGCCGGTGAAGTTCGTGAGCGCGCGCCCCTCGGACATGAAGCGGTCGATCCCGACGATCACGCCGACCCCGTCGACGAGGTCGGGTCGGTACGCCTGCAGACCGCCCGCGAGCGTCGCGAGGCCGGCGCCGGTGACGCCTGCCGCACCCTTGCTGGCGATGATCATGAACAGCAGAAGTCCGATCTGCTCTCCGATCGACATCGGCTGGCCCATGCCTGCCGCGATGAACAGGGACGCCATCGTCAGATAGATCGCCGTACCGTCGAGGTTGAACGAGTATCCGGTCGGCACCGTGATCCCCACGACCGGCTTGGACACCCCGACGTGCTCCATCTTCGCGATGAGCCGCGGGAGCGCCGACTCCGACGACGACGTGCCGACGATGAGCAGGTACTCGCGGGCCAGGTACTTGATGAGCAGGAAGATGTTCAGTCGCGTGACGACGTACAGCAGCGTGCCGAGCACTCCGATGATGAACACGATGCACGTGACGTAGAACGCGACCATCAGAAGACCGAGGCCCCAGATCGCGGCGATGCCGGTCTTGCCGACCACGGCGGCGATCGCGCCGAACGCTCCGATCGGCGCGAGCCAGAGGATCATGCCGAGGATGCGGAACACGAGCAGCTGAAGCTGCTTCACCGCAGCCATGATCGGTGCTCCCTTGTCGCCGAGCCCCTGAACGGTGAAGCCGACCAGCAGCGCGATGAACAGCACCTGCAGAACGCTCTCACCCGTGAAGGCCGAGAAGAATGTCGTCGGGATGATGCCGAGGATGAAGTCCTGCGTGGACTTCGCCTCCGTGGTGGTCGCGTCGTACGACGCGCCGGCCATGTCCAGCCCGGTGCCGGGGTGGATGATGTTTCCCACGACAAGACCGATCGCCAGCGCGAACGTGGACATCAGCATGAAGTACAGGAGGGCGAGACCGCCGATCTTCCCGACGGTGGCCGCCTTCGCGATCGAACCGACGCCGACGACGATCGTGCAGAAGATGATCGGTGCGATCATCATCTTGATCAGCGAGACGAAGCCCTTGCCGAGCGGTTCCAGGCTCTGCGCGAACTCCGGCCAGATCAGGCCGACGGCCGCGCCGAGGACGACGGCGATGAGGACGGAGACGTACAACCAGGTGTGCTTGTCCCAGGAGCGTTTGCCTTTTCGCCAGTTGTAGCCGGGAAGCGAGAAGCTCGTCGTGATGGCCATGGGTTACCTCCGTGATCATGAACTGCGTCGTCACATGACGTCCGGCGAAGCGCCGGGTGAACGGGTCTCACCCTCCCCCGGGTTCTCAGACGGCCACCATTTGTGGTCGTATTGGTCGTGGCCCGTCGGGCCGACGATGCAGAAGGAGATCGCGATGACGCGTTCTGAGCGCGGCCGCAGCGCGGCATCCCACGTGTTCGTCGTCCTGCTCATCGCGGCGATCCTGGTGGGGGCCGTCGCCGCGGTGATCCTCGCTCTGCAGACCCAGCGCAGCGCACGGACCGAGGCCGAGAACCTCACCCGCGCGCTGGCGCAGGCGCTCGCCGACTCGCCGAGCGTCATCGAGGCCCTCGACGGCGACGATCCCGGCGCCGCGTCCGCCGCACTGCAGCCCTACGCGACCGCGGTCGTCGATCATTCAGCCCTGGACTTCATCACGGTGATGACGCCGTCCGGGGTGCGCGTCACGCACCCCGATCCCACACGGCTCGGGGCGCTCTACATCGGCACCATCCCTCCGGCAGCGGAGACTCTCACCGAGGAGTTCACCGGAACACTGGGCGCCTCGATCCGCACGATCACACCGGTGCTGAACGCTGAAGGGGAAAGCGTGGGGTGGGTGGCGGCGGGAGTCACTGTCGAATCCGTGGCCGAGTCGTTCCTCGGACGTCTGCCGTCGGCTGTCGCGATCTCCGCACTGATCATCGCCGCCGGTTTGCTCGGTGCGTACCTCGCACGTCGCTACACCCGCCGCATCGCGGGCGATCTGCCGGCTGGACGGGTGCGCGATGCCGTCGCGTCCTACGAATCGGTGCGCACACTCGGTGAAGCACTGCGCGCCCAGACGCATGAGCACGGGAACCGGATGCACACCGCGATCGCGCTGTTGGAGCTCGGGCGCACGCAGGAGGCGATCGAGATCCTCGCCGAGACGTCGAGGCAGAGCCAGTCGCTCGTGGATCAGGTCACGGCCAGGCGAGACGGCGACCCGACGGTGGGCGCGCTGCTGCTGTGCAAGGCCTCTCAGGCGAAGGAGCGCGGTGTCGAATGGTCGGCCGACATCGCGCCAGACGCACCGCGCTCGGCACTCGCGCCGATGGACAGCATCGCCGTGCTCGGCAACCTCATCGACAACGCCCTGGATGCGGCCGCTGCGGCGCCGGTGCGCTGGATCCGGGTCGTGGTCGGAGCCGCGCCGGACGGCGGAGTGGTGCTCGAGGTGTCGGACAGCGGCGCGGGCGTTCCCTCCGCGGTCCGGGAGCAGATCTTCCGGCACGGGTTCTCGACCAAGCCCGCCGGCGCCGACGGCAGAGGTGTCGGACTCGCGCTGGTGCGATCGATCGTGGACGAGGCAGGCGGGACCGTCGAGATCATGGACGACCCGACGACGTTCCGTGTGACGCTGCCGGGTGCGCGTGGGCCGCATGAGGCGACGAAGGGGCGGATGCCGTGATCCACACGCTCCTCGTCGATGACGATGCCCTCACCCTGGAACTGCACAGGGACTACATCGAACGCATCGACGGCTACGCGGTCGTCGGGGAATGCAGCAGCGCCCGCGCGGCGCTCAATGCCCTGATCGAGAACCCTCCGCCGGAGGGCATCGACCTGGTGCTGCTCGACATGACGATGCCCGACGGTTCAGGACTCGATGTCCTGCGTCATCTGCGCGCACGCTCGATCCCCGTCGACGTCATCGCCATCACGGGAGTCCGAGACGCGGAGACGGTGCGCCAGATGGCCGCGCTCGGGGTCGTGCAGTACCTGGTCAAACCGTTCACGTTCGCCACCTTCAGCGAGCGCCTCGAGCAGCACCGCGCCTACAGCGCGAAGGCCGTCGCCGCAGCCGGTCAGGCGAGCCAGGCCGAGATCGATGCGCTGCTGGGCGCATCACGGCCCACAGGGAGCATCCGAGTGCCGAAGGGGCTGTCGGCCACCTCGCTGGCCCGTGTGACCGCGGCCGCCCGTGCCGCGGGGGTGCTGTCGGCGAGCGAGGCCGCCGAACAACTGGGAATGTCGCGTGTGGCGGCGCGGCGTTACCTCGAGCACCTCGCCGATGAGGGCAGGCTCGAGCGCGCCGCCCGGTACCGCGGTCGGGGCCGCCCCGAGACCGAGTACCGGTGGCGCTGAGGGACCTACTCCCCCGCGAGCCCGCCGAGCAGGTGACCGAAGGATCGGCCCTCGCCCAGGTAGTTCGCCGGATCGAACGGGTCCTCGACGGCCGCCGCGTCCTTGCGGGCGATGGCGTCCGCGAGTTCTCCGGCACCCTTCTCCACCCGCTTCGCCAGTGGAGCGACGTCGTCTCCTGATCCACCCCAATCGCTGGACGCCGCGAACACTCCGGTGGAGACGGTCTCAGCGTGCAGGTAGGCGAACAGTGGACGGATCGCATAGTCGATCGCGAGCGAATGACGCGGCGTGCCGGCGTTCGCTCCGATCAGGACGGGCTTGCCGGTGAGCGCGTCGGGATCGAGCACGTCGATGAACGACTTGAACAGTCCTGAGTAGCTCGTGGAGAAGATCGGCGTCACCGCGATCACTGCGTCGGCCGAGTACACCGAGTTGAGCGCTGATTCGAGAGCCGCCGGCGCGAAACCCGTGAGCAGGTTGTTCGTGATGTCGTGCGCGAGGTCGCGCAGCTCGATCACGTCGACGGTGGCCTCGATGTCGTGCTCGGCGAGCCGCTTCACGGTCTCAGCCGCCATGCGGTCTGCGAGCATGCGGGTCGACGACGGGTTGGAGAGTCCTGCCGAGATGACGGCGATGCGACGCTCTGCCATGATCATGCGTCCTTCCGGCCGAGCCCGAACGACGCGCCTGCGGGCTCGGGGGTGTCCTGATATGGGGATCCTGCGGTGAGGTTGTCACCACGATTGGCGCCCGGCACCGCCTGGCGGGCAGGCCCGTCGCCGTACACGGCCTTCACCCGTGCGGCATGGGTGGGGGCATCCGGCACCGTCGCCGGGCGGTTCGTGGTGAGTTCGCGGCGCAGTGCCGGCACCACTTCGCCGCCGAGGATGTCGAGCTGTTCGAGCACGACCTTGAGCGGGAGGCCCGCGTGATCGATCAGGAACAGCTGACGCTGGAAGTCGCCGAAGGTGTCGCGCATCGCTGCGTACCGGTCGATGACCTGCTGCGGAGAGCCGACCGTGAGCGGCGTCATCTCCGTGAAGTCCTCCATGCTGGGACCGTGGCCGTAGACCGGCGCGTTGTCGAAGTACGGACGGAACTCGTTCACCGCATCCTGCGACTTGGCCCGCATGAACACCTGCCCTCCGATGCCGACGATCGCCTGCTCCGGTGTGCCGTGCCCGTAGTGCGCGTAGCGCTGGCGGTACAGCTCGATCAGGCGCTGGTAGTGCTCCTTGGGCCAGAAGATGTTGTTCGCGAAGAAACCGTCGCCGTAGTATGCCGCCTGCTCTGCGATCTCGGGCGTGCGGATCGATCCGTGCCACACGAACGGTGCGACACCGTCGAGCGGACGAGGGGTCGAGGTGAAGCCCTGCAGCGGCGTACGGAACTTGCCCTCCCAGTCCACGACGTCCTCATCCCAGAGCTTGCGCAGCAGCGCGTAGTTCTCGATGGCCAGAGGCAGGCCCTGGCGGATGTCCTTGCCGAACCACGGGTAGACGGGGCCGGTGTTTCCACGGCCGAGCATGAGATCGGTGCGCCCGTCCGAGATGTGCTGGAGCATGGCGAAGTCCTCGGCTATCTTCACCGGGTCGTTCGTCGTGATCAGCGTCGTCGAGGTCGAGAGGATGATGCGCTCGGTCTGCGCGGCGATCGCGGCGAGGGTCGTGGTGGGCGACGAGGACCAGAACGGCGGGTTGTGATGCTCGCCCACGGCGAAGACATCGAGGCCGACTTCTTCGGCGTGCTTCGCGATCGTGATCGCGTCCTTGATCTTCTGCCCTTCGCTCGGCGTCTCTCCCGTCACGGGGTTCTGCGTGATGTCGCTGACGGTGAAGAGTCCGAACTGGATGCCTGAGGTGTCGGTCTGCTCGCTCATGGTGTGCTCCGGGTTTCTCGAGGCGGATGCTGTCTGCATGTCGCTTCTATTCAAATGCATGTATATGGGACAACGCAACCCACGCAACTTTATTCCCGGTCTGCCGTGGAACGGCCGGTAGCCTCGGAGGATGAGCACTGCCGCACAGACGCCCACGGGCCCGATCACCGGGGGCATGGCGCGGCCACGCAGACGCGTGCCCTTCTGGGACAACGCCCGATACGCGTGCATCGTGCTCGTCGTCCTCGGCCATGCCATCCAGCGCCTCACCTACGACTCGAGCATCGCGATGGCGCTCTACCTGGCGTTCTACGCGTTCCACATGCCGGCGTTCGCGATCATCGCCGGGTACTTCTCGAAGTCCTCGCCGCCCACTCGCAAGCAGATGGCGAGGGTCATCACCGACATCCTGGTCCCGTATGTGATCTTCGAGCTGCTGTGGACCCTCACGAAGTGGCTCGTGGAGGGCCAGGCCGAACCCAACCTCACGAAACCGTCGTGGACGCTGTGGTTCCTGCTCGCCCTCGGGATCTTCCGACTGGTCCTGCCCTATCTCGCCCTGCTGCGCTGGCCGTTGGTGTGGAGCGTGCTGATCTCCGTGGGTGCCGGCTACCTCAGCAACGTCGACAGCACCTTCTCGCTTTCGCGCACACTGGGCTTCCTGCCGTTCTTCGTGCTCGGATGGTGGCTGCGGGAGCACGACCTCGTGAACCGCTTCCGCCTGATCGACTTCAGGCCCTGGTGGCTTCGCGTCGTCGCGCTGCTCGTCTTCGCCGCAGACGCGTACGTGGCGTGGACGTGGGTGGACCTGTGGGAGAGCATGAGTCTCGACAAGTGGTTCTTCTACAACGACACCTACGTCGACCTCGGGGGTGACGAGTGGTGGTCAGGTGGGATCCGCCTGCTGCTCATCGCGATCGGTCTCGTGCTGAGCGCCGCATTCTTCGTGCTGATCCCCCGTCGCGAGCAATGGTGGACGAAGTTCGGTCAGTACACGATGTACGTGTATCTGCTGCACTCGTTCGTGCTCTACCCGTTCCGAGAATCCGGCATCCTGCGCGACGCGGAGCCGACCTGGATCTGGTTGCCCACCGTGATCCTCCTGTCGGTGCTCATCGCCGTCGTGCTCGCGACGAGGCCGGTGCGGTGGCTCTTCCGACCGCTCGTCGAACCGCGTGCGCGCTGGCTGTTCTCCGATGCGCGACTGTCGGCCGATGTGTCCCGCCGGGACGATCCGACAGGGTCTCGGCGCTCTCGCGATGGCTGATCCGTCGAAGGCGCTGCTCAGTCGAAGAGCTCCGCGCCTACGTACGAACCGTTGCGCGCTCCGGAGGGGACGGCCCACACACCCGAGCCGACGTGCCGGATGTACTCGTTCATGAGATCGGTCGACAGCGAGCGCTGCAGCGCGATGAACTGTTGGGGATCACGCTGGTACGAGAGGAAGAACAGCCCGGCATCGAGTCGTCCGAGACTGCTGTTGCCGTCGACGTAGTTGTAGCCGCGCCTGAGGATCCGCACCCCCGCGTTCTGCGATGGATGGGCGAGGCGCACATGGCTGTTCTCATCGATCGCGGCCTTCGTGAAGTCGGGGTCCGTGAACTCGTGCCCTCCGGACAGCGGCGCCCCCTCCCCCTTGTCGCGGCCGATGATCCGGTCCTGCTCGGCCAGGCGCACCCGATCCCACGTCTCGACGATCATCGCGATCCGCCGGGCAACGAGATAGGAGCCGCCTCGGAGCCACTGCGGCTCATCGGATGCCGCGACCCAGACATGCTCGTCGAGCGCGGCCGCATCGTCGGAGAGGATGTTCGCCGTGCCGTCCTTGAAACCGAACAGGTTGCGCGGCGTGGCCTGATCGGTGGTCGTGCGCGAGGTACGGCCGAATCCGAGCTGCGACCAGCGCAGCCGTGCGCGCCCGAACGCGATCCGGCTCAGGTTGCGGATCGCGTGGACCGCGACCTGCGGATCGTCGGCGCACGCCTGGATGCAGAGGTCTCCGTCGGACGTCTCCGGGTTCAGATCGTCGCCGAGGAACGCAGGAAGCCGTTCGAGGCCGGCCGGACGCCTGTCCGCGATCCCGAAGCGATCGCCGTCCGCGTTCTCGAACAGTGTCGGGCCGAAACCGATCGTGATGGTCAGGCCGCTTGCGCTGAGTCCCTGAGCCTCCCCGGTGTCATCCGGCGGGGTCTGCGCGTCGCCGCCCACCGCGCCCGTCGCGCTGACCTCGAGGCCCTGGGTCATGCGCGATGCCGCGTACGACCAGTCCTGCAGGAGCGTGACGAGGTCGTCACGGTCGCTGCGGGGCATCATGTCGAACGACGCGAAATGCAGGTGATCCTGGACGGGAGTGGTGATACCGGCCTGATGGGCGCCGAAGAAGGCGAAGGGCGCGTCGGTCGCCGAGCGTTCACGCTCCCGGCCGATGGCGATGCCTCCGGCGAGTCCTGCGCCCACCCCGACGGCGAGGCCGGCCGCACCGCCACCCAGCGCGAGTCCGAGCAGACCGCGACGGCTGAGGCCGGTCGGCCGGGCCTGGTCGGCCGGCGGGGCCGGCTCGGTGTTCGGATCCGTGTGATCGCTCACGTCAGGAGAGCACCGTTCCGGTCAACTGCGAGAGCGGCTCGGCCAGCGCGTTGAGCAGATCAGTGAGCTCGCGCTTGTCTTCATCGGTGAGCTCGCCGTATCCGATGAACCCCGACGTCAGCGATCCCTGTTCGGCGAGGGACTCCTCGAGAGCCGCGTACCCGGCGTCGATGTCGTCGACCAGCGCCGCGCCCTCATCGCCGGTGGATTCCGCGAAGTCGCGGACCAGATCGAACGCCATCCTCGATCCCTCGACGTTGGCGGCGAAGTCCCACAGGTCAGTGCCGGACCACCAGTCCTCCTCGCCGCTGATCTTCCCGGTCGCGACCTCGTCGAGCAGCGCGATCGCGCCGTTCGAGATGCCGGCGATGCCCTGTTCGTCGAGCGCGTCGACGAAGTCGTCGGAGTGCACGTAGTCGTAGAGCTCCTGCACGTCGGCGATGAGCTGATCGCCGAACTCGCCGCGCTGCTCGTTCGTCGACGGAGCCCAGTCCTGCCATGCAGGCGTCTCGGCGTCGGCGTTGAGCGCATCCGCAGCGGGGATCCAGAGGTCCTTCTCGATGCGGTGGAAGCCTGTCCAGTCCAGTCCTTCGGCGACGGCATCCACTTCGCGGTAGTCGATGCGAGGATCGAGGTCGCCGAGCGATTCCGCGACCGGCTCGATGCGCTCGTAGAAGGCCCGGACCTGCGGGAACAGCGCGCGAGCGGTGTCGTCGTCGTTGGACTCGTACGCGGCGATGAACTCGTCGAGCGCCGGGACGAGCTGTCCGACCTGGTCCTTCACGAACGCGGCGTATAGATCGACGGCCTTCTGCTTCTGCGCGGCGTCCTCTCCTTCGACGGCGACGGCCTCACCGGAAACGGTGAACGCGGAACGTCCGACGCCGTCACCGATCATCCCCGGCTTGCAGACCGTGAAGTACTCGCCAGGCTGGGCGACGACGGTCAGCGTGCGCGACGCGGACGGAGCGATGTTCTCCACCTCGCCGACGATGCGCAGTCCGTCGGATGCAAGCAGGTAGAACTCGCTGACCTGACTGGAGTCGTTCGTGACCTCGAACGTCAGCGTGCCGCTGGTCGCCGCCGAATCCGACACAGCGCAGTCGGAGTCGGAGGACGAGACCTGCAGCGCTGCGGCGTCGGCGACATCTGCCTTCGCTACGCAGCCCGATAGGACGAGTGCGGCGGCGCCTGTGGCGGCCAGAGCACCGAGAAGTCGGGTCGGCATGGTCATGGTGCTCCTTGTGGTTCGGTGAGTGTCGGAGAGTTCGAGAAGTCGTCCCGCGCCGGGGCGATCTGCCGCCCCAGCGCCGAGCTGCGTGCGCCGACGATGCCCCTGGTGAAGAGCGAGCCGACGACGAGGAGGTAGACGAGCCAGGCCAGCACCTGGATCCAGGTCATCGCCGGCATGAAACCGACCGTCGCCTGGAGCACGGTGGCGAGCACTCCGCCCGGCGCGATGGCGGCGCTGACGTCGAACGCCCAGCCGAACGGGAAGGCGCCCCACCCGACCGCCACCGTATGGGTCAGAGCATCGACCGGAGCGGCATCGGAGAACGGACCGGGAATCACACCGGCCTCCTGCAGATCCATGACCGCGTAGGCCAGCACCCCGGCGGCGACGATGATGAGGAATCCGCCGGTCCAGAGGAAGAAGCGGCGCAGGTCCAGACGGACCGCCCCGCGTGCGATCAGAGCACCGACGAGCACAGCGCACACGAGGCCGAGCAGCGCTCCGAGCAGAGCGGCGGGTGCGTCGCCGAACGACTGCACCATGGACCACAGCAGCAGAGTCGTCTCGATGCCCTCTCGTGCCACGGAGACGAATCCGATCGCCACGATCGCCCACAGCCCGCCCTGCGCGAGAGCACGGTCGACACCACGCTCGAGTGTCCGCTTCATGGTGCGTCCGGCCTTCTGCATCCAGAAGATCATCCACGTCACCATCGCCACTGCGAGCAGCGAGAGGCTGCCGCCGATGATCTCCTGCGCCTCGAACGTGAGCGAGTTGGGTCCGAAAGTGAGGACCGCGCCGATGCCCAGCGCCAGTGCGATCGCGAGGCCGATGCCCGCCCACATGCGGGGCAGTACGTCGCCTCGGTCGAGCCTGCGGAGATACGCGATGAGGATGCCGACGACGAGCGCGGCTTCGAGTCCTTCGCGGAGCCCGATGAGGAAGGTGGCGAGCACAGACGGCGCACTTTCTGCAGCGATTAGGTAAGGCACTCCTTACAAGAAGAGATTAGCACCCTGCACAGGCGCCGACGGATCACTCGATTCGGATGCGCCGAGCCACGCGCACGATGTACCAGGCCAAGGCGACCAGCAGCAGCAGTTCGGCGACGATGTATCCGTAGTGCAGCCACGACTCCCCCGAATCACCGCCCGCGATGATCACATCGCTGCGGGCCGCCAGAGCGGGTCGGATCACGAAGCTCTCGACAGCCATGATGATCCACATCCCGCCGATCAGCATCCACCCGCCCCTCGTCTCGCGTGGGCGCGCCTGCGCGATGAGAGTGAGGATCACGAGAATCGTCCAGCCGGCCACGGACAACGCGATGAAGACCAGCCGACCGATACCGAGGCCGAGTGGGGTCGTGATCCCCGGCGCCAGGAACTTCAGCGGCGTCTCGATGAAGCTGAGCCCCAGAATCAGGCCCATCCAGACGGCGGGCAGGACGATACGGAGCAAGATCCACAGGCGCGGCATGTCTCCACGCTACCGGCGGTAACTCTTCGCAACACACGAGGTCAGCGATGAGAACCCGCCGTACGCTCGGGTCATGGCTGAACTGAACCTCCCCGTCCTCGACCTCTCCCAGCTCGACGGCGGCCCAGAGGCGGCTGCGAGGTTCCGCAGCGAGCTCGCCGCCGCTGCCCACGACGTCGGATTCTTCTACCTGACAGGCACCGGGATCGATCCCGCGCTCTTCCGCGGACTGCAGCAGGCAGCCCGGGACTTCTTCGCGCTTCCCGAGGAGCAGAAGCTCGCGATCGAGAACGTGCACAGCGCGCAGTTCCGCGGCTACACGCGCATCGGTGGCGAGCTCACTCAGGGCAAGGTCGACTGGCGCGAGCAGATCGACATCGGGCCCGAGCGCGAGCCCGTCGAAGGCGGTCCTGCGTTCAACCGCCTGATCGGCCCGAACCTGTGGCCGGAGGCGCAACCCGAGCTTCGGGTGGTCGTGGAGACGTGGCGCGAGCACCTCACGGGCATTTCCCGGCGTCTGCTGCGCAGCTGGGCGGAGGCACTCGGCGCCGAACGCACGCACTTCGACGCCGACTTCGGCGATCCGGCGAGTCTGCTGAAGATCGTCCGCTACCCCGGCACCGATGCACCGGAGCCGCAGCAGGGCGTCGGTGCGCACAAGGACTCCGGAGTCCTCACGCTGCTCTGGGTCGAACCGGGCAAGGGCGGCCTGCAGGTCGAACGCGACGGCGAGTGGGTGGATGCTCCCCCGGTCGACGACGCCTTCATCGTCAACATCGGCGAGATGCTCGAGTACGCCACCGGCGGATACCTGAAGGCGACCAACCACCGCGTGATCTCCCCCAAGGCTCCGGCGGACCGCATCTCGGTGCCCTTCTTCTTCAGCCCCGCGCTCGACGCGAAGCTGCCGCTGATCGAGCTGCCGGCGGAGCTCGCAGACCAAGCCCGCGGCGTGACGGAGGATCCGAGTAACCCGATCCACAGCCTCTACGGCGAGAACGCCCTGAAGTCGAGGCTGCGCGCTCACCCGGACGTCGCCGCGATCCATCATTCCGATCTGCTGGCGGCTTCCGCCTGAGAATGCGGCACCGGCGCAATCCGGCGCCGCATCCGCCCGCTCAGCGCGGCTGCTGACCGCCGAACTCGACGATCTCCTGCAGCGCCTGCAGGTGCGCAGCGAATGCACGCTCTCCCTTGGCCGTCGAACGCACCCAGGTACGGGGCCGACTCTCCGTCTCTCCCCTGCGCGTGGTGACGTAGCCGGTCACGTGCAGGTGCGAGATGGATTTGCTGAGCGCCGAATCTCCCACCTGAAGGATTCTCGCGAGCGTCGCGAAGTCGAGCTCGTTCCCGTCGAGAAGTGCGGCCATGAGCGAGAAGCGGATCGGGCTTGCGAAGTTGTCGTCCAGGCGCAGTCGCGGGTGCGTGTCAGCCATCGCGCCCGTCCAGGAACGCACTGCCGAGATGCAGGATGAACGCTGCGGCCGCAGCCGCAGGGCCGAACACGAGCACCCCGGTCTCGCCCCTCGCCTGGAGGAGCACGATCGTCATGATGATCACTCCGGAGAACGCGAAGGCCGTCCATTGCGGCCAGGCCCAGACCGCTCCGAGCGCCGGAACCCGTTCGACGACACGCGTCACGGTCCACCAGGTCAGATACCCGAGCATGAAGAGCATGCCCAGGAAGGAACGCAGGAGCTCATCGCCGGCGGAGAGCACCCAGATACCCGCAGCCATGACTGCGCCCACGACGATCGTGGCCCATCGCGCTCCGATCGAGAGCCGTCTGCGTCTCGTGGCGAAGATCTCCGTCGGAGGAGCCGAGCATCGAATGGCGCGAATCGCTGCGGCACCGAGAACGAGCAGAACCAGCGTCCCGGGGACCAGCCGCACGAGGAACGGGATCTCCGCACCGGTGACGCCCGCGAGGAAGGCGGCGCCGAGCACGACGACCAGCACGACGCAGAGCACGATCGCCGTCGTCCATGGCGCGGACACGCCGGATCCCATGATCCCGTAGCCCTCTCGACGCTGAGTGGCGAGCTGGATCCACAGCAGGTACAGACCGACGAACACTATGAACGATGACGACGCGGAGGACTCGCCCATACTGATCGCGATGACCGTGACGTACACGGACAGGACGACGGGCTCGACCAACGCGAGTCGACCCGCGCCACGCCGATCGATGCGCGCCTCGCGGCGCGAGCGGACCGTCGCGACCTCTTCGAGGTAGGCACGTGCGACGTCGGAGCTCGGGGCGGGCAGCGGCGCCGCGCCGTCGATCGGTCGCTGGTCCACAGAGGCCTCCACATCAGCTTTCCAACTGGAAAGCGCAAGTTGAGACCGAATCTACGGACTTTCCACCTGGAAAGCAATGAGCGCGGGTGCACCGACACACGACGAAGGCCGCCCCACACCTGGGACGGCCTTCGGAAGAAGTGCGATATTACGCTGGCTCGGTGCCTTATCGGCGAAGTCCGAGGCGCTGGATCAGCGAGCGGTAACGCTCGATGTCCACACCCTGGAGGTAGCCGAGCAGACGACGGCGCTGACCGACGAGCAGGAACAGGCCACGACGCGAGTGGTGGTCGTGCTTGTGCTCCTTGAGGTGCTCGGTGAGGTCCTTGATGCGCTGCGTCAGCATCGCGGCCTGCACCTCGGGGGATCCGGTGTCACCGGGGTGCGTCGCGTACTCTTCGATGATCGCCTTCTTGACGTCTGCTTCCAGTGCCATAGATTCGATCCCCTTTCACTCATTGCGCGGCGCCCTGCACCTGATGTGCGAGCTCTCTTTATCCGCGGCCGATCAAACGGCAACCTGTAGAGTCTACCAGCCTCGGCGCACGAGCCGAACCTCCGCCGACCGCGACGCCGCGACGAGCCGATAGCCTCGACTCGTGCAGATCATCTTGCGGGATCGTCCCGAAGCCGACCGGAGGTCGCCGCGCGAGGTCGAGACGTGAGCGGCGGTGCCCGCGGGTCTCTCATCGACCTGCGCCCGTTCCGTGCCAGCGGCGCTTTCACACGCATGTGGATCGGTTCGACACTGGCAGGACTGGGTGGCCAGCTCACCATCGTCACCGTGATGCTGCACGTGTTCGAGCTGACTGCGAGCACGTTCGCCGTCTCGATGGTCGCCGTCGCCGGCCTCGTGCCGATGATCCTCGCCGGCCTCTACGGCGGGATGCTCGCCGACGCATTCGACCGCCGCAAGGTCGCACTCATCGCCGCGATCATCACATTCGCCTCCACCCTGTTGCTCGCCGTCCTCACCTGGGGGCAGCTCGAGACGATCTGGTGGCTGTACGCGCTGAGCATGATCAATTCGGCAGCCAATTCGGTCGGCATGGCGACTCGGACGGCGATCGTGCCGCGCCTCATCCCCCGCGACCTCCTCGCCGCGGCATCCGCCTTGAACGGCATCACGATCGGGGTCATGGTGATGGTCGGACCGGCCCTCGCCGGCGTCCTCGTCGCTCTGACCGGCTACGGCTGGACCTACACGATCGACGTCGTGCTCATGCTCGCCATGTTCCTCGGACTGTGGACGCTTCCCGCTCTACGCCCGGAGGGCGACATCGTCCGGCCGGGCCTGGAGTCACTGGTCGACGGTTGGCGGTTCCTCACTCGAGCCGCCAACATCCGGATGCAGTATCTGGTCGACATCGTCGCGATGACGTTCGGGCAGCCACTGGCGTTGTTCCCGGCACTGGGAGCCGTCCTCCTCGGCGGAGGCGCGGTGACCACGGGTGCCCTGACCGCGGCCGTGGCGGCGGGGACCTTCCTCTCTAGCCTGTTCTCGGGTCGGATCGTCCGCTATCGCTGGCACGGCCGGGGCATCGAACGGGCGGTGCAGGCGTACGGTGCGGCGATCCTGCTCTTCGGAGTGGTGCTGCTGATCGCTGCGTGGTCACCCGCGGCGGACGAGACCCACGCGAACATCGCTCTCATCATCGCGGCCTGCGCAGCCCTTGCGCTCTCAGGAGCCGCCGACAACATCAGCGCTATCTACCGCAACACGATGATGCAGGCCTCGGTCCCGGATGGCATCCGCGGAAGGCTGCAGGGCATCTTCATCATCGTGGTCGCCGGCGGGCCCCGCCTCGGTGCGCTCTACGCCGGCACGCTGGCGACGCTCACCGTGCTGTGGTTCCCGCCGCTGCTCGGCGGCCTGATCGTGATAGCGCTCGTCGGCGTGCTCGTACGCCTCACGCCGAGTTTCCGCGCCTACGACGCAGAAGACCCCGTACCGTGACGGTACGGGGTCTTCGATGACGACGATCAGTCCTGCTGCAGAGCGCCCTGCAGGTCGAGGTTGATCGTGATGTCCTTGCCCACGAGGACGCCACCGGTCTCCAGCGCGGCGTTCCAGGTCAGGCCGAAGTCCTCACGGTTGATCGTGGTGGTCGCCGACGCACCCGCCTTGTAGTTGCCGTACGGGTCGGTGCCGAAGCCACCGAAGTCGAAGGCGAAGCTCACCGGCTTCGTGATTCCGCGGATGGTCAGGTCACCGTCGATGAAGAAGTCGTCGGACTCCACCCGCGCACCGGTGGAGACGAACTCCATGGTCGGGAAGTTCTCGGTGTCGAAGAAGTCCGCCGAGCGGAGGTGGCCGTCGCGGCCCTCGTCGTTCGTGTCGATGGAGGTGACGTCCACACTCGCTTCGACCTTCGCCTCGAGCGGGTTCTCCGGCGCGACGAGCGTCGCGCTCTTCATGCCGAACGTGCCGCGCACCTTGGAGATCATCATGTGACGGACGCTGAAGGTGACCTCGCTGTGTGCGGGGTCGAGGACCCAGGTGCCTGCGCGGTAGCCGGGGATGTCGATCGTGGTCATTCGGATTGTCTCCTTGAATCGTGGGGGTCTCGTACGTTCACATCGTGCCAACTCTTATGCGAGCGCATGTATTCCGAGATCACGGCACAAGATCTCAGCAAAAAGAAGAGGGCCCCCGTTCCGAAACGGAACAGAGGCCCTCGAGATCATCGCTCCGCTCAGCCGACGGCGACCAGGTCGATGATGAAGATGAGGGTCTTGCCGGACAGGAAGTGCCCCGAGCCGGCAGGGCCGTACGCGAGGTGCGGAGGAACGATCAGCTCACGACGCCCACCGATCTTCATGCCGGGGATGCCGTCCTGCCAGCCCTGGATGAGTCCACGCAGCGGGAACTGGATCGTCTCGCCGCGGCCCCACGACGAGTCGAACTCCTCGCCGGAGTCGTACTCGACGCCGGCGTAGTGCACGGTGACGGTGTCGCCGGGCTTGGCGGCCGCGCCGTCGCCCTCGATGATGTCTCTGGTGACGAGCTCAGTGGGAGCGGGAGCTGTGGGGGCGTCGAACTCGGGCTTTGTGCGATCAGTCATGACTCCATACAACCCGAGCGATCGGCGCCGGTCAACGCGACCGCGCCTGCTCAGAGCGAACACCCGGACGCGCTCATCCGGCTGCCGGCGCCGAAGGTATTGACACGATGCGGATGCCGGGTGCAATCTGAATACAGATCAACTCAGCGCCCGGTAGACATGCAGGCATCGCCGCAGCACCGGGCGCTGAGTCTTGGTATGGACGACCTGGTGGGCACCGGTCTCCCGACGCCAGGGCTCAGTACGCCAGCAGCGCCGCCCTTGTCGCGCGCGTGCGCGTGAGAAGGGCCCGCTCGTCGTCGGCGGCCAGTGGGTCTCGTCCGATGATCGCGCGCTGGCGAACAGCCGCGAGAGCGGCGGCATCCTTGATGAAGGTCTTCATCAAGGGTCGGCGATCGCCACGGAGTCCCGCAGCCCACTTCATGCCCACCTTGCGACCGGCGGGTGTCGCGAGCATGGTGATCTCCTCCGGCGTGAACCATCCGGCGGCCGCGTAGTCGCCCAGACGCTCCCTGGTGACACGGGCCTCCTCTCGCCGCAGAGCCACGATCGCGAGGATGAACCCGATGAACAGCGGCACCTGGAGTGTGATGTAGAGCGCGAAGAAATCGGCGAAAGTGGCCGACCCGTTCCAGAAGCCGTGCAGGATGATCGCACCGAGCAGACCCAGCAGGCCCGCGCCCAGGACTCTGCTCTTCGACGCGCTGCGGCGCGCGGCCAGCCCCATCGCGAAGCCGGTGAGCGCCGTGAACATCGCGTGCGCGAACGGCGAGAGCAGCCCGCGCATCACGAAGGTCGCCGTGAGCTGCTCACCGCCGCCCTCGATCAGGCTGATGGCGAAGTACTGGATGTTCTCCGTGAACGCGAAGCCACCGCCGACCAGAGCGCCGTACACGATGCCGTCGATCGGGCCGTCGAAAGCCCGGCGCCCGATCAGGAAGATGATGAAGATGCCGAGCCCCTTGGCGAGCTCCTCGACGATGGGCGCCTGGATCACGGCACTCACCGCCTCCGAACGCAGACCGAACGCGAGAGTCATGCCGATGTCGATGAGCAGCGTCAGGCCGACCGCGGCGATGGCGCCCCACGCGATCGCGAAGACGATCAGCGCCTTGGGCTCGGGTTCCCAGCGATCGATGATGTACACGCCCAGGAAGACGATCGCGAGCGGGATGAGTGCGAGCACGAGCCCCATCCCCGATGCCACGGCACCGAGCGCCCACACGAAGTAGCCGATCAGGGCGACGAGTGCGAAGCCCAGCACGCCGAAGAGCCAGATTGACACCGTCCTGCCCTTCTTGGACGCCACCGGGAGGGTGGGCAGCGCACCCGCCGGGGCCGGAGCGGCAGGCGCGGGCGGCGAATAGTGCGTGGGCTGCGCGAGAGCCGAGGCGTATGTCGGCTGCTGGCTGAACTGCGGCGGCACGTACGGCGACTGCGAGTACTGCTGCTGCGAGTACTGGGGCTGCTGCTGCTGCGGCTGCTGGGACGGGGGCGGCGTGTATTGCGGCTCTGACGGTCCTCCGAATGACATAGCCAAAGCCTAGAGGTACCTTCACTCTGCTGCAGGCGTCCTGACGGTAGCGTAGGAGACATGCGTTTCGCCCATCTGCGTCGGCCAGACTCCCCCGATGCCCACCTCGCAGTGATCCAGGATGCCGAGGCCGTGCTGGTCTCCGATCTGATGGATCCGGCTCCGCTCACTCTCCAGCAGCTCATCGACGGCGGTGATGATGCCCTCGGCGCGCTGCGCACCGCACTCGATGAAGGCGCGGCGCCCCGCTATCCGCTCGACGGCTTCGGCTTCGCGTCGGCGGTGCTCGATCCGCCGGTGATCCTCGCGATCGGGCTGAACTACGCCGCGCATTCCAGCGAGTTGGGGTTGAAGACCGACACCGCGCCGACCGTGTTCACGCTCTGGCCGAATTCCCTCACATCGCACGAGGCGACCACCGGGTGGCCCCGCACACTGAGCGAGTCGGTCGACTACGAGGCCGAGCTCGGCGTGCTGATCGGTCGCCCCGCGAAGGACGTCGGTGAGGCGGAAGCCCTCGATCACGTCTGGGGATACACGGTCGTCAACGACATCACCGCCCGGGACATCCAGTTCTCCGAGGCGCAGTGGTCGCGCTGCAAGTCTTTCGACGGCTTCACTCCGACCGGGCCGTTCGTCGTCACGGCGGACGAGATCCCCGATCCTCAGGATCTGCACATCTGGACCGTCGTGGACGGTCACACGGTGCAGGACGCGACGACCGGACAGATGGTCCGCTCCGTCGCGACTCTCATCGCGCATCTGTCCCAGTCGGTCACGTTGCGACCGGGAACGCTGATCTCCACCGGCAGCCCAGGAGGCGCCGGCTACTCCCGCGAGCCGCAGATCTTCCTGCGCGACCGGTCGACCGTGACCGTCGGGATCGACGGCATCGGCGAGCTCACCACGCACTGCCGTATCTACGACTGAGCCTTCGGTCGAGCCCCGCTCCGCACGGGAGCGGGGCTCGACCGAAGATGATCAGATCTCGATCAGGCCTTCCGGCGGGATCACGGTGATCGCAGCGGTCACGGCCTCCAGGCCGGACAACCGCGCGGGCGAGAGCTGCTTGGTGACCTCTTCGCGCGACATGAGTCCTGCTTCGACGACGAGGTCGGCGACGTTGCGGTTCGTCAGCAGTGCGGTCTTGGCGAGGGCTGCGGCTGCGGCGTAGCCGATGAACGGCGTGAGCGCGGTGATGACGCCCACCGAGGCACCGACCATCGCGCCGAGGCGATCGGTGTTCGCCGTGATGCCGTCGACGCAGTTCACGCGCAGTGTCCACATCGCCTGCCGCATCCAGGTGATCGACTGGAAGATCGAATGCGCGATGACGGGCTCGAAGGCGTTGAGCTGCAACTGTCCTGCCTCGACTGCCATCGTCACGGTCATGTCCGCACCGACCACCGCGAACGCGACCTGGTTCACGACTTCGGGGATCACCGGGTTGACCTTGCCCGGCATGATGCTCGATCCGGCCTGCTTGGCAGGGAGATTGATCTCGCCGAGACCCGCCTGCGGGCCCGATGAGAGCAGGCGCAGATCGTTGCAGATCTTCGAGAGCTTGATCGCGTTGCGCTTCAGGGACGAGGAGAACGACATGAAGGCGCCGGTGTCGCTGGTGGATTCGACCAGGTCGGTCGCGGTCTCCAGATCGAGAGCCGTGATCTCCCGCAGGTGCTTGAGCACCGCGGGCGCGTAGTCGGCATGCGTGGTGATGCCGGTGCCGATCGCGGTCGCACCCATGTTGATCTCGAACATCAAGGAGGCGTTCTCGGTCAGACGGCTGTGGTCCTCGCCCAGTGTCGTCGCGAACCCGTGGAACTCCTGGCCGAGCGTCATCGGCACGGCGTCCTGCAGCTGAGTGCGTCCGACCTTCAGGATGTCGTGGAAGTCGACGGCCTTGCTCAGGAAGGATCTGCGCAGCAGATCGAGTTCGTCGAGCAGGGAGCGCAGGGTGAGCGAGAGGCCGATCTTCACGGCCGTCGGATAGACGTCGTTGGTGGACTGGCTGCGGTTGGTGTGGTCGATCGGAGACAGGAACTCGTAGTCGCCCTTCTCACGCCCAGCCGCCTCCAGGGCGATGTTGGTGATCACCTCGTTCGCGTTCATGTTCGTCGAGGTGCCGGCTCCGCCCTGGATGACGCCGACCGTGAACTGATCGTGGAACTCGCCGTCGATCACCCGCTGCGCCGCGGCGTCGATGAGATCGGCCCTCATCGCATCGAGGGTCCCGATCTCCTTGTTCGCCCTGGCACTGGCCTGCTTCACCATAGCGAGCGCACGGACAAGATCGGGATACACCGAGATCGGTCGCTTCGTGATCGGGAAGTTCGCGTCTGCGCGGGCGGTGTGAATCCCCCAGTACGCGTCGACGGGGATCTCCATGCTCCCGAGGGAGTCAGTCTCGGTGCGGGTCAGAGCGGGCGCGGCAGAAGCCATGTCACATCCTTGTGGGTGGTGGCGGATCAGGAACGAGGGGATGCGTCCAGTCTATGCCGCCGGCCCGCGCCGACGGGTTCTGAGCCGCCGCGTCGTCGCCCGATCAGTGGCCGATCACGATCACGAGGATGCCGCCGATCACAGCGACCGCGCACAGCGCGAAGCAGCCGTAGGCGCCCGCGAGCGCGACGCGCTTCTGCCCATCGGTGAGCGGGCTCTTCCTCGCCGCCTTGGCAGCCTGCTTCGCGGCGCGCCTGGCTTCCTTCTCACTGATCACGGTGATCGCGTCGGTGAACTCCGCAGGGCTCACGACCGGTGCATGCCCGGCACGGACGAGCAGCCGGAGACCGAGTGCGTAGAAGGTCACGATCGCCGTCGCGCCGATCAGAGCCGCGGCGAACACCTGCACGAAGGCGAGCCAGTCGATCTCGACGCTCATCGCGTACCGCCCTTCTTCGCCGCCTTCGCCTTCGCCTTCGCGTCGGCCTTCGCATCGGCACGGGCCTTGGCCTCGGCCCGCGCCTGTTCGATGCGCAGCTGTCGTCTGGTCGGCGGCGGCATATCAGGGAGCTCGACCGCGAGTCCGGACTCGGCGACGTCGCTCATGGCGTTGTCAGCCGTCACCGCGTTGCGGCGCGAGCGCAGGAACAGGCCGACGATGATGACCAGCGCGAGAACGGCGTCGATCGCGACACCCCAGGTGCCCCACCAGACCACGAGCAGCGCCGCCACCGCACCGACCGCTGCCGCAGCGGGAAGCGTGAGCAGCCAACCGATGCCGATGCGCCCGGCGGTCCGCCAGCGCACCGTGGATCCTCGACGACCGAGGCCAGAGCCGATCACCGAGCCGGATGCGACCTGGGTGGTCGAGAGCGCGAAGCCGAGGGCGCTGGACGCGAGGATCGTCGCCGCGGTCGAGCTCTCCGCAGCGAAACCCTGTGCGGGCTTGACGTCGGTGAGGCCCTTGCCCAATGTGCGGATGATGCGCCAGCCGCCGAGATAGGTGCCGAGCGCGATCGTGAACGCACATGCGAAGATGACCCAGAAGTAGGGGTCCGCCTGGTCGGAGCTCTGCCAACCGACGGTGATGAGCGCGAGGGTGATAACGCCCATGGTCTTCTGCGCATCGTTCGTTCCGTGCGCGAGCGCGACCAGGGACGATGTGAAGATCTGGCCCCAGCGGAAGCCGTCTCGGCCGTCCGGCTTGTTGTCGTAGCGCCGGGTGATCGAATAGGCGATCTTCGTCGCGACGAAGGCGATGATGCCTGCCGTGATCGGCGCGATGAGCGCAGGGAGGACGATCTTCGAGAGCACCATTCCGAAGTCGATGCCGCCGAGTCCGACGCCGACCAGGGTCGCGCCGATGAGTCCGCCGAACAGCGCGTGCGACGAGCTGGACGGCAACCCGAGCAGCCAGGTGAGCATGTTCCACGTGATGGCGCCGATGAGTCCGGCGAAGATCACGGAGAGGAAGAGTTCGGCCCCCGAATCCCTGATCGCGTCCTCGTTGATGATGCCGTGCGAGACGGTCTTGGAGACCTCGGTCGACAGGAATGCGCCGATGAGATTGAGCACGGCTGCGAGGAGCACGGCGGTCTTCGGCTTGAGGGCGCCCGTCGCGATCGGGGTCGCCATGGCGTTCGCCGTGTCGTGAAAGCCGTTGGTGAAGTCGAAGAAGAGAGCCAGTGCGATGACCAGCACGACGATGAGGGCTGCGGTTTCCACCGTTCGCTTTCGGTTGTGTGATTGGAAGAGAGCTGCCGACGTGATCGGCGTGATGAACGAAGAGTTCACCGTGGGTTTGACTTCCGTTAACCGGCCCCGATAAATCCTCGCACCCTGCCCGGCTCCGGTCAACTCGACCTGAGCTAGCGTGGAACGGTGACCAACGCCCCCATCGCAGCCCGCCGCACCCACACCCGCACACATCACGGAGACACCTTCGAGGACCCGTACGAGTGGCTCAGAGAGAAGGATTCCGCCGAGGTCATCGGACATCTCGAGGCGGAGAACGCGTACACCGACAGCAGGACCGGACATCTCGAAGGTCTGCGCGAGACGCTGTTCCAGGAAATCAAGGGACGCGTGCAGGAGACGGATCTTTCGGTCCCGACGCGCAAGGGCGACTGGTGGTATTACAGCCGCAGCGAGGAGGGCTCGCAGTACGGCATCCAATGCCGCGCAGCGGCGGCGAAGGACGACTGGACTCCCCCGGTACTCGAGCCCGGCGTCCCCGTCCCCGGCGAGCAGATCCTCCTCGACGGCAATGTCGAGGCGGAGGGCCACGAGTTCTTCTCGCTCGGCTCCTTCGACACGTCGGACGATGCGACCAGGATGCTGTGGGCGCCGGACTACGAGGGCGACGAGCTGTACACGATCAAGGTCCGCGATCTGGTCAGCGGCGAGAACCTCGATGACGAGATCCCGAAGACCGGCGGCGGCTTCTTCACTCCGGACGGCACGGGCATCATCTACACGACCCGCGACGACGCCTGGCGTCCGGACACGCTGTGGCTGCACGTGATCGGCACGCCCGTCGAGGACGACGTGAAACTCTTCCACGAGAGCGATGAGCGCTTCTGGCTCGGCGCGGGGATCACGCGCAGCCGGCGCTACCTCGTGATCGGCGTCGGCTCCAGCATCACGAGCGAGGAGTACCTCGTCGACCTCGAGGGCGAGATCACGGCAGAGCCGCGACTCGTGTGGCCGCGCACCGAGGGCGTGGAGTACTCGCTCGAGCACGCCGTGATCGACGGACAGGATCGGCTGCTGATCCTGCACAATCAGGACGCCGTCGATTTCGAACTCGTCTCCGTCGCGGCGGACGATCCGCTGGGCGCACGCCGTGTCGTCATGGCGCATGAGGCGGGGCGCCGCATTCTCGGAGTCGACTGCTTCCGCGACCACGCCGTCGTCGGCTACCGCAGCGAGGGACTCGAACGGATCGGGCTGCTGGGCTACGCGGATGACACCGTCGACGAACTCGGCTTCGACGAGCCGCTGTTCTCCGCGTGGCCGTCGGGCAACCCGGAATGGCACTCCCCCTTCCTCCGCCTCGGCTACACGTCCTTCGTCACCCCGAGCACGGTGTACGACCTGGATCTGGTCACTCGTGAGCTCGTACTGCGCAAGCGCCAGCCGGTGCTCGGAGGTTACTCGGCCGACGAGTACGGCCAGGAGCGGGCGTGGGCGACAGCGGACGACGGCACACAGGTGCCGATCTCACTGGTCTGGAAGAAGTCGTTCGGTGCGCCGGGAGAAGGAGTTCGCCCCGTCCACCTGTACGGATACGGATCGTACGAGCACTCGATCGATCCCGGGTTCTCGGTCGCCAGGCTCTCCGAGCTCGATCGCGGCGTGATCTTCGCGGTCGCGCATGTGCGCGGTGGCGGTGAGATGGGTCGTACCTGGTACGACGACGGCAAGCTGATGAACAAGCGCAACACATTCACCGACTTCGTGGCGTGCGCCGAGCATCTCATCACCGGCGGTGTGACGACCCCCGAGCGGCTCGTCGCGGAGGGCGGAAGCGCCGGCGGTCTGCTGATGGGCGCGGTCGCGAATCTGGCGCCGACACGGTTCGCGGGGATCCTCGCATCCGTGCCGTTCGTCGACGCGCTCACCAGCATCCTCGACCCCTCGCTGCCGCTCACCGTCATCGAGTGGGACGAGTGGGGCGATCCGCTGCACGACGCGGACGTCTACGCATACATGAAGTCGTACACGCCCTACGAGAACGTGCAGGACGGCGTCGCCTACCCGCGCATCCTGGCGATGACATCGCTCAACGACACCCGTGTGCTGTACGTGGAGCCGGCCAAGTGGGTCGCACGGCTTCGCGAGGCCGGCGCCGAAGACGTGCTGCTCAAATGCGAGATGGCAGCAGGACACGGCGGCGTGAGCGGTCGGTACAACGCATGGAAGGAGCGGGCTTTCGAGCTCGCCTGGATGCTGGACACCCTCGGTCTCGCCGGCAGCGCATCCACCGACTGATCAGGCCGCTCGCAGATCCGGCGCCTAGCATGGCGCGGGATGTCCGACAGCTCAACCAGGATCACAGGTCTCGACGGACTGAGAGGACTCGCTTCTCTCGCCGTCGTGCTCTACCACCTCTCGCTCATCGCACGCCCTGAGATGAGCGAGACGGGGTGGGCGTGGCTGACACAGAGTCCGCTCAAGCTGCTGTTCCCTGGTACGGAGGCGGTTCTCGTCTTCTTCGCACTGTCCGGTCTCGTCGTCGCACTGCCTGCTCTGCGCACGGGTTTCACGTGGGCCCGCTACTACCCGTCACGCCTGCTCCGGCTGTATCTCCCGGTGGTCGGAGCCTTGATCCTCGCGACCGTGCTGATCGTCGCGATCCCTCGGGACGCCTCTGCCATGCCCGAGGGTTCCTGGCTGCGAGACGCACAGGCGACCTCGGTCTCACCCGGTTCCTTTCTGGCGGAAGCATCTCTGCTTCCGGCGTCGTACGACATCGACAACGTGCTGTGGTCGCTGCGATGGGAGCTCTTCTTCTCACTTCTGCTCCCGGTGTTCGTGTGGCTCGCGATCCGTTTCCGCCGTGCGAGCGCGTACCTCGCCGTGCTGGCCGCAGTCGCCACCGTCGCCGGGCGGGTGCTCGACATCGACGCGCTCGTGTACTTCCCGGTGTTCCTGCTCGGAACCGTCATCGCCGTCAATCTCGACGGCATCCGCGGGTTCTCGCAGCGCCTGCACGCCAGGTCGCTCTGGCCGATCCTCGCCGCGGTGGCCGCGGTGCTGCTCATCGCCAGCTGGCTGGTACGACCGGTCGTCGGCGCCTACCCGGCGCCCGTCGAGGACGTGATCTGGGGACTCGCCGGGGTGGGCGCGGCGCTCATCGTGCTGCTCGCGATCGTGTGGCCGTTCCTGCGCCGTGCGTGCGAGCGTCCGACGGCACTGTGGCTGGGCAGGATCTCGTTCAGCCTCTACCTCGTGCACGCACCCGTCCTCGGGACATTGGGCTACCTGCTCGGCGCCGACCGATGGTGGCTGGTGTGCCTCATCGGGCTGCCGCTGTCGCTCGGCGTCTCTGCACTGTTCTACCGGTGGGTGGAGCGTCCGTCGCACACGCTGGCGCGCCGAGTGGGAAGCCGCATCGCCGGGCGACGGAGCCCCACCGCATGACCACGGTGACCGCCGCGCGAATGCTGCCTGATCGGCCCCGTCAGCGCCCTGTCATCCACTGGATCCGCCTGCGTACGACTCCTGCGCGTCGCCGCACGCGCACGCGCAGCGGCTGCTCGCGCGCGGAGGCGATCCGCTTCGCGTCGAACGCCGCGCGCAGTTCCCGCGCCCACTGACGGGTCACCGCCGCCTCGGAGAACTCCGCGGCTCGCGCCATCGCCCGCCTCCTCATGCCCTCGAGACGGGCTGCCGGCATCGACTGGAGTTCGAGGATCCGCTCCGTCATCTTCGCCACGTCGCCCTCGGGGACGAGGAATCCGTCGACGCCGTCGTGGATCATGTCCGCCGGGCCGTATCGGATGTCGTACGCGATGGGGATGCAGCCCGCGGCCATGCTCTCAATCAGTACGAGCGGCAGCCCCTCCGAGGTGGAGGTCAGAAGACTGAATCCCGCGGTCTGGAAGGCCGCACGCGCGTCGGGGTCGAATCCTCGGAACCGGACGTGCTCCTCGACTCCGCGCTTCTCGACATGTGCGCGGATCTCACGCTCCCGCGGCCCGTCGCCGTAGAGATCGAGGCTGATCCGCTGATCGACCGCGTGCGCGCGCGTCACGGCATCCACTGCATGCTTCAGGCGCTTGCGGGTGTCCAAGGAGGCGACGACGACACCGGAGGCGTCGGAACGAGGGCGTCCGGACGCCTCGAGGAGATCCACCTCGTTCGGGATCGCGCGGATCCTGGCTCTGACGTCGATGGCAGCGAGATCCTCCTCGAGGTCCGACCGCTGCCTCTCCGTCAGGACGACGATGTCGTCGAACTCCTCCGCCCGCCGCAGAACGGCTGCGCGCGAAGCCCGCAACGTCCCCGCTCGTCCGCGCAGCCGGTGAGACGCGTGCACGATGTGGACGGTCGTCACGTTCTCCCTCCGATAGCCGGCGACGCACGGGGCAGCGGTCTTCGAATCGACCAGCAGGTAACTGGTCTTCCCCGCCGTCAACCGATCGAACCACCATCGGTACAGACTCCACTTCGATCTCCACGACCGGATCGGAGTACCGTCCTCCGCGTACACAACGATGTGCCGCGTGTCGGTTCCCGTGCGCTCGGTGGCGAGCAGGGTTCCGTCACGACGGAACCGATCCACCGCGACCGGGCCGCCGTCCGCCTGAGAGCGCTGCCGGGCGATGACCACACCGTCGCACTCGGACACCACATCGTCTTCGGCAGGCGTGAGCGGCTCGACCGGGTCAGCCGCCGTGCCCTTCGCCCTCGGCGGCCGACGGCGAAGATCGTCCCAGAGGTTGCGGATCCGCATCCCCTCGATCAGTTCGCCGGCCGCGCGCAGTCGTGAATCCAGCAGGTGATAGTCGGCGCGATCATCGAGCGTGAGGATGTCGACGTCGACGCCGCCCAGCCGCTTGAAGGACCGCGAGCGTCGCAGCATGGCATTGGTCATGCCGCCGTAGTGATCGCTGATCCCCCAGGTCAGGGCGAAGTGCCTGCCGTGGGGAAGACGTGAATCTGCGCGCATCATCGAAGCGACGATAGGCGGTCAGCATTCACCTCGCCTGTGGGTGCGCTGTGCGCTCGCTGAGCGCGTGCGATGTTCAGCCGAAGAGCGCAGCGGCCTCGTCGTAGCGATAGCGCGGCACGGTGTTGAGCTCGCCGAGAGCCTCCTCGAACGGCACCCGAACGATGTCCGTTCCCTTCATGGCGACCATCTTGCCCCAGGCTCCCTCCATGATCGCGTCTGCGGCGTGCAGGCCGAGGCGCGTGGCGAGCACGCGGTCGAATCCGGAGGGCGAACCGCCTCGCTGGATGTGGCCCAGGATCGTCGCGCGGGTCTCGATGCCGGTGATCCGCTCGATCGCGGGAGCGAGCTGATCGCCGATGCCACCGAGCCGCGGGCGATTGAAGGCGTCCAGACCCTTGTCGCTGAACGCCTCGTCCATGCCTTCGAGCTTGAAGCCCTCCGAGACCACGACGAGGGGCGCACGACCACGATCGTGAGCGCTCGTGACCAGCTCGGCGATCTCGTCGATCGACATCGGCACCTCGGGGATGCAGATCACGTGGGCACCGGCCGCCATGCCGGCGTGCAACGCGATCCACCCCACGTGACGGCCCATGACCTCGGCGACCATGCAGCGCTGGTGCGAGTCTCCGGTGGTGCGAAGCCGATCCATCGCGTCCGTCGCGATGTTCACCGCGGTGTCGAAACCGAACGAGTAGTCGGTCGCTCGAAGGTCGTTGTCGATGGTCTTCGGCACGCCCAGTACGTTGAGGCCGTCCTTCGACAACCGGTCAGCGGCTGCGAGGGTTCCCTCGCCGCCGATGGCGACGATGCCGTCGATCTTGTGCCCGTAGAGCGTCTTGGCGATGTTGTCGGCACCACCGCGCTCCCCCTCGTAGGGGTTCGTGCGGCTGGTGCCCAGGATCGTGCCGCCGACTTTGGAGAGTCCCTTGACCTCGTGACGGGTGAGCGGCATGAAATCACCCTCGACGACGCCTCGCCATCCGTCGCGGATACCGACGAACTCGAGGTCGTACGAGGTCGTGCCCTTGAGCACGATGCCGCGGATGACCGCGTTGAGGCCGGGGCAGTCGCCGCCGCTGGTGAGGATGCCGATCTTCATGCTGATGCCTTCGGACGTTTCGGGAGGGGGACGGGCGACGCTGCCTGCTCTCGACCCTAGTGGGCATCACCGGCCGACGCCATTCAGCGGCCGCGAAAAACGATGATCTTGCGCCGCGATATGCGGCGAACGACCGATCTTCCGCAGATGCCGCGTCGAAAACCGTGAATCACCGTCAAGAAGCGCGATTCTTTAGCGATCGTGACGGCCCCCTCAGGCGTCGAGAGCCTGTCGCAGCAGATGCATGAGCGCGGAGAGCTGGACCGACTCGCTGGCCGACGCCTCCACGGTCTCACCGTCGAGAGCACGGGCTGCGAGGCCCTGCTTCTGATCGATGAGCTCGGCGATCTTCGTGTCGATCGTGTGAGCGGCGATGATCCGCCATGCGGTCACCGGCTCGTCCTGCCCGATGCGGTGGACGCGGTCGATGGCCTGCGTCTGCTCGGCTGCCGTCCAGCTCAGCTCCGCGAGGACGACGTTGGACGCCGCCTGCAGGTTCAGCCCGACGCCGGCGGCTGTCAGGGAACAGACCGCGATCCCGACGCTCTCGTCGCCGTTGAAGTCGTCGATCGCCTGCTGGCGCGCAGGCGTCGTCTGGTCGCCCCGGATCGACACGTAACGGATGCCGGATGCCCTGAAGTGGGCTTCGGCCTGGTCCATGACGTCGATGTGCTTGGCGAAGAAGACGACCTTGCCCACCGAGCGCTGCAGCTGAGCGGCGTAGTCCGCCGCGAGCTGAGCCTTGGCCTGACCGATCTTGCGCACCATGGTGAAGACGTTGTCTCCGCCGGTTCCCGCCGCCTTCGACTCCTCCAGCTCGTTGTGGGCGACGAGACGGACGATGTCCTCGTCGATCTCGCCGGGCTCGAGGCCGCGATCGCCGCGTGCTTGAACGATGCGGCGGTACTTGGCTGCGAGCCGCTCCCCCAGCTCGCGCTCGGCCTGGCGGATGCCGCGACCGAACTCGTCGTCCAACTGCACGGGCAGGTCGGCGATGAGCTTGTCCGGCAGGTCGGCCGCGACGTCCTTCTTCTTGCGACGGACGATGCCCATCGAGATCACGGCGTCGCGCGCCTCAGCGTAGAAGGCCTTGTCCGCCGGGGTGAGTCCGGTGTCGTCCAGCTTGCGCATGAGCTCGACACCCGGCTTGTCGCCGGTGGTCCAGCCCAGGAAGCGCCAGATCGCGTCGAAGTCCTCGACGTCGTTGATCAGCGGTGTACCCGTGAGCGCCATCATGAGCGGATCGCGCGTGCGCTCGCGTATCCGCGACGCCAGCGCGAGCACGTTCTGCGAGCGCTGGGACGAGAGGTTCTTGATGAAGTGCGCCTCGTCGACGACCATGCCCTTGAGGCCGATCGAGCCGAGCCACGACAGGTGCCTGTCCAGGATCTCGTAGTTGACGATGAAGACGTCGGCGAACGCGTCGACATCCGTGCCATCGCCTTGGATGACGGTGGCGCGGCGCTGCGGCGTCCACCGCTCGACCTCGCGGGCCCAGTTCATCTTCACGACGTTCGGGACGACCACGAGAAGCGGGTACGCGTCGGCGATGGATGCGGCGAGGACGGACTGGGCCGTCTTGCCGAGGCCCGGTTCGTCTGCGAGCAGGAAGCTGCGGTGGCCGTGACGCACGGATTCCAGGAACCGCGACTGGTGCACCATGACCTCGAGGCCCTTGGGCGAGACGTGATCGTACTCCGGCGTCGGAGGGAGCTCCATGGTCGCCGACGATCCGCCTGCACCCGTCTCGAACGCCTTGTACAGCGGACCCATGAGTTCCCAGTCGTCCAGCCTGCGCCGAGGCGCTGTCGGCTGGCGAGGGGTCAGATCCGGCGCGAGGAACGGGTTGGCGAGCTGCCTGGACTCCACGGCGGGCGGGATCACCTGGCGATCGGCCAGCGCGGCGGGCACGACCGGAGCCTGCACGGGCGCGATGTCGGTGATGATGAGCTCTTCCGGTGCGAGCTCGGCACCGGACTCGAGCAGCCAGTCGCGGCGCATGCGCTTCGCGACGGGGCTCGTGGCCGAGTCGGCCTCGAGCAGCTGGATGAGGGAGGTGTCCCGTGCAGCGGTCTTCGCCAGTATCGTCGCTACGCCGTCGAGTCGCTTGAGCAGCTCGGCCCGAGCAGAATCGGTGAAGGCCGCGTCCGTCTTGACCCTGGCGCGCTCCTCGCGCACGAGGAAGGCGATCACCTGGAACTTCACGCGGTTCGTGGGTCCCAGCTTGCCGCGCTGCGCCTTGGCCTCGATCTCTCGGACCTTGCGCGCGAGGATGGGGATCAGCGGGGCCTCGTCATCACGACGCGACGTCTTCTTTCGCCGCGTAGCGGCGGTTGCCGTAGTCGGCATGCTCCTCCTGAGCGTGAGTACCGGATCGCCATGACAGGCGGTCCGTGCCGTCCGCGTGTGGCGCCAGCCAGGACGGTGCGAACGTTGTGCGGTCATCCTCGTGGCGCCGTTGTGGCGCTCCGCGGAAGAAGACCTGCCGTTAGTTTACGTCATCGCGGGGCGATCTCCGCCTGCACGCGCCCGTTCCTCGCAGTGCGGCGCATCACCAGCGCCGCCGCCGAGACCACGACGACGAACACGACCGACAGGACAGTGAACGCGAACCAGTTCGAATCGAGCGCCAGCACGGCTCCGGCGGAGACGACCGTGATGCCCGCGGCGGCGAGTTTGCCACCGAACTTCAGCCCGTGAGCTGGTCCGAACGCCGACGCCGTCGTCCCACGGGCCAGCAGCATGTCGGCGAAGGCGTCCAGCGCCGCCAGCAGCGCCGCGGCGTACGCCATGGCGCACCCCAGCGCTCCCCACAGGTTGGGCGCCTTCGGCGCATCCGCGACGGCGAGCACGATCTCCCAAGGACTCACGGCGCAAGCGTAGCGCTGACGAGGTCCGAGCGGAATGCTTTTCGTCTACGTGCGCACTTCGCCTGTCAGCAGGACGCGCGCCGCCACCACATCGGCCGCCATCTGCGCCATGAGCGCCTCGATGCCTTCGAAAGCCACCATGCCCCGCAACCGTTCGGTGAACTCCACCGTGACATCGTGCCCGTACAGATCGAGCGCGTCGTGGTCGAGCACGTGCGCCTCGACCTGACGCACCAGCACGTCGTCGAAGGTCGGGTTCGTCCCGACGGAGACTGCCGCCGGGTATCGGGTCCTCGTGTCGTGATCCACGAGCCAGCCCGCGTACACGCCGTCGGCGGGGACGAGCGCGTCGACGATCTCGGACAGGTTCGCGGTCGGGAAGCCGAGCTCGCGTCCGCGCTTGAGCCCGTGGACGACCTCGCCGCGGACGTCGACCGGACGACCGAGCACGTCCCCTGCTGTGCGCACGTCGCCCTCGGCCAGCAGTTCGCGGATCCAGCTGGACGAGACCCGGCGCTCCGAGTCGTCCAGATACACGTCATCGACGACGTCGACCGTGAACCCGTACGTCGGCCCGAGCTCTGCCAGCAGCTCAGGAGTACCCGCTCCCCCGCGGCCGAAACGGAAGTCGCGACCGACGAGCACGGTCGACACGTGCAGCGCGGCGACCAGGAACTCCTCGACGAACTGCTCCGGAGTACGAGATGCAAGGGCGCGATCGAACGTCAGCAGCAGGGTCGCATCGAGACCGAGCTCGCCGAGGAGCGCGAGCTTGCGTTCCACCGACACGACGTTCTCAGGGCAGATCTCCGGACGCAGCAGCGCCAGCGGATTGCGATCGAAGGTCACGGCTACCGCGCGTGCACCGGATGCCGCGGCATCCGCCTTCAGGCGCTCGATGACCGCACGGTGTCCGGCGTGGACGCCGTCGAACTTGCCGATCGCGACAGCCGAAGGCCCGAAGTCAGCTGGGACCTCGCTCGGATCGCGGAAGACGATCACGCCTTCGCCTCCACCGTGAGCGCCGCGTCGACGGGACGGTGCGTGCGCAGCCACCAGATGCCGAACACGGGCAGCACCAGCGGAATGAACAGATATCCGCGCCCGAAGACCGACCAGACCGAATCGTGCTGGAACAGCTCTGGCACGGCGAGGCTCAGGACGCCCACGACGACGACTCCGACCAGTTCGAAGAGGATGGCGACCCACGCGACCGTGTACCAGCCACGACGGCCGGCGAGCACCAGCGCCAGAGTGGCGAGGATGTACACGACGGCGGCGATCGCCGAGAGCGAGTAGGCGAGCGGCGCCTCATCGAACTTCCGCACGATCTGCACGAAGCTGCGACCCGTGGCCGCCAGAGCCATCACGGCGTAGACGATGACGAGGACACGGCCGATGCCGGTCATCCGATTGCGGGTTGCGGTGATGCTCATAGCATCCTCCATCCTAAGCGCGCGAGCCGCGCTCGAGCGCCGCGCATCAACCGATCTGGATGGTCCAGATCACCTGCATCCGCCACAGCATGATCGCCACGGCCAGCGCGACGACGCCGAGGATCACCGTGCTCCAGCGGCTGCGCTCCAGCAGTGCCCAGATCACGCCCCCGATCGGCAGGAGAGCGGCGGAGACGAGGTAGACCCAGAACTCCAGCAGATCGCCCGACGGCGGGTTCCCTGCGAACGGCGCGATGATCGCCATGATGATCTGCACGACGAGAAGCACTTCGACGAGCGCGAGCGCCCCCACCGAGAGATCGCTCGGGCGCCGCCGGGCGAGCCCGGCGATGATGCAGAAGAGGCCGGCCGCGACGGCGACGACGATCTGGAGGGTCGTGAACCAGAGGATCATCGTGCACTCTCCGGCATGTTCATCACACTCTTGAGATCCCCGCCGCGTTTCTCGACGATCCCGACGAGCGCACCGTCGGGATCGATGGCCGCAGCGAGCACGTCGTCGAGCCTCGAGGCCTGATCCTTGAGTCGCTTGCCGTGCCGAAGGTCGCGCGCATCGTCCTCAGTGACCGCGAGGGGCTGCAGGATCGACGCCGCGGCGTCGGCCGGAGTCAGCGTCGTCGCGCCCGCAAGCGAATCCAGCCCGACCGCGTCGTCGACGTCGAACGGACCGATCCTCGTGCGACGGAGCACGGTCAGATGCCCCCCGACGCCGAGAGCCTCGCCGAGATCGCGTGCGAGCGCACGGATGTAGGTGCCCGAGGAGCAGTCCACGACCACGTCGAGTTCGATGACGCCTGTGCTGCGACGCTCCTCGATGACATCGAACCGCGACACGGTGACCTGTCTCGCCTTGAGTTCGACCTGTTCACCTGCGCGGACGAGATCATAGGCGCGACGACCGTCGACCTTGATGGCGGAGACGGCGCTCGGCACCTGGGATATCTCGCCCGTGAGCTCGGTGATCGCCGCCCTGATCTGCTCGCCCGTGACCGCGGCCACATCGGCCGCATCGGCTGTGCGCGTGATCTCGCCCTCTGCGTCATCCGTCCCGGTCGTCTGACCGAGCCGGATCGTCGATGTGTACGTCTTGTCCGCGCCGACCACGTAGGTGAGCAGCCGTGTCGCGCCTTCTATCCCGATCACCAGCAGGCCCGTCGCCATCGGATCGAGCGTTCCCGCATGCCCGACCTTGCGGGTGCCGAACGCCTTCCGCGTCCGTGCGACCACGTCATGGCTGGTCAGCCCGCCTGGTTTGTCAACGAGAAGAATGCCGGGTGCGACCATCCCCCCAGCCTACCGACGACCACGAGCGCGCCGGAGCGCTGCCACAGGGCATTCCGCATAGGCTGGCGAGGTGCCTGCGACCCCGACCCCCTCCTCGCACCTGCCCCCGCTGCTCGCGGACTGGTATCTCGCTGAGGCCAGGGACCTTCCGTGGCGTCAGCCGGAGTTCCATGAGCGGTTCGGCGCATGGGGCACGCTGGTCAGCGAGTTCATGCTGCAGCAGACGCCCGTGACCAGGGTCATCCCTCATCTGGAGGCGTGGCTCGCCCGTTGGCCCACACCGACCGCGATGTCGGCGGCGACGCCCGCGGAAGTCGTGCTCCAATGGGCGAATCTGGGATATCCGCGCAGGGCACTGTGGCTGCACCGCGCCGCGATCGAGATCACCGAACGTCACGCCGGTGAAGTGCCGCGCGATGTGGACGCACTTCTCGCGCTGTCAGGGATCGGCGACTACACCGCCAGGGCCGTGGCGGTGTTCGCGTTCGGTGACCGGCATCCTGTCGTCGACACCAACACGCGCCGCGTCATCGCCCGCGCGATCGAAGGACGATCCCAGCCCGGGCCGGCCGCACGTCGGGACCTTGTCGTGATGGGGGCGCTGCTTCCCGAATCGGATGAGGAATCCGCCGTCTTCAACGCCGCCATGATGGAGCTCGGCGCCACCGTGTGCACGTCGCGGACGCCGAGATGCGGCCGCTGCCCGATAGCGGGCGACTGCGTGTGGGCCTCATCCGGATTTCCCGACACCGGGGACGAGCGCCGCAGACAGGCCAGGTATGAGGGCTCCGACCGGCAGGCCCGCGGTGCAGTGCTGAAGGCGCTGCGCGACGCGGCCGCCGGTGAGCTGCCGCTCGATGCGGTCATCCACGACTGGGCGGATGCCGTGCAGCGCGATCGTGCGATCGATTCCCTCATCGCGGACGGACTCGCCGAGGCGTCGGAGCACCTGCTCCGACTCCCCCGCTGATCAGCCGCGGATCACTGCTGCTGGTCGTCCTCTTCGGAGCGCACGTAGGGATCCGCATCGCCGGCGTGCGTGGCGGACGAGGCGAGCCTGGCCACTTCGGCGTCACGCTCCTGCGCCTGACGGAGCAACGCGGTGATGTTGTCGGCGTTCTCGGGGAGCGCGTCGGGGATGAACTCCAGGGTCGGCACCAGGCGGGTGCTGAGCTGCTTGCCCACCTCGCTGCGCAGCATCCCCGTCGCCGACGCGAGTGCGGCAGCGCTCGAGGCCCGCTCTTCATCGGTGCCGAGCACCGTGTAAAAGGCCGATGCGTGCTGCAGATCACCGGAGACGCGGACGTCGGTGATGGTGACGAAGCCGAGCCGCGGGTCGCGCAGACCCCGCTCGAGGCGCTCCGCCAGGATGACGCGGATGCGATCCGCCAGACGTGCCTGTCGTTCTCCAGCCATTTCCTTCTTCTTCCGTGTGACGAATGAGGGGCGCCCTCGGGCGCCCCTCATGAGTGATGCGATCAGCCGCGAGGCTTCTCGACCATCTCCGTTGTCTCGATCTCGTCGCCGATCTGGATGTCGTTGAACTTGCCGAGACCGATACCGGCCTCGAAGTCCGTACGTACCTCGGTGACGTCGTCCTTGAAGCGGCGCAGCGACTCGATGGCGAGGCCATCGGCGAGCACGACACCGTCGCGGATGATGCGGGCCTTGGCGTTGCGCGTGATCGTTCCCGATCGCACGATGACACCGGCGATGTTGCCGAACTTGGAGGAGCGGAACACCTCGCGGATCTCGGCGACACCGGACTGGATCTCTTCGAACTCCGGCTTGAGCATGCCCTTGAGGGAGCTCTCGATCTCGTCGATCGCGGAGTAGATGACCGAGTAGAACCGGACATCCACGCCCTCACGAGCCGCGGCCTCACGGGCCTTGGGGTCGGGGCGGACGTTGAAGCCCACGATGATCGCGTTGTCGATCGTCGCCAGGTTCACATCCGACTCCGTGACAGCACCCACACCGCGGTGGATGATGCGCAGCTGGACCGTGTCGTCGACCTCGATCTTGAGCAGCGATTCCTCCAGCGCCTCGACGGCACCGGATACGTCGCCCTTGATGATGAGGTTGAGCGTCTCGACCTTGCCTTCTTCGAGCGCACGGGTGAAGTCCTCGAGCGAGATGCGCTTGCGGGCCTTGGCCAACAGGGCGTTGCGCTCGACCGCTTCACGCTTCTCAGCGATCTGGCGGGCCATGCGGTCTTCCTCGGTGACGATGAACACGTCACCGGCGCGCGGCACGGAGTTCAGACCCTGCACCTGCACCGGACGCGACGGAGCCGCCTCTTCGACGGCCTCGCTGTTCTCGTCGAGCATCGCACGGACACGGCCGTATGCGGTGCCCGCGACGATCGAGTCGCCGACGCGCAGCGTTCCGGACTGGATGAGGACGGTCGCGATCGAACCACGGCCCTTGTCGAGCTTCGCCTCGATGGCGACACCACGTGCGGACTTGTTCGGGTTCGCGGTCAGGTCGAGGCCGGCGTCGGCCGCGAGCAGCACGGCGTCCAGGAGTTCCTGGATACCCGTGCCGGCACGTGCCGAGACGTCGACGAACATGACATCTCCGCCGTACTCCTCGGCGACGAGACCGTACTCGGTCAGCTGCTGACGAACCTTCGCCGGGTTGGCGTCGGGCTTGTCGACCTTGTTGACCGCGACCACGATCGGGACCTCGGCCGCCTGGGCGTGGTTGAGCGCCTCGACCGTCTGCGGCATGATGCCGTCGTCGGCCGCGACCACCAGGATCGCGAGGTCGGTGACCTGCGCACCACGGGCACGCATGGCGGTGAACGCCTCGTGACCCGGGGTGTCGATGAAGGTGATCGCGCGCTCGTGGCCCTCGTGCTCGGTCCAGACCTGGTAGGCACCGATGTGCTGGGTGATGCCTCCGGCCTCACCCTCGATGACGTTGGTCTTGCGGATCGCGTCGAGGAGGCGCGTCTTACCGTGGTCGACGTGACCCATGACCGTGACGACCGGCGGGCGGATCTCGAGGTCGTCCTCGCTCTCCTCCTCCAGCTCCTTGGCCAGGTCGAGGCCGAAGCCCTCGAGGAGCTCCTTGTCCTCGTCCTCGGGCGAGACCATCTGGATCTTGTAGCCGAGCTCCTCGCCGAGGACCTCGAAGGTCGCCTCGTCCAGCGACTCGGTGGCCGTGGCCATCTCGCCGAGGTTGAAGAGGATCGTGACAAGGGTTCCGGGCTGCACGGTGTAACCGGTCAGCGTCTCGATCTTGTCCGCGAAGTCGGCGATGGACGCGCCGCGGCGCATGCGGATGATCTCTCCGTTGCCGCGGGTGACGTTGACGCCACCGACGACCGGAGCCGACCGCATCTCGAATTCCTGCCGCTTCGCCCTACGCGACTTGCGCTGCTTGGACTTGCCGCCTCCCTTGCCGAAGGCACCTGCGGTTCCACCACCGGGTCCACGGCCGCGGCCGCCGCCGCCACCGGGGCGACCTGCGAAGCCGCCACCCGGACGAGCGCCGGGACCGCCGCCTGGCGCACCACCGGCACCGCCGGGACGGCCGGGGCCGCCGGAACGCTGCTGGAACGGTGCACCACCGGGACGACCGGGACCGCCGGAGCGGGGAGCGCCGGGACGGGGCGAGCCAGGACGCGGTGCGCCAGGGCGGGGTGCCCCGGGGCGGGGAGCCTGCGGACGCGGGATGTTCCCCGGCGTCGGGCGCTGGCCCATGCCCTGAGCGGATGCGAAGGGGTTGTTGCCCGGACGGGGTCCGGTGGGGCGCTGCCCCATGCCCTGAGCGGACGAGAAGGGGTTGTTGCCCGGACGCGGGGCGCCGGGCTTCGGTGCTCCCTTGTCATCGGACGGTGCGGCGGCGGCAGGCGCCTCCGCAGCAGGCGTCTCGGCAGCCGGAGCGGGCGCAGCGGCGACCGGTGCTTCGGCGGGCGCGGGCGCAGGTTCGGGTGCCGGCTTCGGGCCGGGCTTGGGTCCGGGGGTCGGTGCCTTCGGACCGGGCTTGGCCGCACCGGGCTTCGCTGCAGCGGGCTTCGCTGCAGCAGGCTTCTCCTCCGCCTTGGGCGCCGCGGCGCCGTCGGCCTCGATGGCCGCACGGAGCTTGCGAGCCACGGGGGGCTCGATGGTCGACGAAGGGCTCTTGACGAACTCGCCGAGCTCCTTCAGCTTTGCGAGTGCGAACTTGCTGTCGACGCCGAGCTCAGCGGCGATCTCGTGTACGCGTGGTTTGGCAGCCACAATTCTCCTGTCTGGGTCGGTCCACCCAGGCAGGGCAGACCACTAGTTGCGGACGGGTCTCATTTCGAGCCGTTCACTTTGTTTCCATAGCCATTCAGCCGTTTCTCGATGGTCTGCGTGTCCAGTGGTTCGGACACACGGAGGGCTCGTGCGAAAGCGCGGCGCCGCAGAGCGGCTTCCATGCATTCCCGCGTCGGATGGAGCCAGGCGCCCCTCCCCGTCATCGCGGCGCGCTCATCGATGATGAGGACGCCGTCGGTGACCACCACCCTGAGAAGAGCGGATCGGGAAGCACGCACGCGACAACCGACGCATGTTCGTACAGGTTCCATCTTACACCGCGCCGTCGGGTCCCGATTCCGCGACCCGGCCTCAGTCCAGGATGCTGTCGGGCTGGATATCGATCTTCGCACCGGTCAGCTTGGCTGCGAGTCGGGCGTTCTGGCCCTCCTTGCCGATGGCGAGAGAAAGCTGGTAGTCGGGTACGAGAGCGCGCACGGCCTTGGTGTTCGCATCGAGCACGAAGGCGCTCGTGACCTTCGCCGGCGAGAGCGCGTGGGCGACGAAGGTGGCGAGGTCGACGTCGTGATCGACGATGTCGATCTTCTCCCCCGCGAGCTCCTCCGTGACGGCGCGGACGCGGCGCCCGAGTTCTCCGATGCAGGCGCCCTTGGCGTTGATCGACGGATCGTCCGATCTGACGGCGATCTTGGTGCGGTGGCCGGCTTCGCGCGCGAGCGAGACGATCTCGACGAGCCCAGCGGCGATCTCCGGCACCTCGAGTGCGAACAGCTTGCGCACGAGGCCGGGGTGGGTGCGCGAGACCGTGATCTGCGGCCCCTTGAGACCCTTCGCGACCGCCGTGACGTAGACGCGCAGGCGTGAGCCGTGCGCGTAGTCCTCACCGGGGACCTGCTCCTCCGGAGGCAGGATCGCCTCGACGCTGCCGAGGTCGACGTGGATCATGCGCGGGTTCGGCCCCTGCTGGATGACGCCGGCGACGATGTCGCCTTCCTTGCCCTTGAACTCACCGAGGACGGCTTCGTCCGCGATGTCGCGCAGGCGCTGGCTGATGACCTGCTTGGCGGCGAACGCGCCGATGCGACCGAAGTCGTCAGGGGTGGCGTCCTCTTCACCGATGATCGCGCCGTCGTCGTCCTTGACCGGCTGCAGCACGGCGACGTGCCCGGTCTTGCGGTCGAGTTCGACCCGAACCCCTTCAGGGATGGCGCCCTCTTCCGAGACGTGCTTGCCGTATGCCGTCAGAACGGCCTGCTCGATGATCGCGACGAGCTCGTCGAAGGGAATCGCCTTCTCCTTCTCGATCCCGCGCAGCAGCCCCAATTCGATGTCCATAACGGCCTCCCTATTCAGCTCTCGTCGCGCAGGTTCGCACGCGCGACATCCGTACAACGATACCCCGTGTACGCCGTCGCGTGACACTCTCGCATGCACGCGAGAGGCGATCGCCGGGAGTTCCCGGCGATCGCCTCTCGTCTCAGATCACGCGCGGTACGACTGGATCACGGCCGGTCGCGGCGCGTTCGGCGCATCGCCGGGCGCGCTCGAGCCGTAGTCGGGGAACAGCGAGTTCGGAGCCTCGAAAGTGCCGTCCTCACCCGGGTGCTGCACGGCGACGAAGACCAGCCCCTCCTTGTCGTGGATGACGGGTCCGCAGGTCTCGGCGTCACGCGGCACCGCGAGGAACTGCTGAACGTGCCCGCGCTCGGATCCGGTGAGCGGCACCTTGAACAGGCCGTCTGCGCGTCCGATCGTGCTCGGGGCGCCGTCGGTCGAGATCCACAGGTTGCCCTCCGAGTCGAAGGCGACGTTGTCCGGGCAGGAGATCGGCGACACGAGCTCCTTCGGGAAGCCCGCGAAGTAGGCGTTGTCGAAGGTGGCGGGGTCACCGCACAGCAGCAGGATGCTCCAGCCGAACGTCGTACCCGACTGACCTGCGGTCTCGGTGAGCTCGATGACGTGACCGTACCGGTTGCCGGTGACCGGGTTCGCTTCGTCGAGGGCCGTGCGGCCGGAGTTGTTCGTGAGAGCCACGTACACCTTTCCGGTGAGCGGGTTCGGCTCGACGTCCTCCGGTCGGTCCATCTTCGTCGCACCGACCGCGTCCGCGGCGAGGCGGGTGTACACCAGCACCTGCTCGGTGGTGAATCCGGGAACCGCGCTCTTGCCGCCCTGCGTCAGCGGCACCCAGACGCCTGTGCCGTCGAACGCACCGTCGGCGGGAAGCGCGCCCGTGCCGACGATCTCGGCGGCCGGCGAGTTGCCGCGGAACGTCGCGACGTAGAGGTCGCCCTCGCTGAGCAGGTTCAGGTTCTTCTTCCGAGACCCCGAGATCCGGTTCTTCGACACGAACTTGTAGAGGTAGTCGCCTCGTTCGTCGTCGCCCATGTACGCGACGACGCGGCCGTCCTCCGCCACGTGCACGTTCGCGCCCTCATGCTTGAGGCGCCCCATGGCCGTGTGCTTGCGCGGAGTGGAGTTCGGGTCCTGCGGGTCGACCTCCACGATGTACCCGAAGCGGTTGGGTTCGTTGACGTAGTCGGGGTCGTGGGCGTCGAAGCGCGGGTCGTAGGCCTCCCACCCGGTCGACGTCGACGTCGTGCTCGAGTTTGAGTAGCGCTTCTGCTCCGCGGTGTCGGCCGCCCAGGCGAAGTAGCCGTTGAAGTTCTCCTCGCCCGACAGCACGGTCCCCCAGGGCGTCGTGCCGCCGGCGCAGTTGCCGAGGGTGCCGTGCACCCATCGGCCTTCGGGGTCCGCCGCGGTCTTGACGAGGTCCGACCCTGCGGCCGGCCCGGTGAGCTCGAACACCGTCTCGACCGTGATTCGGCGGTTGCGCCGACCGTCGACGACGTACGCCCACGGCTCTCCGACCTTTCGACGGGCGATGTCCACGACCGACATCCCCTGGGCGGCCTTGTAGATCTCGCCGCGACGCTGCAGTTCGGCCGCGTCGGTGGTGGTCGGGAACATGAGGTTCGGGTTGACGTACTCGTGGTTGTTCACGAGGACGCCGGTCTTGCCGCTCGGGTCGGGGATGATGTCGAGGTAGTCGCTGTTGTAACCGAACTGGCCGTGCTGCGCCTCGGCCGTCTGACCGAGGATGTCGAAGGCCGGCGTTCGCGAGAACAACGGGTCGCCCCATCGGATCAGCGGCTGCCACGTGTAGCCGTCCGGCACGGTGAAGGCGTCGATATCGGCAGGCACGGAGGCGATCGGTCCGAAGGAGAGCCCTGCGGTTCCCGGCTTGCCGGTGGAGACGCCGAGGCCCCCGACGCCCGCGGCACCAGGAGCGGACACCGGTGCCGCGCGGTCGACGCCGACGGCGATCGCGACGGCGGCGGCAGCGCCGAGGCCGAACAGCTGACGTCGGGAGAACACGGCCGAGGCGATCGAGCGGAAGTCCTGGTTCGCCGAGGTGTTGCATTCCGGCCCGAGGCACGCGTTCGCGCACTTCAGCTCACAGGTGACGGCTGAGCGCTTGCCGCGCACGTGGTCCGCCATCGGAAGCGGGCGGCGGATGTTTTCTGCAATGGTCATCGAGTCCTCCTCATCGGGGTGCTCAGGTCAGGATCGTCGGCTCATGTGACCGGAGTGTGAACGGCCGCTGAACCGTTGCGACCGCGAGCCCGGCATCCGGAGGTCTCCGCGTATCAGCACCGCGTTCGTCGCCAACGGGCCATACGACGTCGACGCAACGGCCACTTTTCGGCTACCCGCGCACACGAACGTGAGTCACCCGGGCGATCCCGGAGCAACCCGGCCGATCGCCACGTCCTCCCGTCCGTTCCTCCTCGAAGGATCCACTCTTGCGATCACCACGATCACTCCCTGTGTCCCCCGTCGCACTCGCGGCACGATGTACAGCCGGCGTCCTCGCCGTCGGTCTCACCACGAGTCTGCTCCTCGGGGCTGCCGCTCCCGCCTCAGCGCAGTCCACCCCCGCCTCAGCACCCGCCGCTGCCGACGAAGGCGCAGATCTGGCGTCGCGCTTCACATTCGCCGTCCTCCCGGACACGCAGTTCTACTCGAGGTACTCCGCCGAGCAGTTCCAGCCCCGGTACGGGACCGATCCCTTCGCCACTCAGACGCAGTGGATCGCGGACAACGCTGACACGCTGCACATCCCCTTCACCGCTCACGTCGGCGACGTCGTCGATCGCGCCACCGTGGAGGCGGAGTGGCAGGCCGCGGACGCCGCCATGAGGAACCTGGAGCAGGCCGGCGCGCCGTACTCGATCCTCACGGGCAATCACGACGTCCTCGACAGCAACGACGCGCTCGTCGACACCGACTACGACCTGGCCGCCGAGCCGTTCCTGAAGTGGTTCGGCACCGAGCGCGCCGCAGCCGATCCTACTTACCAGGGCAGCGACCCGACCGGCTTCAGCCGCTATCACATCTTCGAAGCGGAGGGCCAGGAGTTCATGGTGCTGACTCTCCCCTGGCGCGTATCGGACGCCACGCTCGCATGGGCCGATTCGGTGATGGCCGAGCACCCGACGGTGCCTGTGATCCTCACCAGCCACGAGGTGCTCAACGTCGAGGCGGACGGCGCGACCCCTCGCGAGACGGAGTACGGCCTGATGCTCTGGGACAAGCTCATCGCGGGCAATGACCAGATCTTCCTCACCTTCAACGGCCATTTTCACGGCGCCTCACGGCTGACGAAGATCAACGACTTCGGCCACGAGGTGCACGAGGTGCTGATCGACTACCAGATGGCGTACGAGGGCGGAAACGGCTATCTCGGCCTGCTCGAGTTCGATCTGACCAACGGACGGATCGAGGCTCAGACCGCGTCACCGTGGGTGGTGTCCAAGCCGCAGGAGACGCTCACCAGCTACGACCAGCCGTTCCTCGAGGGCACGCAGCAGCAGTACGGCATCGACATCGACTTCACGGAGCGCTTCGCCGGTTTCAACCCGGCCTTCGGTGAGGGCGCCACCCCTGACGAGCCGTCTCTGACGCAGCGGGCCAGAGACCTCCTGCTGGACGGCTTCGAGGGACCAGACCCGATCTCCACCGAGCTGCCCGGCGACGAGCGCGACTTCGTCGAAGCGGCCGGTACGGTCGCCCACTGGCGCTTCAACGGCCTGGACGGCGTGGTCGACGCCGATGCGGTGGTCGAAGACGTCGCGGGCGACAACGACCTGCGTCGAGTCGATCCCGCGTCGACCGACGCGGTCGGAGCCGAGTGGGGCGACGTCACCGTCGAGAGCGCCGATGTGCACGGCTTCTCGTCCGACGGTGCGGCCGTGTGCTTCGCGGACTCCTCCGCGACCCGCTACAGCTACCTGACGACTGCGGCGGACGCCGCCGTCAACGACGTCGATCTCTCCGACGGCTACACGATCGAGACGTTCGTGAAGCTCGACGCCGATTGGACCGCGTCGCAGAACGGCTGGTCCAAGGCGCTGGTGCGCAGCGGTAACCGCTCGTGGACGGAGATGCCGCCCAGCCAGTGGGACTACACGGCATCACCCACGGCCCTCGGCATCTCGAACCTGCGCGAGTTCCAGTACTCCAGCCTCTCCGCAGATGCTTCCAAGGGCGACCGAGTGAACTGGTCGGGTGAGATCATGACCGGGAGCTGGTCCCACGTCGCGATCGTGAACGACCCCGACACGCAGACCACGACGATGTACGTCGACGGTGCACCCGTGCTCCGCAACGCCGTCGACACCGTCGGGATGACGTGGAACGAGGGGATGCCATGGATCCTCGGCGCGGACTGGGTCGATGACGCCGCACGCAACGGCTGGCACGGGTGCATCGGCGAGACGCGCATCATCGACCGCCCGACGACACCTGCCGAATGGCTCACCCAGCGCGCTGATCTGACCGGGCTGCAGATCTCCTCGGCGCCGACAGGGACGCTGCCTGCCGGAACCGAGTCCGTCACCTTCGACGGCACCGGCCTGCCAGGGGCCGATGTGCGGATCGACACCACGGCGCCGGTGGCGCAGGACGCGGTCGCGACCGTCGCCGCGGCGCAGGCCGCACCGACCTCGAGCACCACGGTCGTGGACCAGGACGGCCGCTGGACGCTGACGCTCACCGGGCTCTCCGCCGGCTCCTACGACGCACAGCTCACGCAGTCACTCGGTGCACGCGCATCGGATCCTGTCGCGGTGCCGTTCTCCATCGCCGCAGCCGCAGAGCCGACTCCGTCTCCGAGCCCCACCGCACCGGGCGAGGACGGCGGATCGGGACCGGCTCCCGGAAGCGGCGGCGGCACAGCGGATGGTGAACTGCCTGCCACCGGCCTCGACCAGAGCGTCTGGATGACTCTGCTCGCGCTGGGCGGCGCGCTGCTCGCCGCCGGTGCTGCGATCGCCGTCCGCGCGCGTCGGCGCATGCGCGACTGACCGGCTGACACGACGAAAGGTCGCCTGCATCCGCTTCACAGCAGATGCAGGCGACCTTTCCCGTGGCTTCAGGCCGCAGAGCCGAGCGCGTTGATCGCGTCGATGAGCCGGTACAGACCGCCGACCTCGCGCTGGCGCAGGCGCAGCGCCAGCCGCGGCAGCTCTACGCGGTCGTTGTCCGCCTGCTCGATCGCGTGGGCGCCGATCAGCTCGATCCGACCATCGACCAGCAGTGGGGCGAACTCGGCGTTCAGTCCGTCGATCTCGGCATCCGTAGGCGTGTTCTTCAGCCGCAGGATCAGCACGTCGTCCACCCACCGCAGCGAGTCGTAGTTGCGCCAGAAGCCGGTGATCTCGGCGACGGCCTCCTCGGCGGAGTCCGTCACGAGCACACGGTCGAAGTCGTCGGCCGAGATGACCCGTGCCGGGATCAGGCTCTCGACGATGAACCTCTCGAGCCCCTTCCAGAACGTGCCGCCTGGCTGGTCCAGGAGCACGATCGGCATCGGCTCGGCCTTGCCCGTCTGCTGCAGCGTCAGCAGCTCGAACATCTCGTCCAGCGTGCCGAAACCGCCGGGGAGGCAGATGAACCCGGTCGATTCCTTGACGAGCATGAGCTTGCGGGTGAAGAAGTACTTCATCTCCACACGGTGCGTGTCGTCGGCGACGACGGCATCCGGCTTCTCCTCGAAAGGAAGACGGATCGACACGCCGAGCGCCATCTTCTCCCCCGCACCCTCGGCAGCGGCCTGCATGATGCCCGGCCCTGCGCCGGTGACGACCATCCACCCGCGCTCGGCGAGCACGGATGCGACCGAGCGCGCCTGGACGTAGAGCGGGTCGTCCTGGGTCGTGCGTGCCGAGCCGAAGACCGTGACCTTCGGCACATCGGCGTACGGCCGGAACAGACGGAACGCATCGCGCATCTCGACGAGCGCGGCCGACGCGATCTTGAGGTCGAGCCGGTCGGTGTCCTCCTGGCCCAGCAGGATGCCGGTGCTGAGCATGCGCCGGATCAACGAACGGTTCTTCGTGATCCCGGCGTCGGCCATGATCTCGTCGACCGCCGCGGTGAGTTCGTCCGGCTGCGAGTCGCTCATGTCAGGACGTCAGTCTCTCGATCGCATCATCCAGCGAGAGCGCGTCGCGCTCCCCCGTGCGGCGATCCCACAGCTCCACCTGGCCGTCGGCAGCGCCGCGCCCGATCACGAGGACTCTGGGGATGCCGACGAGTTCGGCGTCGCCGAACTTCACACCCGGCGACACCTTCGGACGATCGTCGTAGAGCACGTCGTATCCGGCGGCCTCCAAAGCGGCGGAGGCCTTCTCCGCGACGTCGTACGCGATCTGATCACGACCCGCCGCGACGACGTGCACGTCGAACGGTGCGACGGATGCCGGCCAGATGAGGCCCTTGTCGTCGTTGTGGAGCTCGGCGATGATCGCGAGGATGCGGGTGATGCCGATCCCGTAGGAGCCCATCGTGACGGTGACGAGCTTGCCGTTCTCGTTGAGGACCTTGAGCCCCAGCGCCTCGGCGTACTTGCGTCCGAGCTGGAACACGTGGCCGATCTCCATGCCACGGGCGAGCGAGACCGGGCCCGACCCGTCCGGTGCGGGGTCGCCGTCGCGGACGTTCGCGATCTCGACGATGCCGTCGGCCTCGAAGTCGCGGCCGGCGACGACCGAGTGCGCGTGCTTCTGGTCGATGTTGGCGCCGGTGATCCAGCGAGTGCCCTCGGACACCCGGGGGTCGACGAGGTAGCGGATGCCGGTGGCGGATTCCTCACCCAGGACGGCGCCCGTCGGCGACCAGGGGCCGATGTAGCCCTTCACGAGGAGCGGGTTGTTCTCGAAGTCGTCGTCGGTCGCAGTCGAGACCTCGGCGGGGGCGAACGCCACTTCGGCGCGCTTCTCGTCCACGTCGCGGTCGCCGGGAAGACCGACGATCACGAGCTCACGAGTGCCATCCAGGTGAGTCAGCGCGAGGACGACGTTCTTGAGCGTGTCCGCTGCGGTGTACTCGCCATCGAGCACGGCGTTCGAATGCGCGACCAGGGTCTGGATCGTCGGTGTGTCAGGCGAGTCGAAGACCGTCGCCTCGGGCGCGTCGTCGTACGGGACGGCGTCAGGGACCGCGGTCGTGAACGCTTCGACGTTCGCGGCGTAGCCGCCGCCGCTGCGCACGAACGTGTCCTCACCGACGGGCGTCGGGTGCAGGAACTCCTCGCTGCGTGAGCCGCCCATGGCGCCGGCATCCGCCTGCACGATGACGTACTCGAGGCCGAGGCGCTGGAAGATGCGCTCGTAAGCGTCGCGCTGCGCCGTGTAGCTCTCGTCGAGGCCCTCGTCGGAGACGTCGAACGAGTAGGCGTCCTTCATGGTGAACTCGCGTCCGCGCAGCAGGCCGGCACGGGGACGGGCCTCATCGCGGTACTTGTCCTGGATCTGGAAGATCGTCAGCGGCAGGTCCTTGTACGACGAGTACAGGTCCTTAACGAGCAGCGTGAAGGCCTCTTCATGGGTGGGCGCGAGGAGGTAGTCGGCGCCCTTGCGGTCCTGCAGGCGGAACAGCAGGTCGCCGTACTCGTCCCATCGGCCGGTGGCCTGATAGGGCTCGCGCGGCATGAGGGCGGGGAAATGCACCTCCTGCGCGCCGGCGTTCGCCATCTCCTCTCGGACGATGGTCTCGATCTTCGCCTTGACCTTCAGACCCAGCGGGAGCCAGGCGAAGATACCGGCGGCCTGACGGCGGATGTAGCCGGCGCGCAGCAGCAGCTTGTGACCGACGACCTCCGCTTCAGCGGGGTCTTCACGGAGCGTGCGGAGGAAGAATTTCGAGAGACGAGTGACCACGCGTCAAGTCTAGTGACCGTGGTCACTCGTTCTCGGACCATCAGTTCAGCGCGCGGGTGCTCGCGGGGATGACGCCGTCCGCATACAGGCTGGTCGCGACGTCCTGCACCGCCGTGAGCGCGACGCGCTGGATCATCGGACCGTACGAGATGCGCGCAACGCCGAGCGCCTCGTACTCGGCGGCGGTGAGGGCGCCGGGGAGGCCGATGACGCTGATCTTGCGCTCGCCGATCCCCTCGACGAGCTGCCGGGTGACGTCGGCGTCGAGGATGCCTGGGACGAAGACGCAGGTCGCGCCGACGTCGAGGAACGCACGGCCGCGCTCGATGGCATCCGCGATGCTCTCCTCGACCGGTCGGTCTCCCCCGCGGACGAACGCGTCGGTGCGCGCATTGAGCGCGAACGGCACGCCTTCGGCCTCACCCGCCTTCACGATCGCCTCCATCACCGCGACCGACTCCGCGAGCGGCTTCAGTCGGTCCTCGACGTTCGCGCCGACGATCCCGGCGGCGATCGCCAGACGCGTCGTCTCGCCGGCGTCGTCGTAACCGTCGTCGAGATCCGCCGACACGGGAAGATCGGTGGATGCCGCGATCCGGCCCACCATGTCCAGCATGAGCTCGCGCGGGATCTGGCCGTCGGCGTACCCGAAGGTCGCGGCGATCGAGTGCCCGGCGGTGGCAAGGGCGGTGGTCTGCGAGACGTCGGCGACAGCCTTCGCCGAGATCACATCCCACACGTTGACGACACGGAGGATCTCCGGTGCGTTGTAAAGGGCGACGAGGCTCTGAGCCTTCTCTGCAGCGGTCATGTCTCCACGCTAATGCCGTGGATGCGGACGCGGGGCGGCTTAGGGTGAAGTCATGCCTCAGCGTCGATCGCACATCGCCCCTTCCGCCGTCGAGAGCGAACTCGCCGCCGCGCTCGCGGCGCTGCGCGAAGACCTCGACGTGCCGACCGAGTTCTCGCCCGAGGCCGTGGCCGAAGCCGAGGCCGCCAGCGCACCGGAACCCGAACTCGATCTGCGAGACGTGCCCTTCGTCACGCTCGATCCGCTGGGCGCCAAAGATCTGGATCAGGCGATGCACCTCGCCCGAAACGGTTCGGGTTTCGAGGTTCGCTACGCGATCGCGGACGTTCCCGCCTTCGTCGAGCCGGGTGGTGCTGTGGACGCGGCGGCCCGTGAACGAGGCCAGACGCTGTACGCCGCTGACGGGTCGATACCGCTGCACCCGCGCGCGCTCAGCGAGGATCGCGCGTCCCTGCTGCCCGACCAGGACCGGCCGGCCCTGGTGTGGACGTTCGAACTGGACGAGGCCGGAGCGGTCTCAGAGTTCCGGCTGGAACGCGCTCTGATCCGTTCCCGCGCGCAGCTCGACTACGAGAGCGCTCAGGAGTCGCTCGACCGCGGCGAGGAGAGCGCGCTGTCGCTGCTTCCGGTGATCGGCGGCCTGCGTCAGAAGCTCGAAGCGCAGCGCGGTGGCGCCAGCCTGAACCTCCCCGATTCGGAGGTCGTCCAGCGAGAGGACGGCACCTACGGCATCGACCGCCGGCATCCGCTGCCCCTGGAGGACTGGAACGCGCAGCTCTCGCTCATGACGGGTATGGCCGCAGCGACGCTCATGATCGACGCCGGAGTCGGCGTGCTGCGCACGATGCCGGAGCCGGATGAGAAGGCGTTCACCGCATTCCGCCTGCAGACCGAGACGCTGGGCAGGCCGTGGAAGAGCGGCGAGTACGGCGAGTATCTCCGCTCGCTCGATCGCGACGACCCCCTCACGCAGCCGGTCCTGGAAGCGGCGGCATCGCTCTTCCGCGGCGCAGGATATGTGACGTTCGACGGCTCGGTCCCCGATGACATCGAACAGGCGGCGATCGCCGCGCCCTACGCGCACGCCACCGCTCCCCTGCGGAGACTCGTGGATCGCTGGGCACTCACGATCTGCCTCGCGGTGTCTCGCGGTGAGCAGGTGCCGACCTGGGCGCGCGAGTCGCTCGAGCAGTTGCCGGCGCTGATGCAGGAGTCGGGCCGGCGCGCCTCCAGGCTGAACGCCGACACCGTCAACCGCGTGGAGGCTGCTCTGCTGGCACCGCTGGTCGGTTCGACGGTCGACGCGACGATCATCGAGATCCGCGAGGATCGCGCGACGATACAGATCGCCGACCCGGCGGTGACGGCATCCGCTCCCCTGCCTTCGAACGCGAAGCCGGGTGACACCGTGCGATTGCACCTGATCCGTGCCGACATCGGCAAGGGCGAGGTGGAGTTCGCGCTCGCCGGGTCGGTGGCGGGTCGTTGACGGCCTGTTGGCGGGATGCCGGCGTGTTCATGACGTGGTGCCGGCGGGAGGTGTGAGGCGAGCATGAATTCCGTGAACAAGACACGAATCATCGGACTCCGACAGGCACAGGGCTGGACGCAGGAACGGCTCGCGAACGAGAGCGGCGTGGGCATACGCACCGTCCAGAGGCTGGAGGCGGGTCAGGATGCGAGCCTGGAGACCCTCTCGCTGGTCGCCGAAGCCCTGCACGTGCCAGTGCGGGATCTCTTCATCGAGATCGACGGCGAGGCGCTGAGCAGCCGGGTGGACTCTCTGGAGGACCGTACCGAGCAGCAGCAGGCTGCGCGTGACCGGATCAGCGGGGCGTGGCGGTGGCTGTACATCGGCGTCGGCGTCGTGCTCACGCTCGTCGCCTTCACGTTCCCGCAGGGGCTGGTGCTGTTCCTCGGGTACTGGGTCGGCGGCTACATCATCCTCGTCGCGATCCGTCGGATCTATCTGGAGCCCCACCTCGACGAGAAGTACCCGCTCTCCCGGGCGAAGGAATCGCGACGGGCACGGCGGGCGCGTGAGAATGCACGGTCCTCAGCGGAAACCTGAGATCTCACCCGCGACGCGTGCAGCCGGCGGACGACGCAACATCCGCGAAACACGGCCCTGAGACGATGTCCACATGTGGCGCATCCGTCCCGACGATCTCACCGGAGACGCGATCCGTGCGCTCGTCATCGAGCATCTGACGCACATGCGGAGCCTTTCGCCCGCGGAGAGCGTGCACGCCCTCGATGTCGCGGCGATGCGCGAGCCCGGCGTGACGATGTTCACCGCGTGGAACGATCGAACGCTCGGCGGAATGGCCGCCCTGAAACGCCTGGACGCCCACCGTGGAGAGTTGAAATCGATGAGGACGACCGATGCAGCGCGCGGACGAGGAGTCGGCCGCGCGCTGCTTCGGCACGTCGTGGACATCGCGCGGGCGGAGGGACTCGCCTCGCTGTCGCTCGAAACGGGATCAGAAGACGAATTCGCCGCAGCGAGAGCCCTGTACGCCAGCGAAGGCTTCATCGAGTGCGGGCCGTTCGCCGACTATGTCGACGACCCGCTCTCGGTGTTCATGACCCGAAGCCTCTGACGCGGTCGGGGTCACTTCGTGGCTGGAGCAGCCGACGTGTTCATGACCAGCAGCTGCGCATCCGACAGGTCGAGCGCGACATGGATGCTCGAGAACGCCGACAGTGCATCGACGTGCGTGCCGCCGCACGGGATCACCGCCACGCCGTCGGGCAGATCGCAGCGCCAGCGCCGAAGATCGATGATGCGGGGCCCATCGATCTCGATACTGCTCGGCGCTGCTGACGCCACCCATGCCGCGAGCTTCGCGTTGATCGCCTCTTCACGCGCCGCCAGCGTCGCTGCGAACACCTCGGTGTCGAAACCTGCCTTGCGCAGACTCTTGCCGAGACGGTACTCGTCGACGCTGCCGTCTTCGTGGATGCGGCTGGACTGGTTCGCACGTCCCTCGAAATCAGGATTGCCCAGGGCATCGACGCCCGGTTCCTTGCGCCAGAGATCAGCCACTGCGAGATCCAGCGCCAACGAGGCGAGATGGCAGGCGGTGTGCCCGCGGCTCAGTCCCGCTCGTCGGTCGGAATCGACATCGAGGCGAACCGTGGAGCCTTCCGCGAGTCCGTCCGGCGCCGCGCCGTCGAGCCTGTGGGCGACGAGCCAGGTCCACCCCTCCGCTCCTCGTTTGACGGGGATCTCCGCCCCGACGGCGAACTCTCCCGCATCGCTGAGAGCAGCCATCACCGCTTCGGTGACGGTGGCATGCTCATCGCCGAAGCTCAGCACACCGGCATCCCCGGGTTGATCCGGCCAGGTGTGGTCCACCGGATGGAACGGCGTGGTGTCCACGACGACGACGACGCTGCCCTCCGGCGTCCGCTCGATGCGTGTGACGATGCCTTCGCCGCTGACGGCACCCGCCGCGAACGTGACCTCCGTCGCCGCCATCAGTGAGCCGGCGGAATCGTGAAGCTCGCCAGTCGGTCGCCGGTGACGACGAAGATGCCGTCGGACTCGCCGTTGAACACGCGGCTCGACCAGCCGAATCGGATGCGCGTCGTGTCGCCCTCGGTCTCCGCGGAGAGCACGGTCATCTTCGCGCCGGCACCGATGGCGTCGGAGTCGGCCCAGGCACGGACGCCGTCCCGGCCACTCTTGACCGTTCCCCAGTCGCTCACGAATCCATCGGGTGCGAAGGCCCCGACGAACGCGTCGGTGTCCGCGTCGTTGATCGCATCGACGAATGCCTGCGCGGGAGCGGGAAGTGCGGTCTCAGCCATCATGTCCTCTTCAGTCGGTCTCGTATTCGCCCGTGATGCTCACGCGCACGGTGATCTCAGGAATCGTGAGTTCGTCGCTCTGGCCCGCGGCAGCACCGCGCCCGCCCTGAGGTGTGTAATCGGCCTTCTCGGTGATGCGCTCGACGCTGTTCACGTCGGACCCGAGCGCCGCAGCGAAGTCATCCGCCTTGGCACGCGCGTCGTGCACCGCGGCCGTGCGGAGCTCTTTCGTGACACGATGCTTGGTCGCGTCGGTCAGCGCCCAGGAGGTCGCGACCGTGGCGCCGAGTGCGCTCAGCTCGGCGACGGCATCCGCGACGAGCGCGAGCCGGCCGAGCTTGACTCGAACCGTGCCGCTCGTGACGTGATCCTGGTGCTTCTTGCCGTCCTTGTCCGACCACGTGCGCACGTTCGTGGCGAGCGGGTCGACCGAGTGCCACGTGGCGGCACCCGATTCCCGCAGCTGCGCGACATGGTGTGCGATCCGGGTGTGCACCGCCGTGCCCTGCGCGATGGACTCGGCGCGATCGCGATACGCGACCGCGACCTGTGCCGTCAGCGTCGCCCTCTCTGCGCGCAGATGCCGCTCGCCGCGGCCTTCCACCGTGATCAGCGTCATGAGCGCATCACGCCGTGACGACCTGCGCGGTGCCGAGCGGCGCCTCGGGCCCCATCTCGGCGGCGATGCGGTTCGCCTCCTCGATCAGGGTCGCGACGATGTCAGCCTCAGGGACCGTCTTGATGACCTCGCCCTTGACGAAGATCTGGCCCTTCCCGTTGCCGGACGCCACGCCGAGGTCGGCTTCGCGTGCTTCACCTGGGCCGTTCACAACGCACCCCATCACGGCGACGCGCAGCGGGACCGTCATGTCCTTGAGGCCTTCGGTCACGTTGTCTGCCAGCGTGTACACGTCGACCTGCGCACGGCCGCACGAGGGGCAGGAGACGATCTCGAGCTTGCGCTCGCGCAGGTTCAGCGACTGCAGGATCTGGTGGCCGACCTTGACCTCTTCTGCCGGCGGGGCCGACAGCGAGACGCGGATCGTGTCGCCGATGCCCTCGGAGAGCAGGATGCCGAACGCGGTCGCCGACTTGATCGTGCCCTGGAAGGCGGGTCCGGCCTCGGTGACGCCGAGGTGCAGCGGCCAGTCGCCGCGCTCGGCGAGCAGACGGTAGGCCTTGACCATCACGACCGGGTCGTTGTGCTTGACCGAGATCTTGAAATCGTGGAAGTCGTGCTCCTCGAACAAGGACGCCTCCCACACGGCGCTCTCCACGAGTGCCTCCGCAGTGGCCTTGCCGTGCTTCTGCAGGATGCGCTTGTCGAGCGAACCGGCGTTCACACCGATGCGGAGCGAGACTCCGGCAGCCTTCGCCGCCTCGGCGATCTTGCCGACGTTGCCGTCGAACTCGCGGATGTTGCCCGGGTTGACACGCACGGCGCCGCAGCCGGCGTCGATGGCGGTGTAGATGTAGCGCGGCTGGAAGTGGATGTCGGCGATCACCGGGATCTGGCTCTTCATCGCGATGATCTTCAGCGCATCCGCGTCGTCCTGGTGCGGAACCGCGACGCGCACGATCTCGCAGCCGGAGGCGGTGAGCTCGGCGATCTGCTGGAGCGTGGCGTTGATGTCGGTCGTCTTCGTCGTGGTCATCGACTGGACGCTCACGGGCGCATCGCCACCGACGAGCACCTTTCCGACGCTGATCTGCCGGGACTTGCGTCGGGGACTCAGGACTTCGGGGACGCGCGGCATCCCAAGATTCACTGCAGGCACAAGACCAGGTTACGCCGCCCGGGTCGTCGGAGGCTGGAACCCGGCTCCATGCGGGCCGGTTTCGGATGCCGCGACGTCTGAGCGGGCTGCCGCACTGTGATAGTTTCGGCGCATGCTCGCGAACTTCATCTGGTGGCCCGCCTCTTAGGCGGTGTGTTCGCGTTCCCACGAATCCAGACCGCCTCCGGGGCGGTCTTTTCGTGAGCCGAGCCGGAGCCCTGCACAGGAGACATCGATGACCGATACCGCAGCCCTGCTCGACGCACTCGTTCAGGACCCTGACGCGTCCTTCGTGCTGATCGCTCGCGACGGCGCTCAGAATGTCGAGGTGCTCACCGGAGACGTCGAGGACGTCGATCTGCTCGCAGACATCCCGCTCTCCGCCGATGGGATCCCGCGTGAGGTCTTCGCGATGGTTCCGTATCGGCAGGTGCGCGAGCGCGGCTTCGAGGCGCAGGACGATGGCACTCCCCTGCGGTGCCTGATCGTCGACCGGCACGAGCATCTTCCCCTTCACGAAGTCGCGGAGTCGCTGCCCCAGGACACCGTCCCGTTGAAGGATGCCGGTTTCGACATCAGCGATGAGGATTACGCCGAGATCGTGACGCGGGTGATCGCCGATGAGATCGGTCGTGGCGAAGGGGCGAACTTCGTCATCCGCCGCGACTACACCGCCAGGATCGACCTCGGTGCGGGCGATGCCCACCGTGCGGAGCGGACGGCCGCGCTCACCTGGTTCCGAGCCCTGCTGACGCACGAGCGCGGCGCCTACTGGACCTTCGCCGTCATCACGCCCGGTCACATCGCCGTCGGGGCGAGTCCGGAAGCGCACGTCGTCGCGCGTGACGGCATCGTGACGATGAATCCGATCTCCGGGACGTTCCGTCACCCCGCAGGCGGGGCCACGAAGGACACACTGGTCGAGTTCCTCTCCTCCACCAAGGAGACCGAGGAGCTCTTCATGGTGGTGGACGAGGAGCTGAAGATGATGAGCGCGGTCTGCTCGGACGGCGGTCGGATCACGGGCCCGCATCTGAAGCAGATGTCGCGGCTCACGCACACGGAGTACATGCTGCGCGGTCGGAGCAGGCTCGATCCGCGCGACATCCTCCGCGAGACCATGTTCGCTCCGACGGTCACGGGCTCCCCGATGCAGAACGCCTGTTCGGTGATCCGCCGGCACGAGACGAGGCCGCGCGGCTACTACTCCGGTGTCGCTGCGTTGTTCACGCCGAACGCCGACGGCGGCCACGACGTCGACGCTCCGATCCTGATCAGGACGGTGTACCTGGAGAACGGTGAGCTCCGCGTGCCGGTCGGAGCCACGCTCGTGCGTCACTCGGATCCGTTCGGTGAGGTCAGCGAGACCCACGGCAAAGCTGCCGGTGTGCTCGGCGCGATCGGTGCGATCGCACGCGACGTCGTGGCCGAGACCAAGATCGATCCGGATGCCCCCGCCGCCGAGACGACCCTTGCCGACGATCCCGACGTCGCCGAGCTGCTGAGTTCGCGCAACTCGCGCCTCGCGGAGTTCTGGCTGAACCCTCAGGAGGACGGTTCCGCGGGGCCGTTCGCCGGGCGCCGGGCGCTCGTCATCGACGCGGAGGATCGCTTCACGACGATGCTCGCCCATCAGCTGCGCCACCTCGGACTCGACGCGACGATCGTGCCGTGGAGCGACGTCTCCGATGCGGACGTCGACGCCGCCGAGTTGCTGGTCGCCGGACCCGGACCGGGTGACCCTCGCGACGAGAGCATCTTCCGGGTGTCGCGCATGCGCGAGATCGTCGCGCGTCGGCTGGCAGCCGGTGCGCCTCTTCTCGCCGTGTGCCTCAGCCATCAGATCCTGGCAGACAGCTTCGGCATAGAACTCGCACCGCTCACGACGCCGCACCAAGGACTGCAGAAGGTCGTGCCGGTGTTCGGCGAGGACGCATCGATCGGCTTCTACAACACCTTCACGGCTCGAGTGACGCCAGGGACGAAGGTCGCAGGTTCAGCCGAAGTGTCCGCAGACCCTGTGACGGGCGATGTCTACGCCTTGCGCGGCCCGTCGTTCGCATCGGTGCAGGGCCATCTCGAGTCGATCCTGTCCCGAGACGGCATCCGCACGCTGGAGCGTCTGATCAGCGACGCATTCGCCTGATCAACGACTCGAAGACCCGTCACCACGTGTTCCATGCGGGTTCTCGTTCTCCTTGGTGTTCGGTGTCGAGGGCTTCGTCGACGGCTGTGTAGTCGAGGTGGGGTGAGCGCCATTTGGCGTAGGGGTCCCACCATCCGGGGCCGCGGATCTCGGGGAGCCCGTCACGCATCCGGATCTCCCAGATGCCTTCATCGAGGGTGCGATGGTGATGCCAGCACAAAGGCACCCCATTAGACGTATGCGTCGGTCCGCCGCGGGCGTGTTCTTCCACATGGTGGATCTCGCACCATTCGGCGGGGACCTCGCATCCGGGGATGAGGCATTCGCGGTCTCTGAGCACGATCGCGCGCCGTTGGGTCACGTTGAACAACCGCGCCCTGGTGCCGATGCCCACGATCGCCCCCTTCTCATCGAACAGGACCCGTTGGACACCCCCGGCGCACCCGGCATGGTCGGCCGCGCCGAGGGGCACGTCGTATCCGGCGCCTTCGACCCTGGCCCGCCCGGTGCGGTGGGCGAAGTCGGCGGCGGTGACGGACACGACCAGCGTCGGCGCGGCACCGCCCAGTGTCGGCATGCCCCCGGACGCGGCAGCGATCATCAAGACCGTCGCGAGCGCGTCGTGTCGTTTCTGCGCGTGCGTGCGCATGTCCGCCGACTCCACAGGCGGCGATTTCGCCTTGTGCGGTTCGAGCCCATCGGCACGATCCGAAAACTCCTCCGCCCCGTACTCGGTGCTGTCACTGGAGTACTTCGCCGCGAAGTCGGTGTCCCTGTCTCTGTCGCGGTCGCTGTCGCCGCGTTCTCCGTCACCGTCAGCATCGGAGGGACGGAAGCGCACCGTGGAGCCGGAGGCTTTGTCTTCGGCTTTCGGGTTCATCAGCGCGTCGACGAGTTTCTGCAACTGCGCCGCGACCTCGGGCAACAACTCTCCCCGCACCGGCACGGACCCGTCCCGCAGTTTCCCGATCGTGAAATGCCGGCGCCGCTTCCCTGCCCGATCCGAGGGCTCCGCCCCATCCGGATCCAACCGCGCCACGATATGCGCCGCAAGAGCGGCAAGCTCATCCGTCGTCGGCGCCGGCGCCCGCTCCCCGGACGCCGAGCCGTCCAACGGCAGCCCGCAGGCGAAGCGTGCGAGCACCGCATCCGCCGCCCACCGGTCCGCGGCCCCGATCCGAGACGCCTTCAACAACGGGGTCGTGCACGCAAGAAACCCGCCCACCGACAACACCCCGTCCGCGAGCGCCGCCGCCAACTCCGGAAACTTCCCCGGCAACACCCCACCCGAGGTGAGACCCGCATCCCGGTGCACGGCCCCCGCCGCCGCCACGAACCGCCGCGAGGTCGGCCCGTCCACGAGCAGCGTGCGCCGCAACACGTCGGCCGCGTCCCGGCATCCCGCCCGCGTCGACAACCGCCCGTCCCGCTCGCACTGATCCCGCCCCGCGATCCGCTCCGTGACCGCCACCACCGCACCGTCCACACGCCGCAGCACCCGACCCAACACTCGGATCGCATCCAACAACTCCGCATCACCGGCGAAACGCAGACCATCGCCCGCAGCAGAAGAACCCATCGCCTCGGCCAACAACCGATCGACGCCCTCCAACTCCTGCACCAGTGATCTCATACCCCCATTCAACCCAGGGCCACCGACATTCAAACCCCAGATCAGGGGATATTAACGAACCGTGGAGAACCACCCGATATGGCCGGTCTGTGGAGGACGAGTCGAGCACTCGGGCGCACCGTTCGCACGATGCACGCGACACCCTGCGTGTTCACCACCACCAGAGCGATTCCTGGCGCGACCATACGCTCCCGCCGCGGAGCGGCATCCCGGAACGCTACCCGAGCAGATCCACCGGGTTCACGACATCCGCGATCATCAGCAGTGCACCCATCCCGATCAGCAGCACCGCGACGACCACCGTGAGCGGCACGAGCCGCGTGGCGTCCACAGGAGCGGGAGGCGGTCGGCGGAACAGCTTCGCCCAGGCGCGCCGTATCCCGTCCCACAGGGCCACGACGACGTGTCCGCCGTCCAGCGGCAGCAGCGGGATCAGGTTGAAGACGAAGAGCGCGATGTTGAGCGACCCCAGCAGGTTGAGCAGCACGACGAACCTGTTCAGCACAGGAGCGTCCGTCGCCGCGACCTCACCTGCGAGGCGGCCGACACCGACCACGCTCAGTGGACCGTCGGGATCCCGGTCGGACCCGGTGAACAGCGACACCCCGACGTCCCACAGCTTCACCGGCAGGGTCGCGATCAGGCCGACCACCCGCCCGACGTTCTCGCCGGCGAGCTCCGGACCGACACCGATCGGCTGCGGCACGTAGCCCATCTGAGACAGCATTCCGACGTAACCGACCTCGGCGACGATCTGCGTGCCGTCCTCATCGAGCAGCGGCTGCCCTGACGCATCCGTCAATTCCCGCTCGGCACGGATGGGCGTGATGGTCAGATCGACACGCTCACCGTCTCGCAGCACGACCAGGTCGAGGCGTTCCCCCGGAGCCGCCTGCACGATCTCGGTCGCCTCTGCGAACGTCGACACGGGCGTTCCGCCCACCGAGACCAGCACATCCCCCGGGAGCAGGCCTGCCTCCGCGGCCGGCGTCGCCGGATCGCCCGCTTCGCACTCGGTCTGCGACGTGCCGGCGGGCAGCACGCACTCGTTGACCCCGGCGATCGTCGTCGTGCCCTGCTGCAGCCCGATACCCGATGCGAGCACCGTGAAGATGATGACGGCGAGGATCAGGTTCATGACCGGACCGCCGAGCATCACGACGATCCGCTTCCACATCGGCAGTCTGTAGAAGACGCGTTCCTCCGCGCCCTCCGCGATCGTCTCGTCGTTCGCCGAACGGGCGTCCTGGACGAGCGTGCGGAACAGCCCGCGCACGGGCTTGCCATCGGATGCCGGGTACATTCCGGACATCGAGATGAAGCCGCCGAGCGGCAGCATCTTGAATCCGTACTCCGTCTCGCCGATCTTCTTCGACCACAGGCGCGGACCGAAACCGATCATGTACTGCCCCACGCGCACACCGAAGAGCTTGGCGGGCACGAGATGTCCGATCTCGTGCAGACCGATCGACAGACCGAGTCCGACCAGCATGAACAGGATGCCGGCGATGTACAGCAGGATTTCCACGTCCCCACGCTACTGCGCGCGGACTAGGAATCCGCCGCATAGGGTGGAGTCGTGACCTCTCGGCAGCTGCGACTCCTCCGTGGAGCCGCCGCATCGTCGATCGCGACGATCATCGCCGCCGTCTCGCACACGATCGGCGGCGGGGCTCCCCCGCACCCTCTGCTCGTGATCGCTCTGAGCGTGTTCCTGACACCGCTCGCGGCACTGCTGGTCGGACGAACGTCTCGCGTCGGCCGCCTGAGCGCTGCGGTCGCTGTCTCGCAGACGATCTTCCACGTCCTCTTCGTCGCGCTCGGCGCCACAGCATCGCCCACAGCGGCGACGGGCCACCACCATGTCCTCATCCTGGACCCGCTCTCGTCGACAGTCGCCCCTGACGCCGGCATGCTCGGCGCCCACGTCATCGCCGCCGCTGTCACGGTCGCGATGCTCTGGCGGGGCGAACGCCTTCTGCGTCTCATCAGGGACTGGGTGCGAGCGGCGCTGCGCGCACGGATGCCGCGGCTGCACACCGGCTGGCTGCCGCCTGCTTCGATCGCCACCTCGGCGCGTCGATTCGTCTCGAGCATCCGCACCGGTGACATCTCGCTGCGCGGGCCACCCGTCTTCTCCCGCGGCTGATCAGCCGCACGTGCTCAACGCCGTCCGAGGCCACACCTGCTCACGGCATCCATCCGCGGATCCAACGCGCCGTCGGCGCGCCCGCACGCAGAATCTGATCTGCACAGGAACACAGGAGAAACTCATGTCCCGAATCACCCGTCGCGGCGTCGTCATCGCCGCCCTCGCCACCGGTCTTGTCCTCGCCGCGCCCGCCGCGGCCCAGGCCCATGTCGGAGTCAGCCCCGACGCCGTCGCACCTGGCGCCTCCGCTGTGCTGAACTTCGCGTTCACCCACGGTTGCGAGGAATCACCGACCACCGCACTGCGGATCACGATGCCAGAGGGGCTGGCGTCGGTCTCCCCGACCGTCGACAGCAACTGGGACATCGCGATCGAGCGCGCAGACAACGGTCTCGTCTCGGCCGTCACCTACACCGCACTCTCCCCGATCCCGACCGGGCTTCAGGGCGTCGCGAGCATGGCGGTGCAGATCGCCGACGACGCCCCGGAGTCACTGGCATTCCCCGTGGAGCAGACCTGCGAGAGCGGAGTGAACGAATGGGTCGAGATCGCCGAGGACGGCGCCGACCCGCACGATCTCGAATCGCCCGCGCCGGTGGTGACCGTCGATGCGAGCGGCGAGAGCGCAGCGGATGCCGCGCACGCCGGCCACTCGGATGCCCAGGAGCAGACGTCGCAGCAGACATCCGACTCATCCCCGGTGGGCACGATCGTCGGCGGCGCAGGACTGCTGGCCGGCATCGCCGCCCTCGTGGTCGCGGTGCTCGCGTACCGACGCGCGGCCTGACCCATCGTGCGGCTGCGAGAGGCGTGCCTGAGCGCGTCCCTCGCAGCCGCTCGTGAGATCATTGTGGTGCCATGTCGACCACACAGCCCAGCCTTCCTCCCGTGCTCCGCCCCGATGCTCCGCCACAGCGGAATCTGACGGATCTCGCCGCCCGCTTCGCCACCGCCACCCGCGGCGACACCAGCGGGGTCATCCTCACCGGCATCACTCTCGCGACCGCCGATCTCCGCGCCGGAGAGGCGTTCGTCGCCATCCAGGGCGTGAATCAGCACGGAGCGGTGTTCGCTCCCGCCGCCGCGGAGAAGGGCGCCGTCGCCATCATCACGGATGAAGCCGGCGCCGACATCGCGGGCAACATCGGTCTGCCGATCGTGATCGTCGACGATCCGCGTGGCGTGCTGGGTGCGCTCAGCGCCTGGGTCTACGGCACCGGAGCCGAGGACGACCTGCCGCTGCTGTTCGCGACCACGGGCACGAACGGCAAGACGAGCGTCTCTCACCTGCTGGAGGGCATCCTCGACCAGCTCGGCGTCGTCACCGGGCTCTCCTCCACCGCCGAGCGGCACATCGCCGGCGAGGTCATCGTCTCCAGACTGACCACGCCCGAGGCGTCTGAGATGCACGCACTCCTCGCGCTCATGCGCGAGCGCGAGGTCGAAGCCGTCGCCGTCGAGGTGAGCGCGCAGGCCCTGTCGCGCAAGCGCGTCGACGGGCTCGTGTTCGACGTCGCCGGCTTCACGAACCTCAGTCACGACCACCTCGACGACTACGCCGACATGGAGGAGTACTTCGCTGCGAAGCTCCCCCTGTTCAAGCCGGACCGCTCCAGGCGCGCCGTGATCTGCCTCGACTCCGCCTCCGGCGTCGACGTGGTCGCCGCCGCCGAGGTCCCCGTCGTCACCGTGGGCACCCCCGCGATCGCCGCCGATGCGTCCGTCGCGGCCGGCGCGGACTGGGTGGTCACGATCGACGAGGAGCGTCAGCGCGGTACTCGTTTCACGATGACCGGCCCGGAGGGGCGCACCCTCACCACGGTCGTACCGGTGATCGGTCCGCACATGGCGGCCAACGCCGCCCTCGCGATCGTCATGCTGCTCGAGGGCGGATACGACTGGGAGCGCATCACCGCGGCCCTCGAGCGCGACGGACGCATCGAAGCGTACCTGCCGGGGCGCACCGAGCTCGTGTCCGGCGACAGCGGCCCCGCCGTGTTCGTCGACTTCGGGCACTCACCCGATGCGTTCGAGAAGACCCTCGCCGCGATCCGTCGCGTCACTCCTGGGCGCACGCTGATGCTGTTCGGAGCCGACGGCGACCGCGACGCCACCAAGCGCCACGACATGGGCCGTACGGCCGTCATGGGCAGCGACATCCTCGTCGTCACCGACCACCATCCGCGCTTCGAAGACCCGGAGTCGATCCGCGCCACACTCATCGAGGGCGCGCGGATGGCACGTCCGGATGCGGATATCCACGAGTACTCCCCGCCGGAGAAGGCGATCATCGCCGCGGTCGGCCTCGTCGGCGACGGCGATGCGATCCTCTGGGCCGGCCCCGGCCACCAGGACTACCGCGACATCCGCGGCGTGCGCACCCCGTACTCGGCGCGCGAGCTCGCCCGCCGTGCGCTGCGCGACGCCGGATGGCCTGTGCCAGAGCCGCACTGGCCGGTGCCGTACCCCGACTGAGTCGGACGAGACGTCACTGCCGCGCGATCAGACGATCCGCTGTCGCCCGCGCCCAGGCCTCGGCCTCGGCCAGCGACTCCACGGTGAGCCGGTCGGGCGCTTCATGGGCGTCGACCACCCTCGCGATCGTGTCGACGATGCCGAGGAACGACAGCCGACCCTCGTGGAACGCGTCCACCGCCTGCTCGTTCGCCGCGTTGAAGACCGCGGGGAACGTGCCGCCGGCGCGCCCCACGCTCTTGGCCAGGGCCACGGACGGGAACGCCGCGTCGTCGAGCGGCTCGAAGTCCCAGCTGCCGGCCTTCGTCCAGTCCAGTGGACGACCGACCCCGCCGATCCGGTGCGGCCAGTCCAGCGACAAGGAGATCGGCAGACGCATGTCGGGCGGGGACGCCTGGGCGATCGTGGAGCCATCGATGAACTCGACCATCGAGTGGACGATCGACTGCGGGTGCACGACCACCTGGATGTCTTCGTAGTCGACGTCGAAGAGCAGATGCGCCTCGATGACCTCGAGGCCCTTGTTGACCAGTGTGGCGGAGTTGGTCGTGACCATGCGCCCCATCGCCCAGGTCGGGTGCGCGAGCGCCTCGGCTGGCGTGATCTTCGTCATCTCGTCGCGCCGGCGTCCACGGAACGGCCCGCCGGATGCTGTGACCACCAGTCGCCTGATCTCGGAATGCGTCCCGGAGCGCAGCGCCTGAGCGAGCGCGGAGTGCTCGGAGTCGACCGGCACGATCTGCCCCTCGGCGGCTGCCGACTTCACCAGGTCGCCACCGACGATCAGCGACTCCTTGTTGGCGAGGGCGAGCGTTCGTCCTGCCTTCAACGCCGCGAGGGTCGATCCGAGCCCGATGGAGCCCGTGATCGCGTTGAGCACCACGTCGGCCTCGACGTCTCGCACCAGTTGCTCTGCCTGTTCGGCGCCGAGCGCCGTGTCCTCGACCTGGAACTGCTCGGCCTGGCGGCCGAGCGTCTCCGCATCGCTGCCTGCGGCGAGTCCGACCAGTTCGAACCGACGAGGGTTGGCGCGGATCACATCCAGTGCCTGAGTGCCGATGGAACCGGTGGAGCCGAGGACGATGATGCGACGCATACCGTCAGCCTATTGCGCGTGCACGGCCTTCGCCGTGAGGGCGGTCGCTTATGCGGCGGCCGGGTGCATCGTCGCGAGGATGTCGATCACGAAGACCAGCGTCTGGCCCTTGAGGTCTTCCTCGTTGATCTCGCCCTCGCCGTACCCTGCGGCCGGTGGGATGACGACCAGCACCTGGGAGCCGACCTTCTGCCCCGCCAGCGCCTGGACGAATCCTGGCACGTAGCCGTTGCCCTCGCTGGTGATCGGCGCGCCGTTGGCCCATGAGGAGTCGAACGTCTCGCCGCTCTCCCAACCCACTCCGTGGTACTGGAGCAGCGTCGTGTCGCCCTCTCCGACCGCGATGCCGTCACCCTGCTTGAGCACCGAGATCTGCACCTCGGTGGGAGCGGCCGCATCCGGGATCTCGATCGTCGGTGCTCCGTCGTCGTCGAGCGTGACCGCCGGCATGCCTGCGACCGGAGCCTGCTCCTCCCCCCGTGCCGCGGTGGGCACGATGTCGAGCACGTCGAGGATGTAGTACTGCGCTGCGGCGTCCTCCGTCGTCGGGAAGACGATCGACAGTCGCGAACCGACGCTCGCGCATCCGATGAGCTGTCCGAGCGGCGCATCGGCCGTGAGCGCGGCCGGAAGAAGCTCACCGTCCGTATAGCCGGCATCGCCGAGGCGCTCGCCGGTGTCGCCGTCGAATGCGCTCAGTGCGTAGCTGACGTAGTCGCCCTCGGCGATCGTGTCGCCGTCGCCCTCGCTGACCACTGTGCGCTCCGCGGCCTCCACCGTCTGTCCCAGCTCGAACGTCGCCGTCGACGCGCTGCCGAAATCGCCGTCGACGGTGACGCCGTCCGAGGCGTCACCCGACTCGACTGCCGCCGAGCAGAGGTCGGCAGATGGCGTCTCGGTCTCGTCGCCTGTCGAGCCCTCTGTTCCCGTGCATCCGGCCAACAGCATGGTCGCGACGGTGATGGTGGACAGAGCGATGAGCGGACGATTGCGCACGGTGGGACCTCATGATCGTGGGGAGGGACACTCCATACTGTCGTATTCGCCTTTGCTCGCGCTGAGAGGCGCGCCTGATCGACGCGCTCGGAACAGGGCCGGTCTCATTCCATGTGCGGCATGGATCGCGGAGTAGCCTGATCTGATGACCTCTGAGCAGTCTGCCGTGCCCGAGCCGACCGAAGACTCGGATCAGGAGCAGGCAGCCGACGAGGCATCCGTCCCCCGCAAGGCAGGGGCCACCTATGCGTTGGGTCGGGCGATCATCGGATCGCTTGCCCGCCTCGTCTACCGTCCGCACGTCGAGGGACGCGATCACGTCCCCCTGGACGGTCCCGTGATCTTCGCGAGCAACCACCTGTCGTTCATCGACTCGATCGCGATACCGGTCGCCGCCCCTCGCCCCGTGCACTTCCTCGCCAAGTCGTCGTACTTCGAGGGGACGGGGTTCAAGGGAGCGGTCATGCGCACCTTCTTCCAGTCCATCGGTGCCATCGCGGTGAATCGAGGTGCAGGGCAGGCCGCACTCGACGCGCTGGACCAGCAGCGGCGGCTTCTCGACCAGGGGCTCGCGGTCGCGCTCTATCCGGAAGGCACCCGCTCAACGGACGGTCGCCTGTACAAGGGCCGCACTGGAGTGGCCTTCCTCGCCCTGCAGACCGGAGCACCCGTGGTACCGGTCGGACTCATCGGCACTGACCGGGCCATGCCCAAGGGCGCCAGGATGCCGTCGCTGAGCGAGCGGATCACCGTGCGCTTCGGCGAACCGATCGACGTGACGGTGCACGGCACGGCCGGCAGCGGCAAGGCCAGGAGACTCGCGACCGACCAGATCATGACGGCCATCCACGCGTTGAGCGGTCAGGAGCTCGCCGGCGTGTACAACGAGCCGCCCGCCCAGGGTCCGATCGAGAAGATCAAGCAGGCTCTTCCGCACGAGCGGCGGTGACATTCGCCTCATGGCGGACCGGGAAGTTCACCGAGTTCGCGATGAAGCACATCCGATGAGCGTCCTCGTGCGCGCGCTCGGCGGCCTCGATCATCGACTCTTCGGCCACGACCACCTCTGGCCGCAGCAGCACATCGGTGAAGGCTCCCCCGCCCTTTCCGTCCTCGCGCATCACGCCGCTCGCACGGTCGCGGTACGACACGACGACGACCCCTGCAGTCACGCACGCATGCAGATACGACAGCAGATGGCACTCGGAGAGCGACGCGATCAGCAGGTCCTCCGGGTTCCAACGGGCGGGGTCGCCTCTGAAGGGTCTGTCCGCTGAAGCCAGCAGGTCCTGCTTGCCGTCGATCTCGATCGTGACATCCCTGGAGTAGTCCCGGTACCCGCTGGTCCCGGTTCCCCGATTGCCCTGCCACGTGGCGGTGAGTTCGTACCGATGTTCGCCGATCGTCATGCGCTCAGTCTGACACGGTGCGGCTCGGCACCGGCGAAGACGTCGGCGCTAGGCTGGACGGGTGCTGGAGACTCTCACTGTCGCGGATGCTGTCGAACTCGCCGTCGTCGAACGCAGCGGATTCATCGAATCCCGCCATGCCGGTTCGGCGATCGTGCTCACACCGGACGGCGACGTCGTCAAGCGGCTGGGGAACCCGGACGCGCTGATCCTTCCTCGCTCCAGCCTGAAGCCGCTCCAGGCGGTGGCCTGCGTCACGGCCGGCGCCGAACTGAGCGGTGCCCAGCTCGCCATGTCGACCGCGAGCCATACCGGCACCGACCGCCACGCCGATGTCGTCCGCGAGATCCTGACCGCGGGTGGACTGACGGAGGACGACCTCGCATGCCCGCCCGCATGGCCGAGTGATTCCGCGAGCCGCGACGAACTGATCCGCGAGCACGGGAGCGCATCGCGCATCCGGATGAACTGCTCTGGCAAGCATGCCGCGATGCTGCGCGCATGCGTAGCGACCGGCTGGTCCACCGACGGATACCTCCACACGGCGCATCCGCTGCAGTCGCACATACGTGAAGTGGTCGAACGTCTCACCGGCGAGAAGATCGCGCACACAGCCGTCGACGGCTGCGGAGCACCGGTCCACGCCATCACGCTCGCCGGGCTGGGCCGCGCCATCCATCGCATCGGTTCGGCCTCCGAGCGCTCCCCTTTCGCCCTGCATCGCGTCGCAGGCACCCTTGTGAGAGCGGTCAAGGAGAACCCCTGGACGATCGAGGGCCCCGGTCGTCCGGACACGATCGCGATCGAGACGCTCGGGGTGTTCGCCAAGAGCGGCGCAGAGGGCGTCACCGTCATGGTCGCTCCCGACGGTACGACCGTCGCGCTCAAGTTGCTCGACGGCAGCGCCCGAGCGCTCACGATCGTCGCCGCGACGCTGCTCGCTCGCGCTGGAGCGCTGAACGAAGCCGATCTGGCGACGCTGTCCAACGCACTTCCCCTCGCCGTCCTCGGCGGTGGGAGCGACGTCGGGATGATCCGTCCCGGCGCCGCCGTCTGATGCCCTGACCCGGGGCAATGAGCCCTCAACGCCGAGGGAGAAGAGGAGCCACGATGAGGATCAGCGTCCCCACCGAGGTCAAGAACAACGAGTACCGCGTCGCCCTGACGCCTGCGGGCGTGCACGATCTGGTGCGCTCCGGCCACGAGGTGTTCGTGCAGTCCGGAGCGGGTCTGGGCTCGTCAATGCCGGACACCGAGTACGCCGACGCCGGTGCGACGCTGCTGGACGATGCTGCGGAGGTGTGGTCGCGCGCCGAGCTGCTGCTCAAGGTGAAAGAGCCGATCGCCGACGAGTACGAGCACTTCCGCGACGATCTCACGCTGTTCACCTATCTTCACCTGGCTGCCGATCGTCCGCTCACGGAGCGGCTTCTCGCCGACCGCGTGACGGCGATCGCCTACGAGACCGTGCAGCTGCCCGGCGGCGGCCTCCCTCTGCTCGCGCCCATGAGCGAGGTGGCCGGGAGATTGGCTCCCCTCGTCGGCGCGAACACGCTGATGCGTTCCAACGGTGGACTCGGACTGCTCATGTCGGGCGTGCCCGGTACCCGGCCTGCGACCGTCACCGTGATCGGCGGCGGCGTCGCCGGCGCGAACGCGGCTGTCATCGCGAGCGGGATGGGTGCGGACGTCACGATCTTCGACACGAACATCCCGCGTCTGCGCACGCTGGACGATCACTTCAGCGGCCGGGTGAAGACCGCCGCTTCCAATCCGCTGGATCTTCGTCGCGCCGTGATCGACTCGGACCTCGTCATCGGTTCGGTGCTGATCCCCGGGGCACGCGCGCCGAAGCTCGTCACGAACGAGATGGTCGCCCAGATGCGACCTGGCAGCGTGCTCGTCGACATAGCCGTCGACCAGGGCGGCTGCTTCGAGGACACGCATCCGACCACGCATGACGACCCGACCTTCCCCGTGCACAGCACCGTGTTCTACTGCGTGGCGAACATGCCAGGGGCGGTGCCGAACACATCGACGTCCGCGCTGACCAACGCCACGCTGCCGTACGTGCGCCAGATCGCGGCGCGCGGATGGCAGGACGCGTTGAGCGCCGATCCCGCGCTCGCCGGCGGACTCAACGTCGCGAACGGCGCCGTGATCAACGACGGTGTGGCCGTCGCGCACGGTATGTCGGCCCAGTCGGTCGACTCCGTCATGTGACGTCGAGTGCGGGGATGACCACACGCCGCGGGGCCAGTCCATCGTGCATGGACCATGCCCGACCGGCGTGCGGCCTCGCGTAGGGCGGCAGCTCGCGAGTGCCGGCGAAGGTGCGCAGCTCTGCCGCGCATTCGGCGAGGAACAGCATCTCGCCCTCGAGCCGGATGCGCTGCCACAGCGTCCATTGCCGCTGCCAGCTGTCCGCATCACCGACCAGGATCGTCGCTGTGTCGGAGGTCTGCACCGGCTCCTGCCCGTGATCCTTGACGAAGGACACGACGTGATCCGGATACGCCTCTCGCAACCGCTCCACCACCCGTCCTGCGCCGAGCGCGATGACACCGACGACTCGCGCGATCGGCATCCAGCGCTCGAGGCGGTCCCGGACGACGGTGCCCGCGCCTGCCGGTGGATCCGTCCAGGCGATCTGCACCTCGTGCTGTCCGAGTCTGCCTCGACCGGCGGGACGGTCACGGCGGTAGGCCTCGGCGTCGCCGCCCGCGGCGAGATGCTCCATCTTGGTGCCCATTCGCAGCAGCATCCGCGAAGGCAGCGCCTCGATCACCCGGGCGGTCTGTCCGGATGCGCGACCGGTCGTCACGACCACCGTGCAGCCGCGCGCCGCAGCGGAGCGCACCAGCTTCTCCATGCGCTCGAGGAACGCCTGCCCGTATTCCACGGGGAACGCCGCGACGAGCTGATCGAGGTCGTCGCACAGCACGAGCGCAGGAGAGCCGCCCGCGGCGTCGAGGACGTCTTCCAATGCGTCCCATGCGCGTTCGGGGTCAGGCCCCAGGAACACCGGATCGGCCTGCGCCGCGAGGACCCTCAGCACCGACGTCCGCCCCGAACCGCTTCCGCCGACGACGGCCAGGCCGCGGTCGGTGCCGGGCCTCAGCAGCAGCGCGGTCTGGCGCTGCCGCTCCGGCTCGTCCGTGAGTCCGAGCAGCAGCGACGCGCCTGGCGGGTGGGTGATGGCGAGCTCGTCGAGATCGAGACGAGCCGGAAGGGCAGGAAGCCACGGGCTCGCCGGTGCCGCAGCATCCGGCCAGCGAGCCCCGATCCCTCGTAGATCGGCCGCACCGGTCAGCGCCACCCGCACGGCGGTGGCGGTGGCGTCCTGCGGGCGTCGGACGAAAGCGAGCCCGCGTGAGGCGGCACCTCCGGGCAGTTCGGCTGCATCATCCGATCCGATCACGAGCCGGCTGTCCGACGCTTCTGTCACCCGCAGGCTCACGCGCAACGGACAGTTGGCGGCGAGCCCGTCTCGGATCACCCCGGCAGCGCGTTGCGTCCCGAGGATGAGGTGCATGCCGAGCGCACGCCCGCGAGCGGCGACGTCCGTGAACACCGCACCGAGATCGGGATGCTCCTGCAGCAGCGCCGCGAACTCGTCCACGACGATCACGAGCCTGCCCAACCTTCCGCCCGCCTCGGTGATGCTCCTGGCTCCGACGTCCGCCAAGGCGGCCTCGCGGCGCCGGAGCTCCGCCGTCAGGCTCTCCACACCGCGCCGTGCTCCCTCCTCGTCGAGGTCGGTCATCACCGCCGCCACATGCGGGAGGGCCCGCAGCGGGTCGAACGCGGTCCCTCCTTTGAAATCTGCCAGGACGAACGTCACCTCGTCGGGTGCGTGAGAGCGTGCCATCGAGGAGATCCATGTGACGAGCAGTTCGCTCTTTCCTGACCCGGTCATCCCCGTCACGATCGCGTGCGGCCCGTCCTCCACGAGATCGAGCACGACGTCCGCATTATCCGAGCGGCCGATCACCGCTGCGAGGCCGGAGCCTTCCGCATCTCTGGGCGGTGTCAGCTCTCCGAGCGCGATGCCTTCCGGCAGATGCGCGGACTGCCCCTCCCGTTCCACGCTGCTGGCGGCGATCGCCACTGCCTGAGCACGCGACAGGCACTCCACCGCGACGTCTTCGACACCTTCGGCGGTACGCAGTCGAGCGCCGCCCGGATCGGAGAAGTCGATGACCGTCGTCACACCCTCCGGCACATCCTGCCCTGCATCGCAGATCCGAACCTGCGCCGCAGCATCGATGGATCCGTCACCGTCGCCGATCACGACGGCGAGGCGCCACGCACCACGACGAGCTCGCCCGGCGTGCGGGAACCCGGAGAGCCCCAACGGCTCGAGTCCGTCTCCGACGAGCGCGAGCTGCGCCGGAGCGTGCCGCAGGCACATCTGCACGATCAGAGCCCTGGCCGCTGCAGCCACCACCGGCGCCGGTCCCCGCAGACATATGCCGCGCCCCAGTGCGACGCTCACCGGTACGTCCGACACCTGCGCCGCGCGCTTCCTGAACGCACGTGCCCGTTCGCTGTCATCGCCGGTCACCCTGAGCGCGCTGCGTCCGGCACCGGAGCCGATCACGACAGGAGTCGATTCGTCTATCGCTCGCAGGTCTCTCAGCGGGGCGTCCCTGAGGCACGCTGCCGCGTCGGGATGAGCACGGCGCAGTTCACGGCGCTCGCTCTGATGCCGTCGCAGCAGGTCCTGCTCTGCGCGGCGCCATCCTGCGGTCTCGTCGGCGGCCGCCGCGCGCCGCTCCCGACGCCGGATGCGCAGCCCGTCGAGCAGCGATGCGGCGATCATCAACGGGCCGAGCGCCGCGAAGCAGAGCGAGAAGATCGAACCGGTGATGAGCCAGAGGACGACACCTGCCGCGATCGGCACCACGGCTGCCAGCACAGGGATCGGCTGACGTCGGGGCTCCGCGGCCGAGACGGGGAGCGTGAGAGGTTCGAGGTCCATGACCTCATTGGACGGCATCCGCGGCCTGCGGATGCCGTTCTCCACAGCTCCCGCGGACTATTCGGCGGTGTCCTCCGCTGTGGAGGACGACTGCTCCGCGGCCTCGTCGGTGGCGCGATCGTGTCCGGTGCGCTGCACCTGCACGATGATCAGCGTGACATTGTCGCGCCCGCCGTTCTCCAGCGCTGCGGCCAGCATGGCGTCGACCGCCACTGCGGGATCGTTCTCCTCCCGCAGGAAGTGCTGGATGCCGTAGTCGGTGAGCTCTTTGGTCAGGCCGTCCGAGCAGATCACGAACCGATCGCCGTCGAGCACCTCGATGCCGAGGTAGTCGGGTGGCGTGAGTTCACTCGCTCCGACGGCGCGGGTGATGACGTTGCTGTACGGGTGGCTCTCCGCCTCTTCCGCGCTCAGTCGACCAGAGCTGATCAGTTCCTGCACCACGGAGTGATCGGTTGTCACCTGCACCAGCCGCTCATCGCGCAGCAGGTAGACACGGGAGTCGCCGATGTTCAGCGATATCCACCGCGGTTCGTCCTCGGTCACCTCGAAGAAGACCCCGGTGAGGGTTGTGCCGGTGCCCTCGTCCGTGGTCTCCGGGTGCGCGGCGATGTCGCTCACGGCCTGCGCGAGAGCGTTCTCGATGGCGGACGTGCCGACATCGCCCGAGTCGACGACCTCCTGCAGGCGAGCGATCGTGCTCTGGCTCGCGATCTCGCCACCCGCGTGCCCGCCCATGCCGTCGGCGACGACGAACAGCGGGAACTGGGCCAGGAAAGCGTCCTGGTTGTTGTCGCGTCGAAGTCCGGTATCCGTCACTCCGGCCCAGGTCAGAACGATCTCGCCGCCATCCGGGGTCGCGACGCGATGGGTCTGCGTGGACGTCTCAGACAAAGGGTTCCTCCGGATTGGATGCGGCGATACGGGCGGCCGCAGGATTCTCACACATCGTAGTGGAACTGCGTCATACCTGCGCGCCAGGGTCGGCGGGCAGAGGGAAGATCCCGTCGATGAGATCGAGGTCGTCGGCGGTCGGCGTCCACGCGTCCGCGGCGCTCGCGTTCGCCTCGATCTGGACCGCCGAGGTCGCCCCTGCGATGACGCTGGAGACCGCCGGCTGTGCCAGAAGCCATCCGAAGGTCGCCTCCAGCATCGTGATGCCCCGCTCGGTGCAGAAGTCCCGGTACGCGTCCAACGCGCCCCACGGGGCGTTGTCCCACACGTGGCGGCGCGCGGACATGATCCGGCTCGCCTGCGGACCGCCTTCGCGCGAGAACTTGCCCGTCAGCAGTCCGTTGTGCAGCGGGAAGTAGGGGAAGAACCCGAGAGCGTGGCGCTCGACGGCCGGCAGCACCTCTCGTTCGGCGGCTCTGGCCAGCAGAGAGTAGTGATTCTGCGCCGAGATGAAGCGCCCGCTCGAGCGCAATCGCGAGGTGAGCTCGGCTTCGGCGATCTGCCACCCGGGGAGGTTGGAGTGCCCGTAATAGCGGATCTTGCCTTCACGGACGAGCTCATCGAGAGCATCCGTCGTCTCCGCGATCGGGGTCTCGGGATCCGGAAGATGAAGCTGGTACAGGTCGATCCAATCCGTCCGCAGACGATGAAGCGATTCCTCGACCGCGCGTCGGATGTAGCGCCGCGATCCTCGTCCGCCGGGGAAGTCGTACCCCATGTCGCGCTCGTGCCCGAACTTCGTCGCCAGCACGATCCGATCCCGACGGCCCTGCAGGGCCTCCCCCATCAGCGACTCGCTGAGACCGGGGTCCTTGCCGTACATGTCAGCGGTGTCGAAGAAGGTGACGCCGTTCGCGATCGCCGCGTCGATGACCTCTCGTGCACCGTCCAGCGTCTCGGTCGCCGTACCTGCACGACCGAAGTTGTTGCATCCGAGACCTGTCGAAGAGACGAGGAGACCGGAAGCTCCGACCCGACGCTGCGACATGACCATGTGTCCACGCTATCGGACTATCGGTCCGATACGACGAAGGACCCCCGATCTCGAGATCGGGGGTCCTTCGTCAGTTCATCAGGCCGGTGGCTGCGTCGGGTCCGTCGGCGGCGCGGGAGGCGCTGCGGGCGGTGCCGGCGGAGCCGCGGGCGGCGTCGTCGGTGCAGCCGGCGGGGTGGACGGTGCAGCGGGCGGCGCGGACGGAGCAGGCGGCGGCGTCACGGGCGACGCGGGCGCTGCAGGCGGCTGGTAGCCGGGCGCACCTGGCTGCTGGTAGCCGGGGTTGGGCTGCTGGTACCCGGGAGCCGGCGGCTGGTAGCCCTGCGGCGGTGCGTAGCCCTGCGGAGCTGCACCGTAGCCGGGTGCGGCACCGGGCGCGGCCTGAGCCGAAGGCTGAGCCGGGATGCCGTCCCACGTGGTGCGGTCACCGAAGAACGCGTTGCCTGCCCACGGCGCCGGCGGGATCTGAGTGTTCCAGCGCGACTTGTCGAAGGCCATGATTCCGAGCCAGACGATGGAGAGGAAGATGTACAGGACGACCCAGGCGCCTTCCTTCTGCAGCTTCTGACCGACACGGTACGCCGCGAGGATCATGAGCACGGCCGCCGCGAGGATCACGAGCTGCCCGATGAAGGGAATCCAGCCGAGCAGCAGCGATGCGCCGATCCCGTAGAGGATCAGCCACGGGCTGAGGTCGCCGAGCTTGAGGAAGATCATGCTGTTGTACACGGGGACCCACGCGCGCCACTTGCCCTGCACGCCGGCCTTCTCGAAGATCTTCATAAGGAATAGCGAGGTGAGGACATAGCCGACGGCGGCGAACAGCAAGCTGACGAGGACGGTCACAACAAGAATCCCGGCGCTCATGCCGGAATAGTCGGAATAGTCGGAATACATGAGACTCACATTCCTTTTGACAGAGGAAGCGTACCTCGCCCCCCGAGAACGAAGCCTTCGCTTCGCGCATTGGCCATGGTAGCGGGGTCATTCGTCCCCTGGCAACGACACGCGCACCGGGCACGTCATGCGCCGCTGCGGCGTTCAGGACGCTGTCACGAGCTCCACGACGCCCGCCTGCGCGCCCCGTCGCATCATGATGGGTCGCGCTGCCGCCCAATCCAGAAGCCCCTCCAGAGAGCGCACGCGCGGTCGATCCTCCGCCAGAGCGCGCACCAGATCACCCTTGGCCTTCTTGTTGAAATGATTGAGGGCGCGTCCCTCGGTGGTGACCACGCGCACGTACGCCGACGGTACGGATGCCGGTACCGGTCCGAGCGCGACATAGGCTTCGCTTCGCAGGTCAAGGACGAACGGCGGCGCCTCCCGCGCCATCGCCTGCGAAGTCGCGTCGGCCCAATGACGACGCAGCGGCGCGACGCCGGGCAGCGATGTGCCTGCGGCGAGTCGATACATCGGGATGGCGTCCAGTGCGGCGATCGGGCCGAACGGCGCCGAATGTATCCATACGTGACCGTTCAGCCAGCGTCTCGCCGCCGCATCCAAGGACGACGCATCCAGCGCATCGTAGAGAACGCCCGTGTACCGATCGACCGCTGCCATTGTCGGCGCCGAACGCAGCGCGGCGTTATGGGCGATGTCGTCGAGCTGGCGATCGCTGAGCTTGTGCACACGCCTGGCGGCAGCGGGATCAGCCGCAAGGGACACGAGGGCGGTCGTCACGGCATCCCGCTCTGAGGCCAGGGCGGACAGTGCGAGTTCTTCGATCGACAACGGTGCGCCGTCGCCACCGGGGCGCTTCGTCTCAGAAGGCGGCAGAAGGATCTTCATGAGCTCCACGAAGTCGGGCCCGTGCCGGTTCGGACGGGTCGGAAGGGCAGACGGGAACGCGCCCACCCGCCAGCTCGAGGCTGACAGATGAGCGCGTCCGTGATGAGCGTGTTCAGGCGATGAGTGCCGCGTTGCCCGCGACGATCGTCAGCTGACTTCCCTCCATGGAGAGGAAGCCGTCCTGAGCGTTCGCGAGCACCTTGGTGCCGTCGGCCTGCGTGATGCGAACCTGACCCTCGGCGAGGATCGCCAGGATCGGCTCGTGACCGCTCATGATGCCGATCTCGCCCTCGACGGTCTTGGCGACGACGAGCGTGGCCTCTCCCGTCCAGACCTCCGCGTCCGCGGAGACGAGGCTGACCTTCAGCGCCATGATCAGCCGTTCTCCTTCTGGAGCTGAGCCCAGCGCTCTTCGACGTCGGAGATGCCACCGACGTTGAAGAAGGCCTGCTCTGCAACGTGATCGAAGTCGCCCTTGGCGATCGCGTCGAACGACTCGATCGTCTCCTTGAGCGGAACCGTCGAGCCCTCGACACCGGTGAACTTCTTCGCCATGTAGGTGTTCTGCGAGAGGAACTGCTGGATGCGACGTGCACGCGACACGACGATCTTGTCCTCTTCGGAGAGCTCGTCGACACCGAGGATCGCGATGATCTCCTGCAGTTCCTTGTTCTTCTGGAGGATCTGCTTGACCGTCGTCGCGACGCGGTAGTGGTCCTCGCCCAGGTAGCGGGGATCCATGATGCGCGAGGTCGAGGTCAGCGGGTCGATGGCGGGGTACAGACCCTTCGACGCGATCTCACGGCTGAGCTCGGTCGTCGCGTCGAGGTGCGCGAAGGTCGTCGCCGGAGCCGGGTCGGTGTAGTCATCGGCGGGGACGTAGATCGCCTGCAGCGAGGTGATCGAGTGACCGCGGGTCGAGGTGATGCGCTCCTGGAGGAGGCCCATCTCGTCAGCGAGGTTCGGCTGGTAACCCACGGCGGAGGGCATGCGGCCCAGCAGTGTGGAGACCTCGGAACCCGCCTGCGTGAAGCGGAAGATGTTGTCGATGAACAGCAGAACGTCCTGCTTCTGCACGTCACGGAAGTACTCCGCCATGGTCAGTGCCGAGAGGGCGACGCGCAGACGCGTTCCCGGCGGCTCGTCCATCTGACCGAAGACGAGGGCGGTCTTGTCGAAGACGCCCGCCTCTTCCATCTCGGCGATGAGGTCGTTGCCCTCACGGGTGCGCTCACCGACTCCGGCGAACACCGACACGCCACCGTGGTTCTGTGCGACGCGCTGGATCATCTCCTGGATGAGGACGGTCTTGCCGACACCCGCACCACCGAAGAGGCCGATCTTTCCACCGAGCACGTACGGCGTGAGGAGGTCGATCGACTTGATGCCGGTCTCGAACATCTGGGTCTTCGACTCGAGCTGGTCGAACGGCGGAGCCGAACGGTGGATCGGCCAGCGCTCCGTGATCTCGATCTGCTCACCAGGCTCGGCGTTGAGCACCTCGCCGATGACGTTGAAGACCTTGCCCTTCGTGACGTCGCCGACGGGAACCGAGATCGGCTCTCCGGTGTCGCGCACCTCCTGGCCGCGGACGATGCCGTCGGTGGGCTTGAGCGCGATAGCGCGGATCAGGTCGTCGCCGAGGTGCTGTGCGACCTCGAGCGTGATCTCCGTCGACTCCTCGCCGATGACGATCGTGGTCTTCAGCGCGTTGTAGATGTCAGGAATCGAGTCGTGCGGGAACTCGATATCGACGACCGGGCCCGTGACGCGTGCGACGCGCCCGACGACCGCGGTCCCAGCCTCAGCTGTGGCGGTGGGGGTCATATCTTCGTCTCTTTCTTGATGGTCTATTTGCTCGAGAGGGCGTCGGCGCCGCCGACGATCTCAGCGATCTGCTGCGTGATCTCCGCCTGACGCGCGTTGTTGCGCAGGCGGGTGTAGTCAGTGATGAGCTTGTCGGCATTGTCGCTGGCGGACTTCATCGCCTTCTGCGTCGCGGCCTGCTTGGCGGCCGACGACTGCAGCAGAGCGTTGAAGATGCGGCTCTGCAGGTACACCGGCAGGATCGCATCGAGAACGGTCTCGGCATCCGGCTCGAACTCGTAGAGCGGGTACACCGCTCCGCTCGGCTCGGCGGCTTCGGTGTTCTCGACGATCTCCAACGGAAGCAGGCGCACCGTCTCCGGCGACTGCGTCATCATGCTGACGAAACGGTTGTAGACGAGGTGGAGCTCGTCCACGCCGCCATCCTCACCGCCGCGGTTGAACGCTTCGAGCAGCGTGGCCGAGATCTCCTCAGCCGTCTTGAACTGCGGAGTGTCTGTGTCGCCCGTCCACTCCGCAGCGGCCTTGATGCCACGGAACTGGAAGTATCCGACGGCCTTGCGACCGACGAGGTAGTACACCGGCTCGCTGCCCTGAGAACGGATCAGCTCGCCCACTTCCATCGCCTCGCGGAGGATCTGCGAGTTGAAGGCACCCGCGAGACCGCGGTCGGAGGAGAAGACCACGACGGCGGACCGGCGGATCGTCTCCGGCTCACGCGTGAGCGGGTGGTCGACATTGGAGTACGTCGCGACGGCGGAGACAGCCTGCGTCACGGCCCGAGCGAAGGGCGACGACGCGCGCACGCGCGCCATCGCCTTCTGAATGCGCGAAGCTGCGATGAGCTCCATCGCCTTCGTGATCTTCTTGGTCGTCTGAGCAGAAGAGATCTTCTGCTTGTAGACCCTGAGTTGAGCGCCCATGTTTCAGTACCTCACGCGATTACGCGCGACGACCCTTGACGATCTTCTCCTGGTTGACGTCGTCCACATCCTGGGCCGCGTGCTCCTCGTTGCCCACGGCGCCGATGGACTGACCCTTGCCTCCCTGGAACTCGAGCAGGAAGGCATCGACCTGCTTCTCCAGTTCGGCAGCGGTGTCGTCATCGAGGACGTTCGTCTCGCGAAGGGTGTCGAGCACCTTGGTGTTGCGACGCAGGTGGTCGAGCAGCTCCCGCTCGAAGCGCAGCACGTCCGAGACCTCGATCGTGTCGAGCTTGCCCTTGGTGCCGGCCCAGATCGAGACGACCTGGTCCTCGACCGGGTACGGCGAGTACTGCGGCTGCTTGAGCAGCTCGGTCAGACGAGCGCCTCGGTCGAGCTGACGACGTGAGGTCGCGTCGAGGTCGCTCGCGAACATCGCGAAGGCCTCGAGCGAGCGGTACTGCGCGAGCTCCAGCTTCAGCGTTCCGGAGACCTTCTTGATGCTCTTGACCTGAGCGTCACCACCGACTCGGGAGACCGAGATACCCACATCGACCGCCGGACGCTGGTTGGCGTTGAAGAGGTCGGACTGCAGGAAGATCTGACCGTCGGTGATCGAGATCACGTTGGTCGGGATGTACGCCGAGACGTCGTTCGCCTTGGTCTCGATGATCGGGAGGCCCGTCATCGAACCGGCACCGAGCTCGTCGGACAGCTTCGCGCAACGCTCCAGCAGACGGGAGTGCAGGTAGAAGACGTCGCCCGGGTATGCCTCGCGGCCCGGCGGACGGCGCAGGAGGAGCGAGACGGCGCGGTAGGCCTCTGCCTGCTTCGACAGGTCATCGAAGATGATGAGGACGTGCTTGCCGCTGTACATCCAGTGCTGGCCGATCGCGGATCCGGTGTAGGGCGCGATGTACTTGAAGCCGGCGGGGTCCGACGCGGGAGCGGCGACGATGGTGGTGTACTCCATCGCTCCGGCGTCCTCGAGCGCGCCCTTGACGGAGGCGATCGTGGAGCCCTTCTGGCCGATGGCGACGTAGATGCAGCGCACCTGCTTGTCGACATCGCCGGACGCCCAGTTGTCCTTCTGGTTGATGATCGTGTCGATCGCGATGGCCGTCTTACCGGTCTGGCGGTCGCCGATGATGAGCTGGCGCTGACCGCGGCCGACGGGGATCATGGCGTCGATGGCCTTGATGCCGGTCTGCATCGGCTCGTGCACGCTCTTGCGCTGCATGACGCCAGGCGCCTGCAGTTCGAGCTCGCGGCGGCCTTCGGAGGCGATCTCGCCGAGACCGTCGATCGGGTTGCCGAGCGGGTCGACGACGCGTCCGAGGTAACCGTCACCGACGGCGACCGACAGGACCTCGCCGGTGCGGCGAACTTCCTGACCGGCCTGGATCCGGGCGAAGTCACCGAGCACGACGGTGCCGATCTCGCTCTCGTCGAGGTTCAGTGCGAGGCCCTGCGTGCCGCCTTCGAACGTCAGGAGCTCGTTCGCCATGACGCCGGGCAGGCCCTCGATGTGCGCGATGCCGTCTGCCGCGTCGATGACGGTTCCGACCTCGGTCGCTGCGGCGCCGGTGGGCTCGTACGCAGCGGCGAAGTCCTTCAGCGCGTCACGGATGACGTCGGGGCTGATCGATAGTTCTGCCATTGTCTTCCCTTTGTATTGAGAGAGTCTGCGCGGTTCCCCGCGCGAAGTCGTATTAGCCCGCGAGCTTCTGTCGAAGATCGGCGAGCCGCGCGGAGATGCTGCCGTCGATGATGTCATCGGCGATCTGCACACGCAGTCCGCCCACGACGGTGGGGTCGATCACTTCATTGATCGAGACCTGGCCGCCATAACGCGCGGCCAGCGCGTCGCCGAGGCGCGTGCGCTGCGCAGCGGACAGCGACGCAGCCGTGCGCACCGTGGCGACGATGCGGTCGCCCTGAGCCGAGACGATCTTCATCGCGCGGTTCAGCAGCTGACGTACGCGACGTCCTCGCGGCTGACGGACGAGCGATGAGACGATCAGCGTGGTGGGAGCACTCGCCGTGCCGCCGATCAGTTTCTCCACGAGTCCACCCTTCGCCGCATCGTCACCCAATCGGGTGCCGAGGGCGAGTTCGAGCTCGGGGTTGGCCGCGATGACACGGAGGAAGGAGAACAGCTCCCCCTCGATGTCGGTGGCCGGCTCGGCGATGGCGGCCGCGCGGATGGCGAGTTCCTCGATCCCCGCGACGAGGCCGTCCTCATCGGACCACCTCTGTCCGACCGCGGCCGAAAGCACCTGACGCGTGGTGTCCGACAACCCGCCGAAGACCTTGGCGACGACCTGCTCGCGCAGGCCCGCAGGGGCCGCGGGGTCGGCCAGCGCGCCGCTCAGCTGACCGGATTCGCCCACCAGACGCGCCACGGTGAAGAGCTCACCGGCCGTGTCGAGGGTGACGTCCTTCGCCTGAGCGAGGGCCGCCGTCGAAGCCGCGAGTGCCTGAGTGGTCGCGCTGCCCATTACTTGGCCGCCTTCTCTGATGCCTCGAGGTCTGCGAGGAAGCGATCGACGACTGCGGTCGCACGAGCGTCATCCGAGAGCGTCTCGCCGACCACGCCGCCGGCGAGATCGATGGCGAGAGTGCCCACCTCGGAGCGGAGGGCGACGAGCGTCGTCTGACGCTCGGCCTCGATCTGCGCCTGAGCTGCCGCGGTGACGCGTGCGGCCTCGACGGTCGCGGTCTCCTTGGCCTCGGCGACGATCTTCTTGCCGTCCTCACGGGCGGCCTCTCGGATCTCACCGGCTTCGGTGCGCGCCTCGGCGAGCTGACGGGTGTACTCCTCGAGAGCCGCCTCCGCCTGCTTCTGCGCTTCGTCGGCCTTGGCGATGTTGCCCTCGATCGCGGCGGACCGCGCGTCGAGCATCTTCGCCACGTTCGGAAGCGCGACCTTCCAGGCCACGACCAGGATGATGACGAAGCAGACCGCGGACCAGACGATGTCGTACATCGCCGGAAGAAGCGGGTTGTGCTCCGCCTCCTCGGCTGCGAGCGTGACAAGAGCGTTCAGCATCCTGTCTCCTTACGTGTGGGTGAGAGGATCAGTAGCCGAAGAGGAACGCCACGCCGATACCGACGAACGCGAGCGCCTCGGTGAAGGCGATACCGATCCACATGGTGCCCTGAAGCTTGCCGGACAGCTCAGGCTGGCGAGCGATGCCCTCGATCGTCTTGCCGACGACGATGCCCACACCGATGGCCGGGCCGATGGCTGCCAGGCCGTAGCCGACGTTGGCGATCGAGCCGGTGATGTCGATGTTGATGGCTGCAAGAACCGAGTTGGGATCCACAGGTGTTTCCTTTCATTGAGGGGAGCTGGCGCGCCCCGATTAGTGTTCGTCCGCGACTGCGAGCTGGATGTAGACCGCGGTGAGGATGGTGAAGACGTACGCCTGGAGGAAGGCCACCAGGATCTCGAAGGCCGTGAACGCGAAGCCGAAGGCGAGTGTGCCCGCTCCGAGAACCGTCCAGAAGCCGCCCATCGAGAAGATGAAGAACTGGGTCGCCGCGAAGAACAGCACCAGCATGAGGTGGCCGACCATCATGTTCATCAGCAGTCGCAGCGTGAGCGTGACCGGCCGGACGATGAAGGTCGAGATGAACTCCAGCGGCGCGACGATGATGTACAGAGCCGGCGGAACCCCGGGCGGGAAGAGCGAGTTGCGGATGAAGCCCCATGGGCTCTTGCGCAGACCCGCGTAGATGAAGGTGACGTAGCTGATCACGGCGAGCATCAGCGGCACGGCGATGATGCTCGTGCCCGCGATGTTCAAGAACGGTATGACGCCGGTGATGTTGAAGAACAGCACCATGAAGAAGATCGTCGTCAGCAGCGGCAGGAAGCGATCGCCGTCCTTCTTGCCCATCATGTCGTGCGCGACGTTCACACGGACGATGTCGAAGAGCATCTCGATGACGCCCTGACCACGGCCGGGGATCAGCTTGAGCTTGCGCGTGCCGAGCCAGAGGATGAGTACGACCACGATGGTCGCGAGGAACTGCACAAGGTGGATGCGGTGCACCGAGAGCGGGCCGATGCTGAAGAGGATCTCCGGGAAGAACTCTGCGATCGACGGTGGGTGGAATTCATCCGTTGCGAGACGGACGAGGAGGCTCGCGGCGTGAGTCAACGTTGCTCCAGCTTCGGGGCATCGACCGAGATCGACGCGACGATTGAGTGGGGAGTTCTAGCTGGATCGGAGCATCTCGCATCACGCGAGAGCTTGCCCAGCGAACCCGGAATCAGACTATCAATATTTTTCCAGGGTCACGAATCCTCGCGGTCCTCCGGGTTGGTTTCGGGCAGGGACACCTCCGAGACGTAGGGCATCCGCATCCGTGTGAAGACCACGGCGTCGATCACCAGGCTCACCACGATCCCCGCGACGAGCGACAGGAAGATCACCAGCGGGACGACCCAGTCCTGACCGCGCAGGATCACGATCGCGACGACGAAGACGACGAGCTTGAACAACCAGCTGCCCATGACGATGCCGAAGAAGACGGTCGCGAACATCTCTTTGCCGTACCAGCGGTTCGCGATCAGGACGCTCAACGGCGTGAGGGCGAGGAAGACGATGGCCAGGGCGACCCCGGCCAATCCGCTCCACAGCCCGTCGGAGCCTGCCGTGAGGAACCCGATCCCGCCGCTGAGGACGACGAGCACGATGGCCGCGACTCCGGTCCAGATCAGCACCTTTCGCAGCATCGAGTTGATCGCGGGCGTCTGGCGTTGTGGTGTGTCGCTCATCGGGTCTCCGTGGAAGGTGTCGGCTCGGTGGGCGCTCGCTGAGCGCGCGTGGTCGGAAGAAGTGTGACGACGAGGCAGGCCGCGACGCCGATCACACCGAAGGCGACTCCTGGAAGGTACTGACCTGGCCAGTCCTCCCGCGAGCCGATGTACATGAGCAGGACGGCCAGCGAGATCACTGCCGTCCATGCATAGAAGATCAGCACGGCATCGCGATCACGATGACCGAGATCGAGCATCCGGTGATGCAGGTGCTTGCGATCCGGTGAGAACGGCGACTTCCCGGCCCGCATGCGGCGGAAGACGGCCAGCCCGAAATCGAGCAGCGGGAGCATGACGACCACGAGGGGAAGCAGGATCGGGATGAACGCGCCGAGCAGCTGCGAGCGGCCGAACTCCTCCGGATCCATCGCGCTCGACGACATCTGGCCAGTGAGCGCGATCGCCGACGTCGCCATCAGAAGGCCGAGTACCAGGGCGCCCGAATCGCCCATGAACAGCTTGGCCGGACTCCAGTTCAGCGGAAGGAAGCCGATGCAGGCGCCGATCACGACCGCGGCGAGGAAGGAGGCCAGGTTGAAGTAGCTGCTCGTGCCGGTGTCGCGAGTGAGGATGTACGAGTAGGCGAAGAAGACGCCGTTGGCGATGAGGCATACGCCTGCGACGAGCCCGTCGAGGCCGTCGATGAAGTTGACGGCGTTCATCACGACGACGATCGCGAACATCGTGACGGCGATGCTCACCCAACTGGAGACGATGACCATCTCGCCGAGGGGCAGGGAGAGGATCTGCAGTCCGCCGAACACAGTGATGATGCCCGCGGCGAGGAACTGCACGCCGAGCTTGATGAACCAGTCGAGGTCCCACAGATCGTCCATCACCCCGATGATGGCGATCAGCAGCGTCGCGCCGAGCACTGCCCACATCGTCTGGGGCGGCACCCACATGATGCTGAAGAAGGGATTGGCGGCGGAGACGGCGATGGCTGCGGCGATGCCGAGGAAGATCGCCACTCCCCCGAGTCGCGGCGTCGGAGTCGTGTGGACGTCGCGTTCCCGGATGCCGGGATACAGCTTGAAGCGCAGGCTGAGCTGCCAGACCACCCACGACATCACGAGCGTGACGGTCGCCGTGAGGATGATCGTGAAGAGGTACTGCTTCACGCCGCGCCGTCCGGCGCGTCGAGCAGTTCACCGACGACGCCGCGCAGCTGCTTCATCGTCACCGCCCCCTCGCGCAGAAGCCGGATCCGTGGCTCAGCGGTGTCGGCGCCGCGTCGCACGAGTGAGGTGGCGTCGATGATCGTGGACGCCACTCCGGTCTCGCTCATGCCGCCGTCGAGATACACCGAGACACTGTCTCCCAGCATCTCCTCCGCGTCCTGCGCGGAGATGGCTGCGGCCTTACCCGTGAGGTTCGCGCTCGAGACGGCGAGGGGTCCGGTCTCCTCGAGCAGTTCGAGCGCCACGCGCTGGTCGGGCATCCGCACCGCGACGGTGCCGAGCGTGTCGCCCAGATCCCAGGCGAGCGAAGGCTGGGCTGGGAGGACGATCGTCAGCCCGCCCGGCCAGAACTCGTCGACGAGTCGTTGGACGGGCTCGGGGATCTCCTCCACGAGCGCCGCGAGCGCGGCCTGACCTGCGACGAGCACCGGCGGCGGCTGGTCCCTGCCGCGACCCTTGGCGTCGAGCAGTCTCTGCACGGCGGCGGGTGTGAAGGCATCGGCGGCGACCCCGTAGACGGTGTCGGTGGGCATGACGATGAGCTCGCCCCGGGCGATGGCCTGACGAGCATGGCGCATTCCGGCGAGCAGCTGTGCCTCATCGCGGCAATCGAAGACAGAGGACATGACCCCACCATTCTAGGTGCACGTGGGCGCCGCCGCCTGCGGGCGTCAGGGGCGCAGCGCCGTGGTCGCCCTGTCGCGGTGCGTGAGATCGGGATGGGTGCGCGGGACGCGCCAACCGTCCGCGGTCAGCAGAGCGCGGATCGCCTCGCCCTGGAGCTCCCCGTGCTCGATCACGAGCATCCCGCCCTGGCGCAGGAGCGCCAGTGCTCTGCGGCTCAGCACGCGCACGATGTCGAGGCCGTCCGGCCCGCCGTACAACGCCATCGCCGGATCGAACAGCCGCACCTCCGGATCCCTGGGGATCGCGTCGTCCGGCACGTACGGCGGATTCGAGATCACGACGGATGCCGTCCCGTCGATCTCTTCGAGCGAATCGGCGAGATCGCCCTGCACGAGCGTGAGGTTCGCCGCCGACGCGGTGTTCCGGGCCGCCCACTCGTACGCCTCGGGTGAGAGCTCGACCGCGAAGACCCTGGAGTGCGGCACCTCGGTGGCCATCGCCAGGGCTATCGCGCCGCTCCCCGTGCACAGATCCACTCCGATCGGCTCGGGATCAGGAGCGTGGGAGAGCGCGTCGATGGCGAACTGCGCCACGGTCTCGGTCTCCGGCCGCGGCACGAACACGCCGGGGCCGACGGCGAGTTCGAGGTGGCGGAAGGGCGCGAGCCCCGTCAGATGCTGCAACGGCTCGCGCGATGCACGACGGACCACGAGTGCATCGAGCGCGTCGACGTCGTCCTCGCCGATGCGGTCGCCGCGCACGATCGCCGCCTGCACCTCTCCCCTGCGCGTGCCGCTGACGTGAGCGGCCAGCAGTTCGGCATCGACGAGCGGATCGGGTACACCGGCCGCGGCGAGACGCTCTGCGGCGGCACGGACGACGGCGGCAAGGGTCACTTCGGCCATCCTCTCAGCGTACGGGGCACTGCGGCGGTGCCCGACACAATGCGCCGACGATGCATCTGCTCGAATAGGCTGGCGGGTGCAACGTTCCGCGAACGAAAGGCCTCCTCATGTCCGGCATCCATTCCGACATCACGACCGCATTCGGCAACACGCCGCTGGTTCGACTGAACCGCGTCACCGAGGGCGTCGGGGCCACCGTTCTGGCGAAGCTCGAGTACTACAACCCCGCCTCCAGCGTGAAGGACCGCATCGGCATCGCGATGATCAACGCGGCCGAGGCCTCGGGCGAGCTGAAGCCCGGCGGCACGATCGTGGAGTCGACCAGCGGCAACACCGGCATCGCGCTCGCGATGGTCGGAGCGGCGCGCGGCTACAAGGTCATCCTCACCATGCCCGCGTCCATGTCGAAGGAGCGCCGCGTGCTGCTCAAGGCCTTCGGTGCCGAGATCGTGCTCACCGACCCGACCAAGGGCATGAGCGGCGCGATCGAGGAGACCAAGAAGATCGTGGCCGAGACACCGGGCGCCGTGTGGATCAAGCAGTTCGAGAACGCCGCGAACCCCCAGATCCACCGCGAGACGACCGCGCAGGAGATCCTCCGCGACACCGACGGAGACATCGACATCTTCGTCGCCGGCGTCGGCACGGGTGGTACCGTCACCGGCACCGGACAGGCGCTGAAGGCCGTCAAGCCGGACGTGCAGGTCATCGCCGTCGAGCCGAAGGACTCCCCCGTGCTCACGGAGGGGCACCCCGGGCCTCACAAGATCCAGGGCATCGGGCCGAACTTCGTTCCCGACGTGCTCGATCGCGACGTCCTCGACGAGGTCATCGCGGTGGAGTTCGACGAGTCGCTGCGCCTCGCCCGTGAGCTCGCCGCCAAGGAGGGCCTGCTGGTGGGGATGTCCTCCGGCGCCGCCGTCTCCGCGGCGCTTCAGGTCGCATCGCGTCCCGAGAACGCCGGGAAGACCATCGTCGTCATCATTCCCGACACGGGTGAGCGCTACATCTCCACTGCGCTGTTCGAGGATCTGCGCGAGAGCTGACCTGCAATGGGCATGATCGGGCGAATGCGCGAGGACGTCGCAGCTGCGCGCCTCCGCGACCCTGCCGCACGGAGCGGACTCGAGCTGGTGCTGCTGTACCCCGGGCTGCACGCGATCTGGTGGCACCGGGTGTGGCACCGGCTCTGGCAGCGCGACCTGCGGCTGCTCGCGCGCGCAGGTTCGCAGATATCGCGCTGGCTCACCGGCATCGAGATCCATCCGGGAGCCAGGATCGGGCGGCGTTTCTTCGTCGACCACGGCATGGGCGTGGTGATCGGCGAGACGGCGGAGCTCGGCGACGACGTGATGCTCTACCACGGGGTCACGCTGGGCGGCCGTACCCGTGACGCGACCGGAAAGCGGCACCCGACACTCGCTGACGGCGTGGTCGTCGGAGCCGGCGCGAAGATCCTCGGACCGATCACGGTCGGTGCGAACACCGTCGTCGGTGCGAACGCCGTCGTCACGAAGGATGCCCCGAGCGACAGCATCCTCGTCGGCGTACCCGCCAAGGCCCGTCGTCGCAGCACTCACGACGACTTCTCCGACCTGCGCGTCGTGTCCGACTACTCGATCTGAGCAGAGCGGCCGATCAGCGCCTGCGGCGCTCCTTCACCTGGCGCTTGAGGAAGATCAGCGGCAGCAGCACTGTGCCGAGCGCCGAGACCAGCCACACGATGACGGAGCCGAGCAACCAGCCGGTGACGTCGACGATGCGCAGCCCGCCGATCGGCAGCAGCACGACGACGATCAGCGCCACGAGGGTCGAGAAGATGCCGATGCCTCCCATGAGCACGGGCGCGTAGCGATCCGCGAGCTTGGCGATCCAGGGGCTCAGCACGCTCTGCAGGACCGCGAAGATGACGATGCAGATGACGAAGCCCCACCACTTGTCCCATTGGATCTGGAAGCCGGGCAGCACGAGATCGGCGACGATGAGCCCGATCCCCGCCGAGACGAGGTAGGTGAGCGTGCGGAACAGGAGCGTGATCACGCCCCGATCCTAGCGCTCGGGTCGCGCGATCAGGAGTCCTGGCCGACGGCGGCGAGCCGCGCCTCTTCGTCGGCGGAGATCGCCGACTCGATGATGGGATCGAGAGCGCCGTCCATCACCTGATCGAGGTTGTACGCCTTGAAACCGGTGCGGTGGTCCGCGATGCGGTTCTCCGGGAAGTTGTACGTGCGGATCCGCTCGGATCGATCCATGCCGCGGATCTGCGACTTGCGCGCGTCGGATGCCGCGGCATCCAGTTCTTCCTGCCGCTTGGCGAGGATGCGTGCGCGCAGGACGCGCATGCCGGCCTCACGGTTCTGAAGCTGCGACTTCTCGTTCTGCATCGAGACCACGATGCCGGTGGGCAGGTGCGTGATGCGCACGGCGGAGTCGGTGGTGTTCACCGACTGCCCGCCCGGGCCCGATGAGCGGTACACGTCGATCTTGAGGTCGTTCTGACTGATCTCGACCTCGTCGGGCTCATCGACCTCGGGAAAGACCAGCACACCCGTGGTGGAGGTGTGGATGCGTCCCTGCGACTCGGTCGCGGGGACCCGCTGCACGCGGTGCACGCCGCCCTCGTACTTCAGATGCGCCCAGACGCCCTGTGCAGGGTCGGTCGAGGAGCCCTTGATCGCGATCTGGACGTCCTTGTAGCCGCCGAGGTCGGACTCGTTGCGGTCGAGAAGCTCTGTCTTCCAGCCCTTGTGCGCGGCGTACTGCATGTACATCCGCAGCAGATCCGCGGCGAACAGCGCGGATTCTGCGCCGCCCTCCCCCGCCTTGATCTCCATGATCACGTCACGGGCATCGTCCGGATCGCGAGGAATCAGCAGCCGACGCAGTCGCTCCTGCGCGTGCGCGAGCCCTTCTTCAAGGCCCGGCACCTCCTCGGCGAAGGCGTCGTCCTCCTTGGCGAGCTCGCGAGCGGCGTCGAGATCCTCCGCCGCCCCCGTCCACGCGTCGTAGGCCGCGACGATCCGGCTGAGCTCGGCGTAGCGACGGTTGACGCGTTTCGCACGCGCCGCGTCGGCGTGCACCGCGGGGTCGGAGAGCTCCTCCTGCACCCGGCGGTGTTCGTCGATGAGGGCCTGGACGGATTCGAACACGCCTATGCTCCGGTCAGCGTCGGATCAGCGGATGTTGTTCTCGTGGCTGTGGCTGGAGCCGCCCGCGGCGGGTGCCGGCATCGACTTCTGCATCTGCACGAGGAACTCCACGTTCGAGTTCGTCTCCTTCAGCTTGCCGAGGACGACCTCGAGAGCCTGCTGCTGGTCGAGTCCGGCGAGGGCGCGGCGCAGCTTCCAGGTGATCTTGACCTCGTCGGCCGACAGGAGCATCTCCTCGCGGCGCGTGCTCGACGCGTTGACGTCGACGGCGGGGAAGATGCGCTTGTCGGCGAGCTGACGGGACAGGCGCAGCTCGCTGTTGCCCGTGCCCTTGAACTCCTCGAAGATCACCTCGTCCATCTTGGATCCGGTCTCGACGAGCGCGGTCGCGAGGATCGTGAGCGATCCACCGTTCTCGATGTTGCGTGCGGCGCCGAAGAAGCGCTTGGGCGGGTACAGCGCCGAGGCGTCGACACCGCCGGTGAGCACGCGACCGGATGCCGGGGCGGAGATGTTGTACGCGCGGCCGAGACGGGTGATCGAGTCGAGCAGCACGACGACGTCGCGCCCCAGCTCGACGAGGCGCTTGGCGCGCTCGATCGCGAGTTCGGCGACGGTCGTGTGATCTTCGGCCGGGCGGTCGAAGGTCGAGGCGATGACCTCGCCCTTCACTGTGCGCTCCATGTCGGTGACCTCTTCGGGGCGCTCGTCGACCAGGACGACCATGAGGTGGACCTCGGGGTTGTTCTGGGCGATGGCGTTGGCGATCTGCTGCAGCACGATCGTCTTGCCGGCTTTCGGCGGAGCGACGATCAGGCCGCGCTGGCCCTTGCCGATCGGTGCGATCAGGTCGATGATGCGCTGCGTGAGCTTCTCGGGGGCCGTCTCCAGGCGCAGGCGCTCCTGGGGGTACAGCGGCGTGAGCTTGCCGAACTCGACGCGCGTGGCCGCATCTTCGACCGACAGGCCGTTGACCGAGTCGACCTTCACCAGGGCGTTGTACTTCTGGCGGCCCTGCTGCTCGTTCTCGCGGGGCTGCTTGATGGCGCCGACGATCGCGTCGCCCTTGCGCAGGTTGTACTTCTTGACCTGGCCGAGCGAGACGTAGACGTCGCTGGCACCGGCGAGGTAGCCGGTGGTGCGCACGAAGGCGTAGTTGTCGAGCACATCGAGGATGCCGGCGATCGGGATGAGGACGTCGTCCTCGCCGATCTCGGTCTCGAACTCGTCCGAGGTGGTGCCGCCGCGGCGCTTGTTGCGCTGACGCCCGCGGCCGTTGCCGTTCTCATCATCGGAAGACGCGCCGCCGTTCTGCTGCTGCGGTGCATCCTGGCTGCTGCCCCGACCGCGGTTGCGGCTGCGGTTGCGGCCACGGCCACGGCCGGTGCCCTCTTCGCCGTCGCCGGACTCGCCGCCGTTGCTGTCGCCGGAGTCCGGCTTCGCGGCCTGCTGCCTGTTCTGCGACTGCTTGTTCTCGGCCTGCCCGGATTCGGTGCCCTTGCCCGCCGTCTTCTCGTCCGATGCGGCATCCGCGGGCTTCTCGGCAGCCGAGCTGTCGGAGGCGCCGTCGGCTGCGGCAGTGTCTGTCGCGGGTTCTGCCTTCTTGGCGCCGCGGCGGCCGCGGCCCGAGGTCTTCGGCGCAGGCTCTGCGGGCGCAGCGTCTGCAGCCGCATCCTCGGCCGACGCGGACTCGGCGGGCGCGGTGCCGGAGTCGGCCTGCTGTGCAGCGGTGCCCTCCGCCTCTGCAGGTGCGTCGGCGGCGGGCGCGGCGTCCGCCTTCTTCGCGCGGCTGCGGCGCGGAGCCTTCGCCTTCGGCGCGGCAGCCTCTGCAGGCGCGTCGGCAGCGGGCGCAGCCTCAGTGGCAGGCGCCGCGTCGGCGGCGGGCGCTGCCTCGGCGGCAGGCGCTGTCTCAGCGGCCTGGGCGGCCTCCGCCTTTGCGGCCGCGGTCGCGGTGGTCGCCCGTCGTGGCGCTCGCTTGCGCGCCGGCGCCTTCACAGGTGCGGTGGTCTCGGAGGCAGCGGTTGCAGCCTCTGGTGCGGCAGCGGTCGCCTCGGTGGCGGTCGATGCCTGGTCGTTCTGGGTCTCGGAGAAATTCTCCACGAGTACTCCCTCATATGTCATGGGAAAACGAGCATGTCTCGCGCACAACGGGTGCTGCGCGCGATCGCACGGGCAGATGCTCGGCACCTGCCGGCCAGGACCAGGAAAGAAGTTCTGGCGGTTGCGTGCGGATCTCGCAGAATTGCGATGGGGGCCAGATTCACGAAATTACGTGGAGCCCTCCGCTCGATCCCTTACTGTACCACCACGCACGTCGACGGCCAGCATGAGCGCCTCCCACGGGGTGTCGACGGCGGATGCCGCGAGTTCGGCCGCCTCGAGTCGGCTGCCGGGTCCGTCGGCGAGGACCAGGACGCTCGGTCCCGCACCCGACACGACCGCGGCGAATCCCGCTTTGCGCAGCGTCTGCACCAGGGCGTGCGTCTCTGGCATCGCCTCCGCGCGGTAGTCCTGATGCAGACGATCCGCCGTCGCATCGAGAAGGAGCTCCGGGCTCTGCGTGAGCGCGGCGATGAGCAGTGCCGAGCGGGACACGTTGAAGACGGCATCCTCACGCGACACCTGCGGCGGCTGCAGCGATCGAGCAAGGACGGTCGACATCGTGCGCTCGGGAACCAGCACGAGAGGTGCGACGCCGCGGTGCACGAGAAGCTTCTTGTGCTGCGGGCCGCGCTCCCCCGTCCACGCGATCGTCAGGCCGCCGAACAACGCAGGTGCGACGTTGTCCGGGTGCCCCTCGAGCTCGGTGGCCAGGCGCAGCAGGTCGATGTCCGTGAACTCGACCTCACCCTCCAGCAGACCTTTCGCCGCGAGCACACCCGCTGTCACTGCGGCGCCGGAGGAACCCAGCCCGCGGCCATGCGGGACGCCGTTACGGGCCTCGATCCGCAGACCGGGCATCACGCGCCCCGCGTCCTTGTAGACGTGCTCGATGGATCGGACGACCAGGTTCGACTCATCCCGCGATATCTCGGAGGCGCCCGATCCCGTCACGTCGATCTCGAGGCGGTCGTCGTCGAGAGCGGAGACGGTCAGTTCGTCGTAGACGCTCAGCGCCAACCCGAGCGTGTCGAACCCCGGACCGAGGTTCGCGCTCGTGGCAGGGACCCGTACCGTGACGGAACGCCCTTCAGCCACCATCACTCGCCTTCCACGCGCAGCACCGACACGACGCGTTCTACGACCGTGCTCGCGGCCAGCTGCGCGACGGTGTCGCTGAGCGCTCGCTCCGTGGCCTTGTGCGTGCCGATGATGAGACGCGCGGTCGTGTCCTCCTCGCCCTCGCCCTCGACGGTCTGGACGACCGTCGCGACGGAGACCCCGCCTTCGCTCAGGATGCCTGCGACCGCTGCGAGGACACCCGGCTGGTCGTCGACCTCGAGCGTGATCTGGTAGCGCGTGATCACATTGCCGATCGGGACGGTCGGCAGATTCGCGCGCGTCGACTCACCCACGCCCACTCCCCCTGCGATGTGCCGACGGGCCGCGGAGACGACGTCGCCGAGCACAGCGGAGGCGGTCTGCACGCCGCCGGCGCCCGCGCCGTAGAACATCAGAGAACCTGCGGCCTCGGCTTCGACGAACACGGCGTTGTTCGCACCGTGCACGGCGGCGAGCGGGTGCGTGCGTGCGACCAGTGCCGGATACACCCGTACCGAGATCGACTCCGCGCCGTCGACATCGAGACGCTCGCACACGGCGAGCAGCTTGATGACGAACCCGGCGGCGCGTGCTTCCTCGATCATCGACGGCGTGATCTGCGTGATGCCCTCTCTGTGCACGGCTTCCAGCGGTACAGCGGTGTGGAAGGCGAGGGATGCCAGGATCGCGGCCTTCTGCGCGGCGTCGTAGCCCTCGACATCCGCTGTGGGGTCGGACTCGGCGTATCCGAGCCGCTGCGCATCGGCGAGCACTTCGCCGAAGTCGGCGCCCTCACCGTCCATGCGGTCGAGGATGTAGTTCGTGGTCCCGTTGACGATGCCCATCAGGCGCACGACGCGGTCACCGGCGAGCGAATCCCGCAGCGGACGGATGATCGGGATCGCTCCGGCGGCCGCGGCCTCGTAGTAGACCGAGGCGCCGACCTGATCGGCGGCCTCGAACAGCTCGGGCCCGTGGGTCGCGAGCAGCGCCTTGTTGGCCGTGACGACATCGGCGCCGGAGTTCAGGGCGAGCAGCAGGTTCTGACGAGCGGGCTCTATCCCGCCCATCAGCTCGATCACGATGTCGCTGCCGACGATCAGGCTCTCCGCGTCGGTGGTGAACAGCTCCTTGGGCAGATCGACGTCGCGCTTCGCGTCGACGTCGCGCACGGCGATACCGGCGAGCTCAAGGGCTGCTCCGGACCGATCGGCGAGCTCCTCGCCGTGCTCCAGCAGGATGCGCGCGACCTGCGATCCGACGGCACCGGCGCCGAGCAAAGCCACTCGCAGCCGTCGGTACTGCGCCGAACTGCTCACCTGGGGATGGGTCATCGTGCTCCTTCATTCGTGCGGATACCCGCATCCCGTGCCAGCAGATCGTCGATGCTCTCGCCGCGCACGATCACGCGGGAGCGACCGCCGGAGACGGCGACGACGGGCGGGCGAGGGACATGGTTGTAGTTGCTCGACAGCGGGGCGCAGTAGGCGCCGGTCGCCGGGACGGCGAGCAGGTCTCCCGGCGCGATGTCGGCGGGGAGATACTCGTGGTCGACGACGATGTCGCCCGATTCGCAGTGCATGCCGACCACACGGGTCAGAACGGGTTCACCCGATCCTGCGCGCGATGCGAGACGGGCGGAGTACTGCGCGCCGTAGAGCGCTGCACGCGGGTTGTCGCTCATGCCGCCGTCGACGCTGACGTACAGGCGGCTCGCACCGGACCCCAGACGCACGTCTTTGGTCGTTCCGACCTCGTAGAGCGTGACACCCGCTGTGCCGACGATCGCACGTCCGGGCTCGAATGCGAGCTGCGGCATCGGGATGCCGCGCGACGCGCAGCCGTCGGCCACCGCTGTCACGATCTGGGCGGCGAGCTGTTCGATCGGGGTCGGGTCGTCCACGCTCGTGTAGGCGATCCCGAAACCCCCTCCGAGGTTCAGCAGCGGGATGTCGCCGCCCGCGAGCAGCTTCTGGTGCAGTTCGAGCACACGCGATGCGGACTCCCGGAAGCCTGCGACGCCGAAGATCTGTGAGCCGATGTGGCAGTGCAGCCCGATGAACTGCAGTGCCGGCAGTTCTCGGATGCGGGCGACAGCGATCTCGGCATCCGCGAACGTCATGCCGAACTTCTGATCCTCATGGGCCGTCGCCAGGAAGTCATGCGTCTCCGCATGCACGCCGCTGTTGACCCGGACCAGCACGCGCTGGACGATGTCGGCGCGCTCCGCCGCCGCCGCGATGCGCTCGATCTCGATCGCACTGTCGACGATGATCGTGCCGATGCCGACCTGCACGGCCCGCTCGATCTCGTTCACGGACTTGTTGTTGCCGTGGAAGCCCATGTTCGAGGGATCCACTCCGGCTGCGAGTGCGACCTCGAGTTCGCCCCGGGAGCACACGTCGACGCCCAGACCCTCCTCGGTCACCCAGCGCGCGATCGCGGTCGAGAGGAGCGCCTTGCCCGCGTAGTAGACACGCGCCGAGGTCTCGTGGCCGGCCGCGGCGGTCGTGAAGGAGTCGCGGAAGGCGCGAGCGCGAGCGCGCACCTCGTCCTCATCGAGAACCAGCAGCGGCGTGCCGTGGGCTCCGGCGAGGGCGGTGGCGGACATCCCTGCGATCGTGAGCACATCGTCGTCGTCGCGGTGAGCGGATGAGGGCCAGACGGACGGTGCCAGCGCGTTGGGGTCTTCGGGCACGTCGAGCCACTCGGGGGCGAGCGAGACAGCAGAAGAATGCACCACACACCAATCGTCGGGAGGGATCCTCGGGCAAGATCACGCCATGCGAGGCTGCCCCCGATTCTAAGGCAATGACCACGCGCCACCCGTACGCGCAAGCCCCTCGCAGACTCAGATCACGATTCATTACGGTGAAGGCATGAGCACTTCGCGAACCGATGACCCGGTGCACGAGAAGAAGTCGGGCGGCATCGCCGGACTGGTCAGGACCGTGACCGCATGGATACTTGCGAGAAAGATCGCACGTGCCGCGCTGCTCTACTCGGAGCGGCGCGGCCCGATGCTCGCCGACAGCGTCACGTACCGCGCACTGTTCAGCGTCTTCGCGGGGCTCCTGCTCGGATTCTCGATCGCCGCGATCTGGCTCGCGGGCAACGACGAGGCGTGGGCTGCGATCATCGCGGCGATCGACTCCGCAATCCCCGGTCTCGTCGGCGAAGGCGGCGTCGTCGAAGACCCTTCGACCATCGATGCGGTGGGCGGGCTGTCGGTCGCCGGGATCATCTCGCTCGTCGCGCTGATCGGCGCGGCGCTCGGCGCGATCGGATCCCTGCGCACGGCGGTGCGCACGATCGCGGGAGCGGTCCTCGACGACGTGTTCTGGCTCTGGGTCGTGCTGCGCAATCTCGCTCTCGCGATCGGCATCGGGCTGTCTTTCCTCGTCGCAGCGGCGGTGACATTCGTCGCCCGCATCGGTCTCGGCTTCGTGAGCGATCTCCTCGGAATGCCGTCGGATGCCGTGGCCTCGGTCTGGGGAATCAGGATCGTGTCGCTTCTCGTCGTCTTCGCGCTGGACGCGCTGCTCATCTACGGCGTGTTCCGGATGCTGTCGGGCCAGCGGGTCTCGGCCAGGGTCATCTGGCCCGGCGCGCTGCTCGGTGGCCTGGGGCTTCTCGTGCTCCAGGAGCTGTCGAGCCTGTTCGTCGGGGGTGCGACCTCGAACCCGCTGCTCGCGTCGTTCGCGTCGCTGCTGGCGCTGCTGATCTGGCTGAACCTCAGCGCACAGGTCATGCTGATCGCGTGCGCGTACATCGTGACGGGAGCCGAGGAGGAGCATGACCGCGTCTCGGCCACGGAGGGCGCCCGAACATTCGCACAGCGACGGGTGAGGCGTGCTCAGCAGGACGTGCGCATCGCGACCGATGCTCTCCGCGCCGCTGAGAAGGCTGAGGCCGCGGAACGAGGTGCCTAGGGGCAGACGCCGTTCTCCTGCAACGACTCGTCCGTCACGATCGCGCCGTCGACCTGGACGTCGACGACGACCTCGTCTCCCTCCACGGCGAGGCCGGTCATGGTGAGTCCAGCAGGAAGCTGATCGGCGATGCAGATGCGCTGCGTCTGCGTCAACTGTTCGGCGAACGATCCGAACCGGTCGGCGATCTGCTGGGCATCCAGTGTGGTCCCCGCGACCTGCAGCGAGACCGGAGTGAGCAGCAGCTCGCCGGATTCTGCACCGGGGGTGACTGTCAGCGCGAGCGGCAGGGAGATGCCGAACACGGCGAGGTTGCCCGACACCGTGACGTCGGGCTCCGCGAACACGACCGAATCGATCGGCAGCTCGGATGCCGCGATGAGAGGGGTGAACTGTTCGCCGTCGAGTCGCACGGTGCCCCGCGCGTCGGTGAGGTCTCCACCGCGCAACGGGATCCCCGTTGCTGTGACGTCGGCGGCACCGGTCACACCGCCGATCGTGACGGAGTCAGTGGTGAGGTGCAGCTCGTCGAGCCGACCGCCGATCAGCTGCGGCAGGAGGATGCCGGATGCGTCGACGTCGAGCTGCTGGTCGGCCGGGAGTTCGAGCTGCTCGATGACGATCCCCCGCACGATGCCGGGAAGGACCGCGCGGGCGATGAACTCCGCGGCGATGACGAGCACGGCGAGCACGACCACGACCACGAGAAGGACCCACGGCCAGCGAGCGCCTCGACGCTTCGGAGTCGCAGAGGCGGCATCTCTCGGGAGGGCCAGTGTCGGATGCTCTGTGGAGCGATCCGGATAGGGCCGCGTGGGATTGTCATCACTCATGGCACCATCCTGCCTGCTGCGGCGACGCGCGTCACATGCGTTCGGGGGCGGACACGCCGAGCAGGCCCAGTCCGTTTCGCAGCACCTGCCCGGTGGCGTCGTTGAGCCACAGTCGCGTGCGGTGCACACTCTCGATCGGGGCATCGCTCAGCGGCGTGACACGGCAGTTGTCGTACCAGCGGTGGTAAAGACCGGCGAGCTCCTCGAGATAGCGGGCCACGCGATGCGGTTCGCGAACCTGCGCGGAGAAGGCGACGATGCGGGGGAACTCCTGCAGCGCGCCGAGGAGCGCGGACTCCGTCTCATGCGTCAGCGTCTCAGGCGCGAACTCCGAGCGATCGACGCCGGAGTCGGCGGCGTTGCGACCGACGTTGTGCGTACGGGCGTGCGCGTACTGCACGTAGAAGACGGGGTTGTCGTTCGTGCGCTTCTGCAACAGCTCCGGGTCGAGATCGAGCGGCGAGTCCGCAGGAGAGCGCTCCAACGAGTACCGCAGAGCGTCGGTGCCGAGCCACTCGAGCAGGTCGTCCATCTCGATGATGTTGCCCGCGCGCTTCGACAGCCGCGCGCCGTTGATCGACACCATCTGCCCGATCAGGACCTCGACGTTCTTCTGCGGGTCCTGGCCTGCGGCCCCCGCGATCGCCTTGAGGCGATGCACGTAGCCGTGGTGATCAGCGCCCAGCAGGTAGATCTTGTGCTCGAAACCGCGGTCGCCCTTGTTGAGGTAGTACGCGGCATCGGCGGCGAAGTACGTGTACTCGCCGTTGGAGCGGCGGATCACACGGTCCTTGTCGTCGCCGAAGTCGGTCGTGCGGACCCAGACGGCGCCATCCTCGTCGAACACGTGGCCCTGTTCTCGGAGGCGGTCCACCGCCTGATCGATGAGGCTGGTGCCGGCGGCATCCTTCGCATGGAGCGTGCGCTCGGAGAACCAGACGTCGAAGGGCACGTTGAAGCGCTCGAGGGAGCTCTTGATCTCGGCGAGCTGGAACTCGTAGGCGAGGTCCTCGGCGACGGTGAGCTGCTCGGCATCGGACAGTTCGAGCAGATCGGGGCGCGCCTCGACCACGCGCGCGGCGAGCATGCCGATGTACTGGCCCGGGTACCCGCCCTCGGGGGTCGGCTCGCCCTTCGCCGCAGCGATGATCGAGCTCGCGAAGCGCTGCATCTGCGCGCCGGCATCGTTGATGTAGTACTCGCGGATCGCGTTCGCGCCGCTCGCGAGCAGCAGGCGGACGATCGAGTCGCCGAGAGCCGCCCACCGAGTGTGGGCGATGTGCAGCGGCCCTGTGGGATTCGCCGACACGAACTCGACGTTGACGCTGACGCCGGCCTGCGAGTCGTTCGTGCCGTACGCGGCACCCGCATCGACGATCGTCTTGGCGAGAACGCCCGCGGCGGCGGCATCCAGTCGGAAGTTGATGAATCCCGGACCGGCGACCTCTGCGCTCTTCACACCCTCGACCGCGACGATCTCATCGGCGATGCGCTGGGCGAGCTCGCGGGGGTTCGTCCCGAGCTTCTTCGCGAGCCGCATCGCGATGTTGGACGCCCAGTCGCCGTGGTCGCGGTTGCGGGGGCGCTCCAGCGCGATGTCGGCGACATCGAGACCCAGCGCCTCGTCGGGTCGCAGGGACGCGGCGATCGGCGAGACGACGGCGAGGAGGGCTTCGGCGAGAGTGTCGGGGTTCATATCCCGTCAAGTCTACGGCGCGTCGCACCCCGGAATTTTCCGTTCGAGCCGTCGTCGCTTACCCTCTTGCCATGGCTTCGGGGAGGATACGGCGGGGCGCCCGCACGACGGTGCTGTTCGTCGCGCTCGCGGCCGCCGTCACAGCGGTCGTCCTCGGTGTGTGGCGACCGTGGGTTCCTGCGCCGGCGGAGTCGGCGATCGTCGCCTCAGAGGAGGTCGTCAGCGTGGCTCCCGCACCGCTCGCACTGCCCGAGCATCCGAGTGTTCTGGTCTTCGGAGACTCGTGGACCTACGGCTCAGCCGCCAGCGATCCCACGCTCGGGTACGCCTACCTGCTGTCGGACCTGCTCGACGGCGACACGACGGTGGACGGGGTGCGCGGAAGCGGATATCTGAAGCCGGGCGTCGACGGTCCCACGTTCGGGGAGCGGATCGCCTCGCTCGATCCGGCGCTCGATCCCGACCTCGTGCTCATCCAGGGGTCCATCAATGATCGGGCCTCCGGTGTCGCGGGGTATCGCGAAGCCGTGACGGCGGCGTGGGATGCGCTGTCCGCGATGTACCCCGACGCCACGATCGTCGTGCTCGGCCCTGCGCCGCATCAGCTGCCGGTGGGCGACGCGACGGCGCGCATCGATCACGATCTCGCGGCACTGGCCGGCGGACGGGGCTGGTGGTACATCTCCCCCGTGCAAGAGGAATGGATCAACGATCAGAACTACTTCGATGTGATCGATGTCGACCTCGGCAACCGACATCCGTCCACTGACGGTCACCGTTACCTCGCCGAGAAGGTCGCCGCGGCGCTGGCCGAACTCGCAGCCGCTCCGGTGACCGAGGCCGGCGAGGCGGGACAGCAGTGATCGACGGTCACCCGTCCGACGGATAGACGCAGGAAGGGCCATCCAATGGCGGATGGCCCTTCTGTCGTACGTGCCCCCGACAGGAGTCGAACCTGCGACCTACGGTACCGGAAACCGGCGCTCTATCCACTGAGCTACGGAGGCGTACCGAACGACGATATCACTGGTCGAGGGCCAGCGATTCACCCGCCCGCCGACACGACGTTGCGGAGCTCCACCACAAGCACAGGAGGCGCGGACGCTTGACTGGCCGGAGCCGAGGCTATGGGCATCACCGCTCACCTGTACACAGGGATCAGCGATCTACGGCGAGCGCTCCGATCGCAAGGCATCCTGTGATCGGGAGCGCCCACCCACCGAGGAGCATGGCTGATATCCGACCGGACGGAATCCCGACGGAATGAGGCATGGTCATGGAGTGGGTGATGCAGCACTGGTGGCTCGCTCTAATCGCGCTCGGGCTCGTGTGGAGTGTGGCCGCGATCGTCATCGACAACCGGGAGCACGCGCTTAGAACCGGGGCGTTGCCGCCCTTGGACCTCGTGCCCCGGGCGGCGACCGTGACCTCCATGAGGATCGCGCCGCAGAAGATGCTCCGATTCTTCACTCGGAACAGGAGCGGCGAAACCGGTGACCTCTGGCAGATCGAGGTTCAGTACGCGGATGCCGGCCGCAGAACCCGCACGGAGCATGTGGCCGATCTCATCCACGAGGGTGAACTCGCCCGCTTCCCGATCGGCACGACTCTCCAGGTGTACGGGTTCATACACCCCCAGGGTCGCTGTCTCCTCACGGAAGCACACGATGATGTGGCACGTCGCGGCTACAACCTCGACGGGGTGCGAATGAGGACCGATCGACAGGTGTGGCCGCCCCGGACGGGATCGCCGCTGCTCGGGGTCATGGAGTTCGCCGAATCCGATGAACATACGCCGACCCGTCGCAGGTCCTGGCCCGGCGACCCTTCCTCGGCATGGGAGACAGCCGGCAGTGCATCCGAACGACTTGCGCGCCCCACGGCTCCGCCTGCGGTGTCCGCAGAGCGAGTGGCCCGATGGGCGAGTCTGGATCTGTCAGATGATGATGCGGACAAGTACCTGGCACCGATCGTCCTGGTGGGTCTGCCTCTCGGCGCCGCAGCGCTTCTGCTCCACTGGACGCTCACCGACTCGCCTGACGGAGGGATGTGGATCCTGTGGGTGGCTGTGGGAGTGTGGCTGACGATCGGAACCGCATTGCTGATCCGCGTGCGGCTCTCTCCCCCTCTGCCAGATGACGCTGAACGTGCCGTGTGGATCGCAGAGCACGGCATCCCATGCGAGATCTATGGTTCTCCTTTCGCCCACAGCAACGGAGAGTTCTCGGATACTCCCGGCCTGATCCTGATCGACCACAGGACGACAGACGCGCAGTCCACCCGAATCGTGGCGGCGTACCGGCAGTGGTTGCGTCGCAACGACACCTACCAGGAGCTGCAGCACGGCAGGCTGCGCACACACGGCATCCTGGCTTCGGAGGAGATCTTCGGCCTTGAAGCGAAAGGCGGCTACTTCGCGGAGGGCGGGTTCGACCATGACGGCTGGGCACTGTTGGCGCCGTCGCAAGGCACCCACGCAGAAGATGAGTGGTGGCGCTCGGCAACGCTCACCCCGATGCTGCGGGATCCGGCTCCGCCTCGGCAGAGGAGCCGTCGATGACCGGGCGCCCCTCGATGCGCCTGTCGATGCTCCCCGCCCCTCAAAGCGGGTGGGTCCGAACCCTTCTGCCCCTCGCTGTCGTGTTCGTGTTGTGGGTGGTCATCGCCTTCACTGTGTCGGGGCTGGCCATCCCGCTCATGGATCCCGAGTGCTACTCGGATATCGGCGATCGGATCTGCCCGCGCGATGAGAACCGGGACCCCGGTCTGACCCACCTCTACAAGTCCCGTTGGCCGGCTGCTGATGAGCCGTCTGTGGGGCTCCTCCTGCTCGTGGCAGCCGGGCTCGCCGCAGCGCTGCACCGGTTCTTCCTGCGTGCGTGGGATCCGTGGCCGGCGCAGAGCTACAGCGGCGTGCACATCGCGATGGTCAGTGGCATGCTCGGGGCCGGTCTCGGGCTGGTCCTCGGCGGTGCCGGATACACCGATCTGAGGATGCTGCTCGGCGTCACAGGTGTCGGAATCCTCGTCGGTGCTCTGGGTGGCCTCGGCATCCGCACAGTCGTCCGCGGCCTCCGTGACGACGCCGAGGGAGCGACCTGAGCACGTCCACGTCATCCGGAACAGTCATGATCGCCCCACGCTCTACGATGGAACCGACGTTCCGACACCCATCACCAGCACAATCGAGGTTCGAGACTTGCAGTACATCTCCACGCGCGGCGGCACACTCGGACAGTTCAGCGACGTCCTCCTCGAGGGGCTCGCCCCCAATGGCGGTCTCGCCGTCCCAGAGACGCTGCCTCACCTCAGCGCGGACGACCTCGAGCGACTGCGCCCGCTGAGTTATCCAGAACTCGCCACGGAGATCATCGGCCTGTTCGCCACAGACATCCCGCGCGAAGACCTCGCCCGCCTCACCGCTGCGGCGTACGGCGACGGGAAGTTCGCCGCCGAGGAGATCGTTCCGCTGAGCGAGATCGGCGAGGGCATGACACTCGTCGGTCTCTCTGAAGGCCCCACTCTGGCCTTCAAGGACATGGCGATGCAGTTCCTCGGCGAGGCGCTGGAGTATGTGCTGGAGAAGAACGACAGGGTGCTGAACGTGCTCGGCGCGACCTCGGGCGACACCGGCTCCGCCGCAGAGCACGCCCTCCGCGGCCGTGACCGCGTCTCGATCTTCATGCTCTCCCCGCAGGGCCGGATGAGCGCATTCCAGCGTGCACAGATGTACTCGTTGCAGGACGAGAACGTGCACAACATCGCCGTCGAGGGCGTCTTCGATGATTGCCAGAACCTCGTCAAGCGCCTGGCGACCGACCTCGACTTCAAGCGCGCCCACAGCCTCGGCGCCGTCAACTCCATCAACTTCGGGCGCATCTCGGCGCAGATCGCCTATTACGTATGGGCATGGCTGCGCGTCACCGACGCGGTGGCCGACAGCGAGCGGGCGCAGTTCGAGGTTTCCTTCGCCGTACCATCGGGCAACTTCGGCAACATCCTCTCCGGCCATTACGCGAAGAGCATGGGCGTGCCGATCCGCAGACTGGTGCTCGCGTCGAACGAGAACAACGTGCTCGACGAGTTCTTCCGCACCGGTCACTACCGGCCGCGCAACGCCGAGAACACCCTGGCGACTTCGAGCCCCTCGATGGACGTCTCGCGCGCCTCGAACCTCGAGCGGTTCGTCTTCGACCTTCTCGGTCGCGACCCCGAGCGCACTGCCGCGGCCTGGCACGAGCTCGAGGAGCGCGATGAGATCGACCTCTCCGGCGAGCTGAACAGGTTCGAGTCGGAGTTCGGGATCGTCAGCGGCACGAGCACGCACGAAGACCGCATCGCGACGATCCGTGAGTTCTCGGCGAACAGCGGTGTGGTCCTCGACCCGCACACCGCGGACGGTGCCAAGGTGGCCGGAGCTCACGTCGAAGCCGGCATCCCGATGCTCGTTCTCGAGACCGCCAAGCCCGCCAAGTTCGCAGACTTCATCATCGAGGCGCTCGGAACCACAGTCGCACCCGATGCCGCCACTCAGGCGATGCTCGATGCTCCGCCGCGCGTGACCGAGATGCCGCACGACGAGCAGCAGCTGCGCGCCTACATCAGCGAGCGCGCCCTGCGCTGACCCTCAGCCGGAAGGAGGAAAACGCATCTTCCGCGCGCTCGGAGCATGCGTTTTCGTCCTTTCGACCGGTCAGGAGCGCGATTCGAGAGCCCTATTCTCGGAGCATGGGCGACAAGACCGACTTCAAGAAGACGATCGACGCGTACCGCGCTCGCAAGGGCCGATTCGACATCATCGACGTGCCAGAGCTGAAGTACCTCATGATCGACGGGCACGGCGACCCGAACACCGCCCCTGAGTTCACCACCGCCGTCGAGGCGCTCTACCCGCTCGCGTACGCACTGAAGTTCACCAGCAAGCGCGAGCTCGACCGCGACTACACGGTCATGCCGCTCGAGGGGCTGTGGTGGGCGGACGACCATGCGGCGTTCACCGCCGCTCGCGACAAGTCGCAGTGGGACTGGACGCTGATGATCATGCAGCCAGAGTGGATCGATCACGAGCTGTTCGCGGATGCCGTCGCCACCGCCGCCGCGAAGAACCAGGAAACTCGGGTGCATGACGTGCGCTTCGGCTCATATGTCGAGGGACCATGCGTGCAGACGCTGCACGTCGGGGCGTTCGACGACGAGGCCCCGCTGCTCGCCGAGATGCACGACGTGTTCATCCCGCAGAACGGTCTGCGGATGACCGGCAAGCACCACGAGATCTACTTCAGCGATCCGCGCAAGGGCGATCCGGCCAGACGTCGCACGATCCTCCGTCAGCCGGTCGCCGTCGCCTGAGACCGATCAGTTCACGGCGACGGCGATCGCGGTGACGACGATCGCCAGCAGCGGCAGCCCACCCTGCATCGCGGCAGACTTCGCCAACTTCGGGTTCGACAGCACCAGCACGAGCGCAGCCGCGAGCATCATCCCGGTACCCGCGAACACGAGGGTGAGACCGATCGTCGTCAGGCCCGAGAGCAGGAGCGCGATCCCGAGCAGCGTCGCGAGCGCGAGGAACAGGTTGTAGAAGCCCTGGTTGAACGCGAGCGGCTTCGTGGTCTCGGCATCCGCCTCACTGGCGATGCCGAAGATCTTGCGTGTCTCGGGCTCGGTCCACCTCAGGGATTCGAGCGCGAAGATGAAGACGTGGAAGGCGGCGGCAGCCGCCGCGAGGACCAGACCGAGTATGAGCATGGGCTGATTCTCCCACCCCGTCGCCTCAGATGAGGAAGATCGGCAGCAGACCCGGATTGTGCGCGTGCACGAGCACCGCGAAGACCACCGCGTCGAACAGCAGGTGGACGGTCACCACGTACGCCAGCGAGTGCGTCTTGAGGAAGATGTACCCCTGCAGCAGCGCGAACGGGATGGTCAGCAGAGGTCCCCACTCGCGATAGCCGAGCTCCCACAGGAATGACACGAAGACGATCATCTGCAGCACGTTCGCGAGCGCATCGGGGAAATGCCGGCGCAGCAGTGCGAACACCGTGCAGATGAAGAACAGCTCGTCCCAGATGCCCACCGCGCCCACGCCGACGAAGAGTCTGGCGATCAGCTCCGGGGTGTCGACGACCGGCCAGTTCAGATACACGCCGCTCGTGATGAAGTAGAACGGCAGGATCAGCCAACCGAGCACGAGCACCGCCACGAGCCAGCCCCACTGCAGGCGCCCCCACCGGCGGTGCGTGCGCCACGGGAAGCTGATCGCCCTGTCGCGATACACGAACCGCGAGATCACGTAAGGCACGGCCACCGCACCGCCCAGAGCGAGTGTGAATCGCAGCATCGCCATGTTGTCGAGTTCAGCGGCCAGCGGAATCACGCTGACGATCAGCAGGCCGAACGCGATCAGCGAGAGATCCCGGGTGAGCGAGGGGCCGGATGCCGTCGCGTCGCCCCGCTCGATCAGCCAGGCTCCACCGACACCGGCCGCGAGCAGCAGCCACCCCAGCCACGGCCACTGGATGACGAAGAACGCCGGTGCCGCGAGGCACACCAGGAGGGCGGGGGCGAGCTTCGACAACGCCGCGGCCGAGGCGGGCGTCATGCGCGCGTCTTGCGCCGGTACACGAGGTCGCGGATGTCGCGGCCCTTGGCGATCCCCTTGCGCTCGAAAGCCGTCATGACCCGTCCGTCGAAGCGATCCGCCCAGTCCCCCTCGAACGCGCGCTCGAACAGCGGTTCGGCATCCAGCACCTCGCGCATCTGCAACGCGTAGTCCTCCCAGTCGGTCGCGAGTCGCAGCAGACCACCGTCCGCCAGTGCGCGCGCTGCGGCGTCACCGAAGCCCTGGCGCACCAGCCGACGCTTGGTGTGACGCTTCTTGTGCCAGGGGTCGGGGAAGAAGATCCAGACCTCGGACACCGCCCCTTCCGGCACGTACGACGCGAGCACTTCGGGCGCATTGGCCTCGACGAGTCGAAGGTTCCGCACTCCCGCCTTGTCGGCATCGAGCATCGTGCGGGCCAGGCCCGCCCGGAAGACCTCGATGGCGAGGAAGTCGTCGTCCGGTCTTGAGGTGGCAGCCGAGATGATCGCGTGTCCCTGACCCGATCCGATCTCGACGAACAGGCGTGCATCCCGGCCGTATTCGATCGCAGGATCCATGCGTGCGTCGGCGTGGACGCTCGTGGAGGCGATCCCGCGCGGCACATCCAGCAGGTATCGCGGAGCGAGTTCTTCGAAAGCGCGGTCCTGTGCATCCGACATCCGCCCGCTCCGGCGTACGAACGAGACCGGTTCTTCACGGAAGACGGGGGTTTCGGGCATGCCTCGATCTTAACCGGCGGGTATGCGTTCAGCGCCCGGCAGGCTCGGTGACGAAGTCGATCAGCTCCTCCACACGACCCAGCAGAGCCGGTTCGAGGTCGTGGTAGGTGTGGACCTTGCTCAATATGTGCTGCCAGGCACGGCCCGTGTCGCCCTGCGTCTCGTGCGGCCACCCGAACGCGCGGCAGATCCCCGTCTTCCAGTCCGTTCCGCGCGGGATCTCGGGCCAGCGGGAGATGCCGAGGGTCTTCGGCGTGACACACTGCCACACGTCGATGAACGGGTGGCCGACGATCTTCAGATGACGGCCGTGCGGACCCCGCAGGATCGCGTCGGCGATGCGCGACTCCTTCGATCCGGGAACGAGATGGTCCACCAGCACGCCGTAGCGGCGCGTTGCACTCGGCGGTTCCTGGGCGAGCAGATCGTCGAGCTTGTCGACGCCCTGAAGGAATTCGACGGCCACGCCCTCGACTCGCAGGTCGGCGCCCCACACCTTCTCCACGAGCTCCGCGTCGTGCTTGCCCTCGACGAGGATGCGGCTGGGCAGCGCCACACGAGCGCGTTGGTCGGCGACGGCGAATGAGCCGGATGCCGTGCGCTTCATCGTCTGCTTCGCCGCGGCCGGCGGCGCGAGGCGCACGGGCTCTCCGTCGATCAGGAAACCGCCACCGAGAGGGAACAGTCGTTTGCGGCCCACGCGGTCCTCGAGCTCGACATGCCCCGACTGCACACGCGTCACTGCTCCGCAGAATCCGTCGTCCGCGACCTCGACGACCAGGTCGTGTTCGGCGGCGACGGTCGGAACGGGCTTCACGCCGCGGTTCCGCCATCCACTTGCGAGCACATCCGAGCCGTACCTGTCGTCCATGCCTTCCAGCGTATGTGCCTGCTCAGCGCTTCCCGGCGGCGACACAGACTCTTTCCCTAGAGTCGCTATCGTCGGTCGCCGGTAGTGAATAGACTCGATGCGCACGGGGGCTCTGAGCCGCCTCGGAGGGAGCACAATGCGGACTCGTATGACGGTCGTGCTGGGGTTGATCGTGGCGATGTTCGCTTCGGGTTGGGTGGCATCCTCGGCTGTCGCGACGCCTCCTGTGACGTTGAGCTCCGAGTTCGTGACGGATGAGGCCGGTGTGCTCAGCTCCGGTGAGCTCGATGCAGCCAATGCGCGTCTCGGCGACCTGGCTGCGGCGAACGGCGGCGATCTGTACGTCGTGTTCGTCGATGAGTTCACAGACCCCGAAGACAGCGTGGCGTGGACCGACCGAGTGGCCGCCGACAACGGACTCGGTCCCGATCAGTACCTGATCGCCGTGGCGATCGACGCAGGACAGTATGCGATATCGGCCGATGCCGGCGGGCCGTTGGACGACAGTCAGATCGATGCGGTCGTGCAGGCCATGGAGAACGGCCTGCGCGCGGGCGACTGGGACGGCGCGATCATCGCGGCCGCTGATGCCTTCCCCGGGCAGGGCCAGGGCGGCGACGCCGGCGGATTCATCGGCATCCTCATCGCACTCGTCGTGGTGGCGATCATCGTCATCGTGATCGTGATGATCGTGCGCTCGCGCAGGAAGACGAAGGATGCAGCCCGTCCGACCGTGCCCGATCCGAACGATCCCTTCGCCTCGGTGAGCGACGACGACCTCGCTACCCAGGCCGGCAGCGCCCTCGTGCAGGCCGACGATGCCATCACGTCGAGCCGTCAGGAGGTCGGCTTCGCGGTCGCGCAGTACGGCGAGGACTCGACGGCCGCATTCACGCAGGTGGTCGAAGCCGCACACGCGAAGGTCTCCGAGGCCTTCGCCCTCAAGCAGAAGATCGATGATGAGGTGCCGGACACGGCAGAGCAGCGTCGGGCCTGGCACATCCAGATCATCCAGCTGTGCGACGCGGCGGACGACCTGCTCGACGAGAACGTCGAAGCCTTCGAACAACTGCGAAAGCTCGAGGCCGAAGCGCCGCAGGCGCTCGAACGTCTCACTGCACGCCGCGCGGCGGCCCAGCAGGCCCTCACCACGGCGCCGGCCGCTCTGGCCGCACTGTCGCAGGAGTACGACGCGGCAGCCCTGTCGACCGTCGCCGAGAACCCGGCCCAGGCGCAGCAGAGGCTGTCGCTCGCCGACTCCGAGATGGCAGAGGCGGCCCAGCTCATCGCCGCCGGCAAGAACGGCGAAGCCGCATTCGCCATCCGAACCGCGGAGGCGGCTGTTCAGCAGAGTGAGGAGCTCGTCGCGGCTGTGACGAACCTCGGTGCGAACCTGTCGACAGTGGAAGAGCAGGCACGCGCGCTCATCGCAGACCTCGAGGCGGACCTCGCCGCGGCAGCCGCGATGCCCGATGCCCAGACGCAGCTGGCGCCTCTCATCGCCCGCACACGGACCAACATCGACAGCGCGCACACGAGCCTTCAGACCGCGCAGCGCAATCCTCAGCAGGTGCTCGAGACGCTCGACGCGGCGAACACGCAGATCGACGCGGCGCTCGGCCAGGCTCGCGAGGCCTCTGCGCTCGCACAACGCACGCAGCGCATGCTGCAGCAGAAGCTCGCCCAGGCCCAGGCGCAGATATCTGCTGCCACCGACTTCATCACGACCCGTCGCGGTGCGATCGGTGCGACCGCCCGTACCCGTCTTGCGGAGGCGAACGCGGCGTACGCAGAAGCCGTCGCGGCGCAGGCGACGGATCCTGCCCTCGCCACCGAACGCGCGACCCGCGCTGCGAGTCTCGCCGCCGAAGCCATCTCGTACGCCCAGAGCGAGGTCTCCTCATTCAACAACGGCGGCTGGGGCGGCGGCGGATGGAGTGGCGGCGCGAGCAGCGGCTGGGGCGGCGGCGGCAGCAGCGGCCTGGGCGGCGACATCCTCGGCGGTATCCTCGGCGGCCTGCTCAGCGGCGCCGGCTCGAGCCGCGGCGGCGGTGGCGGCGGATGGAGCGGCGGCGGCAGCTGGCGCTCCGGCGGCAGCAGCCGCAGCAGCCGCCCGTCGAGCTTCGGCGGCGGCTCCCGCAGCGGTGGCCGCTCCAGAGGGGGGCGCTTCTAACATCCCTCCGCTGTTCTCACGACGTAACCGACCTCGAAAGACTCCGTCTCAACCGAAAGGAAACACCATGACCAAGCAGTCCATCTTCGGTCGCATCTCCACCCTGGTGAAGGCCAACATCAACGCGATGATCGACTCTGCGGAGGACCCGCAGAAGATGATCGACCAGCTCGTCCGCGACTACACCAACAACGTCGCAGACGCCGAGGCCGCGATCGCCGAGACCATCGGAAACCTCCGCCTTCTCGAGCGCGACCATGAGGAGGACGTCCAGGCCGCGCGGGACTGGGGCAACAAGGCGCTCGCCGCGAGCCGCAAGGCCGACGAGCTCCGCAAGAGCGGCGAGACGTCGGACGCCGACAAGTTCGACAGCCTGGCGAAGATCGCCCTGCAGCGTCAGATCGGCGCCGAGCGCGAGGCGACCGGCGCAGAGCCGACCATCGCGTCGCAGACGGAGATCGTCGACAAGCTCAAGAGCGGCCTCAACGGCATGAAGGACAAGCTCGGCGAACTCAAGAACAAGCGCAGCGAACTGCTCGCCCGCGCCAAGGTCGCCGAGGCGCAGACCAAGGTCCAGGATGCGGTCTCGTCGATCAACGTCCTCGATCCCACCAGCGAACTCGGCCGGTTCGAGGATAAGGTCCGCCGTCAGGAGGCACTTGCCCAGGGCAAGGTCGAGCTCGCGGCATCCAGCCTGGACGCGCAGTTCGAGAGCCTTGACGACCTCGGTGAGCTCACCGAGGTCGAGGCGCGGCTCGCCGAGCTGAAGTCCGGCGCTCCGCAGTCGCAGATCGAGTCCTGAGACTCCTGATGCCCCGGGCCGATGTGCCCGGGGCATCCCTCATTCTTCTCTGGAGGTCCTCGTGGCCAGATTCCTCGTTGCACCGCAGTGGCAGGGCTCGCCCGCCCCACGCGCGATGCTGCTCGTCGACGGCGCGGCAGCCATCGCTGGTGACCTCCCGCGCGCGGCGACGACGGTGCTCGACGTCCCGCTCGAAGCCGGTGACTCACTGGGTACCCGTGTGCATCGTCTGAGCTCCCTGCAGCGCGTGCGTGAGCTCATCGCGCACGAGATCGCGGAATACACCGTCCTCATCGGCGGCGACTGCAGTGTGACCGTCGCAGCCCTCCATGCGATCGACCGCGACGACATCGCCGTCGTCTGGTGCGATGCGCACCCCGACCTGCACACGCCCGACACGTCTCCGTCCGGCGCCTTCTCCGGCATGGCGCTGCGCGCGGTGCTCGGAGAGGGACAGCAGGAGCTCGCCCTCTCCCCCGGAGTTCCGCGCGATCGCATCGTCACGGTCGGCGCTCGCGTCGTCGACGACGAAGAGCTCGAGCCGCTCGCGGGCCTCGCTCAGCTCTCCGTCGACGATCTCGACGATGTCGACGCCTTGGCGGAAGCCGTCGCGTCGACCGGGGCACGCCGCGTCTGGGTGCACATCGATGTCGACGTGCTCGACCCTGCCGAGCTCGCCGGAGTGTCGAGCGCCGCGCCGTTCGGTGCCGGCACGAGCGCGCTCACCGCGGCGATCCGCGCGCTTCGTGCGCGCTTTCCTCTCGCCGGCGCGACCATCGCCGGCTTCGCGCCGCGCTCCGCCGACCATGCCGTGGAAGACCTCGGCGCGATCCTCCGTCTCGTGGGCGCCGTCGCGTGACGGAGGACTGGCGGACCACCGCGGACGCGATCCTGGCACGAGGACGACGCTTCGACCGACGCATTCCGGCCTTCCTGCTGCGCTCCCCCATCAGCCGCCTCGGCTACGCCTGGGGAACGGCCGTCGGCTGGACCTGGGGATCGCTGTGGAGCACGGGTCCTGTCGAGAGGCGGAACGGACTCTGGGTATTCCGGGGAATGCCCCGTTGGACGTTCAACCGCGGCGGCGTCTGTGTCGGCGGCTGCTTCCTGACCGGTGATGTCAGGCCGAGCGACGCTGTGCTGCGGCACGAGGCCGTGCACAAGCAGCAGTGGCTGCGCTACGGATTCCTCATGCCGATCCTGTACCTGTTCGCCGGTCGTGATCCGATGCGCAATCGCTTCGAGATCGAAGCGGGCCTGGAGGACGGCAACTACGTACGGCGTTCGCGGAAGCGCTCAGAGCCGGCCTGAGAGATCGGCGGTTCGAGGGCTTCAGCGCTCGATCGGGAGCAGTCCGAAACGCTCCGGGGCGTGGATCGTGGATGCGGGGACGCCGAGCGTGTGAGTCAGGTGATCGACGATGTCGGCCGTGCCGAGGTAGCCCCCGAGCAGGGTCACCCGCGTGGGGTTCTCGCCATCGCACAGCATCTCGTCGGCCCAGGCACAGGTCGCACGCGCCACGGCCTCGCCGGGAGTGCAGGATCGACCGCTGCCCGGCGTGCCGGAGCGCGAGGAGCGCGCGAGCCAGGTCACCGTCATGCGGGCGGGCGCGTCCACGACCCCGATGTCGCTGACGTCGGGCACCTCGATGAAGATGCGACCCGACGCGCACAGCGGAAGCGTCACGAGGAACGCTTCGAGCTCTGCCAGCGAGTTCTCGTCGGCCGTCACCAGGTAGTGCGCGCTCAGTCGTTCTGCGCGACGCCGAGCTCGTCCCGTGCGGACATCGATGGAGGTGGTCATGGTTCCTCCATGCTACCACCGATGAAGGGTTGCCTTACCTATGGTCATTCAGTCGTCGATCAGCGCCCGCCGCAAAGCACCGAGTTCGTCGACGGTCATACCGTTGGCCTGCAGATATGCCGCGGCCGATCCCCAGCGCGCGTCCACCTCTGCGAGAAGCCGGCGCATGACGTCCGCCGGCGACAGCGTGGCCAGGGCCACCGCGTGCTTCGCCTCCGGATGCTGCATCTCCAGGAACGCCACGATCCGGCGGTTGCGCTCCTCCGGCAGCATCGACGCGGTGAGCGCGTAGTCGCTGACGATCGCCTCGCGGTCCGCTCCCACGGCTGAGAGCGCGAGAGCGATCGTCACGCCGGTGCGGTCCTTGCCGACGGTGCAGTGCACGAGGGTGGGCTCGCCGCGCGCGATGATGCGGATGGCGTCCACAAGGCGTTCACCGCTCTCCTCGAGCAGCTGGAGGTACATCTCATCGAGGCTCATGTCGTCTTCGAAGAAGGATGCGACCGAGCCGAGGAACAGCGGAAGGTGGGTCGTGGCTATCCCCGTGGTCGCGGATGGCGCGCTCGCGACCTCCTGATCATCGCGGAGATCGACGATGTGACCGACGCGCTGCTCGAGTTCGGCGACGGCCGTGGGACTGGCCGACACCAGATTCCCCGATCTGAACAGCCGTCCCTCCCGGATCACGCCCTCTGCGGCCGGGATGCCGCCGACGTCACGGACGTTGAAGACGCCGTCGAGACGGATCTGACTCACGCCGACGCCTGCGCCGCGCGGGGCGGAACCGGGTAACGACCTGCCACGACGATTCTGTTGAAGGCGTTGATAGACACGCACGCCCAGCTCAGCGCGGCGTACTCCTTCTCGGTGAACACGCTTCCGACGCGGTCGTAGACGTCATCGGGAATACCGCCGTCGTGGATGAAGGTGAACGTTTCCGCGAGTTCCAGCGCCGCGCGCTCCCGATCGGAGAACACTCCGCTCTCGCGCCAGGTGGGAATCTGCAGGAGCGTGTCCGCATCGATGCCTGCCGACGCCGCACGATCGAAGTGGATCCGCGTGCAGTACGCGCAGCCGTTGAGCTGCGAGCAGTGGATCATCACGATCTCCTTGAGGCGGTCGTCGATGCCGTTGGCCGCACATATCTCACCCACTGTGCGAGAGAATGCATCCAGGGCCTTGTAGGCGGTCGGCTCCGTCTTCGACAGGTGGACTCGTGTCTCGCTCATACGTCCATGATACGGGGGCCACCGCACCCCGGCCATGGCACAGGAAATGCAGACTGCTATCCACATTCCGAACAGAGCGAACATAACGGCAACCTGAGCATCAACTTTGTTGGCCATTGTGCTCGCGCATTTCGCGCGAGCATCCGCTCGGGGCAGAATATGGTCGTGGCGACAGAGACCAGTGAGTTCAGCTACCTTCCGCAGCAGGCACAGGCGATGAACGTGCCAGTGCCCGACGTCGAACGCGTGGCGCTCCGCCTCGCTGACGGACGGGAGCTCAGCGCCCTCCGCTTCGGCGACGGACCTCCCGTGGTCACCATGCTGCACGGGGCAGGGCTCAACGCCCACACCTGGGACACGACCGCGCTCCTCCTCCGGCAGCCGGCCCTGGTGATCGACCTCGCCGGACACGGTGACTCCAGCTGGCGCGAGGACGTCGACTACACCGCTCGCACGCTCGCTGCGGACGTCATCGCCGCGCTCGAGACGTGGGCCGTCGAGCCTCAGGTCCTCGTCGGGCAGTCCCTCGGCGGGTTGACTGCCGCGGCCGTGGCGTCGGCCAGGCCCGATCTCGTCCGCGAGCTGATCGTCGTCGACATCACGCCGGGGATCGACTCCTCCGGAGGCCCCGCCTTCCTGCGCGAGTTCTACGCCGGGCCGACCGACTTCGCCTCGCGCGACGAGTTGGTCGATCGAGCGATGTCCTTCGGCCTCGGCGGCTCGCGGGCAGACACGGAACGGGGCGTCTTCTTCAACTCACGCATCCGCCCGGACGGCCGAGTCGAGTGGAAGCATCATTTCGCTCGCCTCGCCGCGCAGTTGACGGCGCATGCACCCGCCACCGACGAGGCGGCGGCGCCGATCCTGGCCGCGAGCGGGTGGGACGACCTCGCCGGCGCCGAGGCGCCGATCACGCTGGTCCGCGCGACGTCGGGCTTCGTCAGCGAGGCCGACGCCGATGAGCTCGTGCGCCGCGTCCCCACTGCCAGAGTGGTCGCGATGGACGCCTCGCACAACGTGCAGGAGACCGCGCCAGCCGAGCTCGCCGACCTGATCCGCGCGGCCGCGCTCTCGCCCGCCTGAGGAATGTGTCGCCGCATTCCGACGTTGGCATCCCACTGACCGCCCCGCTCTACGCTCTACTTCATCGGCACACAGCATCTGCCGCACCGAGAGGAATCCTCAACTCCATGTTCCGACGAAACAGACGTCTCGCCGTCCTGTCCGCACTCGCCGCGACAGCCGTGATCCTGAGCGCGTGCGCCGGTTCGCCCGAGCCGGTGGAGACCTCGACCGGTGAGCCGGATCTGAACGCGACGCTCACGGTGGGTCTCGTGCTCGAGCCCACCAATCTCGATATCCGACACACCAGCGGGGCCGCGATCGAGCAGATCCTGATCGACAACATCTACGAAGGGCTCGTCACCCGAAGCGAGGAGAACGAGATCGAACCGCGTCTCGCCTCGGAGTACGAGGTCTCGGAAGACGGCCTGACGTACACGTTCACGTTGAATCCCGAGGTCACCTTCCACAGCGGCACAGCCCTCACCTCCGCCGATGTCGTCGCCTCGTACGAGGCCGTGCGCACCGACGCGACGCTGCAGGGCAATGCGGAGTTCGCCAACGTGGCCTCGGTCACGGCCCCCGACGCGACGACCGTGGTGATCACCCTCACGGAGCCGAACCAGAACTTCCTGTTCACTCTCACCGGTCCGGCCGGGCTCGTGTTCCAGACCGGCGACACGACTGACCTGCAGACCGCGGAGAACGGCACCGGCCCATTCACGCTCGAGAACTGGAGCAAGGGCAGCACCATCACCTTCGCTCGCCATGACGCGTACTGGGGCGAGCCGGCCAGCGTCGCCGAAGTCGTCTTCGAGTACATCCCCGACTTCACCGCCGGCGTCAACGCCGCTCTCGACGGCAGCCTCGACGTGCTCACGGCGGTCGACCCGAACCTCGCACCCCAGCTGGAGGATTCGGGAGATTTCGCCCTCACCACCGGCCGCACCACCGACAAGGCGACGCTCGCGTTCAACAACGCCAAGGCTCCGCTCGATGACGCACGGGTGCGCGAGGCCCTGCGGCTCGCGATCGACCACGAGGGCCTTGTCGAGGCGGTCGGCGCCGGCGAGACCATCTACGGTCCGATCCCCGAGCTCGACCCCGGCTTCGAAGATCTCTCGGATGTCGCGCCGTACGATCCCGACCGCGCCAAGGAGCTGCTCGCCGACGCCGGCCAGGAGGATCTAGACCTGACACTGACGATCCCGTCGTTCTACGGCACCACCGTCCCCCAGGTGCTCGTCTCGGACTTCGCCAAGGTCGGCGTCACCCTCGAGGTCGACGCGGTCGAGTTCCCGACGTGGCTCGAGGACGTCTACACGAACAAGGACTACGAGCTGAGCTTCGTCCTCCACGTCGAGCCGCGTGACTTCGGCAACTTCGCGAACCCGGACTACTACTTCAACTACGACAACCCGGAGGTCCAGTCGCTCTACGCCGAGGCACTCGCAGAGGTCGACGCCGAGGCGTCGGCCGAGCTGATCGCACAGGCTGCTCGTCTGGTCTCAGAGGACCACGCGGCGGACTGGCTGTACAACGGCGCCACCATCACCGCGGTGAGCCCGCTGATCTCAGGGTTCCCGCAGGACTCGATCAACTCGCGCATCAACCTCGCGGGCGTCGCCAAGGCAGCCGAGTAGCCACGGCGTGATCCGTTACACGCTCACACGAGGAGTTCTGCTGATCGCAGGGCTCCTCGTGTCGAGCGTGCTGATCTTCCTCACGCTGCGGGTCTTCCCCGGCGATGTCGCGCAGCTCATCGCCGGCACCCAGGCGTCGCCCGCCACTGTGGAGGCGCTGCGCGAGGCGCTCGGGTTCAATCGCCCGCTGATCGTGCAGTACGGCGATTGGATCGGCGGAGTGCTCACCGGAGACCTCGGCACGTCCCAGCTCAGCGGTGCCTCCGTCGGGGCAGAGCTTGCTGAGAAGGCGCAGGTGACCGTACCGCTGGGCCTGATGTCGCTGATCATCGCCCTGCTGATCGCCGTTCCGTTCGGCATCCTCTCCGCACTGTGGCGCGGCCGTGCGTCCGGCACGGCCCTCAGCGTCACCGCGCAGACGCTGGCGGCCGTTCCCGTGATCTGGGCTGGAATGATGCTGATCGTCGTCTTCGCCGTGTGGCTGGGCTGGCTCCCGGCCCAAGGGTTCCCCCGTGGCGGCTGGGATCACCCCTGGCAGGCTTTTCGGGCGCTGATACTGCCGGCGCTCACGATCGGCGTCGTCGAGGGAGCCATGCTGCTGCGCTTCGTGCGCAGCGCGACCCTGCAGGCGCGAGGGCAGGATTTCGTCCGCACCGCCGCGGCGAAGGGCCTCAGCCGCAACAGAGCTCTCGTGCAGCACGGCATCCCGGCCGTCGGACTTTCGATCGTGACGGTCCTGGGGCTCCAGGTCGCCGGCATCGTCGTCGGCTCCGTCGTCATCGAGCAGTTGTTCACGCTTCCCGGCATCGGAAGGATGCTGGTGGCCGACGTCGGCACTCGCGATCTGATCAAGGTGCAGAGCGAGCTGCTCGTGCTCACAGGGCTCGTGCTGGTGATCGGCTTCATCGTCGATCTCATCCATCACTTCGTCGACCCTCGCCAACGAGAGGCCGCCTGATGCCCCGCTGGCTGCGAGATCTGTGGCGGAGCGCCACAGGGCGCTTCGGACTGATCACCGTGCTGGTCATCGCGCTCATCGCGCTCGTGTCCGTCTTCTGGACACCGTTCGATCCACTCGCGGCGAACGTGCGCGACCGCTGGGCCGCTCCCGGCTGGCCGCATCTGCTGGGCACGGACAACACCGGACGCGACATCCTCAGTCTGGTGATGGCTGGCACGCGCACGACCGTCTTCGTCAGTGTCGGTGCGGGAATCGTGGCCACATTCGTCGGCATCGCCCTCGCGGCGCTCGGCGCGCTCACCGCACGGTGGATGCGCGAGACCGTAGCCGTACTGGTCGACATCTTGATCGCGTTCCCTGTGCTGATCATCGCCATGATGATCTCCTCGGTCTGGGGCGGGTCGTTGTGGGTCGTGATCTGGGCGGTCGGCATCGGCTTCGGCGTCAACATCGCCCGCGTCACCCGCCCCGAGCTGCGCAGGGTGCAGCAGAGCGACTTCGTGCTCGCCGGACGGGCGGCGGGTCTCACCTCCGCGCAGAACCTCGTTCGGCATCTGCTGCCGAACGTCGCTCCCGTGTTCATCGTCCAACTGTCGTGGTCGATGGCGGTGGCGGTCCTCGCCGAGGCCGGCCTGTCGTACCTGGGCTTCGGCGCGTCGGTGGTCGAGCCCTCGTGGGGCATCCTGCTCTCCGACTTGCAGCGCTACATCAGCATCCATCCGCTGTCGGTGATCTGGCCAGGGCTCGCCATCACGATCACGGTGCTCGCGCTGAATCTGCTGGGCGATGCGCTGCGCGAGGCGACCGATCCGACCCTGCGCCACCGCAGCGCCGAGATCCACACCCCGGCGGTGGTCGCATGAGCCTGGCCGTGAAGGACCTCGTGGTCGAGATCGACGGGCGCCGGGTGATCGACGGCATCTCCTTCGACGTGCCCGATGGCGCACGTCTGGGACTGATCGGCGAATCGGGTTCCGGCAAGTCGCTGACCGCACTCGCGATCCTCGGACTGCTTCCTGACGGTGCGACGGCGACCGGCAGCATCCGCTGGGACGACGACGAATTGATCGGCATGCCGGATCGCGAGCTCGCACGGTTCCGCGGCGATGACATCGGGATCGTCTTCCAGGAGCCGCGGACTGCCCTGAACCCCATACGCACCGTCGGGCGTCAGATCGCCGAGTCCGTGCGGATCCACACCGGAGCGGGCAAGCGCGAGGCCAAGGAACGCGCCGTCGCAGAGGCCGCACGGGTGCGCCTGCCCGATCCGGAGACGATCGTGCAGAAGTACCCGCATCAGCTCTCCGGAGGCCAGCGTCAACGCGTCGCGATCGCGATGGCCCTCGCCTGCCGGCCTCGGCTGCTGATCGCCGACGAACCGACCACCGCGTTGGACGTCACGATCCAGGCGGAGATCCTGCGGCTTCTGCTCTCCCTCGTCGAGGAGCAGGGCATGTCGTTGATGTTCATCACGCACGACCTCGCCGTGCTCGCCCAGGTCGCGACCCACGGCGTGGTGCTCGAGCAGGGCCGCGTCGTCGAGGCCGCGCCGGTCTCCACGCTGCTCTCCGCGCCATCGTCGCCGATCACCCAGGGGCTGCTGCGCGATGCCACCGCGACGCTCTGGCGACCGGAAGGCGGCCCGCGGTGAGCCTGATCTCGGCGCGCGGACTCGCACGCGACTTCCCTGTTCCGAAGCGGACGATGTTCGAGCGTGCAGGCACGCAGACCGCCCTGCATCCGACCGACCTCGACATCGAGGCCGGCGAGGCCATCGGCATCATCGGTGAATCCGGTTCGGGCAAGTCGACGCTGGTGCGCCTGCTGCTGGCGCTCGATCGCCCGACCTCAGGAACCGTGTCGATCGACGGCAGAACGGTGGATGCCGCGGCACCGGCCCGCTCCCTTCACTGGCTCCGACGGCAGACCGGACTCGTCTTCCAGGATCCGTACGCATCGCTCGACCCGCGGATGAGTGCAGGGCAGATCATCGCAGAGCCGCTGCGGGCGCTGGGAATCGACGTCGATCATCGGGGGCGCGTGCGCGAGGTGCTCGCGCAGGTCGGGCTCGAGACCGAGATGGCCGACCGCTACCCGCACGAGTTCTCGGGCGGGCAGCGCCAACGGATCGCGCTCGCACGAGCGATCGTGCACCGTCCGCGCATCCTCGTGGGCGATGAGCCGCTGTCCGCCCTTGACGTCACAGTGCGGGCGCAGATCCTCGAGCTGATCGACGGTCTGCTGCAGACGGAGGACCTCACCCTCATCATGGTCTCGCACGACATAGGCGTGGTGCAGAACCTGTGCGACACCGTCGCCGTCATGAAGGACGGCAGCATCGTCGAACGCGGTGCGACACAGGATGTCCTGCTGCATCCGCAACAGGACTACACCAAGCGTCTGCTTGCCGCGATTCCCGTCATCCCCGATGGAACAACCGGCGACGGGACTTCGGAGTGAGCGATTTCTGCAGGTAGACGGTTCCCAGCGAACGACCGAACTTGAAGCCCACCCTCCCCATGCGTCCGACCTCGACGAAACCGAACCTGGTGTGCAGCCTGATCGACGGCTCAGCCCCGCTGTCGCTGATCACCGCGACGATCTCTCGCAGTCCGATCTCCTCGCACGCTGCGATGAGTGCCTGAAGCAACGCGGAGCCGAGCCCTTTGCCGCCCGCACCCGGGCCGAGGTAGATCGAATCCTCCACGGTGTAGCGATAGGCGGATTTGGTCGCCCAGGGCTGCACCAGCGCATACCCGATCACCTGGTTCGACGGCGTCACCGCGACGAGGAACGGTAGCTTGAGCTTCGTCAGCATCGCGAACTTCTCGCGCCAGTATCGGTGCGTGCTGCGCTTCTCGTCGAAGGTCACGACGGAGTTCGCGACATAGTGGTTGTAGATCTCGCGGACATCGGGAAGATCGCGCTGCAGGGCGGGGCGGATCTCGAACGAGAAAGTCCCTGGATCAGGCTCCGGCTCACGCAGATGACGCGGCAGCCGTCGACGTCGGTCGCCGGGTTCGAACTGCATGCGCTCAGCTTATAGTTCGCCGTCGACGCGCCAGTCCACGGCGCTCGCGCCCTGCTCCTCGAGCAGTGCGTTCGCACGCGAGAACGGCCGCGAACCGAAGAAGCCGCGATGCGCGGACAGCGGCGACGGATGCGCGGAGGCGACGACGGGGGTGTCTCCGAGCAACGGCTGCAGGTTCGCCGCATCCCTCCCCCACAGGATCGCGACCATCGGCTGTGCCCGCGCGATCAGAGTGCGGATGGCGAGCTCGGTGACCTTCTCCCAACCCCAGCCCCGGTGCGACGCCGGGGCGCCGGGGGCCACGGTCAGAACCCTGTTGAGCAGCAGCACGCCCTGGTCGCTCCAGGCGGTCAGGTCGCCGTGCGGGGCGGGCGGGATGCCGAGATCGCTCTCGCGCTCGCGATAGATGTTGGACAGGCTTCGCGGCAGCGGTCGCACATGCCGCTCGACAGCGAACGACAGACCGATCGGATGCCCAGGCGTCGGATACGGATCCTGCCCCGTGATCAGCACGCGGACGTCGGCGAGCGGCCGCTGGAACGCCCGCAGGACGTGGTCCCCGGCCGGAAGATATCCTCGGCCCTCAGCCTGCTCTGCGCGCAGGCGTTCCCCGAGCCCGCTGATGACGTCGGCCACGGGGCTCAGCGCATCAGCCCAGCCCTGGTCGATCAGCCCCTCATCCGCCAGCTGCACGAGCGAGCGGCCAGGCATCCGGGCTCAGTCCTCGCCGCCGCGCACGCGCAGCGGGCCCCGGGCCAGCAGGTGCTGGGCGGACTGCGCGACCGGGCGCATCGTGATGAGGTCGAGGTTCACATGGCCGGGGGCATCCAGCGCGTACCCGATCACATCGGCCACGTCGTGGGCGGTCAGGGGCTTCTCCACCCCGGCGTACACGGCCTCGGCGGCCAGGCTGTCACCGCCGAGACGATTGAGTGTGAACTCCTCGGTGTGCACCATGCCCGGTGCCACCTCGACGACGCGGATCGGCTCGCCGTTGAGCTCCTGCCGCAGCACCTTGACGAGCATCGATTCGGCGGCCTTCGCGGCGTTGTAGCCGCTGCCGCCGGGGTAGGCGACCTGGGCGGCGGTCGACGTCACGAAGACCGCGTCGGCGTGCCCATCGGTCTCGGCCGCCCGTCGAAGCTGCGGGAGGATCCCCGCGACCAGGCGCTGCGTGGCCAGAACGTTGACGTCGTACATCCACTGCCAGTCGGCGATGCTCGCGTCCTCCACCCGCTCAGTGCCGCGAGCGCCGCCGGCCACCTGCACGAGTGCGTGCACCGGACCGGTGGCCTCGAGTTCTTCGAGCAGTGAGGCCACGGCATCCTCGTCGGTCAGGTCGCACGCGATGGCCGACGCACCTACCTCGTCGACGAGCGTCTGCAGGCGGTCAGCGCGCCTCGCCACGCCGACGACCTCCCAGCCCCGCGCGCAGAGGTCGCGAACGGTCGCCTCCCCGATCCCCGAACTCGCACCTGTCACCACTGCACGCCGTGTCACCATGCCTCCACCGTACGACGTTTCCGCTCGTCTCATCGCCTTCAGCGCGCGGTTTCCGCACCCCGCGATGTTACGTAACATTTCCCCCTCGTTGTTGACACCGAGGTCCTTACGTACGCTCTCATCAACGGCATCCGCCGCACCGACCTCAATCCGTTCCAGGGGGAACACATGTCCGCACCTGAGACCTGGCGTTTCGAGACCAAGCAGATCCACTCGGGCGCCGCTCCCGACCCGGTCACGAAGGCACGCGCCACGCCGATCTACCAGACGACGTCGTACGTGTTCGACAGCGCGGACCACGCGGCGAACCTGTTCGCCCTGGCCGAGTTCGGCAACATCTACACCCGCATCCAGAACCCGACGCAGGACGTCCTCGAGCAGCGTCTCGCCGCGCTCGAGGGGGGCACAGGAGCCCTCGTCCTGGCCAGCGGCCAGGCGGCATCCACGTTCGCCGTGTTGAACATCGCCGAGGCCGGCGACCACTTCGTCGCGTCCAGCTCGATCTACGGCGGCACCTACAACCTCTTCAAGTACACGCTGGCCAAGCTCGGCATCGAGGTCACCTTCGTCGAGAACCAGGATGACGCCGAGGAATGGCGCAGCGCCATCCGCCCGAACACGAAGCTCCTCTTCGCCGAGACGATCGGCAACCCTCGGATCAACGTGCTCGACATCCGCACCGTCGCAGACATCGCCCACGAGAACGGCGTGCCGCTCATCGTCGACAACACGATCGCGACCCCGTACCTGCTGCGTCCGTTCGAGCACGGCGCCGACATCGTCGTGCACTCGGTCACCAAGTTCCTCGGCGGCCATGGCACCACCATCGGCGGCGCCATCATCGACGGCGGAACGTTCGAGTGGTCGAAGAACGTCGACAAGTTCCCCGGGCTCACCGAGCCGGACGCCTCGTACCACGGCGCCAGCTACACCACTGCGGTGGGCGACCCGCTCGCGTACATCATCAAGGCGCGCGTGCAGCTGCTGCGCGACCTCGGCTCGGCGATCGCCCCGCAGAGCGCCTGGAACCTCATCCAGGGCATCGAGACCCTCTCGCTGCGCATCGAGCGTCACGTGCAGAACGCCCAGGAGGTCGCCGAGTGGCTCGACGGTCGCGATGACATCGCCTCGGTCAACTACTCGGGCCTGCCCACGTCTCCCTGGTACGCCAAAGCCAACGAGTACCTGCCCAAGGGCGTCGGCGCCGTGCTGTCCTTCGAGCTGAAGGGCGGGGTGGAGGCCGGTCGCGAGTTCGTGAACAGCCTCTCCCTGTTCAGCCACCTCGCCAACATCGGCGACGTGCGCTCGCTCGTCATCCACCCGGCATCGACCACCCACTCGCAGCTGACCCCCGAGCAGCAGCTCACGTCGGGCGTCACGCCGGGCCTGGTGCGCCTGTCCGTGGGCCTCGAGAACATCGACGACCTCAAGGCCGACCTCGAGCAGGCGCTCGACGCGGCTCGCCGTGTCTCGGAGGCCGCCCGCGCCTAGGTCGCCGCGCCGCCGCGCCGCGCGTCGATTCGCCGACGCCCCCTCTGGTCGTCCGCGCCCCCTCTGAACTTCGTGTTTCAGAGGGGGCGCGGATGCCTGGAGGGGGCGTCGGCAGTTCGGTGTCGTTCTGCACCTTCACCCGCGCTCTCGATTTCTCCACCGATCGCGGGATTCCCGCGCACGGGCTCCCCACGCATACGGACACAATGCGTGGATGCGGAAGACGATCGATCTGAATGCAGCACGGCGGATGCTGCGATCCCGCGATGATCTGATCGCCGAAGGATGTACCGAGCGTGATCTGCACCACAAAGTCTCCTCGGGAGACCTGCACCGCGTCCGCCGCGGACGATATGTCGACGCCACGGACTGGAAGGATCTGTGGCCCGAGGGCCGGCACCTGATTCAGGTCCTGGCCGTGCGCGAGAACTCTGATGCGCCCGGCCCTGTGTTCTGGGGCCCATCCGCTGCTGTCGTGCATCGTCTTCCGCTCTGCCGCTTCGTCCCGACACAGGTGCATACGGCGATCATGGGCGAACGTCATGGCCGCTCACGCGCGAAGGTCATGTGGCACAACGTCGCAATCACCGATGCAGACATCGTCGAAGTGGACGGCATCCGATGCACGTCGCTGGATCGGACAGTGCTCGACCTGGCGTGCTCCACATCGACGGTGACGGGTCTTTGCGCTGCGGATGCCGCGCTGCGTCGCGAAGCGGTGCGTGGCCATGAGTACGACACTGAGGCCAGCGCCGAATGGCATGCACGACTCGGACGACGCGCTGAGAGCATCAGCGTTCGCGGCGTGCGGAAGGGGCGAGATGTGATCGCGTTCGCCGACGGACGTGCGCAGTTGCCGGGCGAGAGCGTCAGCCGTCTGCACCTGCGGGAACTGGGGTATCGCGACCTCATGTTGCAGACTCACGTCATTGGGCCCGACGGCGAAGACTATTGGCTCGATTTCGGGTTTCCGCGTTCGAATGTGTTCGGTGAATTCGACGGAGAGGCAAAGTATCTCGACCCCGGACTGCGCAACGGCCGGACTCTCAATGAGATCCTGCTCGCTGAGAAACGCCGCGAAGACGCCATCCGAGGCGTGACCGGCTGGCGCACAGCGCGCTGGGGATGGGAACACGTCCGGTCCCCCAAGACGCTTGCGGCTCGCCTGCTCGCCTTCGGCATCCGACCGCTCGGCTGATGCCCCCTCGTCCCACCAGCCAGGCCCCCTCCCAGCGTCCATGCCCCCTCGCGCGTGCGCTGACCCGAGGGGGCGCCGGCGATCAGAGGGGGCTTCGGCGCAGGCGGCGAGCGCGCGGGCGTAACCTGCACCGCCCGCGGCCCGATCCACGCGAGAATGGAGGCATGGACTGGCAGAGCACCTCCGAGGACACCGTGCCGTCGGCGCGCGTGACGGAGGCGGACACCCGGCTGCTGCGTGCACGTCCACCCGCCACCGGAGCGTGGCGCGACGGCGACCCCGCCGGGCACCGCAAGTTCGCCGCCTCCGGACCGTTCCGCACCGAGAGCGGCGTGGAGCTGCCCAGCATCCGCATCGCTTACGAGACATGGGGCGAACTCAACGCCGCGCGCGACAACGCCATCCTCGTACTGCATGCGCTGACCGGCGACAGCCACCTCCGCGGTGAAGCGGGCGCAGGGCACCCGACTGCGGGCTGGTGGGAGGAGATCGTCGGGCCTGGGGCCGCGATAGACACCGATCGCTGGTTCGTGATCGCACCGAACATGCTGGGCGGATGCCAGGGATCCACCGGTCCCGCCAGCGTCGCCCCTGACGGATACGAGTGGGCCTCCCGTTTCCCATACCTCACCGTGCGCGACCAGGTCGCAGCGCAGGTGCGCCTTGCGGATGCCGTCGGCATCGAGCGTTGGGCCGGCGTCGTCGGCGGGTCGATGGGCGGGATGCACGCTCTGGAGTGGGCCGTCACGCACCCGGAGCGGGTCGAACGCCTCGCCGTGCTCTCCTCTCCCCCGGTCAACACCGCTGACCAGATCGCGCTGAACTCCGTGCAGCTGGAGGCGATCCGCATCGACCCCCGTTTCCAGGGCGGCGAGTACTACGACCTCGACGACGGCGAAGGGCCGCACCGCGGGCTCGCTCTCGCACGTCGCATGGCTCTGCTCAACTACCGCAGTCCGATCGAGCTCAACCAGCGCTTCCAGCGCTCATGGCAGTCCGAGGTGTCGCCACTCGGTCACGGTGGACGGTTCGCCGTCGAGTCGTACCTCGACTTCCACGGCAACAAGTTCACCAGGCGGTTCGACGCGAACAGCTACATCACGCTCGTGGAGGCCATGAACTCGCACGATGTGGGTCGCAGCCGTGGCGGTGTCGAAGAGGCTCTTCGCACCGTCACCGCGAAGACGCTCGTGCTCGGGATCGACACCGACCGGTTGTTCCCCGTCGACGGGCAGCACCGCATCGCACGCAGCATCCCGAACACGCTCGACGGGCCCGAGGCGATCGTGCTCACCAGCGACTTCGGTCACGACGGATTCCTCATCGAGACCGAAGCCGTCGGTGCGCACCTGAGGCGCCTGCTCGCCGACTGAACTCAGGCACGCACGTAGTTCCAGGGAAGCGCAGCCGTCTCCAGCCGGTGATGTCCGTCCCCGCCCTCCGGATGCTCCGAGTCACCGCCCCACACGAACACGCCACCGGCCAGGATGTGCGTCGCATAGTGCTCGGGAGCGGATGCCGCGACTGCCAGCGCGGCCTCGGCGCTCGACCACCGCGCGAGGGCGTGCAGCGTGACCCACGTCGGCGGGAAGAGTCGCAGCTCCCCGTCCGCGTGCAGGCCGAGCGCCTCGCCCGCCGTCAGCCATCGCGCGTCGACCACCTCATCGGCGGCGAGCGTCTGCTCCCCGCTCGGAACCGACGCGAGGAAGAACCACGTGCGCACCCGCTTGGGCGCCTCCACCGGAGGCACCCAGCAGGAGAGCGCTACGAGGCCGGCGGGGCGCAGGCCCACCTCCTCCTCGCACTCGCGCACCGCGGCGAGCGCGGCGATCGCCTGCTCGTCCGCATCGGACGGTGCGAGCGCCGCATCCGCATCGTCGACCACGCCGCCGGGGAACACCCAACCGCCGGCGAACGATCCGCGGTCGGGACGACGGATCAGCAGCGTCTCGACGCCGCCACCGCGCCGATCGCGCAGCAGCACGACTGTTCCGCCGATCGGCATCGTCGCATCCATCCCCTCACCATACGCGGGAGACGCGCAGCGCTCTCAGACCGCGACGACTGCCCGCTCCAGACGAAGCGCCACGGTCGTGATCGCGAGCCCGGTCAGGGCGAGGACGGCTCCGACCCATGCGGGTGCGGTGAAGCCCCACCCCAGAGCGATCACCACCCCGCCGAGGAACGCACCGAGACTGTTGCCGATGTTGAGCGCCGAGTGGTTCATCGCCGCCGCGATGGACTGATTGTCCCCGGCGACGTCCATCAACCTCGTCTGGATCGCCGGGCTCAGCACCGACGAGACCAATCCGACCGCGAACGCCAGCAGCGCGAGCAGGACGATCTGGAACGACAGCAGCGCCAGCATCCCGAGCACGATCGCAAGACCGGCCATTCCGACCATCAGCGTCAGCCGGAGGTCGCGGTCGGCCAGATAGCCGCCGAGCAGGTTGCCCACGGTCATACCGAGCCCGACGATCACGAGCACGATGGGCACCGCCCACTCGGGTGAGCCTGCGACCTCGGTGACGAGCGGCGCGACATAGCTGTACACCGCGAAGAACCCGCCGAAGCCGATCGCGCCGATACCGAGCGTGAGCCAGACCTGGCCGACGCGGAACACGCCGAATTCCGACCGCAGGGTGCGCGCCGCATCGCCCGGATGCTTCGGCACGAACCGCGCGATGCAGACGGTGGCCAGGGCGAAGACGATCGTGACCACCATGAACGCGCTCCGCCACCCCCACTGCTGCCCGAGGTAGGTGCCCAGCGGCACGCCGACGACGTTCGCGATGGTGAGGCCGGTGAGGATGAACGCGACGCCCTTGGCCCGCTTTCCGGGACCCAGCACGTCGGCTGCGACGAGCGCGCCGATGCCGAAGTACGCGCCGTGCGGGAGCCCGGCAAGAAGACGCGAGGCGCCGACGAGACCGAAGCTCGGCAGCACGACGGTGAGCGCGTTGAACACGGTCAGCGCCAGCGCGAGGCCGATCATCACGCGATGGCGCGGGAAACGCGCGACCAGCCCTGCGATCGTGGGCGCACCGATCACGACGCCGAGCGCATACAGCGAGATCAGCACGCCGGACTGCGCGATGGCGTCCTCATGACTGGTCTGCCAGAGAGCGGGAAGCAGGTCCTGCGCGATCTGCGGCAGCAGGCCCATCATGACGAACTCGGTCATGCCGATGCCGAATGAGCCGATGGCGAGGGAGAGGAGCGCCCACTTCGCCGCACCCCTCGAATTCTTCGAGGGATTCACCCGTCCATGCTACTGGTCGGCGGACTCCTCGATCGCCGCCTCGAGACGGTCGATCTTCGCGTCGAGCTCACCGCTGTACCCCGGGCGGATGTCGGCCTTGAGTACCAGCGAGACGCGGGACCCGAACGGCATCACCGCCTCGGTGGCACGCTTGACGACATCCATGACCGTGTCCCAGTCCGGGCCCTCGATCTCGGTGAACATGCTCGTGGTGCGGTGCGGCAGCCCTGATTCGCGGACGACCTTGACCGCTGCGGCGACAGCATCGTGCACTGAGCCGTCGGTGTTCCTTGAGCCGCCGGGGGCGACGGAGAAGGCGATGAGCATGGTGGTGTTCCTCTCGTTGGATGATCAGGTACGGCGGGAGACGCGGGTCGTCGGGACGCGCAGCGTGGCGCGCACGCTGACGACGAGCAACGCGATCAGCAGCAGGTTGCGCGCGGTGAGCAGCAGCACGGGGAACAGCTCGGCGCGCAGCAGCGCGTCATAGTTCAGCGGATAGATCAGGCATGTCAGCGCGCACAGGACGAGCGCCAGGCCAGCCGGGATGCCCGACCGGGTGCGGTCGAAGACGATCCAGAGGATCACGGGGGCGATCAGCCAGGTCTGGAACTGCGGCGAACCGACCTTGTTGGTGACGATGAGCGTCACCACCAGTGCGAGCGCCAGCGGCGGGAACAGCCTCGGGAAGGATGCGCCGCGCGTCGCTTTGACGACGGCGAGCACGAGCACGGCCAGCACGGCCAGCACCATGAGCGGTGTGAGCAGACCGCCGAGCAGCTCCACACCAGGCGCCTGGATCTGAAAGGTGAGGATCTCGAAGCTGTAGTCGACGGATGCTGCGCCGAGATGCGCCATCCACATGAACGGTGTCGCGACGACGGCTTCGATCTGCACGCCGCGCCCCGTCTGCTCGGTCAGGAACCCGAGGAGGTGACGGCCGGCGCCCAGAAGCAGCAGCGCGAACACGATGGCCGCGCATGCGACCGCAGCGGCGATCAGCATCCGCACCCGGCCTCTGGCGGCGACCACCGCGGCGAGCACGAGCGCTCCCGGCCAGATCTTGATCCACGCGGCTGCCGTGAGCAGCGCCGTGGCGACGAGCGGTCGCTTGACCAGCCAGAGCCCCGCGATCACGGCCAACGGCACGGTCACGGCATCGATGCGGTACATCGCGATCGGTCCGAGCAGCAGCAGCGCTGCCGACCAGAACCATCCGGCCGAACGACGTGAGGCCGCGCCTCCGCGACCGACCAGCACGCCGAAGGCGACAGCATCCATCGCAGTGACCAGAATCGCCCATCCGATCAGGTACGCACCCGATACGCCGACGAGTCCGACAAGCGGCCAGGCGAGAAGATTCGCGAGGAGCATCGGCAGCAGTGCCAGTTGCGGGTACACCCACGGCTCGGTGATCCCGACGATCGCACCGCCGCTCACGGCTGCGGTCGACCACGGCTCGTACACGAGCACGACATCGCCCATCGGCTGGCTCGGATAGACCCAGCCCTGCCAGGCGATGAGCACGTGCACCGCGAGGAAGGCGATCCACAGCAGTGCTGTGCGCGACCTCACGACAGCAGATCCTCGATGGCCGCAGGCAGCGCCGCGGCGACATCGAGTGCCACGACGGGGCGCCCGGAAGAGCCCGCCACCGTACCGGAGGCGAGCGCTGCCGCGTGTCCGTGCAACCAGGCGGCAGCGGCCACGATCTCGGCTGCCGCGGTCTCGGCGCCCGCAGCCAGAAGCGCGCCGAGCGCACCGGCGAGAACGTCGCCCGCGCCGGCCGTCGCGAGCCATCCCGGAGCCGAGGCGACCGAGATCACGCTCCCGTCCGGTGCGGCGATCAGCGTCGTCGCTCCCTTGAGGAGAATCACCTGCCCGAGCCGCTGCGCGGCCTCGACGACGTCTGCGGATCGGTCGCCGTTCCGACCGGACGGCATTCCCATCAGCTCACGGAGCCGGGCGAACTCCCCCGCGTGCGGTGTGAGGACGAGCGGCGCGGTGGCATCCGTCGCGAGATCCAGCGCGCCGGCATCGACGACCACGCGGACCGATCCGCTCAGGATGTCCCGCAGGGCGGCAGTCTCCTCGGGCTCTCGTGCCGCAGCATCCGTGCCGGAGCCGATCACCCACGCATCCACTCTGGTGCGTCCGACGTCCCGCGCGGCGACGGTCTCCGGCCTCCGGGCGATCACGGCGTCAGCGGCACGATCGCCGCCAACGAAGCGCACGTATCCCGCACCGGCGCGCCACGCCGCCTCCACTCCGAGCACAGCGGCGCCCGGATACGCGTCCGAACCGGTGCGCAGGGCGACCACACCGCGAGAGTACTTGTCGTCCTCGGCACCGGGCACGCGCAGCAGGCGCGCGGTGTCGGCGCGGGACCACTCGCGGACATCGACCATGCGTCCCACGCTAGCGCGCCGCGTCCTCTCCGGCGGTACTACGGTCGAAGAGTGAGTCATCTCTTCTCCCCGCTCAGCATCCGCTCGATCGTCTTCCCGAATCGCCTCTGGGTGTCTCCCATGTGCATGTACTCCGCCGTCGACGGCGTCGTGCAGGAGTGGCACCACACGCATCTGACCCAGTTCGCGTCCGGTGGCGCCGGTCTTGTCGTCGCCGAGGCGACCGCCGTGGTCCCGGAGGGACGTATCTCCCCGCGGGATGCGGGGATATGGAACGACACGCAGCGCGACGCCTGGGCACCGATCGTGCAGGCCATCCACGATCGCGGATCGATCGCCGGGATTCAGCTCGCGCACGCCGGACGCAAGGCCTCGACGTGGTGGCCGTGGGCAGACCAGCGCGGGTCCGTGGCGGTCGAGGACGGCGGCTGGTCGACGACGGCACCGTCCGCGGTCGCGTTCGAGGGCTTCGCCGACCCGGTCGCGCTGGATGATGCCGGTATCGAGCGCGTCGTCGACGGCTTCCGCGCTGCGGCACGTCGTGCGCTGGATGCCGGATTCGACGTGCTCGAGATCCACGGCGCCCACGGCTACCTGCTGCATCAGTTCCTCTCACCGCTGTCGAATCTGCGCACCGATGAGTACGGCGGCTCGCTCGAGAACCGCGCAAGACTTCTGCTGCGCGTCGTGGACGTCGTGCGCGAGATCGCGGGCGACGCCGTGCCGCTGTTCGTGCGCATCTCCGCCACCGACCATGCCGAGGGCGGGTTCACTCCGGACGAGGCCGCGATCGTCAGCGACTGGGCGGTCGGACGCGGCGCCGACCTCATCGACGTCTCCAGCGGTGGACTCGTGGCCCACCAGCGCATCGACGTGCATCCGGGATATCAGGTCCCGCTGGCCGACGGCGTCCGCCAGGGCGGCCGGATCCCCGTCTCCGCGGTGGGGCTCATCACGGCGGCGGAGCAGGCGGACAAAGTGCTCGCAGACGGAGCAGCCGATGCGATCTTCGCGGGCCGGGAATGGCTGCGCGACCCGCATTTCGGTCTGCGGGCCGCGCATGAGCTCGACGACACCACCGCGTGGCCGCCGCAGTACGTCCGCGCGCGCTGGCGCTGAGCGTGCCGCTGCGTACGTTTTGACCAGGGCAACGCCGTACGCCAGGATGTGTTCCAGTGTGCACACGCATACCACAAACTCATACGCAGAAACTGGATCAACTATGACCGAACAGATGGATCCGGCGTCTGTCGGCACCCACGGACTCTCTCGCCGCACCGTGGTCAAGGCTGGGGCGTGGAGCGTCCCGGTCATCGCCGCGGCCGTGGCCGCGCCGCTTGCATCGGCGAGCACCGTTGGATTCGACCTCGCCGCTGAGCCGCTGAACCGGGGTGACGGGTTCTCGCTGTTCACCGCTGACCTCACCCAGTCCTTCAGCGTCGGCTCACCGCTCGGGTTCATCATCGGCAACCGCGGCACGCAGCCTTCGCCCGCCGAAGCCATCTCCGTCCAACTGCGCGTCGACAGTCGCGTCTGGGACGTCACGGGAATGACCTACGCTTTCGCGGGCGACGCCCCGACGCCGGTGGCATCCACCGCACCGACGATCAGCGGTGACGCCGCCACCTACACGTGGACCTTCGTCAGTTCGATCCCTGTGGGAAGCGATTTCACAACAGGCCTGACGATCCTCTTCGACCTGGACATGATCGCCCAGTACCCGAATGATCACCTGGACGACTACGTGTCCCCGATCTACACGGTCATCCCCCCATCCGGCGACTCGGACGCGTCGAACAACCTGCAGGCTTTCGGTGCGCCGACGTACATGCCTGCCGAACCTTTCGGTGCCCTGCTGGACATCAACTGGGAGAGCATCGCTGTCGCAGCGCAGTACACCGCCTACCGCCCGACGTCCGCCACACTGACATCAGTCGGGCCGAGCCCGCTCCTCGTCGGGGAGGGGATGCTGCTGCGCGTCGACGACCACCTCACCGATACGATCGGCATCCAGGGCGATGCGACGTTGAACGGCGTCGCAGTCCCCGGTCTCATCGAGGCACGGCCCTTCTCCGACCCGCCGCAGTCGGGGCTCGCCTTCTTCGCGTTCACGCGTGAGTTGGCCGCGGGAGACGTGCTCGGTGTCACATTCGTGTACACGCAGCCGACGACGACCGCTGTCCCCGACATCGGCTCCGCGAGAGCCCAGCTCACGTACTGGCCGGAAGGACGACTCAACGATACGGACGAGCGCAGAACCACTCAGCTCGACGAGGTCACCCGCGACGCGACTCCGCTGTAACGGTTGACAGCATGAGAGGGGCCGGGGCATCGCCCCGGCCCCTCTCATGCATCGTCGATGTCAGCGCCCGTGGACGCGACGCGTCGCGTCCTGCACCTCTCCGACGAGCTCCTCCAGGATGTCCTCGAGGAACAGCACCGCGGTGGTGTCCCCTTCGGCGTTGCGCACCTTCGCCAGATGACGTCCGGCGCGGCGCATGACCGCCAGGGCGTCCTCGAGGTCGGTGTCCTCGTGCACGGGGACCATGTGATGGATGCGTTTCGACGGGATGGGAGCGATCGTCGTGGTCGCGGCGTCCGCCCCTTCCGAAGCCCGGAGGATGTCCTTCAGATGCACGTATCCCACCGGAGCGTGATCCTGATCCACGATCACGTAACGGGAGAACCCGTAACGCGCGACCGCCCGCTCGATGTCGTCCGGCGTCGACGTCTCCGGAAGCGTCACCAGGTCGCCCAGCGCCACAGCGACGTCACGCGCCTTCTTGTCGGTGAACTCCACGGCCTTCGACACGGTTCCTGAGGTGTCCGTCAGCACGCCCTCACGACGCGACTGATCGACGATCGTCGCGACCTCATCAATCGTGAACGTCGACGCCGCCTCGTTCTTGGGTTCGACGCGGAACAGGCGCAGCACACCGTTGGCGGCGGCATTGAGCACCCAGATGACCGGGTGGAAGACCTTCGACACCCACACCAGCGGCGGGGCGAGGATGAGCACTGCGCGATCCGGCACCGAGAACGCGAGGTTCTTCGGCACCATCTCGCCGAACACGACGTGCAGGTAGGAGACGAGCAGCAGCGCGATGACGAATCCGGTGACATCGACCACGGCATCCGACCACCCGAGGGCGTGCATCGGGATGCCGAGCAGGTGGTGGATGGCAGGCTCGGAGACGTTCAGGATCAGCAGCGAGCAGATCGTGATGCCCAGCTGGGAGGTCGCCAGCATCAGGGTCGCGTGCTCCATCGCGTACAGAGCGGTCTTCGCAGCGCGCGAGCCCTGTTCGGCCCGCGGTTCGATCTGCGAACGACGGGCCGAGATGACGGCGAACTCGGCACCGACGAAGAAGGCGTTCGCGATCAGCAGGATCACGAGCCAGACGATTCCCATCCAGTCGCTCATCGCGTCACCTCCTCACTCGCGACGTCGACCGGCACCGGCGTGTACCGGATGCGGTCGACCCGGCGGCCGTCCATACGGATCACCTGAAGCACGCCGGAGTCGAGCGTCACCTCGTCGCCGTTCGCGGGAACACGCTCGAGCACGCTCATGATGTAGCCGCCCACGGTGTCGTACACGTCTCCTTCCGGAACGAGGACGCCGGTGCGACTTCGCAGTTCGTCCGGGCGCAGTTCGCCGGGAAAGGTGATGGAGTCGCGGCCGCGGACCACGCCGGCTCGACTGCGGTCGTGCTCATCCGAGACCTCTCCGACGATCTCCTCCACGAGATCCTCGAGCGTGACGATGCCCGCGGTGCCTCCGTACTCGTCGACGACGATGGCCAGCTGGTAGCCCTTGGCACGGAGCTCGGAGATGAGCACGTCGAGGTGCACGGTCTCGGGGACGCGGAGCGGTTCGGTCGCCAGGGCACCGACCGGCACCTCGGCCCGGCGCTCGCGGGGAACGGAGACCGCCGCCTTCAGGTGCACCACCCCGGTGATGTCGTCGAAGTCGTCGTCGTAGACCGGGAAGCGGCTGTGGCCGGTACGGCGCGCCAGCTGGATCACGTCTTCAGCGGAGTCGCCGGCGGCGATGGCATGCATACTGGGTCGCGGCGTCATCACATCGTCTGCGGAGAGCCGCGAGAAGGTGAGGGTGCGATCGAGCAGGCTCGCGGTGTCGGCTTCGAGCACGCCGGCGCTCGCGGAGCGGCGGACGAGCGACGAGAGCTCCTCCGCGGTGCGGGCACCGGAGAGCTCCTCCTTCGGCTCGATCCCCATCGAGCGCAGGATGCCGTTGGCGCTGCCGTTGAGCAGCACGATGGCCGGCCGGAACACCGTGGTGAACGCCACCTGGAAGGGCACCACGAGCTTGGCCGTCGCCCGCGGCAGTGCGAGCGCGAAGTTCTTGGGGACGAGCTCACCGAGGATCATCGAGAGCACGGTGGCGATGAACATGGCGACGATCGTGGCGATCGGTCGCACCGCTGCCTCCGAGAGCCCCCAGCTCGTCAGCACGGGACTCAGCAGGTTCGAGAGCGCCGGCTCCATGGTGTAGCCGGTGAGCAGCGTCGTCAGCGTGATGCCGAGCTGTGCGGATGACAGATGGGTGGACGTGTGCTTGAGAGCGCTGATCGTGATGGCCAGCCGTGTCTCGCCTCTGGCCTGCCTCGCTTCGAGCTCTGCGCGGTCGAGGTTGACCAGCGCGAACTCACTGGCGACGAACAGTCCCGTTCCCACTGTGAGAAGGAGCCCCACGCCCAACATGACGTAATCCATCAGACGCTCCCCTCCTCGGAGTGGAAGCGCGGGCAGTGGGGCGTGGTACTACAACTGGGAGGGTCGTCCATGGTGCATCGATTCTACAGATTCTCGACACCGTCGAAGCTGTGCGCCCGACTATTTCTGACGCGCAGCATCCGCTACAGTTTTCGACTTCCGCGGCATCGATCGATGGCGCGACTGCCACAAGGTGTAGCGGAAAGTGTAAGCGGCGGAGTCACTCCCAGACCACTCCTTTCGATGGACGCTGCTTGCGCGTGGGCAATCCGGCTGCGACGAGGATGTCGTACAGGATGCGTGGGTCGCGCAGAGCGGGCGTGCGCCACCGCGACATCTTCGAGACCACGCGTGCGAGCCCGTCTGCACGATCCTTCTCGGCGATGAGCGCCTGCCCAGGGGTGCGTCCTTTCAGAAGCCCGGGATCGAGATACTTCCCCACCCCATCGAACTCCGCCGCGTGATCGAAGTCGCCGAAGTAGAAGTCCGGGTACACCCAGCGTCCATCGAGGAGCTTGATCGGATGCTGCAGAATCGGTGTCGGGAAGCCGAGCTCATGAATCACGACGCGGCTCTGGGATTCGCGCACGGAGTCCGACAATGACGTGGCGAACGCGAATGCGCGTTCGATCTTTCGGATGCCACGCAACGGGGCCGACTCCGCAATGACCCGTCGGATGGCCTCAGCGGTGGCGAGTGCACCGCCCTCGCGCCGCGTCCACAGCACCTGATCCATGACGACGACCGCCGAGGTATAGCTCAGCACCGACGCGAGATCGACGGCGGTCTGCGCTGGAGAAGTGACATGATGCCCTTCCCACTCCGCGACGTCGACCCCGTGGACGCCCCATGCATGGCGACGCAGCAGCCCGCTGGCCCGACCGCCCGAGGCTCGTTCGACACGCGTATCGACACGCTTCGGCCAGGATCCCAGGATGTCGATGTCCCAGCGTGCTGCCGCGGCCAGATGAGACAGCACCAGTGATGTGTGCGAACGCGCCAGCGCCTCGCGGACCCGCAGCAGATGCTGTTCGATCGGCTTCAGCCTCTGCCAGTGCTTCGTCGGTGCGTATGTCCCCGGGGCGATCCTCGTCGCCGTCTCCGACGCTAGGGCACGTCGCACATAGCGATAGTCGATCGGAGCTGCGGTTCGGTCCCGTGTGCGTACCAGCCCTACGCTCTGGTCTCTCGATTCCGTCATCAGCACAGCATCCGTCACCGCCGCGTTCTCGCGACGTCCATTCACAGGCTCAACGGCACGCGCCACTTGTGCAGGAAAGGTCGACCCGCGCGGTCTCACCATCGTCCGCTACAGTTTTCGACTTCCGCGGCATCGATCGATGGCGCGCCTGTCACAAGGTGTAGCGGAGGCGTTGAGCGGGAGCGCGCCTCACCAGCTGACCGGCAGCGCCTTGCCCTCCTCATATCCTGCGGCTGACTGGCGGCCGACGAGCGCGCGTTCGTGGAACTGCGCCACCGTCGCCGCGCCGGCGTAGGTGAAGGAGGAGCGCACACCCGAGGTGATCATGTCGAGCAGATCCTCCACTCCCGGACGCAACGGGTCGAGGTAGATCTTCGACGACGAGATGCCCTCGGCGAACAGTTCCTTGCGTGCGCGCTCGTACGGGTCCAGTCGCCCGAACCTGGCCTGCACCGCCTTGGTCGAGGCCATTCCCCAGGATTCCTTGTAGATGCGGCCGTCGGCGTCGGTCTGCAACCGACCGGGCGCTTCGATCGTGCCCGCGAACCAGGACCCGATCATGACGGATGCCGCGCCGGCGGCGAGAGCGAGCGCGACATCGCGCGGGTAGCGCACTCCCCCGTCGGCCCAGACATGCGCACCGAGTTCGTGCGCGGCCTGCGCCGTCTCCAGCACCGCCGAGAACTGCGGTCGCCCGACCGCCGTCATCATGCGCGTGGTGCACATGGCGCCGGGGCCCACCCCGACCTTGAGGATCGTCGCGCCGGCGTCGACCAGATCGTTCACGCCGTCCGCGGTGACGATGTTCCCCGCGACCAGGGGAATGCCGAGGTCGAGACCCGCGACCGCCGCGAGCGCGCGCAGCATCCCCTCCTGGTGGCCGTGCGCCGTATCGAGGACCAGGACATCGACGCCGGCGGCCGCGAGTGCCTTCGCCTTGGCCGCCACGTCACCGTTGATGCCGATGGCTGCGCCCACCGCCAGCCGCCCGGCCGCATCCACTGCGGGAGTGTAGAGCGTCGAGCGCAGCGCGCTGCGCGCACTCAGAGTCCCGATGAGGTGTCCGTGACGGAGGATCGTGACGAGTTCGGCACCGGTCTCGGTGATGACGTCGAATGCGGCGCGCGGGCTCGTGACGTCCTCCGCGTCCAGTGCCGGGCTTCCCGCGTGCACCAGGTCTCCGAGCTGGGCGTCGGGAAGAGCGGTGGCGAGCCGGGTCGCCGGAAGGATGCCGCGCACATCGGATGCATCGATCACGGTGCCGGCGGCGCCCTCGGCGACCACGATCCCGTGCCCGCCGGTGGCGGGGAGGAGCTGCAGTGCTTCGGCCACCGTGGCCGATGGAGGCAGAACCAGGGGCGTGTCCCATGCGACGGGCTGACGCTTGACCTCCCGGATCGCGGCGTCCAGCTCCTGCAGGGGCATGTCCTGCGGAAGGATCCCCAGTCCGCCACGCCTCGCGAGCGCTGCGGCGAGCCGCGGCCCGGTGACGGAGTTCATGTTCGAGGCGACCAGCGGAATCGTCGCCGCGGTGCCGTCCCCTGGCGAGAGATCGACCTCGAGCCTGCTGGTGATGTCAGAGCGGCGTGGCACCAGGAAGACATCCGAGTAGGTGAGATCTACGGCAGGTTGCTCGCTGACGAACTTCATACCCCCACGGTAGCTTCACAGCGGTCGGATCGGGCAGCCGCGTTCGCGTATCCGTGCACGAGAACACGTTAGGCTAGAGGGCAGAGCGCGCTGACCCGGGGGCCTCCCGTTTGGCGCGTGGACAGAAGCTTCAGCGATGAAAGAGGGCGATAGCGCGTGGCGAACCAGGTGGCCGGCGTCGGGGGTTCGGACGACGGAGATTTCGGAGCCAACTCGTGGCTCGTCGACGAACTCTACGAACAGTTCAAGATCGATCGCAACTCCGTCGACAAGGAGTGGTGGCCGATCCTGGAGAACTACAAGCAGGATGCCGCGTCCGCACCCGCCGCATCGGCGCCAGCGCCGGCAGCCGCCACGTCGGCGGCATCGACCGAGCATCCCGTGACCGCGCCGATCCCGGTGATCGGCTCGCAGCCCGTCGCCCGCACGACGGCGAAGCCGGCGGCACCGGCGCCGATCCCCGCCCAGGCGCCGAAGCCGGGCACCAAGGCCGCCGAGGACTCGGCCGACGAGGACAAGGTCACGCCGCTGCGCGGCATGACGAAGACCCTCGCGGCGAACATGGACCAGTCGCTGACGGTTCCGACGGCGACGAGTGTGCGCACGATCCCGGCGAAGCTGATGATCGACAACCGCATAGTGATCAACAACCACATGTCTCGCTCGCGCGGCGGCAAGATCAGCTTCACCCACCTCATCGGCTGGGCTCTGATCCAGACGTTGAAGGAGTTCCCGAGCCAGAACGTGTTCTACGCCGAGATCGACGGTAAGCCGTCGGTCGTCGCGCCGGCCCACGTCAACCTCGGCATCGCGATCGACCTGCCCAAGCCCGACGGCACCCGCGCCCTCATGGTGCCGAGCATCAAGCGCGCCGACACGCTGACGTTCACCGAGTACCTCGCCGCCTACGAGGATCTCGTGACCCGTGCGCGCGCCAACAAGCTCACCGCCGGTGACTTCGCCGGCACGACGGTCTCGCTCACCAACCCGGGCGGAATCGGCACCGTGCACTCCGTGCCGCGCCTCATGAAGGGCCAGGGCTGCATCATCGGCGCCGGCGCCCTCGAGTACCCGGCCGAATTCCAGGGTGCGAGCGCGAAGACGCTCGCCGAGCTCGGCATCGGCAAGACGATCACGCTCACCAGCACGTACGACCACCGCGTCATCCAGGGCGCCGGCTCCGGCGAGTTCCTCAAGAAGACGCATGAGCTGCTCCTCGGTGAGCGCGGGTTCTACGACGACATCTTCGCCGCTCTCCGCATCCCGTACGCGCCGATCCGTTGGAACGCCGACATCGCGGTCGACCTGGCTGAGCGCGTCGACAAGCAGTCCCGCGTGCAGGAGCTCATCAACTCCTACCGCGTGCGCGGCCACCTCATGGCCGACATCGATCCGCTCCAGTACGTGCAGCGCTCCCACCCCGACCTCGAGATCGAGAGCCACGGCCTCACGTTCTGGGACCTGGATCGCGAGTTCGTCACCGGCGGCTTCGGCGGCAAGCGCGTGATGAAGCTGCGCGACATCCTCGGTGTGCTCCGCGACTCGTACTGCCGCACGCTCGGCATCGAGTACATGCACATCCAGGATCCCGAGCAGCGTCGTTGGTTCCAGGAGCAGGTCGAGGTCAAGTACCAGAAGCCCGGCCACGACGAGCAGCTGCGCGTTCTCCGCAAGCTCAACGAGGCCGAGGCGTTCGAGACGTTCCTGCAGACGAAGTTCGTCGGTCAGAAGCGGTTCTCCCTCGAGGGCGGCGAGTCGCTGATCCCGCTGCTCGATGAGATCCTCCAGGGCGCCGCTGCGGGCGGGCTCGAGGGCGCCGCGATCGGGATGGCCCACCGCGGTCGTCTGAACGTGCTCACCAACATCGCCGGCAAGACGTACGGACAGGTGTTCCGTGAGTTCGAGGGCCTTCAGGCCACGGGCAACAAGCGCGGTTCCGGCGATGTGAAGTACCACCTCGGAACCGAGGGCACCTTCATCGCCGACGACAGGTCGGAACTGCCGGTCTACCTGGCGGCCAACCCCTCGCACCTCGAGACGGTCGACGGTGTGCTCGAGGGGATCGTGCGCGCCAAGCAGGATCGCAAGCCGATCGGCACGTTCTCGTGGCTGCCGATCCTCGTGCACGGCGATGCGGCCTTCGCCGGCCAGGGCGTCGTCGTCGAGACGCTGCAGATGGCGCAGCTGCGCGGTTACCGCACCGGCGGCACCATCCACGTCGTCGTCAACAACCAGGTGGGCTTCACCACGACGCCGACGGATGCGCGCACCTCCGTGTACGCGACGGACGTCGCCAAGACGACTCAGGCCCCGATCTTCCACGTCAACGGCGATGACCCTGAATCGGTCATCCACGTGGCGCAGCTGGCCTTCGAGTACCGCGAGCGCTTCCACCGCGACGTCGTGATCGATCTGGTCTGCTACCGCCGCCGCGGCCACAACGAGGGCGACGACCCGTCGATGACGCAGCCGCTCATGACCGATCTCATCCAGGAGAAGCGCTCGGTCCGCAAGCTCTACACCGAGGCGCTGGTCGGCCGCGGTGACATCACCGAAGAAGAGTACGACCAGGCCAAGGACGACTTCCAGAGCCGTCTCGAGGTCGCGTTCGCCGAGACGCATGCGGCGGAGACGGGTGCGACGCCGATCGCTCCGGATCTCGTCCCCGTCGACCAGGTCACCGGCGAGCCGGATGTGACGGGCGTCTCCTCCGAGGTCGTCAGCCTCATCGGTGAGGCGTTCGCGAACAAGCCGGAAGGCTTCACGGTGCACCCGAAGATCCAGCAGCTGCTGGACAAGCGCGTCGAGATGACGCGCAGCGGCAACATCGACTGGGGCTTCGGTGAACTCCTCGCGTTCGGTTCGCTGCTCGTCGAGGGCACCTCGGTGCGCCTCGCCGGTCAGGATTCTCGCCGCGGCACGTTCGTGCAGCGCCACGCCGTCATGCACGACCGCGCCAACGGGCAGGAGTGGCTGCCGCTGGCGAACCTCTCCGAGAACCAGGGGCGCTTCTTCGTCTACGATTCGCTGCTGAGCGAGTACGCGGCGATGGCCTACGAGTACGGCTATTCGGTCGAAGCGCCCGAGGCCCTGGTGCTGTGGGAGGCGCAGTTCGGCGATTTCGCGAACACCGCGCAGGCCGTGATCGATGAGTACATCTCGTCCGCCGAGCAGAAGTGGGGCCAGCAGTCCAGCGTCACGCTGCTGCTGCCGCACGGCTACGAGGGTCAGGGACCGGATCACTCCTCCGCGCGCATCGAGCGCTTCCTGCAGTTGTGCGCGCAGGACAACATGTCAGTGGCGCGTCCCTCCACGCCGGCGTCGTACTTCCACCTGCTGCGGCGTCAGGCGTACGCCCGCCCGCGCCGTCCGCTGATCGTGTTCACGCCCAAGGCGATGCTCCGCCTTCGCGGTGCGACGAGCAAGGTCGAGGACTTCACCCAGGGGCGGTTCGAGCCGGTCCTCGACGATCACCGCGATGTGAACCGCGAGAGTGTGAAGCGCGTGCTCGTGCACTCCGGCAAGGTCCATTGGGACCTTCGCAGCGAGCTCGACAAGAACCCGAACCCGGAGATCGCCCTGGTGCGGCTGGAGCAGCTGTACCCGACGCCGATCGACGCCCTCAAGGCGATCACCGACTCCTACCCGAACGCAGAGCTCGTCTGGGTCCAGGAGGAGCCGGAGAATCAGGGTGCGTGGCCGTTCCTCGCTCTCGCCTTCGCCGACGTGCCCGGCGACCGACAGTTCCGCACGGTCGCGCGTGCAGCGTCTGCCTCGCCGGCAGCGGGTTCCTCGAAGGTGCATGCGGCAGAGCAGGCCGACCTGCTCAAGCGCGCGCTCAGCTTCTAGCCGGATGGCTCCGCTGCTCAGTACCAGATGCCGAGCAGCGGGGCCTCAGCAGAGCGGAACGCGTCGTCGACGGATGCCGCGACCTCTGCCGTCGCATGCAGCAGGCCTGCAGCGCGCAACTGCACGGCGCTGACTCCCCCGACGTAGATCGCCGACAGCGCGGCCACGCTCAGGGCGACGTCAGCCGCGGCGTCCGGTTCGGGCGTCACCGTGGCACGCGCACCGTCGGCGCTGAGGCGCCAGGACCCCTCGGCGAAGCCGAGCGTGTCCGTCACGCGGAGCACCAGGTCGAGCGGTGCGCGATAGGTGCGTGCAGCCAGCGCAGCGGTCACATCGAGGATGCGCAGCCAACCGTGGTCGTGCATGGTGATCTCCACGCCACGACGGTCGGCGACGAGCCACGGCAGCGGGTCGTCGAGAGGGCGGAGATCGACGCTCACTCTGTCGACGAGGTCGTGTTGCAAGGCGAAGCCCCAGAGGGCGGTGAGCGCATCGGGTGTGACGCCCACGAGATGGAAGATCGTCATCTCGAATCGGAAGGCGCCGGGGATCTCGGTGAGCTTGTACGCGAGAACCCCGCGCACGGCACCGTGCTCGTCGAGGTAGCGGATGCCTCGCACTGCTGCTGCGTCGGGGTGATCGGGCGTGAGCCCCGCGACCCGCTCCCAGCGCAGCTTCCAGCCGGCGATCTGTCCTGAACGCTGCGTGCGCGCGACCTCGTGCAGAGCCGACAGGTGATCGCGCAGGGTCTCCTTGTCGACGTACTCGATCCGGCCCGCGGGTGCGGTCGCGGCCCATCCGGCCCGGTGAGTGTCGACCGTGACCCGACCGACCGGGATCGCCGAGGCGAACCCGTAGCGGCCGTAGATGGTCGCCTCCGAGGCGGTGAGTCCCACCACGGGGACACCCGCTGATGCGGCGGCGCGCAGTTCCCCCTCGAGCAGCGCCCGCGCGATGCCGCGCCGACGGTGGGTGCCGGAGACGGTCACCGAGCTCACAGCCCACATGTCGACCTCACCGCCGGGAACCGTGAGCGGCGTGATCCAGGAGTTCACCGTCGCCACGGGCAGCGCACCCGCGCTCGCACCGGCCTCGAACACGCCGACGTTGCGGCGGGCTTCGAGTGCCGCGGTCGTCGTGGTCACGGACTCCGCGCTGGGTTCGGCATCGAGGAAGCCGCGCGCGTCGGCACGGAAGAAGGCCTCGGCATCGGCCTTCGACGACATGTCGATCGTCCGATAGGTGAGCTGCTGGTGTGCGAGACGCTCGACGGACGTGGGGTCGACGGGGATGCTGCGGGCGTCGGTCATCCCTCCACCCTAAAGGCAGCCGCCGACTCGGCGTCAGAGCGCGTGCTCAGTGCGCGGCGACCTGGGCGGCGCGCAGCTTGGAGAGCACCAGGTCTCGCAGCTCTTCCGGCGCCGTCTCCTTGCACGCACGTGCGACGACCTCGGTGAGGGTGCTGGCCACGAGCGCCTCTCCCTGGCAGGAAGGGCAGTTCTCGATGTGCTCGCGGATCTGGGTGTGCTCTGTCTTGCACACCTCGTTGCGGAGGTACTCCTCCAGATCCTGACGGGCCTTGTCGCAGCCGCAGTCACTCATTTCTTGCTCCTCGTACCAGCCGCGGCGATTCCTCGTTCAGCGGCATAATCGGACAGCATCTCGCGCAGCATTCGCCTGCCACGGTGCAGGCGGCTCATCACGGTGCCGATGGGGGTCTTCATGATGTCGGCGATCTCCTGGTACGCGAATCCCTCCACGTCGGCCAGGTACACCGCCAGTCGGAAGTCCTCGGGGACCTCCTGCAGGGCGTCCTTCACCACGGATGCCGGCATCCGATCTATCGCCTCTGCCTCGGCCGAACGGCTGTGCGTGGCCGTGGTCGACTCCGCACCGCCCATCTGCCAGTCCTCGAGCTCGTCGATCGTGCCCTGGAACGGCTCGCGCTGCTTCTTGCGATAGATGTTGATGTAGGTGTTCGTGAGAATGCGGTACAGCCACGCCTTCAGGTTGGTCCCCTGCGTGAACGACGCCCACGAAGCGAACGCCTTCACGAAGGTCTCCTGCACGAGGTCGGCCGCATCGGCGGGATTGCGCGTCATGCGCATCGCCGCCGCGTACAGCTGATCCATGAAGGGGATCGCCTGCTCCTCGAACTCGCGCCGAGCGTCGCCGATCGTGTCGGCGGGTGCCATGTCATCCATCACCGGCCAGTCTAGGCCGGTGATCTCTGTGATCCCGCTTTCCAGCGTTGCGAGCATACGGACTCCTTCTCGGCGCGTGCCCCGCCGTTCACTAAGGTGGAACCGATGAGTGACACTCGATATTCCACCTCCCCCGCCAGGGGCGCGTACAGTGCGCCCGTAGCCGCCGACGCCGTGCACTCGACGCTGACCATTCCGGGCTCGAAGTCGCTCACCAATCGCGAGTTGATCATCGCGGCCACCGCAGACGGTCCAGGGCGCCTGATCGCGCCCCTGCATTCGGAGGACTCCCTGCGGATGATCGAAGCGCTGCGTTCGCTGGGCGTCGGAATCGAGGAATCGGACGGCGACGGCGAGTTCGGCCCCGACCTGCTCGTGACCCCCGGCCACCTCCACGGCGGCGGCACGATCGACTGCGGCCAGGCCGGAACCGTCATGCGGTTCATCGCCCCGCTCGCCGGCCTCGCGACGGAGGATGTGCATCTCACGGCGGACGAGAACGCCTTGCATCGGCCCATGGGAGCCATGATCACCGCCCTGCGCGATCTCGGTGTCGACATCGACGACGAGGGCACCTGGTCCCTTCCGTTCACGGTCCGCGGCCATGGCCGGATCAGGGGCGGACGGCTCGAGATCGACGCCTCGGCATCCAGTCAGTTCGTCTCGGGTCTGCTGCTGGCGGCGCCGAGGTTCGACGTCGGGCTGCACCTCGTGCACACCGGCGAGCACCTCCCGAGCCTGCCGCACATCGACATGACGATCGAGTCGCTGAGCCGCCGCGGTATCCGCATCGAGCGGCCGGCCGTCGGTGAATGGCTCGTGGAGGCCGGTGTCCCCCGCGCCAAGGAGATCGCGATCGAGCCGGACCTCTCCAACGCCGCTCCGTTCCTCGCCGCGGCGATGGTCACCGGCGGGGAGGTCTCGATCACCGGATGGCCGCTGCACTCCACGCAGCCCGGCGCGCTGCTGCCGGACATCCTGCAGGCGATGGGCGCTCACGTGGGCCGCCACAGCGGCACGATGACGGTGCGCGCCGGTGACGCGATCCGCGGTCTCGATCTGGATCTCTCGGCAGCCAGCGAACTCTCCCCCACCATCGTCGGGCTCGCCGCGTTCGCCGACGCCCCCACGACGATCCGCGGGATCGGGCACATCCGCATGCACGAGACCGATCGCATCGCCGCTCTGATCGGCAACCTCACCGCGTTGGGCGGAGAGGTCGAGGAACTGGCCGACGGCCTCAGGATCATCCCCCGGCCGCTGCACGGCGGCGCATGGGCCGCGCATCACGATCACCGCATCGCGACGACCGGTGCACTGGTCGGGCTGCGCGTGGCCGACGTGGAGATCGATGACATCGGCACGACCGCGAAGACTCTGCCCGAGTTCACGCAGCTCTGGGAACGGATGCTGGGAGGCGCCTCCGCGTGAGCTGGCTCGACCCTGACGACGACCTCGACGGCGACTTCGAGGACTTCGACGAGAGCAGCATCCGGATGCGCCCGAATCCGAAGGCGAACCGCCCGCGCACCAAGCGCCGGCCCGCGCACGAGGATGCGCAGATCGGTCGAGTGCTCGGCGTCGATCGAGGCCGCTACAGCGTGATGATCGACGAGGGCACCGACGACGAGCGGACGATCACCACGACCCGCGCCAGGGAGCTGAGGCGCACCCCGATCGTCACAGGTGACCAGGCACGCGTCGTCGGTGACACATCCGGCGACGAGGGGACCCTGGCACGCATCGTCGGAATCGTTGAGCGCTCGTCTTTGCTGCGCCGCAGCGCGGACGACACCGATCAGGTGGAGCGCGTGATCGTGGCGAACGCCGACCAGATGCTCATCGTCGTCGCCGCGGCAGACCCCGAACCGCGCGCACGACTGGTCGATCGGTATCTGGTGGCGGCGTTGGATGCCGGCATCCGTCCTCTCCTGGTCGTCACCAAGACGGATCTCGCCGACCCCGCATTGTTCCTGTCCCACTTCGACGGACTCGACCTGCGCGTGTTCACCAGCGCGCAGGAGGAGATGCCCACCGACGAGATAGGCGCAGCGCTGATCGGGCATTCGACGGTGTTCGTCGGCCACTCCGGCGTCGGGAAGTCGACGCTCGTGAACGCACTGGTGCCCTCCGCCGGACGCGCGACCGGCCACGTGAACCAGGTGACGGGACGCGGCAGGCACACCTCGTCATCGACGGTCTCGCTGCGATATGTGAGCCCCGAAGGCACCGGTTGGGTGATCGACACACCGGGCGTGCGATCCTTCGGACTGGGGCATGTCGATCCGGCCAACATCCTCGCCTCCTTCACCGAGCTCGCCGAGATCGCCGAGAACTGCCCGCGTGGATGCACGCACCTCAGCGATGCGCCGGATTGCGCACTGATCGAGGCCGCGGGGCGCGGAGAGCTCAGCCCTGCCGGGCTCTCACGACTGGACTCTCTGCAACGTCTGCTGCAGACGTTCGCGGACAAAGCGGAGGCGAACCCCGGCTCATCGGCTCGGTAGGCTGGAGGGGTGACTGTGCGCCTCGAATCCGGTACTGCTGCCCCCGCCTTCTCCCTGCTGGACCAGGACGGGGCCACGCTCGCCCTGTCCGACCTTCGCGGCCAGAAGACCATCCTCTACTTCTACCCGGCGGCCATGACCCCGGGTTGCACGACCCAGGCGTGCGACTTCAGGGACAGCATCGCCTCTCTGCAGGGCGCCGGTTACCGCGTCGTCGGGATCTCCCGTGACGAGCCGTCGAAGCTGGCCGAGTTCCGTGAGCGCGACGGGCTGACCTTCACCCTGCTGAGCGACCCCGACCACTCCGTGCACACCGCCTACGGCGCCTGGGGCGAGAAGATGAACTACGGCAAGAAGATCGAAGGAGTGATCCGTTCGACCTTCGTCCTCGACGAGCAGGGCACGATCACGCACGCGCTGTACAACGTCAAGGCCACCGGGCACGTCGCGCGCCTGCGCAAGATGCTCGGCGTCGACGGCTGACCCTAGCCGTCGACCGATCCGACCTCCGACTCGTCCGAGGGATCGATGCTCTCGCTGCGCGAACTGGCGATGAGCAGGACGAAGCCGACCACCGCCGGTGCTCCCACTCCGAGCACGAACGCCCACAGGACCGGCTGGACCGTCAGCGACGCCAGAGCGAGAGCGAGCGCGAGCACCTGAAGCACGACTCCGCCGGAGCGGGCCCACGTGCGCCCGCGCCTGGTACCCGCCGCGAAGGCGAACAGTGCGGCGGCGCCGATCAGCGTCAGGACGATCAGCGCGATGGCGGTGGGGAGGGACGCCGCGTCGCCGGCGCTGAGGCCGAAGACCTCGATGACGGCGATGGCTGCAAGAGCCGTTCCCTCGAGCGCGAGCACCAGTGCTGCGGCGGCTGCCAGACGAGGTGAACGCACGGTGTCTCCTGGAAATCAGATTTGTAGGCACAAAATCCTTGATTTCGGGCCCGGGCTGTAACACAATGTTAACAGTCATGTGCTCCCACAGCGGCGTGGGGCGAGCATCCGCTCGCATCACTTACGGTCGACGACACCCCGATTTCGCCGCCCATCACCGAGTCATCGCCCTGCGACTGCTCACGAGAATCCATACCGAGGAGCCCCCATGGACTGGCGCGACAAAGCCGCCTGCCTGACTGTCGACCCTGAGTTGTTCTTCCCCGTGGGGAACACCGGTCCGGCCGTCGATCAGATCGAGAAGGCGAAGACCGTCTGCGCCACCTGCACGGTGACGGAGGTCTGCCTGCAGTACGCCCTGGAGACCAGCCAGGACTCCGGCGTGTGGGGCGGTCTCTCCGAGGACGAGCGTCGCGCCCTCAAGCGCCGCGCTGCGCGCGCCCGCCGCGCTTCCTGACCTGCTTTGGGAATGGCCGGTCCGCGTGCGGGCCGGCCATTCCCGTGTCAGCTCTTCAGCCAGCGCATCGGGATGTCGATCAGCACATCGGTGCCCTCGCCGTCGCTGCCGCGCCACTCGATGCTGCCGCCCAGCTCTCCCTGGATGAGCGTGCGGATGATCTGGGTGCCGAGGCCCTGACCGATGCGTCCCTCCGGCAGGCCGTGGCCGGTGTCGTGGACCGAGACGTGCAGCTTCTCGTCGGTGCGCACCGCATCGATCGTCACGCTGCCCTCCTTGCCTGCCAGGCCGTGTTCGACGGCATTGGTCACGACCTCGGTGAGAGCCAGCGCGAGCGGCGTCGCATACTCGCTGGGGAGCACGCCGAAACGGCCGGTCGACATCGTGCGCGCCCGCGTGTTGGGTGCGGCGGCGACCTCGGCGACGAGCTTGAGCACCCGGTGGAAGACCTCGTCGAAATCGACGGTCTGCGTCAATCCCTGCGCCAGGGTGTCGTGCACGACGGCGATCGCGTCGACGCGCCTCATCGCCTGGGTCAGAGCATCCCGTGCCTCGTCGGAATGCGTGCGTCGTGCCTGGATGCGCAGCAGCGAGGCCACGGTCTGCAGATTGTTCTTGACGCGGTGGTGGATCTCCCGGATCGTGGCGTCCTTGGTGATGAGCTCCTGCTCCTGGTGACGCAGCTCGCTCACATCGCGACACAGAATGATCGCGCCGATGCGGGTACCGTGATCCTTCAGCGGGATGGCACGGAGCGAGACGGTCACTCCCCGTGCCTCGATGTCCGTCCGCCACGGCGCTCTGCCGGTGACGACGACGGGGAGGGACTCGTCGACCTGCCGCGTCGAGGGGAGGATGCGCGTGGTCACTTCGGCGAGCGACTCCCCCTCGAGCTCGTCGTCGAAGCCCATCCTGTTGAAGGCGGAGAGCGCGTTGGGGCTGGCGAAGGTCGTGATGCCGTCGACGTCGATGCGGATCAGGCCGTCCGATGCGCGCGGCGCTCCCCTGCGCGGCGACGTGGGCGCTGAGGGGTCGGGGAACTCGCTCGAGGCGATCATGCGGAACAGATCGTTCGCGCAGTCGTCGAACGTGATCTGCTGCCGTGACGGCGTGCGGGTCTCCCCCAGGTTGCTGTGCCGTGTGAGCACGCCGATCACGGGCGGCGGGTTGCCGTCCTTGCCGCGTTCGCGGACGATGGGGACGGCACGAAGCCTGGTCGGCGTCTCCTCGAACCAGTCCGGTGAGGAAGAGTCCACGATCCGACCGGAGTCGAACGCCTCGCGCACCTGTGTGCGCCACTGCTGACGGACCCCCTCGCCCACGATGTCGCGGTAGAACAACGTGGCCGCCCCACTGGGGCGCGCGTGGGCCACGGCGACGAACGATCCGTCGTTCGTCGCGACCCACAGCACGATATCCGCAGACGCGAGGTCGGCGAGCAGCTGCCCGTCGCTCGCAAGACGATGGAGCCATTCGACATCGTTGTCGGTCAGACAGCCCTGGGCATGGACGAGATCACTGAGGGTGGACACTCCACAAGCCTAATGGCGCGCGTCGTACCGCTCAGAGCACCGCGAACGAGGTGGCGCGCCAACGCCGGTCAAGACCTTCCAGTCGGATGGCCACGGCCCGCGTCCGTCCAGGACCGGCCACGATGACGACCGCTTCCACGACGCCGTCCGCGGGAAGGGTCTCCCTGATCGAGAGGACCTCGAACACCGGTCTCGCCGGCGGGACCCCACGTGCGCTGCGCGCCCGCGCGGACAGGTTCGCCCTCGCGCCGAGCTTGCGGAACGCGTCTTCGCTGAACCAGCGCGCGAGTTGATCGAGCTCGCGTACCCCGGCGAACACCTCGAGCACTCCCTGAGTGAGACTTCGCAGCAGCTGCGTGGGGTTCGGCAGGTCTGCTGCCGGAGTCGGCTGCGGGGCGAAGTACTCGTGAAGCGTCATCGTATTCACTTTCGTTTTCGATGCGTGCCAGTAGACCACGTCGCACCGCTCGCGCGCCAGGTCCTGAATCCAAACTGTGGATAACTCCCTCAGCGATCGGATCCTCTCCCCTACGCTCTATCGCGTGCACTGGGATCGTCTGTTCGAAGACCTGGAAGGTCAGCTCGCCGCCGAGTGGGAGGCGGAGCGGGCTGTCCTCGACGCGGAGTCCGAGCGACTGCGCATCGCGAAGCTCACGCTGCGCACTCGGCTGCGCAGACTCTCGCACGACGCCGCGCTGATCGGCCTGCGGCTGGCGGGCGGCGAACGCCGATCGGTTCGCGTGCACGCCGTCGGCGCCGATTGGATCGCCGTGCAGACCGACGATGTCGGCGGTGCGCTCGTCGTTCCGCTGGCTGCGGTGACGAGCGTCGAGACCGCGCACGGCGCGTTGCTGTCGACCCTGGAGGACGCCCCACTGCCGGCCGACGAGCTGCGCGAGCGGATGACGTTCGGATTCCTGATGCGCGACCTCGCCCGCCGTCGAACCCCGCTGCGCTTCTCACTGCGGGACGGCGAGGGCCTGCACGGGACGATCGACCGCGCCGGTGCCGACCATCTCGATCTCGCCGTGCACGATCCCGGTCAGGCCCGACGTGCCGACGCGGTGCGCGCGTTCCGCATCATCCCGTTCGATGCGATCCTGTCGGCACGGATGGAAGGCGCGGCACTCTGAGCGTGCTAGCGGGTCGGGCGCTGCGTGCCCCAGACCTCGGGGAAACTCGCCGCGTCCGCCTGCTGCCACAGCGCCATGCGCCTGGCCTGTTCGGTCTGCTCGGCGAGGTAGTCGGAGATGCTGTCCTCGGCCACTCGCCACCGCGCCGGCGTGCCCAGTTGCGCGCCGCGCAGCTGACCGCTCATGATGAGCGCGATCACCTCTTCGACCTCGATCGAGAGCAGCTCGGCGACCTGCGCGGGCGCGAGGAAGCGAGGAGCAGATGCGGGCGAATCGGCCATGTACTCATTGTCCCCCGCCCAGCATGCCCGGATGCCCCGGCAGCATCACGTTGTGGATAACTTTCGACTCCCCGTCGCCGATTCTGTGACGATGTGGGGATGATGACCCAATCACGCACCCGGCGTGCCTTCTGGGGCGACATCCGATTCCTCATCGGCATCGCACTGGTGATCCTCTCCGTCGTCGGTGTCTGGCTGATCGTGTCGTCGGCGCGCCAGACGACACCGGTGCTGCAGGCGGATCGCACCATCGCACAGGGCGAGGCGCTGATCTCCGACGACTTCCGCATCGTCGAGGTCAGCCTCGGCAGCGTCGTCGACGGCTACCTCGCGCCCCAGGATCTCGAGCCGGGCATGATCGCGTCGCGCACGTTGGAGGACGGCGAGCTCCTGCCCGCGACCGCGGCGGCCGACGCGCAGTCCAGCCGCACCACCAGCATCGTGGTCGAGAGCAGCGTCGGCATCCCGGAGAGCGTCGCCGTCGGCACCCCCGTCGAACTGTGGTTCGCGCCGCGGCTGGCGGAGACCGAGGAGTTCGACGCGCCGCGCATCCTCGTCGCCGACGTCGTCGTCGCATCCATTCCCGAGACCGATGGCATGCTCGCGCAGCGCAGTGCGATGCTCGAGATCGTCATCGATCGATCCGACGTCGCAGACGTCCTCGCGGCGATCACCGGCGGCGCTGCGCTCTCCGTGGTCCCGCTCGGGCACAGCTCATGACATCGGTCGTGATCGGCCTGGAGGAACCGCGGGCGTCGGCCCTCAGGATCGAGCTCGAGCGCGACGGCCTCCAGGTCCTGGGAATCGTCGAGCCGTCGCAACTGACCTCCGCGCTCCTGTCCGAGGCGGATGCGGTGATCCTTCCCGCCACCCGCGCCGCGCTGACGAGCGCGCTGGTGGAGGCCTGCGACCGTTCCGGTGTGCGGATCATCACGCTCGGGTCGGGCGATTCCCGCCTGCTCGGCAGGTTCGGACTTCCCGAGGCGCTCCCGGCGGATGCTGACGCCTGGCAGATCGCCGATGCCCTGTCCGAGGAGGCGCCGGTCACCTCACCGCCGGCGGAGCCGTCCAGGCGTCGGGTGATCGCGGTGTGGGGTCCGCACGGCGCGCCGGGCCGCTCGACCGTCGCCATCCAGCTCGCCGTCGAACTGACTCGAACGGGCCAGACCTGCGCGCTCGTCGATGCGGACACGGTGGCACCGTCCCTCGCGCTGCTGCTCGGACTCGGCGATGACGCCCCCGGGATCGCCGCGGCGTGCCGTCGCGCCGAACTCGGCGGACTCGATGCCGCGGAGCTGGGCCGGCTCGCCACCGAGGTCGAGACGAGCGGGGGCACTGTCGAGGTTCTGGGCGGGCTCAACAGGCCTTCCCGCTGGCCGGAGATCGCGGCAAGGCGCCTGAGTGCGACGCTTCAGGTCTGCCGCGAGTGGGTGGACACGACGGTCGTCGACGTGTCCGCGGCGTTCGATGCCGATGAGGAGATCACCGACGACCTCGCAGGACCGCGGCGCAACGCCGCCACCACGACCGTGCTGCGCGAGGCCGATGTGATCGTGGCGGTGACAGCGGCCGACCCCCTGTCCATATCGCGGTTCCTCCGGGATCACGCCGAACTGCGCAGGCTCGTCGGCCCCGCGGCCCGCATCACGGTCGTCGCGAACCAGGTGCGCCCCGGACCGCTCGGTATCGACGCTCGAGGACAGATCCGAGGTGCGCTGGAGCGTTTCGCCGGCATCACGGACGTGGCCTTCCTGCCTCTCGATCCGCGCGCAGCCGACGCCGCGCTGCTGCACGCGCGGCCGATGGCCGACGTGACACCGCGTTCCGTGCTGGTGGCTGCTGTGCGTCGTCTCGCCGCGAGTCTGGAGCCGTCGAGGGCGGCCTACGCCGATCTCACTGCCGATAGTCGGCGAGGAAGTTCCCGAGTCTCTCGATGGCTTCGCCCAGCACGCGGGGTTCGGGCAGCGTCACCACTCGGAAGTGATCCGGAGTGGGCCAGTTGAACCCGGTGCCCTGCACGAGCAGGATGTGCTCGGAGACGAGCAGGTCGTAGACGAACTTCCCGTCGTCGTGTATCTCGTGCACGTCGGGGTCCAGTCGCGGGAACGCGTAGAGGGCGCCCAGAGGCTTGACGCACGAGACACCGGGAATCGATTCCAGTCCCTCCCAGGCGACATCGCGCTGCTCGAGCAGACGCCCGGTGGGAGCGATGAGAGCATCGATCGACTGCACACCGCTCAGGGCGGCCTGCACAGCGTGCTGAGCGGGCACGTTCGGGCAGAGCCTGGTAGATGCGAGCAGTGTGATGCCCTCGAGGAAGCCCTTGGCGTGGTCCTGCGGTCCGGTGATGACCATCCAACCGGAGCGGAAGCCGGCGACCCGGTACGTCTTGGAAAGCCCGTTGAACGTCAGACAGAGCAGATCCGGTGCGAGCGTCGCCGTCGGAATGTGGACGGCGTCGTCGAACAGGATCCGGTCGTAGATCTCGTCCGAGAGGATCAGCAGTTCGTTCTCGCGGGCGATCTGCACCAGCCCCTCGAGCACCGCCCGAGAGTACACGGCACCCGTGGGGTTGTTCGGGTTGATGATGACGATCGCCTTCGTGGCAGGCGTCACCTTCGAGCGGATGTCCTCCAGGTCGGGTTCCCAACCGCTGAGCTCGTCGCAGACGTAATGCACCGGCGTGCCACCGGCGAGGCTCGTCATCGCGGTCCACAGGGGATAATCCGGAGCGGGGATGAGCACCTCGTCGCCCTGATCCAGAAGCGCCTGCATCGTCATCGTGATGAGCTCTGAGACGCCGTTGCCGAGGTACACGTCATCCGGGTCGAACGGCGGGAACCCCTCGATCTGCTCGTAGCGGCTCACGACCGCACGTCGCGCGGAGACGATGCCGCGGCTGTCGCTGTAGCCGTGCGCGGTCGGAAGCGCGGCGAGCATGTCGTGCACGATCTGATGCGGCGCCTCGAACCCGAAGATCGCCGGATTGCCCGTGTTGAGCTTGAGGACGTTGTGGCCCTCCGCCTCCAGCCGTGCCGCCTCGACGAGCGCTTTGCCGCGGATCTCGTACAGGACGTTCTTGAGCTTCGACGACTGGTCGAAGTGGCGTGAAGGGGTCATTGAGAAATCCTACCGGCACGCGCCGGGTGCCGAGCGCCGCCCACGCGACGGCGCTCAGCCCGCTGTCACTTCTTCTTCTTGCCCTGCGCCCGTCGCTGCTCGCGGTTGCCTGCGGCAGGAGCCGCGGCATCCGTCCGCTGGCCGAAGGCGCCGCGCGGCCCCTGCTCGGGCGCGACCGGGGGCTCTCCGTCGGATGCGGCAGCGGCAGCGGCCGCCTGACGCAGACGATCCGTCGCCGACTGCTGAACCTGTCCGCGGTCGTTGCGCACCTCGACCTCACCGGCGTCGTTGGGCGCTGAGTACTCCAGCCGCTGCTCTCCGCCGTCGGTCGCGAGGCCCTTGGCCTCGACCTCGGTGGTCTCCGAATCGCCGGCGCGGCGCACCTCGACCTCGAGGTTGTAGAGGTAGCCGACCGACTCCTCCTTGATCTGACCCATCATGGACTGGAACATCGCGTAGCCCTCGCGCTGATACTCGATCAGCGGGTCGCGCTGAGCCATCGCCCGCAGCCCGATGCCGTCCTTGAGGTAGTCCATCTCGTAGAGGTGGTCGCGCCAGCGGCGATCGAGGACCTGCAGCACGACGCGACGCTCCAGCTCGCGGGTGGCGGCCTCGCCGAGCGTCTCCTCGCGCTTCTCGTACGCGATCTTCGCGTCGGAGAGCAGCTCCCTGGTGAGTCCGTCGGCGTCGATTCCGCCCTTGCGTCCGCTGGCCTCGGCGACGACCTCATCGATCGTGACGCTCACCGGGTACAGCGTCTTGAGCTCGGTCCAGAGCGCGTCGAAGTCCCAGCTCTCGTTGTGGCCCGCACTGGTGTGATCCGCGACGACGCCGGTGATGGCGTCCTCGATGAAGTGCTGAACACGGCCGGCGATGTCGTCGCCCTGCAGGATGTGCCTGCGGTCGGCGTAGATCGCCTCGCGCTGACGGTTGAGGACGTCGTCGTACTTCAGCACGTTCTTGCGCATCTCGGCGTTGCGGGATTCGACCTGGGACTGCGCGCTGCGGATCGCCCGCGAGACCAGACCGGATTCGATCGGGACGTCGTCCGGGAAGTTGGTGCGCGCGAGGATCGCCTCGGCTGCGCCGGACTGGAACAGGCGCATGAGGTCGTCGGTGAGGCTGAGGTAGAACCGGCTCTCACCGGGGTCGCCCTGGCGGCCGGAGCGGCCGCGAAGCTGGTTGTCGATGCGGCGCGACTCGTGGCGCTCCGTTCCGAGCACGTAGAGGCCGCCGGCCTCGGTGACCTTGGAGCTCTCCTCTGCGACGACGGCCTTCATCGCCTCGTACGTCTCGTCCCAGGCGGCCTCGTACTCCTCCGGGGTCTCGGCGGGGTCGAGCCCCTTGGACTTGAGCTCCTGCACCGCCAGGAACTCGGCGTTGCCTCCCAGCATGATGTCCGTGCCGCGGCCGGCCATGTTGGTCGCGACGGTGACCGCGCCCAGGCGTCCGGCGCGCGCGACGATCTCGGCCTCACGTGCATGGTTCTTGGCGTTGAGGACCTCGTGCTTGATGCCCTTCTTCGCCAGCAGCCGGGAGAGGTACTCGCTCTTCTCGACACTGACCGTGCCGACCAGCACGGGCTGCCCGGTCTCGTGACGCTCGACGATGTCCTCCACGACCTGCGCGAACTTCGCCGTCTCGTTCTTGTACACGAGGTCGGCGTTGTCCTTGCGGATCATCGGCCGGTTCGTGGGGATCTGCACCACGCCGAGCTTGTACGTCGACATGAACTCCGCGGCCTCGGTCTCGGCCGTACCCGTCATGCCGGCGAGCTTGTCGTAGAGACGGAAGTAGTTCTGCAGCGTCACCGTCGCGAGAGTCTGGTTCTCCGCCTTGACCGGGACGCCCTCCTTGGCCTCGATCGCCTGGTGGATGCCCTCGTTGTAGCGACGACCGACCAGGATGCGCCCGGTGTGCTCGTCGACGATCATGACCTCGTCGTTCATGACGACGTAGTCGGTGTTCTTCTTGAACAGGGCGAGTGCCTTGATCGAGTTGTTGAGGAACGAGATCAGTGGAGTGTTGGCCGATTCGTAGAGGTTGTCGATGCCGAGGTAGTCCTCGACCTTCTCGATACCGGGCTCCAGCACACCGATCGTGCGCTTCTTCTCATCCACCTCGTAGTCCTCGCCGGGCTCGAGCGTGCGGGCGATCTTCGCGAACTCGGTGAACCAGCGGTTCGCCTCACCGGAGGACGGACCCGAGATGATGAGCGGGGTGCGCGCCTCGTCGATCAGGATCGAGTCCACTTCGTCGACGATCGCGAAGAAGTGCTCCCGCTGGACGAGATCCTCCTTGCGCCACGCCATGTTGTCGCGCAGATAATCGAAGCCGAACTCGTTGTTCGTGCCGTAGGTGATGTCGGCGGCGTACTGCTCGCGTCGGACGGCGGGCGTCTGCCCGGAGACGATGATTCCGGTCTTCATGCCGAGGGCCCGGAACACGCGTCCCATGAGCTCGGCCTGGTAGGAGGCGAGGAAGTCGTTGACCGTGATGATGTGCACGCCCTTGCCGGCGATCGCATTCAGATAGGCCGGGAAGGTCGCGACGAGCGTCTTGCCCTCACCCGTCTTCATTTCGGCGATGTTGCCGAGGTGGAGGGCGGCTCCACCCATCAGCTGCACGTCGTAGGCGCGCATGCCCAGGGTGCGCTTGGCGGCTTCACGGACGGCTGCGAACGCCTCCGGCATCAGCTGATCGAGCGTCTCGCCTTTGTCGAACCGCTCCCTGAACTCAGCGGTCTCATTCGAGAGCTCCTCATCCGTGAGCTTCTCGAAGTCCTCCTCCAGCGCGCCGACGGCCTTCACGACCTGATTCAGGCGGCGGAGGATACGGCCCTCGCCGGCTCGCAGCAGCTTCTCAAGAGGATTCGCCACTTAAGTCATCTCCCTGTTGTGGGTGTGAACCCGGCAACCCAGATCGGGCTTCGGTACCGGGGCATACCTCGCTATGTTACCGGCCGGTGACCTTTGGATCCTCTGGATTCGCCATTCCTGCGGCGTTGCCGAGTATGCATATGCTGGGAAAGCACTTCAGGAGGTCGTCATGTCGGTACGTCAGAGCCTGCTCGCCATCCTCGATCAGGGTCCCTGCTACGGATACCAGCTGCGCCACGAGTTCGACCGTCGAACCGGGTCCACGTGGCGACTCAACGTCGGTCAGATCTACAACACGCTGGAACGTCTCGAGCGCGACGGACTCGTCGGCCGCGGTGAGGCCGACGAGCAGGGTCATGTCTACTGGCACATCACGGATGCCGGATCCGCAGAGGTCGCCCGATGGTTCTCCTCCCCCGTCGTGCGGGGCGAGGCGGCCCGAGACGAGCTCGCGATCAAGCTCGCAGTGGCCGCGACGCTGCCGGGTGTGGATGCCGGTGCGCTGATCCGTGCGCAGCGTTCCGAGTCCGAGGCTCGCGCGCGGTCGCTGCGTGAGGCCCCGTCGGATGGACTCGCCGCCGCACTCATCGCGGATGCCATGCTCTTCAGCGCGGAAGCAGAGCTGCGCTGGCTCGATCGCGTGGAGCAGCGCCTCTCCGAGCATCCGCATCACGCGATCGGCGTCGAGCTCTCGGCCGAACGACCCAAACGCGGGCGCCCTGTGAAGAGCGCCTCCGCCACCTCGTGCCCCGTATGAATTTCGCCCGGAGCGGATGCTCAGCCTCCTGATCACCATGGGTCACTAAGATCGACCCATGGCCGGATTCTGGGGTAAGCGCAAGCGCGAAGAAGAAGCTGCCCAGGCAGCGCAGGACGCCGATCTCGCACGCAAGGCCGAGCAGGCGCTGGTCGCTGCGGACGAGCGCATCCGCACAGCGGGCGACGAGCTCGCTTTCGCCGAGGCCGAGCTGGGCCTGTCGCTCACGAAGGACATGAAGGCAGCCCTTGAGGCGGTTCGCACGCACCTGCGCGAAGCGTTCCAGCTGCACCAGCTCAACCACGACGAGATCCCGGACACCGACGAGGAGCTCCGCACGCGCAACGCTCGGATCGTGCAGCTGTGCGACTGGGCAGAAGACCTGCTGGACGAGAAGACCTCGGCACTGGCCGAATCGATCGCGAAGGTGCGCCGCGCGCCGGAGGTGCGCGAGAAGGTGCGCACTGACGCCGAGAAGCTGTCGGCTCGACTGCCGCAGGCCAGGGACATCATCGAGCGCCTCTCCACGCGATACGCCGAGAGCGCGCTGCACCAGATCCGCAACAGCGCCGACGAAGCAGAGCAGCTCATCGCGTTCGCCACGCACGGTGCCGACGTCGCAGAGCGGCGACGCGCCGCGAGGCAGAACGAGGAGGCGAACCTCGCGCTGGAGACCGCGACGGAGGCCATCCGTCGCGTCGGTGCACTGCTGGACGCCGTCGAGGACTTCGAGATCGAGGCGCTGCGCGCAGAGTCCACGCTCGCCGAGGTCGTCGCCGATTCACGCGGCGACATCATCGCCGCGCGAACCGCACCGAAGGTGCCGGCTGTCACCGAGGCCACGGCCGAGCTCGAGAAGGCTCTGGACTCGTTGGAGCCGGCAGGTTCGCGCAACGACCCGTTCGCCGAGCTCACCCGACTTCGCACGGCCAACACCGCGCTCGACGACGCGATCGCCAAGGCGCACTATCGCGTTCAGAATCCGCTGCCGAGCATCGCTCAGGTGCAGCATGCCCTGGACGACGCCGATCGGCAGCTCGGCGTCGCACGCGGACTGATCTCAGGGCACCGCGGGTGGATCGGCGCCGACGCGCGCACGCGCTTCGCCGAGGCCGAGCGACTGCGCATCGACATCCCCGAGCTCATGGCCGCGGAGGACACGCGCGAACAGGCACTGGCCGGCGCACGTCGCGTCGCGCAGCTCGCCGCCGAAGCGCTGCAGCTCGCGCAGCGCGACATCGATTCGGCGCGGCCGCAGCAGCAACAGCAGGACTGGGGCGGCGGCTGGGGCGGCGGACGCCGAGGTGGCGGCGGCGACGTGATGGGCGGCATCATGGGCGGCCTCGTCATCGGGAGCATCCTCGACGGCATCTTCGACTGAGCGACGAGAGAAGGGGCCCGGTATCCGCGGATGCCGGGCCCCTTCTCGTGCCTCAAGACCTCTGTCTCAGGACGCGAGAGCTTCTGCGGGAGGAGCCTGCGCCGTGAGCGAGATCACACCGTAGTCCCAGCCCTTGCGCCGGTAGACCACACTCGGGTGATCGGTGCGCACGTCGACGAACAGGAAGAAGTCGTGTCCGACGAGCTCCATCCGGTCCACGGCCTCCTCGACCGTCATCCACTCCGCATCGAAGTTCTTCGTGCGGATGACGACGGGAGAGTACGCCTCTTCCTCTTCGTTCTGCACAGGCACCGTTCCGGTCGCGACAGCGTGCAGGATGTCCGCGGATGCGGGTTCGACATCGATCCCCTCCAGCGAGCCACTGCCCTTCTCGAAATGCGCTCCGCGAGGGTGCTGACGCCCATCGACGCGCTTCTCCTTCGCACGGCGCAGCTGCTGCGACATCTTGTCGATGGCGAGATCCAGAGCCACGAACTTGTCGCCGTCGACGGCCTCCGCTCGCACCACGGGGCCCTTCCCGACGAGCGTGAGTTCCACGGTCTCGTCCGGAACACGCCCGCCACGATAGGCGCGATGCGTGACTTTCACGTCCAGGCGCTGCGCCTTGGCGGCGAGCGGCTGCACGCGGGCGATCTTCTCCTCGACAACGGTTCGGAAGCGATCGGTGATTCCCACTCCGACGCCAACGATGCTTGTTTCCATTGCTGTCTCCTTGTCCCGGTCCTCCCGGCCAAGGGCGGACCGTGGTCGCCTTGTGACCCCCTACCGTAGTCTCCGTTCCGATGGATGTCACGGTTCATTCACGATGCGTTTCCCGGGAATCGGCTATGTCGAGGTGTGGCGGCGAGAGCCACGGCGCCATGCACCCGGAATCCCGCGCTTGTGAGGGCGCGGGCCGCTTCGTCGAGAGTGGCTCCGGTGGTCACGACGTCGTCGATCAGCAGCACGTCACCCGCATCCCGGGCGTGTCGCGCGCGCATGCTCCCCACCACGTTCCGTTCGCGCTCGGCGATCCCGAGTCCGCGCTGATCGGCCGTGACCCGCACGTTCTTCAAGACTCTCGACACCGGAAGCCCCGCACGACGGATCAGCAGTTCCGGCACGCGATAGCCTCGGCGTCGGAATGCTGCCCTCCCCGTCGGCACCGGCACGAAGGACAGATTCGATATGCTCCCCCGCGCCTGGTCCACGGCCACCGAGAGTGCCGAGCCGAGCGGCCTGGCCAGGACCGTCTCGCCGTCCTCCTTGAGGCTGCGGATGCATCGTGCCGCGACCCCTTCGTAGGCGAGTGCCGCCACCACGCCGAGCCCGCCCGGCGTCGCCCGACGCGTCGGAGTCGCGAGCAGAGCTCGTTCGCATTCATCGCACAGCAGTGTTCCGAGGACATCGCACCCCGCACAGCATCCTGACATCACGAAGGCGGCGAGTTCGTCGACGAGCGCGTTCCGTCGTTGTGAGCCAGGCATGCTCTCGAGCCTGCACCCGGTCCTCGCCGCCGTGACGCCCCTGGATCACGATCCGTGCAGAACCGGATCAGGCACGGTCTCGTGCAGTGCTACTGCCCCGCGTGCGTGCCGAGCACCAGCACACCGGAGAGCCCCATCTGCCACGTCGTGCCGCGCTGCGCGAAGAGCACGCCTTCCGAGTCGAGTATGCGCACCGCGGACGCCGCGCTGCCACCGGATATCGAGACCGACGCCCCCGGCGCCGCGGAGAACGTCCCCGTGCCGCCGACGTCCTGCGTCAGCACGACCCGGCTTCCGCCCGAGTCCACGAGAACGCTGAGATCGTCCTCCGCGACCCAGCTCAATCCGAGCGCCGTGCCATCCAACTGGGCCACCGTGTGCACGGGGCCCAACTCGACCGGCACCTGATCGTCGTCCCTGATGATCGCCGCCACGACGAGCCACTGCTGCCCGCCGATCGAGGCGACAGCGGCGACGCGGACGCCATCGGGTCCCACGCGCAGGTGCGAGATCGACGCGGCATCGGGGAAAGCGTTTCCGATCTCGACCGGCGTCACATCGGATCGCCAGGCGGTGAGGGCCTTCGGACTCGCCGCCGGTACCGACCACGTGTAGCCGTAGAGATCCATCGACGGTTCGACGAGTCCCGCCCTGGTATCGAGCTGGTCGACGCGTCCGTTCGCGACCGTGTACACCCCGCCGTCGTCCAGCTTGACCGCCGCGCGCGTGTCGTCGCTCGAGACGTCGACCGACACCACGGAGTCGGCGAGCTCGACCAGATCCTCCGAGATCCCGGGGTACGGCGAGATCTCATCGCCGAGGTAGAGACCGAATTCCGACTCGGTGAGCACGACCGTCCCCGTCTCCGTTCGCGGGGACTCGATCGTCGCGCGTCCGGCGTTCAGGTCGCGCCCGTTGACCATCAGCCGGACCTCGGTCACGCCGGGACGCAGAGTCTGCTCCAGTTGCGTGCGCATGCGGGCCAGCGCGGTGGCATCCAGAGCGAGAGCGCTCGCCGTCAGCTCGACAGTGGCCACCTTGTCCGTGTCGACGGGGACCGAATCTCGGGCGAGCGACACGTCGCTGGGGAAGGCGCTGCGCACGGCAGGGGCGAGCCACGGACTCGGCGCGCCCGACAGCAGCGCCTGGGTCAGCGTCGTCGCGATCTGCCCACGCCGCGGATACCACCGGGTGTCGGGAACCAGATGCGTCCAGCTCTGGTCGTAGTAGTGCAGCGCATAGCTGCGGAACACCTGCGGGAACGCCTCGGCGTCGAGGATGATGCCATCTGCCGCGACCGTGATCCGCCATTCCCCGTCGTCATTCTTGGCGACCTCGAACGAAACGACGGAGGTGTCTCCCGACAACTCCGAATAGGCGCCGAACTCGTTGACGCTGGCGGTCTGGTCGAGCAGGACGCGGACATCGCCCTCCTGCGCCAGGTCGCCGGCGCCGGAGACGTCCGCCGTGAACTCCCTCGCGGCGGCGCCCGAGTCGATCGTGACCCCCGCGCCTGGACGCCACGTCTCCGCGAGATCCGGGCTCAGGAACTCGCGAGCGGTCTTCCATCCTTCCGCAGGGGTGAGCGCGGCATCGAGGAAGCCCTCGACGATCTCCGCCGGACTCGCCCCCTCCAACGGTCCCGCGGCGATCTGGCTGATGTCCGGCGGCAGATCGACCTCGTCCAGGATGAGGCCGGACTTCACTTCGCCCGACGTCGGCAACGCGGCGCAGGCCGACAGCAGCACGGCGAACACGGTGAGCGCACCGACGAGGAGACCTCGACGTCCACGTGTCATGGGCGGTCCTCCTCTCCGGTCGGGATGGAATCCGTGAAATAGAGTTCGCGCAGCTCGGTGAGCTGAATCGGCTCCGTCGCAGGGCTGACGTCGGGCAGCGCCTCCTCCGGTTCGAGCGAGACCGGCGAGGGTCCGCCGATGTCTCCCGGCTGACGCGGCAGCGTGAGAACGAAGTTGGTCCCGACGGCGAGTTCGGACCACACCGCGAGCGTGCCGCCGTGCAAGCGTGCGTCTCCCAGGGCGATCGAGAGCCCGAGCCCGGTTCCGCCGATGGTGCGCTGGCGAGAGGGGTCGGCACGCCAGAACCTGTCGAACACGCGCTGAGCGTCGTCCGGATCCATGCCGAGGCCGAAGTCGCGCACGCCCACGGCGACAGCGTGCTGATTGCTGTCCACCGTGACGACGATCGGTCGGCCCTCGCCGTGCTCGATCGCGTTGCCGACGAGATTGCGCAGCACCCTGCGCACACGACGCGGATCCATGTCGACGGGCGTGTAACCACCGGGAGCGACCAGACGCAGCTCGGAGCCGCGGCCTTCGGCGAGCGGTTCCATCTGCTCGATCACATCCTCCGCGAGGGTGGCGAGGCTCGTCGCCTCGAGCTCCAGCTGCACGGACCCTGCGTCGTAGCGGCTGATCTCCAGGAGATCGGCGAGAAGCGTCTCGAAGCGCTGCACCTGCGTGTGCAGCAGTTCGGCCGTGCGATTCGTGGTCGGATCGAACTGATCGCGCTGGTCGTTGAGCATGTCGGCGGCGAGCCTGATCGTCGTGAGCGGCGTGCGCAGCTCGTGCGACACTTCGGAGACGAAGCGCTGCTGCACCAGGGACAGCTCGCCGAGCTCCTTGATCTGCGACTCGATGCTGTCGGCCATCGCGTTGAACGAACGGGCCAAGGTCGCCAGTTCGTCTTCGCCGTGCACCGGCAGTCGCACCTCCAGATCGCCCGAGGCCAGCCTCTCGCTGGTCTCGGCCGCCTCGATGATGGGCTTGGACACGGTGCGCAGCACGACCCACGAGATGCCGGCGATGATGGCGATGAGGATGAGACCGGCCGCCCACAGCGTGCTCTGCACGAACTGCAGCGTCTGCTGCGAGTCGGCGAGGTCATAGGCGATGTACACCTCGAACGCGCCGGCCTCCGGCACGATCAGCTGCTGCCCGACGATGATGCCGGGGGCCGTCGATCCGTCGGCCATGGGGAGAGCGACCGACTGCCATGCCTGGCGGTCCGGCAACGACACGACGCGTTCGCGCAGACCGGAACTCAGCAGGTCAGCGCTCAGGCCGCCGATCGTGAAGCCCCGCACACCGGTGCCGACCGGCGGCGCGTCGATCGCGTAGACGGCGATCAGCGACGACGAGGACACCCGCGGAATGGATTCCTGCACGTCCTGCCACAGTGCGCGCAGAGCGGAAGGATCATCCGCGACCTCTGCGGAATCCAGCGTCCGCTGCGCGGCGCCCACCGCACTTCGGGCATCGCTGAGGACCTCGTCCCGACGGGATTCGAAGAGGTTGTTCTGAATGACCAGCGCCATGATCAGGCTCGTCACGAAGATCGAGAATGAGGTCAGCAGGAGGGTGATGGAGATGATGCGGAAGCGCAGCGAACGACGCCACAGGGTGCCGATCGTCTCCGGCCATCCCCGCCAGTCGCGCCACAGCGCGACGGTCGTGGGCGTCGCGCTCGTCGCGGCCAACGCAGTCCCCTAGCCGACGCTCCCGGCCCGGTAGCCGACGCCCCGGACCGTCATCACGATCTTCGGCAGATCGGGGTCGAGTTCGACCTTCGCCCTGAGCCGCTGCACGTGCACGTTCACCAGCCGCGTGTCGGCCTTGTAGTGGTAGCCCCAGACCTGTTCGAGCAGCATCTCCCGCGAGAAGACCTGCTGAGGCTTCGACGCGAGGGCCACCAGCAGCTGGAACTCGAGCGCCGTGAGCGGGATCGGGGTCGTTCCGCGGCGCACCTCGTGCGCGTCGACGTCGACGACGAGATCGCCGATGCGCAGCACTTCACTCGTCGTCGAGGTCACCGGCCGCAGGCGGGTGCGGATTCGGGCGACGAGCTCCTTCGGGTTGAAGGGCTTGACCATGTAGTCGTCGGCGCCGACCTCGAGGCCGCGAACGACGTCTGCCGTGTCGCTGCGCGCGGTCAGCATGATGATGGGGATGCCGGATTCGGCACGGATCTGCGTGCAGATCTCGATCCCGTCCATTCCCGGCAGCATGAGGTCGAGCAGGACGAGGTCCGGACGCTGCGTGCGCCACTCCTCCACCGCCTTCGCGCCGTCAGCGCAGAACACCGGCTCGAAGCCTTCGGTGCGCAGCACGATTCCGATCATCTCGGCGAGTGCGGTGTCATCGTCGACCACGAGGATCCGTGAGGTCATCTGATCCCAGCCTCATCTTTCTCAGCATGTGCGCGGCGCCTGCGGGTCGCGGTGGAGCGCAGCACTTCCCAGCGTACTTCATGACAACGTTTCGATCACGGTAGCGCCCCCGTGGCCACTTCGACAGGAGCCTGGGGTGTGACACGATGGTTTCGCACCGTAGGAGGGAGCGCTGTGAGCGCACAGGGTCAGACGTACGCGCAGAATTGGACGCCCGCCCTCAAGCGCGGGCTCATCCCCCTGCATCCGCTCACCTTCGGCGTGCTGCTCGGCAAGCCCTTCGCCACGCTCCGGCACAACCCGAAGGTGCTGTTCGGGTTCGCGATCGTGATCCAGCTCGTCGTGGCGGTCATCACGGCGCTGGTCGTCGGCGCCGTCCTGGTCGCCACGTTCCTGCGGCTGGAGTCCCTCTCCCCCAGTTCGCCCGATTTCCTGCCTGTGATGTGGGGCGCTGTCGCGATCAATGCGCTGGTCGTGCTCGCGATGGGCTTCGTGAGTCTCGCGTTCACCGCCATCATGCAGGGCGTCGTCGCCGCAGACGTCGGCCACGCCGCACTGGGCGAGAAGCCGGCGCTGGGCAGACTCTGGCGATTGATGCGCCCGGCGTTCTGGCCCCTCGTCGGCTGGAGCGTGATGCAGGCGCTGGCCGCGCTCGTACTGCTCGCCGTGATCGGCGGCATCATCGCCCTCGGCGTCATGGCGGGGGTCGGCGGATCCGCAGAGGGTGTCGGCCTCACCGTGGTGATCGGCATCCTGCTTGTGCTCGGCATGATCCCGCTGTGGGTGTGGCTGAGCACGAAGCTGCTGCTCGTACCGTCGATCCTCGTGCTCGAACGCGCCGGCATCCGCGCGGCGATCGTGCGCTCCTGGCGTCTGACGCGCGGCCGGTTCTGGACGGCGTTCGGGGTCATATTCCTCGTGAACCTGATCATGGGCACCGCGGTGAGCGTGGTGAGCATGCCGCTGTCGCTGCTGGGGTCGCTGTTCGGCACCGTGATCGCGCCGACCGGCCCCAACGACACATCAGGGATCGCCCTCTACCTGATCACCGCGCTCGCTCCTCAACTGCTGATCTACGTCCTGCAGGCCGTCACCGTGGTCGTGCAGTGCGCCGCCGGCGTCTTCATCTATCTCGACTGCCGGATGCGCTACGAAGGGCTCGATCACAGTCTCATCAACTATCTGGAGCGCCGAGACCTCGGAGCGGGCGAGGACGAGCTCGGAGACCCGTTCGCCGTCGACCCGGCGCGTGCCGTGTCGAGCGCACCGCCTCCCAAGCCCGTCCCGTCGTACCAGTCGGCGCCGGTCGGGTGGGGTCAGTACCCGCCGCAGCAGTACCCAGCGCAGCCGCAACCGCCGTACCCCGTGCAGCAGCCGTACCCGACGCAGGCGTATCCGCAGCAGCCGTATCCGCAGCAGCCGGCGTCGCAGCCCTACCCTCCGCAGCAACCGCCGTACGGCACGCAACCGCCGCCTCCTGCACCCCGGTCTCCGCAGAATCCCCCGGCGGCCGCTCAGCCGATCCCTCCGGAGAGCGAGAGCCCCTGGGCTCCTCCCGGATCTGGAAGTGCATGATCCGGCTGGACATCGATCCTTACGCGCCCGACGGCGACGAGGCGCAGCGGTGGGCGGAGCAGGAGCTCCAGGATCCGCGTTACGCCGACGCCAAGCCGACGTGGTTCGACTACCTCGCCGAGGACGTCGCCGAGTTCATCGGCAGCCTGTTCTCTCAGGACACCGGCGAGCAGGCGGGCAACGTGGCACTGATCATCGTGACCGTGGTCATCGTGGCGGCCCTCATCACCGTGCTGATCCTCTGGGGGCGACCACGCGTGTCGCGACGGGTCAGGCAGCGCGAGAGCGACCTGCTCGGCGCGCGCGATCGACGCACCGCTGCACAGCTCAGGGCGGATGCCGCACGAAGCGCACGCGACGGCGACTGGGACACCGCCACCGTGCTGCGCTTCCGCGCGCTGGCGCGGTCGCTGCTCGAACGCGACATCATCGACCCGGCTCCCGGTGCGACCGCGCAGGCGATCGCGCGTGAAGCGGCTGCGGCCTTCAGCGCGCAGCGCGAGGCGCTGACCGCGGCCGCCGGTGCTTTCGACGACGTGCGCTATCTGCGCCGCCCGGCGACCGAACGGAGCTACCGCGCGCTGGCCGAGATCGACGACCGCCTGGCATCGCTTCACCCGGCCGTTCTCGAGGCGGCATCCGTATGACGACGACACTCGAGCCGGAAGCCGCAGTCGGCGTCGCCCCGAGCACGGCCGTGCGCGAGAAGGGGCGCCTGCGCTCCGCGCTGGGATGGGTGCTCATCGCCGTGCTCGTGATCGTTTTCGCCCTCTTCGTCGGCAGCATCACCACCCGTACCCCCGATTCGCGCGGTGCGCTCGACCCCGAGAGCGCTGATGAATCGGGCGCTCTGGCCCTCGCCGAGCTGCTCCGCGATCAAGGCGTCGACATCACGGTCGCACGTACGCGGGCCGAAGCCGCGTCCGCGCTCGGCGACGAGAGCACGCTCGTGATGGCCGATCCTTTCGCGTTGTCCGATCAGGCCGTCGAAGATCTCGTCGGCCCGGCCGAGCGCACGGTCATCCTGTCCAGTGCGAGCAGGCTCCTGCGCATCCTCGATCTGGGTGACAACGCCCCGCCCGCGTCCGATGCCGCGCTGACCGCGGAGTGCGGGCTGCCGGAGCTCGCGAACGTCGGAGCAGTGCATCCCGACCGGTTCTTCATCCCCGCCGCCGGCGTCACCGGATGCTACATCGATGACGACGGCGCTGCGGCTCTGCTCGTGGACGACAGCGGAGACGGCCGCGTCTCGCTCATCGAAGGCAGCACGTTGTTCAGCAACGAGCACCTCACCGAGGACGGGAACGCCGCACTCGGACTCGCCCTGCTCGGTCAGAGCGACCACGTCGTCTGGTACGTCCCCTCGTTCGGCGACAGCGACATCGAGGCGCAGAGTCCCGAGACCCTCGCGACGCTGACCCCTCAGTGGGTGACTCCGGCCATCCTTCTTCTGCTGCTCGCCGGAATCGTCGCCGGCATCTCCCGCGGGCAGCGTTTCGGCCCTCTTGTCGCGGAGACGCTGCCCGTGACGGTGAGAGCGTCCGAGACCATGCACGGGCGCGCGCGACTCACCGCGAAGGCCGCCGACGCCGCTCACGCCGCGCAGGCGCTGCGCGACGGATCGCTGCGCCGCCTCGCGTCGCGTCTGGGCCTGACGGCGCGTTCGACGCCGAACGAGATCGCCGACGCCGCCAGCGACCGGCTCCGCGTTCCGCGCGGCTCCCTGCATCATCTGCTCGCGGGTGCACTGCCTGCGAACGACGCCGAACTGATCGACACCGCACGGCGGCTCGCCGAGCTCGAAGCAGCGGTCGATGCCGCTGTGCACGTGGAAAGGAACACACCGTGACCGACACCTCCCCCGCTTCTTCCGCGGCCACGCCAGATGAGGCGCAGCTGCGTGCGGCGATGCATCGTGTGCGCGCCGAGGTCGACAAGGCCGTCATCGGGCAGGCCGGCACCGTGACGGGACTGCTGGTCTGTCTGCTCTCCCGCGGGCATGTGCTGCTGGAAGGTGTGCCTGGCGTCGCGAAGACGCTCGTGGTGCGCTCGTTCGCACGCGCGCTCGGTCTCGACACGAAGCGCGTGCAGTTCACGCCCGACCTGATGCCGGGAGATGTGACCGGCTCCCTCGTGTACGACGCGCGCACCGGCGAGTTCGAGTTCCGACAGGGCCCCGTCTTCACCAACGTCCTGCTGGCCGATGAGATCAACCGCACTCCGCCCAAGACGCAGGCAGCGCTGCTGGAGGCGATGGAGGAGCGTCAGATCTCCGCGGACGGAACCAGTCGAGATCTGCCGGATCCGTTCCTCGTCGCGGCGACGCAGAATCCCATCGAGCACGAGGGCACCTACTCCCTGCCGGAGGCTCAGCTCGACCGCTTCCTCATGAAGCTCGTGGTGGGCATGCCGGAGCGCGACGCCGAGGTCACCGTGCTGCGGCTGCACGCCGGTGGTTTCTCACCTCGCGAGCTCACCGGCGTCGAGGCTGCCGTGACGGCGGACGAGATCCGCGCGGCGCAGGATGCGGCATCCAGAGTCGAGGTCACCGACGAGGTGCTCGGATACGTCGTGGATCTCGCCAGAGCCACCCGCCAGTCGCCCTCGGTGCAGCTCGGCGCCAGCCCTCGCGCCTCGACCGGCCTGCTGGCCGCGGCGAAGGCATGGGCGTGGCTGAACGGATCGACCGCCGTCACGCCGGATCACGTGCAGACGATGCTCGTTCCCGTGTGGCGCCACCGCCTGCAGCTGCGACCGGACGCCGAGATGGAGGGCGTATCGGCAGATGCCGTGCTCGCCAGCGTGATCCAGCAGACCAGGGTGCCGATCTAAGGTGTTCGTCTCCGGCCGTCTCGCCGTCGCCATCGGGCTCGGCGTCATCCCCCTCGTCGCGTTCACCGCGGCGGGGGCGCCGGTGTGGGTCGTGCTGTCCGGCTGGTTGCTGCTGTGCGCCGTCCTGCTCGCCGTCGACATCGTCTCTGCGGCCGGCGCGCGCTCCGTGACCGTGACCAGGCGCGTGCCATCGCGCGCCAGGATGGGCGAGCCCCTGGAGACCAGCATCTCCGTGCACAATCACGGATCGCGGACTCTGCACGCGCTGCTGCGCGACGCGTGGCAGCCGACGGCAGGAGCCGATCCTGCCCGATTACGTGCGAAGATCCCCGCAGGTGAACGACGTCGGATCGAGGTTCCGCTGCTCCCCCGTCGCCGCGGCGAGCTGGTCAGCGACTTCGTGTTCATCCGCTCTCGCGGGCCGCTGGGCCTCGGCGGTCGTCAAGCACGGCATGAAGTGCGCGGAGCGATCCGCGTGCTCCCTGCCTTCGCGTCGCGCAAACACCTGCCGTCACGGCTCGCCCGCCTGCGGGAGCTCGACGGGAACACGAGCATCCAGGTGCGAGGACAGGGCACCGAGTTCGACTCGTTGCGCGAGTACGTGCGCGGCGACGATGTGCGCTCGATCGACTGGCGGGCGACGGCCAGGGCCGGCACGACCATGCTGCGCACGTGGCGTCCTGAGCGCGACCGTCACGTGGTGATCCTGATCGACACCGGACGCACGGCCGCCGCGCGCGTGGGCGACGGCACGAGACTGGATGCCTCGCTCGAAGCCGCTCTGCTGCTCGCGGCCCTCGCGACGCGGGCAGGCGATCATGTGCATCTGCTGCTCTACGACCGTGTCGTGCGCGCACGCGTGACCGGCATCGACGGCGCAGGACTCCTGCCCGCCATGACGGATGCCATGGCGCCAGTGCACGCGCGGCTCGTCGACACGGACTGGTCCGGTGCGTTCGCGGCGATCCGCACGCTCACGACCCGCCCATCGCTCGTGGTCGTGCTCACCGCGCAGGATGCCGCGGAATCCGCCCGGGGTTTCCTCGGCGCCTTCCCCGATCCCTCGAGGGCGACGACCGTGCTGGTCGGCTCCGTGACCGATGACGCGGTCGGCGAATTGGCGAAGAAGCGGGGTTCCCGCGAGGAGATCTACCTCGCGGCGGCCGCGGAGCGCACCCTGCGCGACGCAGAGAACGTGGCTGACGCCGTAAGGCGCGCAGGCGGAGAGGCGATCACGGCAGATCCTGAGGCGCTGCCGCCGAAGATCGCCGACCGCTATCTCGAGTTGAAGGCCGCCGGCCGGCTCTAGCTCGATTCTGAATGATTTCTTTTTGCGAATGATTCAGGAAACTGCGAGAATAGGGGCATGGACACGACGACGGCGGCACTCGCCGCCCCCGAGCGCCTGAGGGCCGCCGGGTTGCGCGTCACCGTGCAGCGCGTCGCGGTCATCGAGGCGCTCGCCTCCCACCCGCATGCATCGGCAGAAGCGGTGTACTCCCGCCTGCGTGAAGACCTCAGCGGTGTCGCACTGCCCACCGTGCACGGCATCCTGAACGACCTCACCGACGCCGGCATCGTCCGCCGGGTGAGCCTCCCCGATGCGGCGAGCGCCCTGTACGAGGTGCAGCACACGTTCGACAACCACCACCATCTGCAGTGCGTGGAGTGCGGCCGTGTCGAAGACGTCGCCTGCGCCGTCGGCGACGCACCGTGCCTGCATCCGTCCCACGACCACGGGATGCGAATCCTCGAAGCCTCTGTGACCTACCGAGCCATCTGCTCCGATTGCGAAAGGAAGAAGTGAATGACTGACAAGACTTTCACCACCACCCAGACCGGCACGCCGGTCGCCAGCGACGCCCACTCGCTGACCACCGGCACCGACGGCACCACCGCGCTGCACGACCGCTACCTGGTCGAGAAGCTCGCGTCGTTCAACCGCGAGCGCGTGCCGGAGCGCAACCCGCACGCCAAGGGCGGCGGCGCATTCGGAGAGTTCGTCGTCACCGAGGACGTCTCGCAGTACACCCGCGCCGCGGTCTTCCAGCCTGGAGCGACGAGCGAGACGCTCATCCGGTTCTCCTCCGTCGCCGGCGAGCAGGGCTCGCCCGACACCTGGCGGGACGTCCGCGGCTTCTCGCTGCGCTTCTACACGACCGAGGGGAACCTCGACATCGTCGGCAACAACACACCGACCTTCTTCCTGCGCGACGGCATGAAGTTCCCCGACTTCATCCACTCGCAGAAGCGCCTCACCGGCTCCGCCCTGCGCGACGCCGACATGCAGTGGGACTTCTGGACCCTCTCCCCCGAATCCGCTCACCAGGTGACCTACGTCATGGGCGACCGCGGGCTCCCCCGCTCGTGGCGCCACATGAACGGCTACGGCTCGCACACCTACCAGTGGGTCAACGCCGCGGGCGAGCGCTTCTGGGTGCAGTACCACTTCCTCAGCACGCAGGGCGTCGAGCCGATGTTCGCCGACGAGGCCGAGCGCATCGCCGGTCAGGACGCCGACTACTACCGTCGCGACCTGTACGAGGCCATCGAGCGCGGCGAGAACCCGTCGTGGGACGTGTACGTGCAGGTCATGCCGTACGAAGAGGCCAAGACCTACCGCTTCAACCCGTTCGACCTGACCAAGACCTGGTCGAAGAAGGACTACCCGCGCATCAAGGTCGGCACGTTCACGCTGAACCGCAACCCGCAGAACTTCTTCGCCGAGATCGAGCAGGCTGCGTTCTCGCCCGGCAACCAGGTTCCCGGCACCGGCATCTCGCCCGACAAGATGCTCATGGCCCGCGTGTTCTCGTACCCCGACGCGCAGCGCTACCGCATCGGCACGAACTACAATCAGCTGCCGGTGAACCAGCCGCACGCCGCCCAGGTGAGCAATTACATGCACGAGGGCAACATGCAGTACCACTTCAACACTGCAGAGCACCGCGTGTACACGCCGAACTCCTACGGCGCAGCCGGTGGTCCAGAGGCCGACCCGCAGCGCGGTGTCGAGGCGAGCTGGGAGAACGACGGCGCACTGGTGCGCAGCGCGGCGACGCTGCACTCGGAGGACGACGACTTCGGCCAGGCCCGCACCCTGATCACGGAGGTCTTCACCGATGAGGAGCGTCAGCGCTTCATCGAGACCCTCGCAGGTCAGTACCAGGCCCTCACGGTCCCCGCCATCCAGGAGCGCTTCTTCTGGTACTGGGGTCAGGTCGACCAGGCGACGGCCGACAAGGTGCGCGCGCTCGCTCTGAGCACCGCAGACGCGTCGGCAGACCCGGTCGGCGTCGGCGAGTAATCACTCTGTGCGGATGGGGTCGGATGCTTCGGCATCCGGCCCCATCCGTCGTCTCGGCGACGCGATGTCCGCTGGGAGAACGCTGAGTGCACGTCGGCGCGCCTCCCGCACCTGATCCCCTCGAGCGTGGAAGATGTGCCGTGAATTCGGTCGCTCTGACTCGAACTGATGAGAGGGAATCCCATGAGTGAATCACTCGCCGAAGCTGCGCCTCCGATCCCATCGGTCGGCTCCAAACTCACTGCCGAGGCACTCGGCACCTTCCTCCTGGTGTTCGGCGGCGTCGGCACCGCGCTGTTCGCCTCGAACCACTTCACCGATCCCGGTTCCGGCTCCGCCGTGTACGTGGCGGTCTCCCTGGCGTTCGGACTCACCGTGGTCGTGGGCGTCTACGCGTTCGGGCCGATCTCCGGCGGGCACTTCAACCCGGCTGTCAGCCTCGGCCTCGCGGCGGCCGGCCGCCTGCCGTGGCGGGACGTGCCCGGCTACATCATCGCCCAGATCGTCGGCGGGCTCATCGCCAGCACGCTGCTCGTGCTGATCGGACTGTTCGGTCCCGACGGCTGGCTCACGGGTGCGCAGGATGCCGGCTTCGCCAGCAACGGCTGGGACGAGTTCTCCCCCGGCGGATTCGGGATGTGGGCGGCGATCATCATCGAGGTGATCCTCACCGCGATCTTCCTGTTCGTGATCCTGGGCACGACGCACAAGCTGCGCCCGACCCCGTTCGCGGGACTCGCGATCGGTCTGACGCTGGCACTGATCCACCTCATCAGCATCCCCGTGGACAACACCTCGGTGAACCCGGCCCGTTCGATCGCCGCGGCCGTCTACGGCGGCGTCGGCCCGCTCTCCCAGCTGTGGGTGTTCCTGGTGTTCCCGATCGTGGGCGCACTGATCGCCGGGTTCGCGTACAAGACGCTGCTCGACGGCACGAAGAAGGTCTGACCACCGCCTCGACGACGACGCACGAAGAAGATCCCGCCTCCGGTCATCCGGGGGCGGGATCTTCTGTCATCCCGAGACGAGCTGCGGCGTGCCCGCCTCGTACTCGAGCAGGTCCCCGCGTTCACCGCGCCGGTAGGCCCGGCCGCCGACGAGCAGCATGTAGACCAGGAACACGGCGAGGGCCGCGGCGCCGATGCCGATCTTGATGGGCCACGGCAGTGACCATCCCGTCACGAAGCCCTCGACGAGCCCCGACAGCAGTAGGGCGAACACCAGACCGATCGCGACGGTGGCGAGCGAGCGGCCTTCCTGCGCGAGCGCCGTCGCACGGGTGCGGCGCCCCGGCGCCACCCAGGCCCAGAACAGGTGCAGTCCGCCCGCTGCCGCGACGAAGATGCTCGTCATCTCCAGCATCCCGTGCGGGAGGATGTAGAGGACCATGACGTCGAGGCGGTCGTGTGCGGCCATCACGGCCGCCGAGACGCCGAGACCGAATGCGTTCTGCGCGATCACGTACACCGGCCAGATACCGGTGACGCCGAAGAGCACGCACTGCGCTGCGATCCAGGCATTGTTCGTCCACACCATCCCCGCGAACACCGCGGCGGGGTTCTCGGTGTAGTACTCGGTGAAGCTCTCCTCGGCGTACTGCTCGAGGAAGTCGGCGGGCCCCAGCGCGGCGACCAGTGCGGGATCGCTGGAGATCCACGCGGAGACGCCCGCCATGATCGCGATGAAGACCAGCGCGATCACCAGCGTCGTCCAGCGCAGGCGGTACAGCGCGGCCGGCAGCTGATCGGTGAAGAACCGAGCGGTCTGGGTGAGGATGCTGTCAGAGGTGCCGGTCAGGCGCAGCCGCGCCTTTGCGACGATGGACGACACGTACGCGCCCTGGGGCGACTCGCCGACCGATGTCTTCAGCTCCGCGAGATCGGCGGATGCGGCGCGGTAGCGCACGATGAGCTCGTCGACGCCTTCGCCGTCGAGCCGTTGGCGGCTGAGTTCGTCCAGCCGTTCCCATTCGGCGCGGCGGGCATCGCTGAGAGCATCGGCATCCACCTGATTTACTGTACTCATGTCCACGCCGATCGACACCGCAGACGAAGTCCTCTCCGGCGAGGCCGTCGCGATCGACGTGCAGCCGCTCAGCTTCTTCATGCGTGCGCTCGGCGCCCTGATCGACATGCTGGTCAGCTGGGCGCTCTTCCTGCTGTTCCTGTGGTTGCGCATGTGGCTGCTCGGCACCGGGATCATCGACGGCTCGATCGACGGCATCATGAACGTGACGGCCATCGTCGTCTGCTTCGTCGTGGTGCCGATCGTGATCGAACTGGCGCTGCGCGGGCGAAGCCTCGGCCGCCTCGCCGTCGGCGGACGGATAGTGCGGCTCGACGGCGGAGCCGCAGGTTTCCGGCACGCATTCATCCGCGCGCTCATCGGCGTGCTGGAGATCTACATGACCTTCGGCGCCGTCGCGATCCTCGCCGGTGCGTTCACCGCCCGTTCCCAGCGTCTGGGAGACATGGTCGCCGGCACCTACAGCCAGCGGGTGCGCACGCCCCGACTCGTGCCGCTCGCCCCCGTGATGCCTCAGTCATTGACCGGCTGGGGGCAGGTCGCCGATGTGGCACGGATGCCCGATCGCCTGGCCAGACGCGTCTCGCAGTTCCTGCAGCATGCGGAGCGGATGTCGCCGCCCGCACGCGCACGCATCGCCCAGGAGCTCGTCGTCGAGACCAGCCGCTACATCTCGCCGCAGCCGGTCGCCGCGCACCCGGAGCAGCTGCTGATCGCGATCACCGTGCTGCGCAGGGAGCGCGAGCGCCGCGCGCTCGCGATCGCCGACGCACGGGCGGAGAAGCTCACCGGGCGCCACGTCGGCGTCTGAGACCGAACAACCCGTCCGTGCCCCTGTCCGGCGCGGCCTCTCAGACGCGGAGCGCCTCGTGGCGCACGACCATCCAGCCGGTGGGCACGGAGACGCGTTGCGCGTGCTGAGCGCAGAGGTCGTGCGCACCGGGGTGGCCCGCCCCACCCAACGGCCCGAGCGCCGCCATCTGGTCGCCGTAGTCGTAGGTGAGCGTCGCCACGGCCTCACGGGCGCAGGTGACCTTCGAGCAGAGTCGTCCGTCCATCTGTGCCAGCGTAGGACGCACGGCAGTCCAGGGCCGGATGCCGCGCGGAACACCATAGACTTTCGTCATGCCCCGTCGTCGGACCGCACGAAGCGCCGCAGCGCCCCGCCGCGGCGCGCGTCACGGGCGCCACGGACGCCTCGGTCGCAGCGAGGTCGTGCGGCCACCCCTCCCGCCGCTGGAGGGCAGGGTGGAACGCTTCGACGTCACGATCGGCACGGCTGTGGAGTTCCTGCGCGGCACATGGCCCGAATTGCAGGAGGTCCGGTTCGAGATCGGTGCGCTGCCGCTCAATCCTGAGTCGAACGGCATCCCCCGATGGCAGATCGACCGCGAGGGCGGCCGCATCGTGCTGTTCCGTATCCCGATCGAACGGTTGCTCCCACCAGGGCACGACGACGCGATGCACCGCCGCATCGCGATCGAGAGCGCGGTGTTCCGCGCTGCTGCCGAGTACGTCGGCAAGGATCCGTGGGAATTCGGTCCGGATCAGGGATAGACCGTGACGGCGTCCTCCGCCGCCGCGCCCGGCCAGATGGGCCATCCGGCCATCGCGTCCGTGCCCGCCATGGCGACGGCCGCGTGCACCGGTGCGTCTGTCGCCAGCGAGTACGCCGCATCCTGAGCGACGTCGACGACGAGCGATCCGTGTGCGGGGACGGTGAGTTGCTCGCCTTCGCCGCCCGCGGCGGGTGCGAGCGTCACCGCGGCGTCGACGTCGGCCGAGTTGACGAGGTGAAGACGCGGCCGGGGACCCTCAGGGACGGCGAAGACGATGTCCCCCGAGAGCTCGGGGGCCGGCGTCATCCATGCGAAATCAGCGCCCGGTCCGATGCCGGTGACCTGTCGGACGGCGCCGACGACGGGGGCTTCGGCCTCGACTTCGACGCTGTACACACCCGGTTCCAGTCCTTCGAGGCTCACCTCGGTGGGGATCCCCGCCTCCAACGGCACCGCCAGCGTCTGCGGCTCGGCGTCGTCGTCGTCGTCGGAGCGGATCGTGACGGTGGCCTGCGCCGCCTGGTCGGTGGCGACCATCCGCAGCACTGTGACGGCGGAGTCGGCGCTCTCGGTGAGCACCTGGACTCCGGCGAAGGCGAGATCCGTGCGCGGAGCGCCCGCGGTGTCCTGCACGTCGATGCCCGAAGGGTCGAGGGTGCGGATGAGGGAGGACTGCAGCACCGCACGCAGCGGGGCTCCTGCAGCGGTCACGCGCACGACAGGCTCCTGCAGTCCCGCCGCCACGGACGACAGCGGCACCGCGAGCTGCGTTCCCGCCGGCACGATCGTCTTCGTCGAGGACTGCTCGATGCCGAACACCGTGATCGTGGCCGTCGCCGTGACGTCACCGGGGTTGGACAGGATGATCAGGTCGCTGGTTCCGGTCTCCACCGTTCCGCCGATCAGCCAGGACTCGGTGCTCGGCTCGCGGCATGCACTGGCCGCCAATCCCGAGAGGTCGTCCGCAGCCAGCGTGATCGATTCGGCCGCACCGACGCGTGCAGCGGAGCCCCGCTCGGCGTTCGCCACGATCTTCAGCGGACCTGCCGCCGGACCGCTGAAGTCGGCGGTGAGGAGATCGGATGCTGTGAGCGTCGATTCCTCGCTCGCCGCGCCGGTCTCGGTGGTGAGTGAAACCTGCCCGGTGGACGACATCTGTCCGGCGCTCTGCGAATTGCGACCGATCGCGCGGAAGTCTCCGGTGCACACCAGAGTCGTGTCGCCGGCCGTCGGGGTCACCGAGACCTGGGCCGGCTGGTTCTCGATTCCGGGCCATGGCAGCGCCACGGCCGCGGTCACACCCACGACGCAGCCGATGGCGATGACCGCCCCGACCAGCAGTCGGGCGCCGGTCGCGACGACACGGATCGCACGGTTCTGAGTCATCGCTCCTCCTCGGATTCGGTCGGCTTCACACGCTCTGAACCGTCCGGCGCCTTCTCGGAGGGCTCTTCCGCTCCGGTTCCGGGGTCATCCGCGTCCGGCTCCTGGGCGTCGATGTCGGCTTCGTCAGCATCGCGCTGCGATTCCTGCCCGTCGGCCTCGGACTCGCGCACGTCGACCTCAGGCTCCCGTGCGTCGGTCTCGGGCTCCTGTGCGTCGGTCTCGGGCTCCCGGGGTGAATCGGTCGCGTCGCGGTCCTCTGCGCGGTCGTCGTCCGGTTCATCGTCCGGTTGCTCGTCGTCCGGTTCATCGTCCGCGCGTCGGGGAAGCACCATCGGCTCCTCCGGGGAGCGTCCGACGATCCTCGACTGCGCGCGGGCCGCTCGCCGGGACGCCCTCGTCGGGATGGAGAGCAGAAGAGCGGCGAACAGTACGATCAGCTGCACGGTGATGACCGCTGCGGCCGTCCCCTCCTGCACGTCGGTGAGCGGGGCCCGCTCGGAGGGCGTTGCCTCGAGGCGCCACAGCACTCCCTTGTCGGTCTCGCCGACCTTCACGAATCCGGCGCGCTGGTCGAGTGCGGTGATCGCTGCGACACGGAACGCCCTGGCGGCATCCGATTCATCGGCGCCGACCTGATCCAGCAGAACGAAATGGATGCCGTGGGAGGCGAGTTCGCCCGGTGCGTCGAAGGTGCGGGTGGAGAGCAAGTCGACCGAGAGCCCGCTGATGTCGGTGCCCCGCGGTTCCGTCGCGGTGTTGAGCAGGGTCGTCTGGGCGCCGAGAGTCTCGCTCGCACCCCACACGACCTCGGCGGCCAGACCGCCGTCGTTCTGCGGGGTGAGGACGAGCGTCGCGATCTCTCGATCGCCCTTCGCCTCGGCGGCGACGAAGGCGGGGAGGGTGCTCTCCGGTCCGTCGGTGAGGACCGTGCGGTCGGTGTGCAGTGCGGTGAGTGCAGGTACGGCGCAGATCGCCAGCGCCAGACCGGCCACCGTCACGGCTGCCACGCGGAGCCGAGGAAGGGTCACGGCCGTATCGAGCGTGACGAGCGCCGCGCCGGCGACCCCGGCCCAGGCCAGGCTCAGCCCCGTGCCGGGCCAGATCTCCACCGGCACGCCCTGCGCGAAGCTGACGACCACGCCGACGGCGATGAACGAGGTGACGAGGCCGGTCATCGCGATCACGAGCAGCATGATGCCCGCGCCCCATCGTGGCGCTATCGCCGCGGCCAGTGCGAGCAGAGCGATCGGCGCGATGAGCAGCGGCGCCCATGCGGCGATCGCCGGGTCGATCACCTCGGCCCACCCTGCGAGGTCTGACGTGGGGAACCCTGTGGCCAGCAGCATCCGGCCTGCGCTGTCGGCTGCGACCTGAGGGCCCGCCCATACCAGTCCCGGATCGGCGAAGATCGCCCACACGTTGCCGCTGCGCACCTGCGTAACGACGAGCGGCACGAAGAGCACGGCGGTGGGGGCGAGCATCCAGAGCAGCCGGACCGCACCATGGAACCATCCGCGGGTCAGCACGATCACCAGCGCGGTCGCCCAGAGCAGAGCGAATGCCGGTGCGAGGACCGGTGCGCATGCGAGTGCGGCGGCGAGCACGATGGAGGCCGCGCCGGCAGCACCCCAGGAACGATGAGCGACGACGGCGGTGTGGAACAGCCACGGAAGCAGTAGGTGCAGCAGCACGGCGGCCGGACGGCCCTCCACGAGTGCGGTGAGGAAGGTCGGTGCCAGCGCCCACGCGACGCCGCCGAAGATGCGCAGTCCGCCGCGATCGGTGATCCGCGTCGCCGCGAACCATCCGCCGAGCACGGCGAGGGGCAGAGCCAGCAGCCAGAGCAGGACGACGGCGAACGAGGGAGCGCCCGCCCACAGCGTGCCGAGCACGGCGATCACGCCGGAGAAGGGATCAGCAGGTCCGACGATTCCCACGCCGATCCCGCGCTGCCCCCACGCGGCGTCCTCCCAGAGCGCGGCGACGGTGTTGCGCAACGGCAGAAGCGCGCCTCCGCCGATCGCGGGCCACGCCAGCAGCGTGAAGAACGACGCGACGCCGACGACGAGAGCGCCCAGCACCGCCCACGCGCCGCCACCGGAGAAGAAGTTCAGCTCGCTGAGCGCGCCGCCCTCGCTGCCGTGCCCGTCGTCGAGACGACGATGCAGCTGTGCTCGGGTCATGCGCAGCGGCGCGATGCTCGCCCACCCTGCGGTGCGCGATGCCCTGATGCGCTGCCGCGAGCGCGCGACCGCGCCGAGGCGCACCATCGCCGTGATCGCCGCCCCCCATTCGGGGAACACCGATGCGGGGCGTTTGCCGATCAGATGCACGATGGTGCGCCACAACGCCAACGGCAGCAGAGACAGCCAGTGCAGGGGCACAGCGGCGGCCGGCGCGTAGGTGAGGCGACGGTGCAGCTGAGCCAGCCGAGTCGCGTAGGCGCGCTGCGATGCGTTTCGCGGAAGCGCAGCGGGTCCGTCGGGATGCACTGAGACCCGCGCGTTGGGCGCCAGCACCACCCGCCCACCGGCGAGTCTCGCGCGGACACCGAGATCGAGCCCTTCATCCGCACCGGCGAGAGCCGTGTCCGGCTTCAGCCGCCCACGTGCCTCGCCACGGATCAGGATGCCGCGGATGTCGGCGCCGAGAGCGTCGTCGCCCCTGTCGTGCTGGCCCTGATCGAGTTCGCCGGCGGCGAGTTCGACGGAACGCCCGAGCGAGGTCATGGTGACGCCCAGTGAGACGAGCTCGCGCTCATTGTCGGCGTTCACGAGTTTGGGCGCCGCCACCGCGGCGGACGGCGAACGCTCCAGTGCACCCGCGAGCTGAGCGAGAGCCTGGGGATGCGGTGCGGTGTCCTGTGCGAGCAACCAGATGGCTGCGCCGTCGGCGACCCGCGTCTGGGCGAGTTCCACTGCCTCCGCGTACGAGGTTCCGCCGCGGGCTTCGATGATGCCCTCGACCGACCTGGCGACGACGTCGCTCGCTCGCACGTCCGATCCGTCCCCGCTCACCACCAGGGTGATCGCGTCGGCACGACGGGTCTGCATCGAGAGGGCGTCGAGCGTTCGCAGCAGTTGCGCACGCGCGGACGAACCGGAGCGCGCGACGATGATGGCGTGAACTGGGGTAGGCATGGCCTGGTCAGCCTATGCGCTGAGCTCGCAGCCCACGGTGATCATGCGCGGCGAGCCTGCCAAGCGGTGATCGATCAGCCGGCTTGACGCTTGAGCTTGCGGCGTTCGCGCTCGCTCAGACCGCCCCAGATGCCGAAGCGCTCGTCGTTGTTCAGTGCGTACTCGAGGCATTCTCCTCGCACGTCGCACGAGGAGCAGATGCGTTTCGCATCGCGGGTCGAGCCGCCCTTCTCGGGGAAGAACGCCTCAGGGTCGGTCTGCGAGCACAGCGCATCCGTCTGCCATGACAGGGTGCTGTCGTCGTCCGGCTCGATGCGCCTGACCCCGGGAACCCCGAGATTGACCGGATCAATAAACCAGTTCTCGGGAACGTCGGAACGGTAACCCGTCATGTCGCTCTCCTTGCCCTTCAGAATGCCCCCCACCGGGCCTTGCTGAACTAATTACACCCGTGTCATTCGCTGTGGTCAAGTCGCGGATACTAAAGCCTCAATCGAGGATTGAAGGTTCACGGCGTGTCGACGGCGTGTCGTGTCAGGTGGAACTCAGTGCAGCGCGCACTCGGGCGTGTCGGCGGAAGAGGATCCGACACGGGTCTGCGGATCGTCGTGCTCGGCGCGATCCCAGCGGCTCACCGCCCTGGCTGCGCGATGAACGCCTCGCCTGCGCCGCTCAACGTCAACGACGTCTCGTCTACGGTGGCGAAGACAGCCGATCCGACAGGAACGGCCACAGCCACCCCGTCTGCGCCGGTGACGGCGACGTCTCCCCCGGTCGCGAGCACCATCGACGGCCCGGCGACGTCCAGGGGCTCCGGTGCACCGGTGAGCACGACGCGCCGCAGCGCGAAGTCCGGCACATCGATCGGGTAGGAAGTCACCGCACCGGGTGAAGGCTGGAGCACCGGCACCGATTCGGGAGTGGTGTCGAGCACCGAGAGCAGTTCCGGCACGTCGATGTGCTTCGGCGTCAGTCCCCCGCGCAGCACGTTGTCGCTGGCCGCCATGATCTCGACGCCCAGACCGGAGACGTACGCGTGCAGGAGACCGGCGCGCAGGAAGATCGCCTCGCCCCGCCTGAGCACGATGTAGTTCATCAGCAGCGCCACTACGACTCCTGGATCGCCCGGATAGCGTCCCGCGATCGCCCGGACTGCGGCGAGCTCGGCAGCGAACTCGCCGGATGCGGCGTCGGACAGGGCGGCGATGATCTCGTCCACCTCGCGCTGCGCGTCACCGGAGAGCAACCAGCCAACGGCATCCCTCAGCAGGTCCTCATCCCTGCCTCCCTCGAGGCGCTCGCGCAGCGCGCGAACACCGGCGGATCCGTCCAATGCGTCCAGAAGGCGGAGCGTGTCGGCCACGGGCCGGAGCCCGCCGAGCGCCTCGAAGCGGTCGCTGAGTGCGACGATGAGTTCCGGCTTGTGGTTCGCGTCACGGTAGTTGCGGGCGGGATCGTCCGCGGCGAGCGCCTGCTCCCTCCCCCATCCGTCCTGCGCCTGCGCGATGGTCGGATGCACCTGGATCGAAAGCGGAGAGGCTGCGGCGAGCAGCTTCAGCAGATACGGCAGAGTGCCGCCCGTCACCGCGTCGAGAGTCGAGCCGTCAGAGGTCTCGGCCGGGTCGCCGGGATGATCGCCGAACCACACCTCGGCTTCCGGAGCGCCGGTGGTTTCCCGGCCCTCGAGATCAGCGAGGAGGGTCGTCGACCCCCAGGCGTAGTCACGGGGCGCATTCGACAGACTCAGCAGCATGAGGCCAGCGTATCGATCCGGCCGTGGCACAGCGATCTGACGGTGCCGGCGCGGTAGCCTGAAGCCGATGGCGCAGTACACGAAACATCCGGTGAAAGCCCCGCCGACCGCACCGGAACGCGAGTCGACGGGGCAGTTGCTGCTGCGCGGCTACGGGATCCTCGTCTTCGTCGTCGCGTTCGCCCACACCGCCCTTTACAACCTCGTCGGCGTCTACGGCGCCGGTGCGGTCATGATCCTGCTCACGCTGGCTGCGCTGGCGATCGGCATCCCGATGATCGCGCGAGCCGAACCGCACCCGTTCCCCTGGCGGCGTCTGCCGTGGTCGGCGCTCGGGTACGTGGCGTTGGCCCTGGTGTCCGTGGCGTGGTCGCAGTGGCGATTGCCCACTGCACTGACCTGGCTGCTGCTCGCCGCCGTCACGGTGAACGCCCTGCTGATCACGCATGCCTTCAGCTGGCACGAGATCGTACGGGCGCTCGCCTCGGCGTTCAAGTGGATCCTCGGCCTTTCGCTCGCGCTCGAGCTGTGGGTGTCATTGGTGCTGCACGGCCCCCTGCTGCCGAACTTCCTGACTCTTCCGGATGGCGACATCGACCCGCACTGGTACTGGGTGCGCAATAACCTCCTCGACGGCGACCGCATCCAAGGGATCGTCGGCAACTCGAACGTGCTCGCGATCATCAGCCTGTTCGCGATCGTCACCTTCGGTGTGCGCTTCGCATTGCGCGCGCGCTGGCGCACGACACTCGTGATGTGGATGGTGCTGGCGGCGTACATGCTGTTCAGAGCGTCGTCGGCGACCACGTACGTCTGCGCGCTGGCCGCGGCCGTCGTGCTGATGGTGGCGCTGCTGATCCGGCGGGCGCGCACGCCGGACGCGCGCGCCCGGATCTACGCGATCTGCGGTGGTGCCGTCGCGGTCGTGGTGGCCGTGGTCATCGTCTTCCACAGGCCGCTGTTCGAGCTCCTCGGACGCAGCGCGGACCTCACCGGCCGCACGGACGTCATCTGGACGAAGGTGCTCGAGCGCGCCGGCACGCATCCTGTGTTCGGCAACGGCTTCTCGAGTCCGTGGATCCCCACCGACCCGGCCTTCGACGGATGGATCATCGACCACGGCATCACGGTGTTCCATGCGCACAACATGTGGCTCGATGTTCTGATGCAGCTCGGCGTGGTCGGCGTCGTGCTGATGGCCGCCGCGTATCTCGGGCTGCTCTGGCGTGCATGGTTCTTCGCCGCCGATCGCCCGCGCTGGAATCTCCGCGCCGACCGGCCGTATTCGCCGTTGACGCTGCTGCCGCTGCTGTTCACCGTCATCCTGCTGGTGCAGGGGCTCGCGGAGTCCACCCCGATCATGCTCTGGGGGTGGCTGATGCTGGTGCTCTTCTCCTTCAAGATCAAATCGGTGCCGTTGGTCGGTGTGGGGCTCAGTGAGCAGTCTCGAGTCACCGAGCGAGGCAGCAGGGCTCGGCGCATACCGTGACCCCCGCGCAGGATGGACTCGGCCGACTGCTCGGCTCCGTCGAGATGGCGCGCGCCTACACCCTGGTGGCGCTCACCGCCACGTTCGGCTCATTCGCGATCGAGCGGATGACGTCGGCGACCAGTCACGCGACGATCATCGTGCTGCTGTGCGTGCTCGGGGTCGCGATCCTGTTCGTGCGGCGCGAGGAGCTCTCACTGCTGCGGATCGCCCCCACGTCGTTGTTCGCCTTCCTCGCGCTGGCGCTCGCGAGTGTGATCTGGACGACGGACCGCTCAGACACGCTCGTCGGGTGGCTGTGGACCTTCGGTTTCGCGATCATCTCCATCACGATCGGGCACATCCGCGACACGCTGCAGACGGTTCGCGCGATCGGCGATGCCCTGCGCGCTCTGCTGCTCGTCTCACTGGGTTTGGAGATCCTCTCCGGCATCCTGCTCGACGTGCCGATCGCGTTCCTCCAGGTCGAGGGGAACCTGGCGATCGGCGGGCCCGTGCAGGGCATCTTCGGCACGCGCAACATGCTCGGCTTCGTCGCGGTGATCGCGCTGATCACGTTCTTCATCGAGTGGCGAACGCAGTCGGTGATCGCTCCTGTCGCGATCCCGTCGATCGCACTCGCCGGGTTCCTCGCGCTCGTGTCGGCGTCGCCGACCGTGCTGGTGCTCGCCGTCGCTGTCGGCGTCGTGACCGCAGCGCTGACGATCGTGCGCCACACGCCGGCAGCGCACCGCAACCTCGTGCAGTGGACGTTGGGCGCTCTCGCCGTCACGTCGCTCGCCGTCGCCTTCGCGTTCCGGCATCCGATCATCGCCTGGATGGGCGCAGGGTCTGACTTCTCGATCCGCGCCGACCTGTGGAACAAGATCCTCGACTTCGTGGCGATCCGGCCTCTTCAGGGGTGGGGCTGGTTCGGTCCGTGGCAGCGCGGCGAGTACCCGTTCACCTACATCAACTATCTGCTCGACGATCAGCATCAGACGGCGCTGAACGCGTTCTTCGACGTTCTGCTCCAGCTCGGCATCGCCGGATTCCTGCTGTTCCTGATCCTGGGAGGGGTCGCGCTGATCAGGTCGTGGCTGGTGGCCAGCGTGCGCCATTCGGTCGTGTACGCGTGGACGCCGCTCGTGCTCGTCACGCTCGCGGTCGACTCGATGTTCGAGAGCTTCACGCTCGCCGGAGCCGGCTGGTTCATGCTCGTGCTGTGCGCGCTGCGCGCAGGACAGTCGCGATCCTGGCGCGAGAACATCGACGCGGCGAACACCGGCGCGATCCCGACGCTTCGACCGCAGGAGTGACGCGGCGCCGGACCCGCTCAGCCCAGCGAACGGAGCTTCTCGGCCCACGCGAGCGCATCACGCACGCCGTCATCGAGCGATCGCTCCGATCGCCATCCGAGCACAGAAGCGGCACGGTCGACGATCGCGTAAGCGCCGGCTTGATCGCCGGGGCGGCGATCAGCCTCGATGACAGGCATCGGCCGACCGGTCACTCGTTCGAACGCCGCGACGAGCTCGCGAACGGTGACTCCGTCGCCGGTGCCGACGTTGATGACCTGATAAGGATCGGATGCAGTGGCGACCTGGTCGAATCGTTGAATCGCTGCGACGTGGGCGAGTGCGAGGTCCCACACGTGAATATAGTCTCGAAGCCCTGTGCCGTCACGGGTCTCCCAGTCAGTTCCCGTGATCGTGAAGGCCTCCTCTGCGGCACGTGCCCGCATGATCCTGCCCAAGGCATGTGATGGTGTCGGGCTTTGCAGCCCGGTACGCAGACGCGGGTCAGCACCGATCGGGTTGAAATAGCGCAACGCGATAGCCCGCAGGTCGCCGGACTTCGCCGCATCAGAGAGGATCGCTTCGACCATCGCTTTCGTGGATGCGTAGGGGCTCGACGGCGCAAGTGGCGCTGTCTCATCCACCCCCTCGCCGCCCTCGCCGAAGTAGACAGCTGCCGAGGAACTAAAGACGACACGGGCGATACCGCAACGGCGTAGGTTGCTGAGCAATGTGACCGTCTTGCCGACATTCGTGTCGTAATACCCGAGCGGATCCGCGACGGACTCCGGCACGACGATCCGTGCGGCGCAATGTACGACGGCGTCGATATCGGGGTGGTCGGTGGTGATCCGCTCGATGATCTCCCGGTCGGCGATGTCACCGATGTAGAGGTTGCGCTCTGCGCCGAACTCCTCGAGACCGGTGGAGAGGTCGTCGAGCACTACCGTCTCGATGCCCGCTTCAATACACGCCGTCGCGACAGTGGAACCGATGTATCCGGCGCCGCCGGTGATCAGAGCCTTCATTGCGAACAATCGTAGCCCGAGCGTCCTGGGTACGACGGCATGGGCGTGCTCTGCGGGGTTCCACATGAGCTGAAGGTAGGCTACTCGGTGCCCGCTGAACAGCCGAGCGCCCATCCGGGCGGGGCGAAGCAATCCCGGAGATCTCGCCCGTGACCCACGTCCTGCAGAATGTCGTCTTCCCCCTCGACCGCGACCCCGACCTCCTCCCGCTGTATGCCGATCCCGAGACCTGGTCCGTGATCGATGAGGAGCCCGTCCGGGTCTCGAATCGTGCGCATCTGGGCAACATCCTGAGCCGGCACAGCGCGCGTATCGTCGCCGGACGGAGGGTTTCACTCGGCACGTACTTCAATGCGTTCCCCGCGTCGTACTGGCAGCACTGGACGAGCGTGCGCCAGGTGCGTCTCACCGTGCGCACCAAGGGACCGGCGACGATCCTCGTGTACCGCTCGAACGGTTCCGGGGTGCGCCAGCGGGTGGACACGGGGGAGGTCACCGGCGACGCGACGACATCCTTCGACCTCGCCCTCACGCAGTACAGCGACGGCGGGTGGATCTGGTTCGACATCGTCGCCGACGAGAAGTCCGCGATCCTCGAAGGTGCGGAGTGGACGACGGAGCAGGAACCGACACGCATCGGGAAGGCCTCGCTCGGTATCACGACCTACAACAAGCCGGACTACTGCGTCGAGACCCTCCAGGCACTCGCAGCCTCGCCGGACGCGCTCGAGTTCGTCGACCGGATCTTCCTCATCGATCAGGGCACGCAGCTGGTCGCAGAGCAAGAGGGCTACGACGAGGTCGCACGTGCTCTCGGCGACACGCTTCAGGTCATCAGGCAACCGAATCTCGGTGGCTCCGGCGGTTTCGCCCGCGCGATGCACGAGACGCTGAAGCGACCGGAGAGCGACTTCGTGCAGCTGCTCGACGACGATGTGCGGCTCGAGCCGGAATCCGTCCGACGCTCGATCGTGTTCGGCCAGTTCGCGACCAATCCGGTTCTCGTCGGCGGGCACATGTTCGATCTGCTCGACCGCCCCAAGCTGCACGGTTGGGCCGAGGTCGTCGACCGCAGCCCGTTCATGTGGCGCAATCTCTACCAGGAGAAGATGCCGCACGACTTCGGCGCATCGAACCTCCGTCAGTCGAAGCTTCTGCACATGCGCATGGATGCGGACTACAACGGGTGGTGGATGTGCCTCATCCCGCTCGACGCGATCCGCAAGGTCGGACTCTCGCTGCCCGCGTTCATCAAGTGGGACGATGCGGAGTTCTGCCTCCGCGCTGGCGAAGCCGGTTTTCCGACGGTCTCGATGCCCGGCGTGGCGCTCTGGCACGTGTCGTGGGTCAACAAGGACGATTCGATCGACTGGCAGGCGTACTTCCACGCTCGCAACCGCATCGTCGCCGGGCTGCTGCACTCTGAGGTCCCGCGTGGTGGCCGCCTGCTACGGCACAGCCGCCGTGTCGACCTCAAGCATCTGATGATGATGCAGTACTACCCGGTCGCGCTGCGCGCCCAAGCCCTGCGCGACGTGCTCTCAGGACCGGCCCACATGCGGGAGAATCTGGCGACAGCGATGCCGCGCGCGCGTGCACTCGCCGCCGAGTACCCCGAGACCGTGGTGCATCGCGATCCGTCGACTGTGCTGCATTCCAGGCACGGACGACAGGTCTACAAGCAGCTCTCGAAGAACGATCTCGACAACCCGACGGGCACGAAGCTTCGGTGGTTCACGCTGTCGACCCTGGTCGCTCACTGGATGCACAAGCCGAATCCTGCGAACGTCGCCCAGCCCGAGGTCGAGTTCGGCAAGGAGGATGCGCACTGGTGGCGCGTTCCCGCGTTCGACAGCGCGCTGGTGAGCGCCGCGGACGGATCCGGTAAGAACATCTACACCCGCGACCGCAAGAAGTACCGGCAGATGCTGCGCGATACGATCCGGCTGCACGCCGAACTCCAACGGCGCTGGCCTGAACTGCAAAAGCAATACCGGGAGGCGCTTCCTGAGCTCGTCTCCCCCCAGTCCTGGCAGCAGATCTTCGAGGAGAAGGCATGACCGCGGCGCCCGCTGCATTCGCCCCCGCGTCGGCGACGATCGTCATCGTCACCTATAACCGCTCGCATCTGCTCACCCGGCTGCTCGAGAGCATCGCGGTCATGGACCCGAAGCCCGGACATGTCGTGATCATCGACAACGCATCCGCCGACGACACCACAGAGGTCGTCGACTCGTTCCGTGCGCGCGTCGGGACTGAGATCGTGTACCGCAAGTTGGAAACCAACACCGGAGGTTCCGGGGGGTTCAGCGAGGGCATGCGCACGGCGTACGAGCTCGGCTCCGAGTGGATCTGGATGATGGACGACGACGTCGAGGTCCTGCCCGACGGCCTGGCGCGCATGGGCAAATGGACTCCTCGTTTCAAGAGCATCCAGGGACGGCGCTACGACTACGACGGCAGCGAGTTCTACTGGCAGTACCGCATCGCGGAACGGATGGGCATTCCGATCCCCTTCGCGCCCGCAGGGTTCGACGCGTCAGGGTTCAAGGAGATGAACAGCGGATGCTTCGAGGGGATGTTCATCCACCGCTCCATCGTCACGCAGATCGGCTTGCCTGACCCTCGCTTCTTCATTTACTGGGACGACCAGATGTACGGCTGGCTCGCCTCGCGGCTGACGACCGCCGTCATCGTGAACGAGTTCGTGCTGCGCCGTACTCGCGAGATCAAGCAGTGGGACATGGGCGTTCGCCACATGAATGCGTCGAGCAACGCGTACCGCTACTACATCATGCGCAATCGCGCGTTCATCAAGAAGTACTACCGCGTGCACGGCGTCTATAATCCTGTCCTGTTCGGATTGGGAACCACGGCGACGTTCTTCAAGGAACTCATCCGACTGCTCTTCGTCGAGCGCACGGTACGGGGCACGAGCAATCTGTTCCGTGGCATCCGCGACGGGGGCAAGATCAACCGCGACCGCAGCTGGACGCCCATGCCTGCATTGGAGAAGTGATGAGCGACGAGCAGCAACCACGCGCCGAGTGGATCTTCTCAGAGCAGAAGAAGAGCAATAAGGGACGCATCTGGCTGATCGTGAGTTTGTCCGTACTGGCTCTGGCCATCGTCGCCACACTGCTGTTCTTCCTGCTGCCCCGTGGCGGCGACCCCGAGCCGACACCGAGCCCGACGGTGACGAAGACAGCCACGCCGACGCCGACACCCACTTCCACGCCGACGCCCGACCCGACGACGGCCCCTGAGCCCACCGCGCCGCCGGTGCCGGATCCCGACGTCGCGACTTTCGCCGCCCAGGTGCAACCACGCCTCGACGATGCCGCGACAGGGCTTTCGATCGCCGCCGGATCAAGTGGTCAGGAAGCCGCTCAGGTCATCGAGACGCTCCAGCAGGATGCTGGGCGCCTGTCGGATGCAGCCGCTCCGAGTTCGATCTCATCGACATGGTACGACGCGGTCGGGCAGTACAGCGCACGGCTCGGTGAGCTCCGCGGCGCGTTCGAGGGCGGCGGAGACACGCAGAGAGCCATGGATGCCGCCACCGCTGCGCTGCAGGAGCTCCGCACGCTCGTCGGCGTCTGAATGTGACACTCGACGCATAGGCCGTGGTCAGCGCGGCGCGGAGTCTTGGTTGTAGCGGTCCAGCACCTCATTGATACCGGAGTCCAGCACGAGCGCGCCTTTGTCGAGATACAGACCACGCGTGCAGAAGCGCCGCAGGTCGCGTTCGTTGTGGCTGACGAAGAACAGCGTGCGTCCATCCGCGAGCAACTCATCGATGCGCTTGTAGCACTTGTCACGAAACGCCTTGTCGCCAACCGCGAGAACTTCGTCGACCAGCAGGATCGGCTCATCGAGCTGCGAAACGACCGAGAACGCGAGGCGCACCTTCATCCCGTTGGACAGATGCTTGTAAGGCGCATCTTGAAAGTCTTCGAGCTCCGCGAAGCCGATGATGTCCTCGTAGCGCCGGCTGATCTCTGCCTTGGACATCCCGTGCAATCCGGCGGTGAGCCGTACGTTTTCGCGTACGGTGAGGTCCCCGACGAAGCCGCCGGTGATTTCAATGAGCGGCGCGACGCCACCGTTGACGGCGACCGTCCCTTCATCGGCCAGAAGCACGCCTGCCACGAGGCGAAGCAGCGTGGACTTTCCCTGGCCGTTGCGTCCGACGACGCCGATGGACTCGCCGGGTTGCACGGTGAAGGAGACGTTCCGCAGCGCCCAGAACTCCCCGGGGCGGTTGCGCCGCGATGATCCGGCGAACAGATCCTTGATGCTCCGGCGTCCCCGACGATTTCGGCGGAAGCGCACGCCTAGACCGACGACCTCGATTGCGGCGACCATCACAGCTCCTTCAAGACGGAACGCTCTAGAGATCGAAACACCCATAGCCCGATGACGAAGATGCAGACCGTCATGACGACGCTGATCAGGATGGTCGTCGTGTGCCACTGATCAGGGAAGAACCCGACCCGATAGAGCGTGAAGATGCCGGAAAGCGGATTGAACGCGCTGATCATGTCGAAGGGGGCAGGAAGGTCGTTGACACTGTAGATCACCGGGGACGCGTAGAACAGAGCGCGAAGTATCAATGCCGTAGTGCGTTCCAGATCGGCGTAGAGCACGCACAGAGGAGCGACGAGCAGCCCCAGCCCGACGAGCAGCATCACCTGGAGCACGATGGCGACGGGGAACCACAGCAATGTCCAACCGATGGTGATCTTGTCCGCGTTGAAGATGATGAACATCGCGAGCACAGGGACCGAGAAGAGGAACTCCAACCCCTTGCTCAGGACGATGCGATTCACCCAGATCGAGCGCGGGATCGATGTCGAACGCACCAACCTGGCATCTTTGCGGAACGCGCGCGTGAAATCGGAAACCGATGTGTTGAACCACACCCACGGCAACAACGCGAGAATGAGGAACACGATGTACGGCTGCTCGCCGATCTTGTCCCGGTGAAACACCTGGGTGAACACGAACCAGTAGATCCCGCTCATGATCAGCGGGTCGAGCACAGACCACAGGTAGCCGAGCCAGCTGGTGGCGTAGCGGACCTTCAGATCGCGCGCCGACAGCAGCCACAACGAATGCAGATACCGCCGGGGCGTACCCGGCGCCCCCACCGTCGTCGTGCTCATCGTGCTCCCGTACAAATTCGTAGTGCCGCACGTCGAAGATCCCGCACGCGCTCTGTCAGCGTAGCGGCGTCTGCCTGCATCATCCGATCTCCCCGCCGAGTTGCGCGCGCATCGCGGGTGCAAGCGTCTTCGCGAACATCTTCGTCAGGTGGTTGTCGTCGATGTACACCGCGATGTTGCCGATGGCTGCGCGGCAAATGCCGTCGGGGCACAGCTGCGGCGTGAAGTCGATGAGCGTCACCCAGTCGGCCAGTTCCGCCGCCGGGTTCTCAAGTTGCATCGCGTCGCCCACGGCCCGATCGCAATCGCCGTTCACCAATGCGCACTCGTACATGTCGATACCGAAACGAGGGTTGTCGCGCACGCCGATCACGCGCATGCCTTCCTCGGCGAAACCTGCCGTCACGTCGTCGATGCCGGCCAGCATCCGTTCGTTCGGGCCATCAGCCTCAGCTGCCGTGACGATGGTGGCCACAGCATCCGGGTGCACGGCATCGATGTACGCGATCGCGCCTTCGCGCCACTGCGCGCATTCGGCCGCTTTCTCCGTATCCTCGTCGTGCCGTTCAAGCGAGCATCCGCCGTGCAGGAGACCGACAACGCCCCACCCGTCCTCATCCGCGATCGGGCGCAGCGCAGCCATCATCTGCTCGGCGTGCGAGTCGCCGACGACAATCACCAGGTGACCCGCTGCGTCGGCGTCCGATGTCTGTTCACAGGTCACCTGCACCCGCTCTTCCGCGGCTGTCAGTCGCCCGCTGCACATCTCATCGAGCGAGACCCACTCGGAGTCGAGATCGATAGCGTTGGGAAGCAACGGCACGTCAATTGCATCAGCCGTGTCGCCTGCAGCCCCCTGATACGCATCGGCCTGCGCTTCGGCTGCATCGGCCTGCGCGTGGGCGGTGAGCTGCCAGACCGATGTGACCGCGACGACAGGAAGTGCGCACAACGCGACGACGACGAGGTTGCGCAAGATCGTCCCGCTTTCACCCCGCGGCAACCGAAGCGGCGTTTCCACCGCGAAAGTGAGAATTCGAGCGAGCAACACAGAGAGCGCGATGATCAATACGCCGTCAAGAGCACCGGCACGTGAGCTGTCAACGACGGTAAGCCACAGGATGAGGATCGGCCAGTGCACAAGATAGAGGGCGTAAGCGTCTCGGCCGATGAATCGCAGCGGCCGAGCGGCGAGGAATCGCGCCGGACCCGCATTGCCGATTCCGCCTATGACCACCATGGCAGTCGCCAGCACCGGCCAAAGCGCCAGGAAGCCAGGAAAACCGCCGCGGACGTCGATCACGACACCGCAAACGGCGATCGCGACGAGGCCGATCCATCCGAGCGCGCTCGCCAGCGCGCGATGGAGTCGGATGTACGGCAGAGCCAGCGCGAGCAGCGAGCCGGCGGCGAACTCCCACAGGCGCGCGCCGGTGTCGAAGTACGCGAAAGTCTGATCAGTCTGAGTGCGGATGATCGAGTAAGTCAGTGATGCGGCGAACACGGCACCGAACAGCACCGCGAGGATACCGATCGCGCTGCGCTTCATCCATCGAGCGAGCGCAGCGCCCAGTAAGAAGATCAGCGGCCACAGCACGAACACCTGGCCCTGGACCGAAAGAGACCAGAAATGCTGGAACGGCGAGGGCAGCGTGCTGTCTCTGGCGTAATAGTCGACGCCGGAGAACGCGAGCTGCCAGTTCTCGACGTAGAAGAGCGACGCCCACCCTTCACGCCAGATGCTGGGCCACTGGGTCGACGATACGAAGATCCACGACGCGCCCAGTATCAGCACGATCGTCACAGCGGCGGTCGGAACGAGCCTGCGGAAGCGCCCTGCCAGGAACGACCCGATCCGCAGCGGGAGGCCATCCGTGATTCGGCGAGACATCGTCAGCGTCAGGAAGAACGCCGAGATTATCAAGAAGACGTCGACCCCACCTGAAACGCGATCCATCCAGACGTGGTAGATCACCACCAGCAAGATCGCTACGGCTCTGAGACCGTCGATGTCATATCGATAGGGGTTCTGTAGACGTTTCCCTGGCTTGCCGGTCGAGACGGTGCCTGCAGCGCTGGTCACGCCAGTTGATTGTTCCACATGGTCAGCGCCGAGCCGATGGCCATGTGCATGTCGAGGTACTGGTAGGTGCCGAGGCGTCCGCCGAAGTGGACGTCCTTCTCACCCTTCTGCAGCTCTCGGTACGACAGGAGACCGTCGCGGTCCGAGGGCGTGTTCACCGGGTAGTACGGCTCATCGGCCTTCTCCGCGAAGCGGGAGAACTCGCGCATGATGACCGTCTTGTCATCCGGATACACGTCCTTGCGCTCCGGGTGGAAGTGCTTGAACTCATGGATGCGTGTGAAGGGCACGTCCATGTCCGGGTAGTTCATGACCGGGGTGCCCTGGAAGTCGCCGATGTTCAGCACCTCGCGCTCGAAGTCGAGTGTGCGCCAGCTGAGCTCGCCCTCGGCGTAGTCGAAGTACCGGTCGACGGGGCCGGTGTAGACGATCGGCACCTGCCCCACGAGAGACTTGCGGTTCAGTGGCTGCGACTCGTCGAAGAAATCGACGTCGAGCTTGACTTCGATGTTCGGGTGATCCGCCATCCGTTCGAGCCATGCTGTGTACCCGTCGGTCGGCAGGCCCTCCCACGTGTCGCTGAAGTAGCGGTTGTCGTAGTTGTAGCGCACGGGGAGGCGGCTGACGATGTCGCCGGACAGCTTGTGGGGATCGGTCTGCCACTGCTTCGCCGTGTAGTCGCGGAAGAAGGCTTCGAACAGCGGACGTCCGACGAGAGCGATCCCCTTTTCCTCGAAGTTCTGCGCCGACTTGACGTCGTACTCCCCCGCCTGCTCCTTGATGAGGGCGCGAGCCTCGTCGGGTGAGTAGGCGGCCTGGAAGAACTGATTGATCGTGCCGAGGTTCACCGGCATCGGGTACACGACGCTCTTGTGGTTGGTGTAGACCTTGTGCACGTAGTTCGTGAACGTCGTGAATCGGTTGACGTACTCCCACACGGTCGCGTTCGACGTGTGGAAGAGGTGCGCTCCGTAGCGGTGCACCTCGATCCCGGTCTCCGGGTCCGCCTCGCTGTAGGCGTTTCCGCCGATGTGCGCGCGCCGTTCGATGACAGTGACCTTGCGGCCGGCATCCGCGGCGCGCTCAGCGATGGTGAGGCCGAAGAAACCCGAGCCTACGACGAGAAGATCCATGTACCCCATCGTATCGGCGACCCGGGCACAGGCTGAGCGGATGCTGTGTCGCATGAGGCGTCGTCAACTCAGACGCCCGCACCGACGACCAGTCTCGGCGTACCCGTCCAGCGCTGAGGGTCCGTCGCCGCGCGACCGTCGACCAGGAGGCGGACGCCGGGCAGCTGATCAGGTGTGAGCTCACGGTACGATGCGTGGTCCGTCTGCAATACAGCCACGTCCACGTCGTCCCCCAGCGTGTACGGCGCGAAGCCGAGCCTGCTCAGCTCGTCGTCGTCGTACAGCGGATCGTGCACCGACACTCTCGCACCACGCGCCTCAAGGGCAGCGACAGTCGGGAACACCCCCGAGAACGCGGTCTCCTTCACTCCGCCGCGATAGGACGCACCGAGCACGACTGCGTGGAGGCCTTCGAACGAGCCGATCATCGTCGCCGCCTGGGCGACAAGCCGCTCCGGCATCGACTCGTTGAGTTCACGCGCGGTGCGCACGATGCTCGCGTCGGGGTCGGTCGAGAGATAGAGCTTCGGATAAACCGGGATGCAGTGTCCGCCGACAGCGATACCGGGGCGATGTATGTGGCTGAACACCTGTGAGTTGCACGCCTCGATCACTCGATGGACATCGATGCCGTTAGTGCCAGCGAAGAGAGCGAACTGATTTGCGAGTCCGATGTTCACGTCCCGATACGTGGTCTCGGCCAGTTTTGCCATCTCAGCTGCCTCTGCGCTGCCGAGATCCCAGACACCATTGGGGCGTGGCAGATCCGGGCGTTCGTCGAACTGCAGTACGTCCTCGTAGAACGAGATGGCGCGTTCGGCTCCAGACGGCGACAGGGCACCGACGAGCTTGGGGTACTTGCGCAGATCGGCGAAGACTCGTCCGGAATAGACACGTTCCGGGGAGAAGACCACGTGAAAATCCCTGCCCTCGATCAGCCCTGAGATCTTCTCGATCATCGGCTTCCAGCGTCCGCGTGTGGTGCCGACAGGCAGGGTCGTCTCATAGGAGACGAGGGTTCCCGGGGTCAGATGCTGGGCGAGCGACGTCGTCGCGTCGTCCATCCAGCCGAACTCGGGCTCTGCCGTGTGCTCGTTGACGAAGAGCGGTACCACCACGACGACAGCATCCGCATCCCGAATCGCCTCGGCGTAGTCCGTGGTCGCACGCAAGCGCCCCGCCGTCAGCGCCGAGGTCAGGCGTTCGCCCAGCTCTGCTTCTCCGGGGAAAGGCTCTCTACCGGCATTGATGGCGGCCACGAGTTCGGGGTTCACATCTACACCGATCACGTCGTGGCCGGATCCGGCGAATTGGACGGCGAGAGGGAGCCCGATCTTTCCGAGGGCCACGACGGCGATGCGCATGGACTCCAGTTTACGGGGTGAGCGAGGAGGCGGTGCTAGCGTCGAATCACGATGAGGAAGAAGGGCTTGTCCGTGCGCATGACGATATCGTCCGAGAGACGTCGGTTCCCGCTCCTCGTCGTCATCTCCGCGATCGTGTTCGCGTTCGTCTATCTGGCAGTCGTCCTCCTGTACGCGCAGGGCGGCCGGTCCGATGAGGGAAGCGCAGTGGATCGTAACCAGCCGAGCACGCATCTGGTGATGACACCGCGTGACGTGGATGCGGTCCAGGACCGGATACGTGTCGATCTCAGCTTCGCGCAGGGAAGTCTGCTGGCGAGCGATGACGGGCTGACGACGACGTCGGACGTGGAGATCGTGATCACATCCGCCGGGGCTCGCCAGCTCGTCGGCTATGAGGAGAATCAGGCTGTCGCGCCGATGTCGATCGATCTGCGCACGACCGGTGCCATCGAGCAATGGCCATTCGATCATCATGCGAGCCAAACGATGGTGCTGGTGTCCGTGCCCTCCACGGACGGAAGCGACGAGCAGACGGCCGTGCACGCCGATCTCTCCCTCGGAGAGCACCACGTGCCGGGATGGGTGATCACGCTCACGGCCGACACCACGTCGCCGCCGCTCGTAGCTGAAGGGAACGTCGCCGTTCAGCAGTACATCATCGAAGCACGTCGCGCATCGGCGACGATCGCCTTCGGGATCGTCCTGCTCGCATTGATGGTCATGTTGCCCGTGCTCGGACTCACCGTCGCGATCCTGGCCCTGCGCGGACGCCGCCCGATGGAGATCGGATTCCTCACCTGGATCGCGGGCATGCTGTTCGCGACGCCGACTCTGCGCAACTTCTTTCCCGGTCAACCGCCCATCGGGTCGTGGGTCGATTTCCTCATCGTGCTGTGGGTGATCGCCGGACTCGTACTCGCTCTGCTGATCAGCGTCGTCGCCTGGTACCGTGCCGGACGGCCGACGCACGAATCCGCTGCCAACGCGGAGCACGATCTCGCGCCGTGACGCGCGGCTCGGTTAGCTGCGTGCGGCGAGCACTTCGATTACCTTTTCCGCTGCGTGGCCGTGCCCGTAGGGCGATTCGGTCGTAGGCGAGGGCCGCGGTCGGCTCACCGCGGCGGCGATCTCTTCCGCGGTGTTCGCGAGCACGTTCCAGCCGAGATCGATCGTCTCCACCCACTCAGTCTCGGTGCGCACGGTCGTGCACGGCACTCCGAGCAGGAACGCCTCTTTCTGCAGACCACCTGAATCAGTGACCACCCCTGCACTCGACAGCGCCGCGGCGATCAGGTCGGCGTACGCCAGCGGGGCATGCGCCATCAACGATCCCTGCGTCAACTCGATTCCATGTGTGGCGGCCTTCTCGACCACGCGCGGGTGCGCGAGCAGTATCACCGACTTGTCCAGCGAAGCCAGCCCCGCTGCGACCCTTGCCAGACGGGCGGGATCGTCGGTGTTCTCGGCACGGTGAATCGTTGCGATGTAGAACTCGCCCTGCGTCAGCCCGAGTTCGACAAGCAGCCTCGACGGAGTGTCTGCGACCTCATCGCGCACCGCGAAGAGCACATCCGTCATGACGTCACCGACCAGCACGGTGCGCTCCGCAAGTCCTTCGCGACTCAGGTGCTCGACAGCCACCTGCGTGGGTGCGAGCAGTAGATCCGCCGCGTGATCGGTCATGACACGGTTGTGTTCTTCGGGCATCCGCCGATTGAAACTGCGCAGCCCTGCCTCGAGATGCGCGACCGGGATGTGCATCTTCACCGCACTGAGCGCTGCGGCCACGGTCGAGTTGGTGTCGCCGTACACGAGCACCCAGTCTGGACGGTGCTCATCGAATACGGCGTCCAGCGCAGCGAGCATGGCCCCTGTCTGCACCCCATGTGAACCGCTGCCGACCCCCAGATGCACGTCGGGGGCATCGATCCCCAGGTCTTCGAAGAACACATCCGACAGCATCGGATCGTAGTGCTGGCCGGTGTGGACAATGATGTGATCCACTCCGGCCGCCCTCGCCGCCTTGTGGATGGGAGCGAGCTTGACGAACTGCGGGCGCGCGCCCACGACGCTGACGATCTTCACAGTCATCTACCCTACGTGGCTGAGTCCTTCGGGATCACGTGGCGAGGAATGAATTGAGCGCCCTGGCGGCGAGGTCGCCACCGTGTGCGCATCGCACGAAGTCGGTGCCGGATGCGGCCTTGGCCGCGGATGCGAACCGGTCGTCGATAATCCGCCGCAGGACCCGTTCGATCTCCGACGCTCTCGACTGCTCGATCGGAAGGTCAGTTCCCGCGACCCGCCGAACTGCTGCGCGGACGTCGCCTGAGACGTGACCGACTACGAGACGGCCCGCTGCCATCGCCTCGCACGCCGCGACGCCGTAGCTGCCCGCGAGGAACTGATCCAGCACGATGTCGGCATCGCCGTAGATCGCGCGCATCTGCGCTGACGGCACGCCGTGAATTTCGCGGTACTCGATCAGGCCTTCGGCATCGAGCCTGCGCATCGGCTCCGCTACGCGATCGCTGCCTTTGAGCCCGGCGCGGCTCGGCGCGTGCACGACGATGGGGCGGGCCCGCGTGAACGCCGGCGTCGTGGCAGCAGATGCCCATTCCTCGACGTCTACGACGACCGGGAGCCAAGTCGCACCGGCTGCGTACTCGAGCAGATCAGGGGTCGATACGAATTGGAAGGCGCCGGTCTCGACGGCGATAGCGTGATTCGCGGCGGCGATGCTTTCGAGGGCTGCCGTGTCGGGATAGCCGTGCGCGAACGGCGAGTCGGGTTCTCGGGCAGCGTGCGCGCTGGGCAGGCGGATGTCGCTGCCGTGCCACAGCAGTGCAACGCGGATTCCGGCCTGCTCGAGCCTGCCGATCTGCTCCACGACATCGCCGTCTCTTTCGAAGACCGGACGACCGGACTCGATGATCGCATGTGTGAAACCAGTGAGGATGGCTCGTTCCTGCGCTGCACGCCATCGGCCGTTGGAAATGACTGCGCTCACCGGGATCACATGATGCGCAGTGAAGCGGAAGAGGTCGTCTGCACCGCGGTACATGAAGCTCGCCGCCGACACCTGCGGCAAGCCGCGTGCGACTTCTGCCCAAGCACGGCCCTGCCCGGCGGAGTTGACGGGGCCGATGAGCAGCCGGTGCGGCGCTTCTGATGCCGCCGTCACCCCCACTTCTCGATACTCACGACGACGTCCGGGCAGAACGCGGTCGGCGACCGGTGAGGGCAGCAGGTCCGTGACGAGGCGATAGGCCGTTTCGGTAAGGCTAGCGCGCATCTCGCGCCCGTCGCACGATCGCGTCGATCGCCTCGGCCCAGGTCTCGACCTGCCGCTCCGAAGACAGCGCGTCCGCGGCATCGGCGGAAGCACGCTTGTACCGCATCACGTTCTCGGATGTGAGCGAGTCGATCGCGCGCCGAATGGCGTTCTCGTCGAACCCGTCGGCGACGACTCCCAGCCGACGGGCTTCGAGAATGCGCTGCATCTCGGGTGAAGGGCCGATGATGATGCCGAGGCGTGCTTGCACGAAGTCGAAGAACTTGTTCGGAAGCGCCATGGTGTTGTTCGTGCTTACCGGCTGCAGCACGTGAATGCCGACATCGTGCCGGTTGAGAGTCTCGATCAGCGCGGATTGCGGCACCGGATCGTGCACGGTGATCCGGTCGCCGAGCTCGTCGGCGAGAGCGACGAACTCGGCGCGCTGCTTAGCCGGCTCGGCAGTGAGGTAGAGATCGAAGCGCACGTCAGCAGGCGACGTCGCGACCGCTCGCATGATCTCACCGAGGCTTCGCTCGTGGAACGGGTTGCCGCTGTGCACGATGCGAATGGGGCCGTCAACTGCTCGCACAGGCAGGTCTCGCAAGTGGGTGGAGTTCGTGACAACCTCGGGGAACACTCCGTAGTCGTGATAGCGCTCGGCTATCCCAGCTGCGACCGTCGTCGACGAGGCTGCCTGTGAGACGTGTTCACGGGTCATCCAGGTCCAATAGCGCCGCTGCCGCCTGCCCAGCACTGTGTCATCGAAACCCATATCAGGGAAGAACTCGTGAAGATCTGCGTGCACCCGCTCCGCACCGAAGAGTGCGCAGGCGATCCCGACGGTCTCCGCGTCGTTCGCGATAACGGCGTCGAACTCGCGACCGCCGAGCATCTGGGTGACATTCTGAGCAGCATCCGTGATGAAGTACAGTCGCTCGAACCGCTCCGTCCGGCGCGCGAACTCGTCGACCAGGCGCGCGAAAAACGACCGACGCGTCGGCAGGGCTCCGCTCATCTCGACGTGCTCGACGTCAGGGTGCGGCGATGGCCCGGGTGAGCAGGTCGTCACGGCATAGTCGTCGACGAACCGCCTCACTTGTTTGCCCACCCGCGGGTCGCCGTCGATCGGCACGAACGACAAGATGAGCAAACGTGGTTTCATGGGGATACTCCGTAGAACAGACGCGGCGACCGCCACCGTATCAACGATACCCGGGTGCTCGAATCGCTCGAGCGCAGAGCCGCGGCCGCACTGCTGCGGCTACGCTCGCAGTCATGAGCGACTTCGAGGCAGATGTGATCATCCCTGTGCACACCGCCACCCGCCCCATCGCCAGAGCTGCCGCTTCAGCGCTCGATCACAACGATCGTCGAGTGCGCGTGAACGTGGTCGCTCACAACATCGATGCGCAGTTGATCCGAAGGGAACTGGGCGAGTACGCCGGGCATCCCTCGCTACGGCTGCTGCACCTCATGGACGGTATCGGGTCGCCGGCCGGCCCCTTGAACCACGGAATATCGGTTGCAACGGCGAACTACTACGCGGTGCTGGGCTCTGACGACGAGTTCGAACCCGGCGCGGTCGATTCCTGGCTCGCCATGGCCGAGCGCACGGACGCCGACGCTGTTCTCGCTCGGGTCAACCGCAGTATTCAGGGCGTGGAGCCCCTGCCCCCGACGCGACGAGGTCGAGAGACGAAGCTCAGCGGAGCCAGGGATCGCCTCACCTACCGATGCGTCCCGCAGGGACTCATCTCACGCGAGCGCTTCGGCCACCTTCGCTTCACCCCAGGGCTGGCCTCGGGAGAGGATCAGGAATTCACGGCGCAGCTCTGGTTCACCGCCCATGCTCTCGCCTACGACCGCCACGGTCCCGCATATGTGCTCCACGAGGAAGGCGATGACCGCGTCACAGCGACCGCGCGTCCCGTTGACGAGGATTTCAGGTTCCTCGAGGTCGTGGGCGCGACCACGTGGTACCCACGGTTGCGCAAGTCGCAGAAGCGCGCATGGGGCGTGAAGAATCTGCGGATGCACCTGATGGATGCTGTCGCCGCTCGCTTGGACGACCTCGATTCGCACGCAGTTGACCTTGTTCGTGTCGCCGACACGATCGAACGACTCTCCCCTGGTGCGACGGCACTGCTCGCTCGCTGTGACCGAGACGTGCTGCACGAGCTGCGCACCCCGAGGCCTGACCCGGCGCGCATTCGGGAGGCCTTCGCCAAACGCTGGGGTCGGAACGCCGACGCCTGGCTACCCGCGAACCCGTTGCTGGCGCTGCACCCGCAAGCACCGTACCCGACGTTGCGCGCGATGATCGCCTGAGCGCAGGACGAGAGCTCGATCACCAGTTGACGATGAGCCCTCCCCAGGAGAGCCCGACTCCGAAGCCCAGCAGCATCACACGCATACCGGGCTTGAGAGTGCCATCCCGCTCGGCTTCGGCAAGCGCGATCGGGATCGTCGACGAAACGGTGTTGCCGAAGTTCTCCAGCGCGATGAAGAACTTCTCCTTCGGAACGCCGAGTTTCTTGCGCAGATGCTCGAGCATGAATGCATTGGCCTGATGGAACACGAACAGATCGATGTCACCGAGTGACAGTCCCGCCTTAAACAAGATCTGCTCGACCGACCCCGGCACGACGCGAAGTGTGAAGTTGAAGATCTCGGGGCCGTCCATGTAGAGGTCGTAGGAGCCCTCGACCAGTTCTCGCGCATCTGCATTGGCCTTGGGCTGGAGAGCGGTTCCTTCACGCAGGCCGCCGCGCGGAACGATCAGGTTCTTTGCGCCGGATCCGTCTGTGCCGTAGACGATGCCACTGATGGAGTCAGCCGCCCCGTCTCCGGAAACGAGGGTCGCTGATGAGCCATCACCGAAGATCGTGCGCACGCTCTTATCGGCCTGATTGAGGAACTTCGTGTAGGTGTCAGCGGTAAGCACCATGACGTTGGATGCCTGATCTGATGCGATCAGGCCCTTCGCGAGCCCCAGCGCATAGACGTAGCCGGAGCATCCAAGCGTGATGTCGGTCGCCCCCGCCGTGGTCGGGATGCCGAGCGCATCCTGCACGATGCACGCAGTCGACGGCAGGAAGTAGTCCGGACTTTGGGTGCAGACGATCACGTAGTCGATCGTCTTCGGATCGATGTCGTGCTCGGCGATCAGCGCCCGGCCGGCGGCGATCGCGAGATCGGAAGAGAACTCGTCGGCGCCTGCGATGTGACGTTGCGCGATGCCGGTCTTCGACGCGATCTTCTCGACGCTCCATTCGGGGAACTGCGCGGCGAGGTCATCGTTAGTGAGAACGGTCTCGGGGACGTGATAGCCAACGGCGGCGATGCGTGCGTTCATACCGCGAGTCTACGGCGCGATACGCTCACTGGGCCGTGTACCCGCCGTCGACGACGAGGGTGCTGCCGGTGACCCACTTGGAAGCGCTCGACAGCAGGTACAGCGCTGCGTTCGCGACGTCATCGGCCGCGCCCGTACCCAGCGGGTGTGTTGCTTCGATGCGTTCCCAGCCCGCGTCGCCGACTCGATCGCGGATGCCACGGGTCAGCTCGGTCTCTACGATGCCGGCCGCGATGCTGTTGACGCGGATGCGTTCACGTGCCAGCTCAAGCGCGAGCGACCTGCCGAGGGACGCCACGGCTGCCTTCGAGGCGGCGTATGCGCTGACTCCGGCTTCGCCGACCAGGCCGACGGCTGACGAGAGCAGTACGATGCTCGGCGCCTCACCGCGCACCTGCCGATGGCGGAATGCCTTGACCAGCATCAGGGCACTGGTGACGTTCACATCGAACAGCCGCGTGATCTGCTCGGCCGTCGTTGTTCGCAGCGGTGTGGTGTCGTGGATGCCGGCGGCGTGCACCATGCCGTCCAGCGGCCCGAGTCGGTCAGCGGCCTCACGAAGCGCGCTCGCCGCACTCGGCGCGTCGGTGACATCGCAGGGCAGCGCCAGATGGCCGGTCCCGGCGAGCGCTGCGCGCGTCTCTTCGAGGGCCTCCGGCCGCCGGGCGAGAAGAGCGAGCGTCGCGCCGTGCCGGCTGGCCAGGGTCGCAGTCGCCCTTCCGATGCCCGAAGAAGCGCCGGTGACGACGAGGTTTCGGCCCGCCAGACCGAGGTAGTCCTCAGGCACCGGCGTCGACGAGCACCTTCAGGTCGGCGACCGTCTTGGCTTCGGCGAGCTTGTCGGCATCGATGGTGACACCGGTCGCATCATCGACCTCGGCGATGAACGACAGATTCGACAGCGAATCCCAGCCCAGGTCGTCGAGGTCACCGTCGAGGGTCACCTCATCGATCTCGAGAATTCCGGCAACGAGCTTGAGGAGATCTTCGGCGTTCATGCATTCATCCTATCGGCGAACGAGCGATCAGTAGTTCTCTGCGGGCACCTTGTCGAACCACCAGAAGGGGTGGGTGAGCACCTGCAGCACGGGCACCTTGTCGACCCACAGCGCAAAGTGGCCCTCACGCCAGTTTCCACTGCTGTCGCTGAGGTACTTCATGGTCGGCATCATGAATCGCGATTCGTACGAGTGGTACGAGACCGTATCCGACCACTTCTGCCGGAGTTGATCTGCGAACTCGTAACCGCCCATGCGTGCCGGCTCGTGCAGGCTGAATCCTCCCAGCTCGCGCCCGACCGCGGTCTCGAAGACGCACCGCTGACGCTCGGCCCATTCCTCATTGTCATGACCGAGCACTTCGTTGATGCCGCCTTCGAGGTGCAGCTGCACCTCGTGGCCAAGCTCTTCCATCTCGCGGATGATCTGTAGAGAGGGCAGGCTCATGAGGTTGTACCCGCGCGCGTGCACACGCAGGAAGAAGGCCGAGGTGCAGCCTGCTTCCGCATCGACCTTGGCCACGCGAAGCGCCTGTTCGATGCTGTTGTCGATGTCGTGGCGCAGGATCATGTGCTTGTCATGGGGGGCCGCGAGGAAGTCGCGGAAACCGGTGACCGCATAGCCCGCTTCGCGGAACGCGCGCAGAGCGCTGGAATAGGAATCGAGGGAGAAATCAGTCCTCGGCGTCGTCATATCTGAACCATCCCATGTCGGTGAAGCGCACCGACTGCGGCACACGGCTTCATATCCTATCCTGCGGCCTGTTCGGCACTCAGCCTTTCCGGTTTCCGCGATGCATGGGCGGCTAGGATGCTCTGTGATGGATCGATACCGGCTCCCCCGATGGATCAATGCGCTCATCGATTGGCTCGCCGACCACCCGATGAGTCTCCCCGGCCGACTGGCGGCGTTGAGAATGGGACGCCCTGCGCCCCGGGGCTCTGTTCCGACGACGACATTCGACGATCGTCCGCAGAGAGTACTAATCGCACCAGTGAACTACTCGGGCCAAGGCAGGGAGTGGGCGCGGGCGCTGGAGAAGTCGGATGCACAGATCTCGGCCCGGAACATGGCGATCGAAGTCCCGGGAGGCTTCTCATTCGACGCCGATCTCGTAGTGCCTGTTGCGACTTATCACAATGATCGGGATTGGCAACGCCGTCAGTTCGCGGCGGCCTCAGACGCAACCCATGTCCTCATCGAGGCGGAAGAGCCTCCATTCGGACGCCTATTCGGTCGTTCGGTTCGTTCCCAGGCCGAGGCGCTGTTGGAGCGAAATGTGAACGTCGCTTTCCTCGGTCACGGCACCGACGTTCGCTTGCCTTCTCGGCATATTCAGGTGAATCCGTTGTCGTACTTCGCTGATCCGGGTATCTACACTCCCCGACTTGAAACGGTCGCTCAGCGCAATATCGATTTCATCGTGAACAGCGGGCGTCCGCTGTTCGTTTCGACACCGGACCTGCTCGATGATCTGCCGACCGCGATCTGGTGCCCCGTCGTCGTGGATCCCGCGCGCTGGCGGGCGGAACGACCGCAGGGCCGCTCCGGTCCACTTCGCATCGCCCATGCCCCGTCGGTTGCAATTGCGAAGGGGACGCCACTGATCATGCCGATTCTCCACCAACTCGAGGCGGAGGGGCTCATCACAGTCGAGATCGTCTCCGGGATTCCCTCCGAACGGATGCCCGAAGTCTTCGCGCGGGCTGATGTCGTCATCGACCAGCTTCGCGCAGGATCATATGGGGTTGCTGCCTGCGAAGCGATGGCCGCCGGCTGCGTCGTCATCGGACAGGTCGCAACTCCGACGAGGGATCGTGTCCGAGACCTCACAGGGCTCTCGTTGCCCATTCTCGAAGCGACCCCGGATACCATCGAGAACGTGTTGCGGGATCTTGCGAGTCGGGACAATCTCTCCAACCTTGGGTATCGCGGCACTTCTTTCGTGCAACATGTGCATGATGGCCGGCGATCGGCAGAGGCACTTCGAGGCTCATGGATCGCTCCCGGACAGACCGACCACGGAAAGGTCTCAGATGCATCCGTTCGCTGAAGGCACCTGGAAGCTGGTGCCGAAACCGCTCCAGGACGCCATCGCGTCAAGCGTCGACCGCGTGCAGGGACGTCGGCCACCAGCGGTTCCCATTCCCGATACCACAAAGCCGATTCGCCTGTTCGTCGGCCCTGTCAACTACGCCGGTCAGGGTTATCGGTGGGCACGAGCTGCAGAGCAAAGCGGTCAAGTCTCCGCACGCAATTACGTGCACACAGGCAACAACCCGCTCGGGTACGACGCCGATCATCTCGTATCTTGGCGGATGTCAGAGCACTCACGCGCCTGGCAGAACTCACTTCTGAATGAGATCCGCCGCAGCTACACACACGTGCTCATAGAAGCGTGCTTCCCGATCCTCGGTGGCATGTTCCGCGGCGATGTTCGCCGACAGGTCACTTTACTTCGTGACGCAGGAGTGAAAGTCGGAATCGTCGGCCATGGCACAGACGTACGCCTTCCGTCTCGACACGTCGAGCTCGACGAGTGGTCTTACTTCAAGAACGACCTCTGGGGCGCGCCGACCGAACGTGTCGAACAGGTCGTCTCCGAGAACCTCAAGCTCATCGACGATCTGGACGTCCCGACATTCGTTTCCACTGCCGGCCTGCTTCTCGACCTCCCCAACGCGCACTTCCTCGGCGTCGTCATCGACCCCGACCATTGGGCGAACGAGGTCCCGCTGCTTGCGCGCGAACGGATCCGGGTCATTCACGCGCCCACCCATCCGAAGGCAAAGGGAACGACCCATGTCGCGCCAGTCGCTCGTCGGCTTCATGACGAAGGACTCATCGAGTACGTCGAGTTGCAAGGCATACCCAACGAAGAGATGCCAGCGGCTGTCGCCCAAGCGGATGTGGTGCTCGATCAGTTCCGGTCAGGGGACTACGGCGTCGCCGCATGCGAAACGATGGCTGCTGGACGCGTTTTGCTTGCCCATGTCAGCGACCAGGTCCGCGGATCGGTCGACGCGTACGCCGGCATGTCGTTGCCGATCCCGGAGACTCCGATCGATCGCGTCGAGGAAGTGCTTCGCGACATCGTCGCACGCCGAGAGCATTACCGCTCGCTCGCCGCTCAGGGGCCCGAGTTCGTCCGGCGCCTGCACAACGGGGACTTCTCGCGCGAAGTGCTCATGCGTGAATTCCTCACGGTCTGATATGCGCGTCACGATCGTCTCCCGCATCTACCGGCCAGAGCCGTCGGCCGCCTCGATCTACCTCGGCGCCATTGCCGATGAGCTGCTCGCCGGTGGGCACGATGTGGATGTCATCACAGCGTCTCCACCGAGGGGAATGGCCGAGCGGCGAACGCGCGAGCGAGTGCGCACCTTCCCCGTGCTCCGCGACGCCAAGGGATACGTTCGCGGCTACATCCCGTATATGAGCTTCGATGTCCCCCTCGCATTCCGGCTGCTGTTCGCCCGCCGTCCCGATGCCGTCTTCGTCGAGCCGCCGCCCACGACGGGAGTGGTCGTTCGGGTGATCTGCGCACTGCGGCGCATCCCCTACGTCTACGACGCGGCTGACATCTGGTCCGATGCCGCGCAGCTCGAGCCGGTCTCTCCGCTCGTCGTGCGCGTGCTCGCCGCGCTGGAGGGGTTCGCGCTGCGCGGGGCCGCACACGTGGTGACGGTCTCCCAGGGCGTCGTCGACCGTGTGCGTGCGTTCGGCGTCGGCCGTCCGGCGACCATCACGGGCTTCGGCGCTGACGTGAATGAGTTCCCGCTGACCAGCGGCCCGGCGCAGAAGCTCTTCGTCTACGCCGGCAGCTACTCGCCCTATCACGGAGCAGACATCCTTGTCGATGCGTTCGCGCTGTTCCTCAAGTCCCACCCCGAGTATGTACTGCGCTTCATCGGGAACGGGACTGAGCAGCCGCGGGTACGCACTCGGGCTGCCGAACTCGGCGTAACCAGCCAGATCGAGTACCTCGAACCGGTCCCTCCGGCGCAGCTTCTGCCGCACCTCGCGTCTGCCGCCGCTTCACTGGCGACCATCAAGCCCGGTACCGTCTACGAGTACTCGTACGCCTCGAAGGCGTTCTCATCTCTTTCGGCGGGCTGCCCCGTGCTGTTCGCCGGACCGGGGCCGACGATCGATCTCATTGCGAACGCCAACGAGCACGTGAAGGCCGGAATCGCCTGTGACTACGATGCCGACGAGATCGCCGCGGCCATGGGGTGGCTGGCCGATGAGCGAGCCACTGCGCAGCAACGTGCCGAGCTCAGTGCATGGACGGCGGGCGAGCACTCCATGGCCGCCGTCGCACGTAGAGTCGTCGAAGTGCTCGGCTCCGTCGTGAGGCGGCGACGGTGACCTCGGTCTTTGGCATGGCCACCGAGTGGCTGATGCGTCACCGCACGTCGCTTCCCGGCTGGATGAATCGAGCTATGGAATCGGTTGCACGCGATCCTGACGGCATCGTCGGGCGCCTTGCAGGACGCATCTTGCGCGGCCCCGATACCCCGCCGACCACGATTCCCGACACTCCCGTGCGGCTGTACATCGCGCCGACGAACTATTCAGGTCAGGGTTATGCATGGGCACGCGCCGTGGAGCGTGAAGACGCCGGTATCGGCGCGCGCAACGTCGCCATCGAGCTTCCTGGAGACTATGGCTTCCGCGCCGATACCCATGTGCCGATCGCGACCGTCAACTCTTCGGCAGACTGGGCAGCGGCGGAATGGGAATCGGCCCGGCGGTTCACGCATGTGCTCGTAGAAGCCGAGCGGTCGATGTTCGGCCGTCGATTCGAAAGAGACCTCCGCGCCGAGATCAAGGCACTGGGTGATGGCGGTGTCTCCGTCGCCTATCTCTGTCATGGCACCGACATCCGCGATCCCGACAGGCACGCGACTCTGACGCCGTGGTCGCTGTATCCCGAAGATCCTCGAACCGACGTGCTGCGGGCCGATGCGAAGGCGAACCTCGAACTACTGCGTGAACTCCGGCGTCCCACCTTCGTCTCAACGCCCGACTTGCTCCTCGACGTGCCGTGGGCCCGCTGGTGCCCGGTCGTCATCGACCCGGCACGGTTCGCCGATGCGCGCGCCACGACCGCGGCCACGGCAGAGGTTCTGCGTGTCATACACGTGCCCAGCGCTCCTCTGCAGAAGGGCACCCACCTCATCGCGCCCGTGATGGAGGCGCTTTCCTCTAGGCGATCAGACATTGCTTATAGATCGCTGTCGTCTCTGCCGTCGTCCGAGATCCCGGACGTGTTCGCCGAAACCGACGTTCTTCTCGATCAGTTCCGCGCAGGCTCTTACGGTGTCGCGGCCTGCGAAGCGATGGCGGCCGGGCGCATCGTGATCGGCCATGTTCTTCCCAACGTGAGAGAACGCGTGCACGCCGACTTCGGGATCGAACTGCCCATCGTGGAGGCCACCCCTGACACCCTTGATGATGTACTGAGCGAGCTGGCGGACGACCGCGATCGCGCACGACGGATCGCCGAGTCGGGGCCCGCGTTCGTCGAGATCGTGCACAGCGGAGCAGCGAGTGCACGTGTCCTCATCGACGGCTGGATCGCGGATGCTCACTGCTAAGCAGATTGATCTCCTAGCTTCTCGCAGGTTCTCCGTTCTCCGGGTCCGGTTGGAGTGAATAGTGACGGACGAGGTGATCTCATCGCGCGCAACGCGACAGGAACTTGTTCATCTACCTCGGCACTGCGTCGGGCGGGATGACGGATGCCACTCAGCTCGGTATCGGCTGGAACGGATTCACGCTGATCGGCGGAGGAGACTACACCGGTGACGGTGCCGCGGATTTGATGGGTCGCCGCCTGTCTGACCAGACCATCTGGCTGTACCGGGGAAACCGTGTCGGCGACTTCTCTGGCGGAACTCAGGTTCGGATCTCGTTGGGGCGTCACGTCCTGATCGTCTGACGACGAGCATTCAGAACATCAACGAGTGCTGCCGATCCGCTTCGCAGGATTGCCTGCGCGGACCTCGTACTCTGGAACGCTTCGGATCGCTACGGCACCGATGCCGAGGAGTGCGCCCTTTCCGATCACGATGCCGTTGATGACGGAAGCGTTGGGTCCGATCCAGACGTCGTCTTCAACGATGACGCTGCCTGAGATCTCGGCGCACGCCGTGATGATGACGTTGCGCCCGATCAAGCAGTTGTGGGCAATGTGCACGTGATCATCGATCTTCGCGTGATCATCGATGACGGTCGGCGTGATGGTGCCAGAGCAGACCGTCGTGAAGCAGCCGACCTCGACGTGATCGCCGATGCGCACCGAGCCGATGTGCGGGATGCGGATGTTGTCGCCGTTCGGATCCTTCTCGATGCCGAAGCCTTCTTCGCCGATGACAGCATGGCTCTTGATGAGTGCGTGTGCACCAATCTGCACGCCGGCGCCGATCACGACATGATCGCGCACCTCGGCATGCGGCCCGATCACCGCTCCCGTGCGCACGACTGTGTACTCGCCGATGACCGCCGTCTCGTGGATCTGAGCGGAGGGATGCACCCGGGCGGTCGAGGCGATGCCGGCCAGAGGCGTCTCGGTGAAATGGTCGGTCACCGCACGGGCGAACGCCCCGCGCGGGTTCTCGACCACTATGAGCGAACCTGAGACTCCGGGCGGCAACTCTGTGCCGACGGGCGCGATGATCACGGCGCCAGCCGATAGCGCCGACTCAATCGCGGCGCCGTACCGCTCGACATCGACGGCGAACGTCAGGTGTCCGGGACCGGCCGATTGAATGGCCGCCGGTGCCGTGATGGGGTTGTTCTCACCGTGCAGTGAGGCGTCAAGACTTCGAGCCACGGTCGCGGCGTCGAGAACTGAGTTGGGCATGATTCGATGCTACTCGCCGTCGCCACCGACAACGCTGGGTAGCATCGTTGTGTGAGTTCTCCTGTTGTCGATGTCATCATCGCCGTGCACACCGCTACCCGCCCCATCGCGCGAGCCGTCGCTTCGGTCATCGACCACACCGAAGCACCCGTACGCGTCAACGTCGTCGCCCACAACATTGCCCCTGACATCATCCGCACCAACCTCGGCGCCTACGCCGACCACCCCGACGTACGTCTCCTCCCCTACCGCGACGGCATCCCCTCACCAGCCGGCCCCATGAACCACGGCCTCGACCAAGCCACCGCCCCCTTCACTGCCCTCCTCGGCTCCGACGACGAATTCGCACCCGGCGCCATCGACTCCTGGCTCAACATCCAACAACAAGCCAGCGCAGATGCGGTTCTGGCGCAGATTCGTCTCCCTAATGGCAACATCGATCCGTACCCGCCTGTGCGAAATGGCGTACGCGTGCGTGAACTAGATGTGCGCAAGGATCGGCTCTTCTACCGCAGCGCTCCGCTCGGGTTGGTGAGTCGCGAACGGTTTAAGGAGCTTCGTCTGGCCGTCGGTTTACGCTCGGGCGAGGACCTCCCGTACTCGGCAACGGTTTGGGCGTGTGCCCACCGCTTGGCATACGATCTCGACCACCCTGGCTACATCATCAACGACGATGTGCCCGACCGCGTCACATTCGAGCCAAGACCCATGTCTGAAGATTTCCGATATCTCGACGAGTTCGACAAGCTCGACTGGTTGACCGGAGCAAGCACCGCGACTCGAACTGCGCTGGTCGTAAAAATCTTGCGCATCCATGTCTTCGATGCAATCGCGGCTCGAATCTCGGTACCCGCGACCCGCTCAACGCTCGCGGAGGACATAACCCAAGTGCTCCGTCGGTTGCACGATATGGCACCAGGCGCGATCCGCTTGCTCGCTCGCGCCGACCGACGCGTCCTCGACACCGTCCTCGCCGATAGAGCTTCTGAGCGCGAGATATCCGAACTGCTCGCCGCCAGGTGGACGTATCGCTCGATCAATGCAATGCTTCCCCGAAATCCACTCTTGGCACTCCATCGGCAGGCGCCATTCCGCACGCTGCTCGCTGGGGCCCGATCGGTGCTCGGTCGATGAGTTCTCCTGTTGTCGATGTCATCATCGCCGTGCACACCGCTACCCGCCCCATCACGCGAGCCGTCGCTTCGGTCATCGACCACACCGAAGCACCCGTACGCGTCAACGTCGTCGCCCACAACATTGCCCCTGACATCATCCGCACCAACCTCGGCGCCTACGCCGACCACCCCGACGTACGTCTCCTCCCCTACCGCGACGGCATCCCCTCACCAGCCGGCCCCATGAACCACGGCCTCGACCAAGCCACCGCCCCCTTCACTGCCCTCCTCGGCTCCGACGACGAATTCGCACCCGGCGCCATCGACTCCTGGCTCAACATCCAACAACAAACCAGCGCGACAGTCGTCATCCCGAAGATCGTGCTGCTGGGCCGCCCCAGCGCCCCGCTGCCCCCGATACGCGACGGTTCGAGGGCTCGCGACCTGAGCGCACGACGCGACCGCCTTTCGTACCGCAGCGCGCCGATCGGCCTGGTGGAGCGAGCGCGTCACGGGCACCTCCGGTTCTCCGAGGGCGTGGGCAGCGGCGAAGACATCCCGGTGACCGCACAGCTCTGGTTCACCGCCCGGAACATCGCGATCGACCTGCACGGTCCCGCGTATCTGGGGCATGAAGACGAACATGACCGAGTGACGGCGGCGCCACGCGCCTTCTCGGCCGACTTCGCGTTCTTGGACGACATAGAGGGCGCCGACTGGTTCGCGGCCCTCGATCGTGCAGACCGGTTGGCTATCGTCAGCAAGCTCCTGCGCATTCAGTTGCTCAGTGCGATCACCGCGCGACGCAGGACGATTTCCGACCACCAAGATGCCCTGCGCGCTGTGCTCGCGCGACTACGCCGAATGGCACCAGGAGCACTGAGTGTGCTCGCACGCGTCGACCGGAAGATCATCGACGAGGCGCTGTCTGCGACTCCCGATGCCGAGCGGATCCTCGCGCTGTCTCACGAGCGCTGGAACGGACGCTCACTCGGCGTGCTGCTCACTCGCAACCCGCTGCTGTCACTGCATCGCCAGGCGATGCTTCGTCTGCTGCGGGATGCACGACGCGTTGCAGAAGAGTAACGTGCCCGAGCCGGAAGGCCTCAGCTTCGGACAACCAGACGGGCGGCGTCGCGGCGATCCTTCCATTTGCGCATGCGCTTCTCGACGGGCTTCTCGACAAGCGCGTGCAGGCCCCATGCCGCGAGGAGATCGATAACGAGCAGCACCACGAACCAGCCGAGGTTCGCCCACGAGGGCTGTTGAATGCCGAAGATCGTCACGAACAAGTAGATGAACGTCGCATGCACGAGGTAGAACGCGAACGACCACTCGCCGAGACGAACTTGCCACCGCGCTTCGAAGAACGACCGACGGCCGCGCAGGGAGTGCGACGCCAGAGCAACGATCGCGATCCCGCACGCCACCGTGAACATCTCGTTCGTGAACCCCGGAATGTGGTGCAGAACTCGAATCTCGCCGAAGAACCGATAGCTCGCCAACACGAGCACCACCACGGCACCGAGCGCGCCCACACCGATCAATGGATGGATGCGGGGACGCCAGCCGTTGCGCATCGCCCATGCCAACGCCATGCCGAGAACGAACTCGGGCAGGCGCTGCACCGGCGTGGGGACCGATGCCAGCCAAGATTCCGGTGACAGCACGACAGCGATCCGATAGGCGAAGGCTGCGAGGACGATCCCGACCGCCATGTAAAGGGCGCCACGACGCGCGAGAGGCACAAGCACGCGAGATATCCACGGATGCAGCGCGTAGAAGAACGCCTCGCACGTGAGTGTCCAGGCCGCGGGGTTGCCGGAGAAGAGCACGACCGGATTCGCCGACCAGGCTTGCAGCAGCACGACCGACAACAGCAGAACGCCCAGGTCGAACGGCTTGAGAAAGCTGCCTTCCGGGATCGCGCCTATCGTGTAGAACACCGGGATCGCAAGCAGCAACGCCACGATGTGCGCTGGCCAGATGCGTGCGAATCGACGCCAGTAGAACGTCGAGGTCCGCACGTTCGGCCTTGCCGACCAGGTCAGGACGAACCCCGAGAGCACGAAGAAGAACGTGACGCCGAGATATCCGAAGTCGAATACTTGCATGATCGACCCTGGCAAGGGTGCGAACGCCCTCATGTGGTAAAAGAACACTACGAATGCCGCCCACCAACGCAGCCCCGTCAGCGCGTCAAGGCGCTGAGTCGGGGCCGCGAGGACTGAAGACGAGTTCAGAGCGTTCTCCTGACGTCGGGTATTAGAGGCGGAGATCGCCCGCGAGTCCGGCCAGAGCGACCTGCTCGGCGAACCCGGCGTGCGCGGTGGCCACTTCGATGAATGTGCCCTGTGCGGCGATGGTTCCGTCTTCCATATAGCAGATGCGGTCGTAGTTCTTTATGGTGGAGAGCCGGTGTGCGACCGAGATCAGCGTGACCTCGCCGCGAAGCTCTGAGATCGCCTTCGTCACTTCGTCTTCTGTCTTCGTGTCGAGCGAGCTGGTCGCTTCGTCGAGCACCAGGACGAGCGGATCGGTGTACAGGGCGCGCGCTATGCCCAGCCGCTGCTGCTGGCCGCCGGAGAGCGAAACCCCTCGCTCCCCGATGCGCTCATCAAGCCCACCTGCCCGCGACGCGACCAGACCGGAAAGCTGCGCGCGCTCAAGCGCATACATCACACGGTCGCGATCGATCTCCTCGGTCCACGACAGAGCGACGTTCTGCGCGAGAGAGCCGTCGAACAGGGCCACGCGCTGAGGTACATATCCCACGCGGCCGCGCCACTGCCGGAGTACTGTGCGCAACGGATCGCCGTCGATCGAGATCTCGCCCTCGGTCGCCTGGCTGAGCCCTAGGAGCAGATCGATCAAGGTCGACTTGCCGGCGCCAGAAGGACCCACGATACCGAGAGAACTACCCAAGGGAATTTCGAGCGAGAGACCACGGATCACGTCTTCTTCGGCCTTGGGATATCTGAAGCGCACGTCGGTCAGCCGCAGAGCTCTGGGCGACTCGGCGAGCTCGGCAGTGTCGATTGGCGTCTGCGACTGCTTCATGTCATTCTCGGCCGCCGTCAGGTCACCGATCACGTCTTGCGCCGAAGGCGTGCTCGCGACAGCTTGCACGATCCCGCTCTGGATTCCTGTGATGGCCGGGATCAACCGGAAACCGGTCGCGGCGAACAAGGCAACCGATGCCAGCGCACCGCCGATCCCATTCTGCAGGAACGCCGCGGTCCCGATCAGCAGGACTCCACCGATGAGTGCCGATTCGAAAGCGAAGCCGGGAACGATCCCCAGGAAGGACGCATTCGCGCGAGCGCGCACCGAATGGTGGCGACTGTCAGTGACAAGCTGCGCCACATCGCCGAGCCGATTGCGCAGGCTCAGCTCTTTGAGCGCATCCATCATCTCGGTCATCAGGATGGCGACCCGGTAGCTGTAGTTGCGGTTCACCGTCGCAGCTTCGAGTGCCCGCTTCGTCACGACGAAATGCACGACGAGTGCGACAGCGGTCAAGTAGACGAGTGCGATCAACGACGTGAGCGGATCGACAACTAGCAGCACGACGATCACCAGCACGAACGTGAACACCAAGCTCGGGATGCGCATGAGTGGCAGCAGGAATCCTGACATCGTGTTCGCGATACCGCCGTCGGCGATTCGCGTGATCTCAGCGACCGTTCGCTTCGAGCGCTCCTCCCACGACGAGTTGATGTACGCCTTGAACATGCGGTCGCCGATCTCGAGTTCGTAACGGGCGAACCGACGAGTCGCGAACCAGTGCAATACCAACGACAGTGCCGACTTCAGAATGATGAGAACACAGGCCCCGAGGGCGAGTAGCGGCATCCAGTCCGCCGGGATCTCGCCTATGATCGGCAGGCTGAGCGCACCGCCGGTCAGCACCGGCCCGATGATGATGGCCAGGAGCGACATCGCCATGACATCGAGGGCCGTGATCGCCGTCGTGGCGATCATATAGCCCATGAAGTAGCGCTGCGCGCCCTTGGGCAGCAGCGGAAGGAGGCCCCGCAAGACCGGCATAACGCGATTCATCGGTGTCTGTTCCTGTGATGGTGGTGCTCAGAAAGAAACGGACACGCCTGTGCGTGCCGAATCCAAGGCGCCCTCGACCACTTCGAGGGTTCGCAGCCCCTGCTCCATGGTGACGACGTGGTTGGGCTTCCCGAGTACCGCGTCGCGGAAGTTCTCGTGTTCCACGCGCAGCGGCTCTCGCTTTGCGAACGAGTAGCGGGTGATATCCCCTTCGGACACGCCGCGGAAGGCGAGCATCGACTCCCACTCCAGGGGAATGGTCCCGTTGGCGTAGAAAGTCAGGTCGCCGGTGGCGGTGTCCGCGATGAACGTTCCGCGATCACCGGTGACGACCGTCACGCGCTCCTTCATCGGCGAGAGCCAATTGACCAGGTGGTTCACGATGACCCCGTTTGCCAGGCGGCCTGTGACGGTCACCATGTCTTCGAACTCGCGTCCGCTCTTGAACGCCGTCTGAGCGAAGACGGTACTGTACTCGCTCTGCGCGACCCAGCTGGTGAGGTCGATATCGTGCGATGCGAGGTCCTTGCCCACTCCGACGTCGGCAATGCGCGCCGGGAACGTGCTCTGTCGGCGCGTGGCGATCTGATACACGTCACCGAGCTCACCGGCTTCGAGCCGGCGGCGCATCTCCTGGAGAGCAGGGTTGAAACGCTCCACGTGACCCACCGCGCCCACGAGTCCTTTCGTGGCGAACGCGTCGGTCATGCGACGCCCGGCCTCGATGCTGTGCGCGATAGGTTTTTCGACGAGTGTGTGCACTCCGGCATCCGCCAGTTTGAGCGCGGCATCTTCGTGAAACGCAGTAGGAACAGCCACCACAGCGATATCGATACCCGCCGCGATGAGCGCGTCGACGTCGGGAAGCACTTCCAAACCGCCCGCGACGCCGTGCGGGTCCCCGCCGGGATCCGCTATTGCGACGAGCTCGATGTCATCGACATCACGGAGTACGCGCGCATGGTTGCGGCCCATCATTCCGACGCCGAGCAGGCCGGCTCGCAACTGAGTCATCAGGCGCCTGCTCCAGCGACGGCGTTAACGGCGGTGACGATGCGCTCGAGATCGTCCTGTGACAGCGAGGGATGCACAGGCAGGGAGACGACCTCGCGCGCCGCGCGCTCAGTTTCGGGCAACTCGAGGCCCGGGGCGAACGGCGCCAGCGAGGGAAGCCGATGGTTCGGAATCGGGTAGTAGACACCCGCACCGACGTTGTGCTCGCCCTTCAGCGCGGTCACGAACCCGTCGCGGTCCTCAGGCACGCGGATCGTGTACTGGTGGTACACGTGAACGGCACCATCGGCGACCGGCGGGGTCACGACATCCTGCAGATTGGCATCGAGGAACGCGGCGTTCTGCTGGCGCGTCTTCGTCCATGCATCGACCTTTGTCAGCTGCACGCGGCCGATCGCCGCGTGGATGTCGGTCATGCGCGCGTTGAAGCCGATGACCTCGTTCTCGTATTGACGCTCCATGCCCTGGTTGCGCAGCAGCCTGAGCTGACGGGCGATCTCATCGGTAGCTGCCGTGACCATGCCGCCCTCGCCGCTGGTCATGTTCTTCGTCGGATACAGACTGAACATCGCGAACTCTCCGAACGACCCGACCGGGCTCCCGTCGAGCGACGCGCCATGCGCCTGTGCCGCGTCTTCGTAGAGCGCGATTCCGCGCTCAGCCGCAAGCTTCTCGAGTTCACGCATGCGCGCAGGGTGACCGTACAAGTGCACGGGCAGGATGCCCTTGGTGCTTGGCGTGATGGCGGCGGCCACCGCGTCGGGGTCGAGTGAGAAGGTCTCCGGTTCGATGTCCACGAACACCGGGGTCGCGCCGGTGAGGGCCACCGAGTTGCCCGTCGCGGCGAAGGTGAACGACGGCACGATGACCTCGTCGCCTGCGCCGACGCCCGCAGCCAACAGACCGAGATGAAGGCCGGCGGTACCCGAGTTCACCGCGACCGACGCGCGACCCGGCACGAAATGCGCCGAGAACTCGTCCTCGAAGGCCGCGACCTCTGGTCCCTGAGCGACCATGCCGCTTCGCAACACGCGGTCGACTGCCTCGCGTTCCTCATCGCCGATGATCGGCTTCGCCGGGGGAATAAACTCGCTCACACGGTCTCCTTGATCAAAGATCCATCAGTCTCGATGAAACGCGCACCCGTGCTCGGGCACACCCACACCCCGTTGGCGTCACCGGCGGTCAAAGGCACACCGGATTCGCCCACCCAGCCGACGCGCCGGGCCGGGACACCGGCGACCAGAGCATAGGCAGGGACGTCTTTCACCACCACTGCACCGGCCGCGACCGTCGCCCACGCACCGATGGTGACGGGGGCGACGCAAGTCGCACGTGCCCCGATCGCGGCACCGCGCTCGATGGTCACGCCGACCAGCTCCCAGTCGTGCGCGCTCTTCTGCGAACCATCCTCGTTGATCGCGCGCGGATACGTGTCGTTGGTGAGCACGACAGCCGGGCCGATGAATACGCCGTCAGCCAGCGTGGCCGGCTCGTATACGAGTGCGTAGTTCTGCACCTTGCAGTTGTCGCCCATCGTCACGCCGGTGCCGATGTAGGCACCACGACCGACGATGCAGTTCTCGCCCAGCCGCGCCTGTTCGCGCACCTGCGCCAGGTGCCAGATCGAGCTCCCGGCCCCGATCACCGCTTCGGGAGAGACATCGGCCGAATCGACGATTCGAACACCAGTCGGTGAGGCCATACTGAGATCTCCTCGAAGGATCAGGAAAGGGGGCTCGATCATCCTATCTGCTCTCTGCTCGGATTCCTGAGAGGATAGACCCGTGACCAACCCTCCATTCTCAGACCCGCACACCTGGGTCGTCATCCCGCTGTACAACGAGGCCACGGTCATCGCCGGAGTGATCAGGGGGTTGCTTCCGAGCTTTCCGAATGTGGTCTGCGTTGACGACGGCTCCTCCGACAACTCTGCGGAAGCCGCGCGGGACGCGGGGACCCATCTTGTCGAGCATCCGATCAATCTGGGCCAGGGCGCCGCTCTGCAGACCGGCATCGAATACGCGCTCGCCCAGCCCGGGTGCGAGTACATCGTCACCTTCGACGCCGACGGACAGCATCGCGTGGAGGACGCCGTCGGTATGGTCGCCGCCGCCCGTGAGCGCGATGCGGCGATCGTCTTCGGATCGAGATTCCTCGACGACCGGACGAACCCGGGCTGGATCAAGCGCATGATCCTCAAGACCGCAGTGTGGGTGACGAACCTCACCACGAGCGTAAAACTCACCGACGCGCACAACGGGCTGCGGGTCATCCGCAGGGATGCCGCGCAACACATCCAGCTGAAACAGGACCGGATGGCGCACGCCACCGAGATCGTGCTTCAGCTCGGCGACACCGGACTTCCCTGGACTGAGTACCCGGTCGAACTCCTGTACACCGACTATTCGAAATCGAAAGGCCAATCGGTGCTCAACTCCGTCAACATCCTGGTCGATCTGGTCATCCGGTGAATGCGATGTGGATCCAGATCGTTCTCATCGTCGGCGTCGTCGCGATCGGCGCCGTGTTCATGCGTCGCACGGGCGCGGACAGCCATCTCGCTATACGCCGCCTCCTGTACGGACTGTTCGTCCTTGTCGCGATCCTCTCGATTCTGTTCCCGCAATGGCTGACCTGGGTCGCCAATCTGGTGGGTGTGGGGCGAGGCACCGACCTGCTGCTGTATGCGCTTGTGCTGATGTTCCTCGTGTTCGTGTACACCCAGTCGCGGCGCAATGCAGCCCAGCAGCGAAGCCTCACGCTACTTGCCCGCAAACTGGCGCTGCTGCAGACGTCGAACGACGAGTCGGCTCCTGATCACGGCGACGGTGCCTGATCGCAGGCGGTGATGCGCCAGAGGGTCGCATCGCCTTCGCCCGCGACGAGTTCGAAGCCCGACAGATGTTCGAAGTCCGTCATCCCCGGCATCACGTACTGTCCTGGTCCGTCGTCGCCCGGTCCGAAATCGAGCACGTAGTCCGGGTACCCGTACGCCGCGAGAGCCTCGCACACACCGTCATCTTCACTGGCGTCCCGCAGATCCTCCGAGATGATCTCCCACGCCACCGACTGCGGCGGCGACCACGTACGAGGAATGATCTCGCGCTCGCCCAGCACGTAGGCGAAGGCCGCACCCGTCGAGGGATTGGCGATGATCAATGCGTCGGAGGGCACGAGATCTGGCAGGCTTCGCAATAGTTCGTACTCATCGAGCGACAGGTAACTGTCGTCATTGAGCGCGTAGCGGGATTGCTCGTCGGTCTCAGCGGCCACACGAAGCAAGGTGACCGGGCTCGCCATCACGCTCAGGGCACCGACGAGGGCCGTCACCAGCATCGCCGCGACCGTGAGCGCCCGCCGGTTCACCCTCGTGTGCCGAGCAGCGGCGAAAGCGACGATCCAGCGTACGAGCGCATCCAGACCGATCGCCGCGAGCGGCACCACGACGATGGGGACGATGGCGGCCAGACGGAACGAATCGCCGTACCACGGCCCCGTCAGTAGTCGCTTGATCACCGGGAGGTCGGTGGCGACGCTGATCACGTACAGCGCCGATACCCCGATCCAGGCGACGGCGAGCCAGCGCAGCCGATTCGCGCGGATCGCGCAGACGAGTCCAACAACGAGAAGCCCACTCATCGCGAGAGCGGGAGGCAACTGGGAATGACCGTTCGTCAGCACGTCAGCGAGCGCACCGAACGGGCTGCGATAGGCGCGCCACAGCACGATCCCGGCGAGAAACGCGAGCACCGCCCACACGACGGCGATCGCAAGCCAACCGGCGACGATCACTGAGACGATCAGAATGCGTCGTCGGCGCTCGGTCGCGGCTCGATGATGGCGCATCAGCTCGCCGCTCGCCCAAAGCATCACGAGAACGGCCCAGACGAGTATTGTCGACGGCTGAGCGATCGTTGTCGCGGTCACGGCGCACATTCCAGCCACCAGGGGCCCGATGCCTGCACGCAGTCGTTCTCCCGGACGTGCCGTCGCCCATGCCCTCAGCGTCGTGATCGTGAGCGCCGTCGCGACCGGCACCACTGCGAGCGAAAGTGCGTACGGATAGAGCACGCCCCATTCGAACATCAACTGCGGGAACGCCATGAGCCCGGCGGACAGAGCAGCGGCTAGGGCTGTGGCCGACGCGTTGCCACGGCTGACGACGCGTGTCAGATACGCGATGCCGAGCGGCCACACGGCCGCCGCGATCACGAGGGAGACCGCGTTCACGGCGACTGGTATCGAGGCGTTGTCCAATGCGACCAGCGACGTCACCGCGTGCCACGCAGAGGGGTAGAAAGTACTGCCACCGACCAGACCGGAAACATCGAACGACGATGCGGAGCCGGTCTGAGCGATCCACCGCAGCGCGTTGAGATGGAAGACCGCGTCATTGGTCTGCGAGATCGCGTCCGGCACCCCGATGTACGTCAGCAAGCGCGCAGCGTTGAGCCCCCCGCCGATGACGAGCCCGATCGTGAGCATCGGTGTCGCGCCACGGCTGGGGAGCCGGACGGATGACGGGACCCGACCACGCCGCAGGAGCATCGAGCAGCCCCAGGTCACGGCTGCGATGAGCAGGAACGCGATCCCGACGCTGAGGTGCCCCCAGCGCACGCCGAGGTACGGGAACGCGATCGCGAGAACCGCGAGGAGACCCACGGATATCGCCGGGGCCGCAGCCCACAGCGTCAGACCGCGCAGGCGCAGCCCCGCTCCGATCAGCAGGCCGGGGCCGAAGAGCACGAGAATCGCCAGGCCGATCAGCCCGGACTGCGCGATCCAGTCGGTGATCATTCGTCGACCAGGGCGATGGCGCCTTCGATCTCACCGTCGTAGACGACCTCGCCCTTGTTGATCACCACGCCGCGCGTGCACAGCTCACGCACCATCTCCATGTCGTGGCTGACGACGACGAGGGTCTTCTTCTTCTCGATGAGCTCGGCGAACTTCAGCCTGCACTTCTCCCGGAACGGCGCGTCGCCCACCGAGAGGATCTCATCCACGAGCAGGACATCGAGTTCGACATGGATCGCCACGGAGAACGCCAGTCGCATGAACATACCTGACGAGTAATGCTTGACCTCTTGGTCGATGAACTTCTCGATCTCGCTGAAGGCGACGATCTCGTCGTAGCGCGCCTCGATCTCCTGGCGCTGCATGCCGAGGATCGCGGCGTTGAGGAACACGTTCTCGCGACCGGAGAGCTCGGGATGGAAGCCCGCACCGACCTCGATCAAGCCCGCCACGCGCCCGCGTGTGAGCACCTGCCCGTCATCGGGTTCCATGACGCCGGAGACGAGTTTCAGAAGCGTCGACTTCCCCGATCCGTTCAACCCGAGGATCGCCACGGATTCGCCCTCGTTGATCACGAGGTCGATTCCTTTGAGCGCCTGGAAGGTGCTGGTCGTCTTCTGACGCCGTATCCAGGAGACCACCGTGTCCTTGAAGGAGAACGCGTGATTGAGAGTGAACGTCTTGTACACGCTGTCGACGATGATGCTGGGGCGCGAAGCGGTTGCTGTTGTCATAAGTCTTGCGCGAACCTTCCCTCGAGGCGGCGGAATACCAACTGCCCGATCAGCAACGTCCCGACAGCGATCAGGAACGTCCACACGGTATTCAATGCGAGGCCGGGAGGCATCGTGAGTGTCGTCTCCGTCACCGGCCGCCAGAAGGCGTAATGGAAGAGTTCAACACCTTGTGTGATCGGATTGAGCATGTACACATCAACGATCCACTGCGGCCAGCCGAGTTCGTCGACCGCGTCCTGCACCATCGTCCACGCATAGAGGACCGGCGATGCCCACGTGGCGAGCAGCAGCAGTAGTTCCACAATGTTCTCGGAGTCCCGGTAGCGGACATTCAGCGCACCGAAGAAGAGGCCTGTGCCCAACGCGAACAACGAAACGATGATGATTCCCGCGAAGACGGCGAGGACTGACACCAGCGAGATGTTCACGATCCATCCCATGAACAAGCAGACGATTAGGAGAAGCCCGAGCTGAGGGAGGAAATGGATGAACGCCACGAACACGGCCGAGACAGCGAAGAGCTGGCGAGGAAGGAACACCTTGCGCACGAGCGGGGCATTACCGACTATCGATGTCGTCGCGTTCTTGAAGGCCTCAGAGAAAAGATTGATCACGACGATGCCGGAGAAGAGGTACACCGCGTAGTTCGGAACCCCGCGTTCGAGATTCATGAAAAGACCGAGCACGACCCAGAACACGAGGAACTGCGCGCCGGGACGGACATACGACCACGTCCAGCCGAGCACCGAGTTGCGGTAACGGGTGCTGACGCCGGTCTTCACCAGCAGGTACAAAAGGTAACGCCAGCGTACGACATCGATCAGTCCGCGGCTCTTACCGGGGACTTCGAACTCGGAACGCGGGACGACGGCGAAAAAATCTCGGGTATCTGTCACTGGCCCACTCATTCGACTGCGATGACGGATGTCACGCACATCCCACTATCTTATGCCACGACTTGATAGACCTCCGAAGTCGCGCCCGCCCGTGTCATCCGATGGAAACGAGAGTGTTCCACCCCCACCCGATGACCCCGCTCACGCCCCAGCCGCCGCGCCCGTCGCCACGATAGAGAACGAGGTCTCCGCCGGCCGCCCGCGCGATGACATCCACCGTTCCGTTCCGATCGAAGTCGCCGGGGCTCAACAGCGCCGTGAATCCTCCCCAGCCGTTACCGATCTGGCGGGGCGTGCCCCATCCACCCGATCCGTTGGTCGGATAGAGCCACAGGTCGCCGTTGGAGGTGCGAAGAATGAGATCCACGATCCCGTTCCCGTCGAAGTCGCCGGCGTTGAAGGCGGCAGTGAACCCGCCCCAGCCGTAGCCGATCTGGATCGCTCCGCTGGCCCAGCCCCCTCTACCGTCACCGCGGTACATCACAAGGTGCCCCGCCGAGCTGCGACCGATGACATCAGGGTTGCGGTCGCCATCGTAATCCACACCGCCGACGAGCATCGAGACCGTCTGCCAACCGTTGCCAATGATCAGCGGCTCACCATAACCACCTCCTGAGCTTCCCGGATACAGCAGAAACTGACCCCCCGCAGTGATCCTGCCAAGATCCCGATACCCGTCCCCGGTGAAATCGCCCAGCGCGAGGACACGATCATCGGCCGACCATCCTGACCCGATTGACTGCGAGCCGCGCCATCCACCGGCAGCATTGCCTCGATAGAGGTTCAAGGTGCCTTGGGCAGTCACCCCTACGAGGTCTGGGCCACCGTCACGATCGACGTCGCCGAGACCCGGGCGGAGCGCGCGCATCGTCGAAACCGGAGCGCCTGCTCCGGCGAGAGCTGTCATGATCTGCCAGCCGTTGCCGATCTTTCCGCCGGCGACGATAGCGCCGGCGCCGTCGCCAGGGTACAGCAACAGGTCGCCGTTTGCGGCACGGGCAGCGATGTCAGAATTGCCATCGCCGGTGAAATCACCCGGCGTGAAGATGGCGGTCATGCCGCCCCAGCCCTGACCGATCTGCCGCTGTCCGGACCATCCACTGCGTCCGTCGCCGTAGAAGGCCCACAAGCGGCCGGCGGCATCGCGTCCGACGATGTCAGGATTGCCGTCATCGTTCAGGTCGACGTTGCCGAAGAGCGTGTTCATACCCGACCAGCCCCATCCGACTCTGACTCCGGGAAGGAGCCCTCCCCGGTCGTCCCCGGGCCACAGCAGGAGCTCTCCCGCGGAGTTCGTCGTGAGAATATCCGGCACGCCGTCGCCATCCAGATCACCGGCTGCGGTCGAGAGCTTCTGAGCGCTCCAATCGACGCTCAGCGGCTGCGCATTGGTCAGGCCTGCAGGAGCGCCGCGCATCACTGAGACCTTTGTTCCCTGCCGCAGCACGACATCACGGTTCCCATCGCCGTCGAGATCGCCGGTCATCATCACGGATGCGGAGGCGCCCAGGCCACTGGCCAGTTGCTTTCGCTCGCCCCATACTCCTTTCGAGAACGGGTAACCCCAGAGAGATCCGGCACTATCGATCGCCGTCACGTATGAAGAGAGATTGATCGAACTCAGTGACGGGCCTTGCGGTGCCGGCGGCGTCTGCGTCGACCCGAACCAGTCGGTGAAGTAGTTGTAGAAGTTGCGGTTGCCGTAGCTGGAGCAGGCGTTGTTCGCCTCGCCGTAGCCCGCCGCGAGCGCCGCAGCATTGGGTTGGTACGGCGTGTAGTAGTACATCGCCGAGGTCGCCTTGTTCGCGATGTACACCGGGGATGACCCGCACGACGCATTCGGATGATAACGCACGTTCCAGGTCTTGCCCGGCGCGTACCACTGGAACCACTCTCCCTCCATGTAGATCTGCATCTGGCGCGCTGCGCCGTAGATCTGGTGGAAGAATCCCACGAAGTTCGGATCGCACGGTGCGGTGTCCGGGCAGCCCTGGCCGAGTGCCATGTCGTAGCGCCACGAACTGGGCCACGTGTGCGTGATGAGCGCCTGCTCCTTCTGGAGCATGACGATCAGCACCTGGGGGTTGATGTTGCACGACTGGGCGACTCGGTAGATGATCCGGGCCGCCGTCTCGTCGGCCGCTCCCGTGTATCCGCTGCAGTACGCGTCGGCGGGACGGTTCACCGAACTGATTCTGAAATCCTTCAGGCACACGTATCCGGATTGGCACCGCGAGACCTTGCCGTTGAAGAAGGTCTGGATCTGCGCCTCGGTCATCGTCGACTTGTTGGTGAAGACCGCGTCGCTGATGATGTTGCCGGCGCTGAAACCGGCGAGCGACGTCTTGACGATGCCCGTCTGCGCAGGGTCGCCGCCCGTGCGCGCGAGAGACACCGACGGGCTCTGAGCGGCGGATGCCGCGGCCACTGTGACCGGCGCGACCGTGCCGACCACGACTGCGGCGACAGCGATCAGCACAGTGAGGAACCGGGTGATTCTGAGCGCGCTTCGTGAGTGTGGGGCACGTCGAGACATGTGACCAGTGTGGCGGAAGTTGCGCAATGATGCCACTGGGGACAGTGAAACTGAAGAGAAACGCCGCGTGTCGCGCGGATTCACCGCGTCCCACCAGCTTCGCGATTCGCGCGAGCGCGTGTGTCACGATGTACTCGTGAAGGGCATCATTCTCGCTGGCGGTTCGGGCACCAGGTTGCATCCGATCACGCTCGGCGTGTCGAAGCAGTTGATCCCCGTCTACGACAAACCGATGATCTACTACCCGCTGTCGACGCTCATGCTCGCCGGTATTCGCGACATCCTGGTCATCACCACTCCCCATGATGCGGAGCACTTCGAACGACTGCTGGGTGACGGCTCGCAGTTCGGCATCCGCCTCGCCTTCGCGCAGCAGCCGTCTCCTGACGGTCTCGCACAGGCGTTCACGATCGGCGCCGACTTCATCGGCGATGATCGCGTGGCACTCGTGCTCGGCGACAATCTGCTGTACGGACCGGGGCTCGGCACGCAGCTCAAGAGATTCACCGAGATCGACGGCGGCGCGATCTTCGCCTACTGGGTCGCGGAGCCTCAGGCGTACGGCGTGGTCGAGTTCGACGACGCCGGCAATGCGGTCTCCCTGGAGGAGAAGCCCGCGTCGCCGAAGAGCAACTACGCGGTCCCCGGCCTGTACTTCTACGACAACGACGTCATCGAGATCGCCCGCGCCCTCGAACCGAGCGCGCGCGGGGAGTACGAGATCACCGACATCAATCGCGCCTATCTCGAGCGTGGCGCCCTGCACGTGGAGGTGCTGCCGCGCGGCACCGCCTGGCTGGATACGGGCACGTTCGATCAGATGACCGATGCCGCCGACTACGTCCGCACGATCGAGCGTCGCACCGCACTGAAGATCGGTGCACCGGAGGAAGTGGCCTGGCGTCAGGGCTATCTCACCGATGACGAGCTGCGCGCGCGTGCGGAGTCTCAGTCGAAATCCGGATACGGCGCGTATCTGCTCGACCTGCTCGCACGGGGCACGCGATGAGGATCCTGGTCACCGGTGGTGCCGGTTTCATCGGGTCGAACTTCGTGCACCACGTGGTCGAGAACACCGACCACCACGTGACCGTCCTCGATGCCCTGACGTACGCCGGCAACAGGGCGTCACTCGCGGGGCTCCCGGAGGACAGGACCGCTTTCGTGCACGGCGACGTCACGGATGCGCCCCTGGTCGACGAGCTCTTCGCGGGTGCGGATGCCGTCGTGCACTACGCAGCCGAGTCGCACAATGACAACTCGCTGCACGATCCGCGTCCGTTCCTGGACACGAACATCGTCGGCACCTACACGCTTCTCGAGGCCGCACGCCGCCATGACATCCGCCTGCACCACGTCTCCACCGATGAGGTGTACGGCGACCTCGAGCTGGATGACGTGGACCGGTTCACCGAGGCCACACCGTACAACCCCTCGTCGCCGTACTCCTCGACCAAGGCGGCCAGCGATCTGCTGGTGCGCGCGTGGGTGCGCTCGTTCGGGGTGCGGGCGACGATCTCGAACTGCTCGAACAACTACGGCCCGTACCAGCACGTTGAGAAGTTCATCCCCCGCCAGATCACGAACGTGCTGCGCGGCATCCGTCCCAAGCTGTACGGCGCGGGAGAGAACGTACGCGACTGGATCCACGCCGATGACCACTCCTCCGCCGTGCTGACGATCCTCGACAAGGGCACCATCGGCGAGACCTACCTGATCGGCGCCGACGGCGAGAAGAGCAACAAAGACGTCGTCGAACTGATCCTCACGATCATGGGACAGCCCGCAGACGCCTACGACCACGTGACCGATCGTGCCGGCCACGACCTGCGTTACGCGATCGATTCGACCAAGCTGCGCACAGAACTCGGGTGGAGCCCTGCATACGGCGACTTCGAGTCGGGCCTCGCCGCCACGGTCGACTGGTACCGCGCGAACGAGGACTGGTGGGCTCCCAGCAAGGACGCCACCGAAGCGTTCTACGCAGGGAAGAGCCAGTGAGCGACATCGAGTTCGAGAAGCGACTGCAGCGCATCGACACGCCGATCCCCGGGCTCGTCGTCTTCGAACTCCCGGTGCGCGGCGACTCCCGCGGCTGGTTCAAGGAGAACTGGCAGCGCGAGAAGATGACCTCCCTCGGGCTCGACGACTTCGGGCCGGTGCAGAACAACATCTCCTTCAATGACGGCCTCGGCACGACCCGAGGAATCCACGCCGAGCCGTGGGACAAGTTCATCTCCGTGGCCACCGGACGCATCTTCGGCGCCTGGGTCGATCTGAGAGAGGGGCCGACCTTCGGCACGGTCTTCACGATCGAGATCGACCCATCGAGAGCGATCTTCGTCCCCCGCGGAGTCGGCAACTCCTATCAGACGCTCACCCCCGACACGGCATACGCGTACCTCGTCAACGACCACTGGTCCCCCGACGCCGAATACGCGAACCTGAACCTCGCGGACGAGACTGCCGCGATCGAGTGGCCGATCCCGCTCAGCGACGTCGAGATCTCGGAGAAGGACAAGGCGCATCCGCGTCTCGCCGACGTCTCGCCTGTCCCCCCTCGCAAGACGCTGGTGGTCGGTGCCGGTGGCCAGCTCGGTCGCGCACTGCGCAGACGACTCGGGGATGCCGCGCACATCGAGTACGTCACGCGCGCCGACCTCGACATCACGGCTCCCGGTATCGCAGCGGCGCGACACTGGCGCGACTACGACACGATCATCAACGCCGCCGCTCACACCGCCGTCGACGCCGCGGAGACCACAGAGGGTCGCATCGCCGCCTGGCAGATCAACGCCGCCGCCGTCGCCGCGCTCGCGCGCATCGCGGATGAGCACCGCATCACGCTCGTGCACGTCTCCAGCGATTACGTGTTCGACGGCACCCACGAGGGCGCCTACACCGAGGATGCCCCGTTCTCACCGCTCGGCGTCTATGGTCAGTCCAAAGCGGCAGGTGATCTCGCAGCGCAGACCGCCTTCCGGCACTACATCGTGCGCACCTCGTGGGTGGTGGGCGAGGGCGCGAACTTCGTCCGCACCATGGCCTCGCTCGCCGATCGAGAGATCGATCCGCGCGTCGTGGGCGACCAGGTCGGCCGGCTGTCTTTCACGAGCGACATCGCGGATGCGATCGTGCATCTGCTCGAGGCGGGTGCGGCCTACGGCACGTACAACGTCACCAGCACAGGCGCCGAGCGTTCGTGGGCGGACGTCGCCCGCGACGTGTTCCGTCTGACGGGCAACGATCCGGCACGGGTCAAGGACGTGACCACCGCCGAGTACTTCGCCGACACGACGGCAGAGGTCGCCCCTCGCCCGCGGAACAGCGTGCTGGATCTGACCAAGATCATGGCCACGGGTTTCACACCGCGTGACGGCGGCACCGCCCTCGCCGACTACCTGGCGGTGTGATCCGGACCCGACCTGCGCACGCTCCGGTGGCGTCGCCCCTCAGAGGTCCGCGTGCAGGGCCCACACCCGCTCAGCGGAACTCGCCCATGAGAAGGCTCGTGCTCTGTCCCCCGCGAGGACCCGCAGTCGCGCGGCACCGGTGCCGACGGCATCCGTCAGCGCATCTGACAGGTCCGCCGTCGACACCAGCGCGCCGCCTTCGGCGATGATGTCCCGATGCACTCCGCTGTCGACCGCGACGATCGGGACGCCCAGCGACATCGCCTCCATCGCCCGCCATGGCCAGGCCGAGTGCGCGCTGGTCCCCACGAACGCCGCCGCGCCGGTCAGAACGGCGGCACGATCCTCCGGTGACAGCTTTCCGCGCACGTGAGCGCGACGCTCAGGAAGGCCCACTGCAGAGGCGATCTCGGCGAGACGTGGCTCCGCACCCTCCGCGGCGTCGAGCACGACAGCGTCCACATCCGCGGCCGCGGCCGCACGGAATCCGTGCTCGAGGCTGTCGGCCGACCCCGTGAGAACGACAAAGGCCTCAGGCAACGAGAGCGCGATCCTGCGGCCAGGGGCGTCGGCCTGAATGGCGAAGTCCTCGGGAGGCGCGCCGGCAATCACACGCACCCTGTCGCCGAGCTTCGCGAACGATCCGATCCGCTCCGCCATCGCGTGAGACGGAACGACCACGGCATCCGCGTGCCGGGCCGCTCGCCGCAGCATCCCGCGCTGCCAGGCCACCGCGCCCTTCGAGAGCAGTTCCGGCGCCTCCCACGCGAGCAGATCCCACACCGTCACGGCGACCTGGTCGTCATCGTGCAGGCGGTCGTGCTTGACGAGCGGTGCCATCAGCGTGGGGGCATGGATGAGCCCGCCGCCCACGCCGGGAACGATCCCGAGCTGCCATGACCCCGCGAGCTCGCGCCGTCCGAGCGGAAGCACACGTGTTCCCGAGAGCCCGACCATGTCGGCTGCTCCCCCTGCCGGGACGATGGCCTCGACCGTGCAGCCGGACGGCGTCGTGGCGATCAGACCCGCCGTCAGATCCAGTGAAGCGGCCGCCTGGTCGGAGTCGACGACCTGTGTGATCTGGTCGAGAACGACGCGTAACTGGGCACCCATGACCACAGAGTATCCGCGGCACAGAGGAAAACGCGCGAGGGACGCCGGTGCATGCTTGAATGCAGGAGTGAGCGACGGCCGGCTTCCCGTGCAGCGCCGATGGATCCGATGGGTCGTCGGCGGTGCGCTGACCCTGCTGGTGCTGGCGATCGGCTGGGTCGTCGTCCGCGGCGTCAGTGCCGTCAGCGAACTGCAGAGCGTCGCGACCTCCACATCGCAGATGCGCGCGGCCATCGCCAAGGGCGATCTCGCGCGAGCCGAACTCGTCGCACCGCGCATCGCCGCGCATGCGGCCTCCGCACGCGAGCTCACCTCCGACCCCGTGTGGCGCGGATTCGAGACACTCCCCTGGCTCGGGGCGAACTTCACCAGCATGCGTGAGATCGCCGAGGTGGTCGACGGCATCGCCGCGGACACCGTGGTGCCCGTGCTCGAGATCGCCGATGACATCGACCTCGCGACCCTCGGCTTCGCGGGATCCTCGATCCGGCTCGGTTCCCTCCCCGCACTGGTGACGCCGCTCGGAGCCATCAGTGCGACGCTCGACGAGGCGGAGGCACGGGCGCAGCAGATCGACACGGATGCGGCGCTGCCACCCGTATCGGATGCGGTGAGCGAGATGCGCGCGGCCGTGACCGATGCCACCACCGTCGTCGGCGCGCTTCATGGCGCGGCCATCCTGCTGCCGCCCATGCTGGGCGCCGACGGACCGCGCACCTACGTCGTCGCGATGCAGAACAACGCCGAGCTGCGCTCAGGCGGGGGCAGCGTCGACTCGCTCATCGTCATGCGCGCCGAAGGCGGAAACCTCAGCATCGTGCAGCAGCCCTCGATCCGGGACTTCCCCGCGCTGGCCGAACCGCTGCCGATGACCGAGTCTGTGATCGCGCTGTTCTCAGACGGACCTGGTCGGTTCGTGCAGGACGTCACGAGCATCCCGGACTTCTCCGAGGCCGGCGCTCTGCTGGCGCTGCGCGCGGAGCAGGTGCTCGGTCAGAAGGTCGACGGTGTGCTCGCGGTCGATGCCGTCACCTCACAGCATCTGATCACGGCGACCGACGCGGTGTCATTCGGACCCTTCACCGCGGATTCCGACAGCATCCTGTCGACGCTGCTCTCCGAGGTCTACGCGAGCTCTGCAGACCCGGGTCAGCAGGATGATCTCTTCGCCCTGGGATGGAACGCCGTGATCACGGCAGCCCTTCAGACTTCAGAGCCGCAGAAGCTCATCGGCGCGCTGGCGGACGCTGCCGAGGAGCACCGTATCCGCATCTGGAGCGCTCATCCGGACGAAGAGGTCCTTCTCGCCGCATCGACGCTCGGCGGCGCCATCCCTGTCGACGGCGAACGCGGCCCGCACATCGGCGTGCTCTTCAACGACACGACCGGCGGGAGGATGGACTACTACACCTCCGCCGCGATGAGCACGGCTGTGGGGGTATGCCGGGGCGAGCCGACGACCCAGGTGCGCGTCACGTGGACGAACGGCACACCGGCTGATGCCGCCCAGACGCTCCCCGCATCCGTGACCGGCGGCGGGCTGCAGGAAGTGGAGCCGGGCTCTGTACGCACGCGCATCGCGATCTACGGCCCTGAGGGCGCGACGCCGAGCGCTTTCGATCGTGACGGTCGGCAGGAAGAAGTGCAGACCACGTCACTCCGCGACCGCGAGGCCGTCCAGCACGAGGTGCTGCTCGCACCGGGAGAATCCACGACGATCACCGTCTCGTACACCGGAGACGGTGCAGGAGATCGCCTCACGAGGATGCTGCACACGCCCATGATCGACGCGGAGACGACCAGGGCGGATCTCACCTGCTCAGGATGAGCCGGCCCTGGTCGCTCACGGAGTCGGCGCGGGAGTCGCCGTCGGCGGATGCAGCGTCTGCTGGGCCAGGTCTCGCACGAAGGCGTAATCGGGCTCGAACTCGTCGACACCGTTCTCCGGTACGAGTTCTATCGGCGTGACCGGCAGCTCCTTCGCCTTGAGCATCAGATCGAGGAACTCCGACAGTTTGTCCCTCGGCAGATCCGTGTCGACGAGCACAGTGCCTGCGGAGGCGATGTCGTTGAACCGCGTCAGCACGTTCTCAGGTGTGAACTGGTCGAGGATCGCGATCTGCAGTTCACGCTGACGCTGCATGCGATCCCAGTCACTGGTCGTGTACCGCGAGCGGGCGTACCACTGCGCGGTGTCGCCGTTCATGTGCTGCTGACCGGATTCGATCCAGCCGATCGCCCATTCGTTGACGTCCGTCCCGGTCCAGCCCTCCGGCGGGCCACCCTTCGGCAACCGCTCCGTGACGTTGATGTCCACGCCGCCGAGCGCGTCGATCATGGCCGCGAAGCCGTTCATGTCGATGAAGATGTAGTACGGGATCTCGATGCCGAGAATTCCTTCCGCAGCGTCCTTCGTCGCCTCGATGCCCGGCGCGGAACCGTGCGCGGCAGCATCCGGATAAAGCTCGGCGCCCTGATCATCGCGACAGACCTCCGCCGCGTAGCGGATATGATTCATCCACCCGTTCCACCCGCACGATGACGACGAATGCCCCTCGAAGCCGTTCGGATACAACGCGTGCATCGGACTGCCCTCGCTGAACGGCGCGTTCGGCAGCTCGCGCGGGATGCCGAAGATCGTCGTCGCACCGGTCGTCGCGTTGACCGACACCACCGAGATGCTGTCGAAGCGCATCGAGTCGCGCCCGTCACCGCTGTCGGCCCCCAGCAGCAGGATGTTGTAATACCCGTCGACGGGCTCGACGCTCGGTCCGCTCTGGCCGAAGATGTCATCGATCGCGCCCCGGCTCGCCCCTGCGACGCTCGCCGCGTACCCAGCGCCTCCGCTGAGCAGCCCGACGAGGATCATGGCGACGACCGGGATGGCGAAGCGCGACGCCTGCGGGACCTTGACCAGCCGCACCAGGCGCAGCGTGTCGAAGGTCAGCACGAGCCACAGCAGCGCATAGGCGATGAACAGCACCTGCAGCGCCGTCAGCACGAACCAGTTCGTCGCCACCGAGACCAGCACGGAACGCCAGAACAGCGCCGACACGATCGCGAGCACCACGAGGAACCAGCTCACCAGCGTCGCGACCAGGCCGATGCGACCGAGTCGGCGGTTGCCTCCGGCGAGGACCTGTGCGGACCCGGGCACCAGCACGTTCATCACGACGAGCCACCAACCGCGGTGCCCCATGAAGCCGGCGTCCGCCAGATCGGGGTTGCGCAGCGGGCGGGTCTCGATCAGTGCGCGCCCTCCCCGGTTCGTCGCGCGCGGCGCGGCGATCGTCACAGGGAGTCCTTCAACCGTTCGTTCTTGTCGGCGACTTGGGACTCGAGTGTGCGGGCGTACTCCTCGATCCGATCGGCGACGGCGTCATCCGACGCACCGAGAATGCGCGCCGCGAGGATGCCTGCGTTGCGTGCGCCGCCGATCGACACGGTGGCCACCGGGATGCCGGCAGGCATCTGCACGATCGAGAGAAGCGAGTCCATCCCGTCGAGGTATGCGAGCGGAACCGGCACGCCGACGACGGGCAGCGGCGTCATGGACGCGAGCATGCCAGGAAGGTGCGCTGCGCCTCCCGCTCCCGCGATGATGACACGGACTCCTCTGCCCCGTGCGTCGCGTGCGTACTGCATCAGCTTGTCCGGCGTGCGATGAGCCGAGACGACCTCGACCTCGTGCGGGATGCCGAACTCGGTGAGGGCCTGCGAGGCATCGCTCATCACGCGCCAGTCGGAATCGGATCCCATCACGACGCCGACGATGGGCGCAGCGGAAGAGTGCAGTGGCTCAGTCACCTCCCCAGGGTACGTTCCGCTACTGGGAGTTCAGCTGAACGGCGCGCGTTACTCAGACGAAATGCGCGGCCGCGGCGCGTGCGGTGTAGACGACGTCGTCGAGGTCGTCACCCGAGACGTTCACGTGTCCGACCTTGCGGCCCGGACGCGCCGCTTTGCCGTAGGTGTGGATCTTCGCGGACGGCTGCTCGGACATCGCCGCGTCGAAGCGGTCCTCGAATCCGCCCTCTGCCGGACCGCCGAGGATGTTGACCATCGCCGCCCAGGCCGCACGCGGCGTCGTGTCGCCGAGCGGAAGATCGGCGACAGCACGCAGATGCTGCTCGAACTGTCCGGTGACAGCGCCGTCCTGGCTCCAGTGCCCGCTGTTGTGCGGACGCATCGCGAGCTCGTTGACGAGGATGCGCTCGTCGTCGGTCTCGAACAGTTCGACCGCGAGCATCCCCGTCACGCCGAGCCCCTCTGCGATCTGCCGCCCGATCGCCTCCGCGACGCGCGCCAGTCGGTCGCTCGCCGCCGGTGCCGGAGCGAACACCTCGGCGCAGACGCCGTCGCGCTGAACCGTCTCCACGACCTGGTACGACATCATCTGCCCACTCGGCCGACGTGCGATCTGCTGCGCGAGCTCACGGCTGAACGACACCAGCTCCTCGACGAGCAGCGCGTCCGTGCCGGCTCCTGGGGCGAGGGCATCGAACCAGTCAGAGGCCTCGTCCGCGCTGCGCACCACACGCACGCCCTTGCCGTCGTAGCCGCCTCGCGGTGTCTTCACGACGGCCTTGCCGCCGTGATCATCGAGGAAGGCCTGCAGCTCATCGACGCCCCGCACAGCGGCCCAATCCGGCTGCGGTACTCCGAGCTCGCTCAGACGCGCGCGCATGACGAGCTTGTCCTGCGCGTACTGCAGCGCGTCGGGACCGGGGTGCACCGCCACTCCGTCTGCGACCAGAGCACGAAGAACCTCCTGCGGCACGTGCTCATGATCGAACGTGACGACGTCGACGTCCTTCACGAATGCGCGCACGGTGTCGATGTCGCGGTAGTCCCCCACCGCGGTGGCCGCCAGCTGCGCCGACATCCCCTCGTCCTCTGCCAGCACTCGCAGGTCGAGTCCCAGCTCGACCGCCGGAGCGATCATCATCCGAGCCAGCTGTCCGCCGCCGATCACGCCCACACGCAACGCCATTGAGATCTCCGTTCGTCGTGTCCATTCTCGCGCATGGCGGAGGACGTTTCGACGGTGGCGGCGCTCAGTGGTCGGAGTCGGGGTCCGACATCGACTGCGCGTCACGATGAGCGAGGATCTGATTGACCTCGATCTGATCGGCGAGCGCCTCATGCACCAGTGTCACGTTGGGCACGTTCACGAGTCGCAGCGGCGTGTCGACGCCGTTCGAGAGGGTGATGGTGCCCGCCCCCCACATGCGCTGGATGATCCCCCGTCGCACCCCGATGGTGTAGCCGCGCACATGCGACATCTCACGGCTCCTGCGCGCGCCGAGCCCTTCGCGAACGACCACGCGGCGCGTCGTGACGGCGTAGCTGCGCGACGCCCACACCACGAACGGGATGAGGACCCCGAACAGCACGAGCGCCGCCGCTGCGGCGAGGACCATCCAGTCTTCGAGACCCGGTGGCAGGTTGCCGTAGAAGAACGCTGTGGCGCCCGAAACGGCGATGAGCAGCAGCGCCGACCAGAACAGCGCGCGGGCGTGTCCGCGGAAACGCGCGATCAGGCGTTCTTCGGCCGGTGCGCCTGGCGGCGGCATCACCGGCCGGCCTCCGAGAGTCACGGGCTGGGTCACCCCTCCATTGTGCCTGGCGGCACGGACATCGTCCGCCAAGGGTCGGCGTGTCCGCGTGGCCGTCCGCTGCGCACCGAGGCGCGTTGCTCACCGCAGACGTGCATGCACCACGTCGCCCGCGGAGACCAGACGCTCGACACCGTCACTGCTCACGCAGAGCCGACCGTCCTCCTCCAGGCGCAGCGCGGTGCCGTGCACGGTCGTGCCGTCGGGGAGCGTGACCTCGACGTCACGACCGAGAGTGGTGCACAGGGCCGACACCGCACCGTGCACACCGCTGCGCACGGCATCCCCCCATGTCGTGAGGGACGAGATGAGGTCGCCCAAGCGCGTCAGGTACGCGGCCACGAGCTCGTCGGCATCGGCCGCCCCGCCGAGCACGGCGAAAGACGTCGCGGTCGGCACCGGCAGCTGCTGCTCGGTCATCTCGGTGTTGATGCCGGCGCCGACGATGACGGCGCTTCCCGTCGACTCGGCGAGGATGCCGCAGATCTTGCGTCCATCCACGAGGACGTCGTTCGGCCATTTCACGCCGACCTCGTGATCGGGCAGCTGCGCGGAGATGGCCTGCGCCATCGCCGCTCCGGCGATGAGAGGGACCCAGCCCGTCGCCTCGGGCGAGGACGGCAGTTCGCGCAGCAGCACCGAGATCGCCAGAGCCGCCCCCGCCGGCGCCACCCATGAGCGATCGAGCCTGCCCCGACCGGCGGTCTGGTTGTCGGTGAGGAGCACCGACAGGTGCGGCCACGACACGCTGTCGGCTGACAGCGCACGCAGCGCCGCATTGGTCGACGCCGACTCATCGATCGCCTCGAAGCGGGACGCGACGGCTTCAGCTTGCGGGTAGCCCATGCGCGACAGTCTACGGAGGGGACGGCGGATGCCTACGGGTCAACCGTGCAGCTCGTCGTCCTTGTCCTCTTCGTCGTCATCGTCCTCATCGGCCTTGATGGCACCCATCTCGCGGAACTGCCACTCGTCCCACCTGCCCATGAGCTGCTCGATCGCCGCGTGGAACTTGGCGGTCGCCACGCCGGGAGTCGTGTCGCCGAAGTAGCGCTGCACCCACATGCGCAGCTTCTTGATGGCGTCCTCGTCGCCGCGCACGCGCTCGATCTCGCCCGCGACGTCCGCCGCGGCATCCGCCGTCAGCCATTCGCAGTCCGAGAGATATCCGCCGGTGTCGACCGATGCGCGCTCGTCGACCGGACGGGTGATCATGAGGGGCTTGCCCGATGCGAGGCGGTCGTAGACCATTGCCGAGATGTCGACGATCGCGACGTCGGCCGCGGCGAGTTGCCAGCCGAGTTCCGGGCCGTCGTCGTAGATGTGCTGCGCGCCAGGATCGGCGCTGTTCGCCGAGGCGATCGCCGCGATGATGCGTCGGTGCGCGGCGCCGTACGCGTCGTCGACCACGCCGCTTCGCGGGTGGGGACGGTAGACGACGCGATGCGTGCCCGTGGCCAGCAGCGCATTCACGAGAGTCTCGCCATGGGTCGCGATCGAGCCGTAGTGGGCGCTCGGGCGATCGCCCTCCCACGTCGGGGCGTAGAGCACGACGGTGCGATCGTCCGGCGTGTACGGCAGGGTCCCGGAGAAGTGATCCGCCTGCGGGCGACCGATCTCGATCGTGCGGCTGTCGACGTCGAAGTCCCACAGCGTGCGGGAGAGCCGGTCGCGTGCGGCCTGACCCGCCACGAGGGCGTAGTCGTACGCCTTGTACTGATTGGTCGTCATGTACATCTTGTCGGACTCGCCGTGGTTGATGAACACGTGCCAACGGCGTCCGTAGCGGAACATCTGGAAGTTGCGTGTGTTCTGATTCACGTAAAGGACGATGCGGATGTCCTGATCGCGGATGAAACGCTCGAGGTCTCGTACGGTGGGCACGAAGGCCACCGGCGGCGCGTCCTCCGCGAGGAGCTTCTCCGCACCGATCGCATTGCGGGCGAGCACGACCACCGGCCACAGCTTCTCGAGTTCGGCGAGCGGCCGGTACCACTGACGCATCTGATACATGTTCACCGCACCGTCGGCGAAGTACACGGCGATCTTGTAGTGGCGCTCCGGGTGCGGAGGGGCCGCGTCGAGGGCGCGCCGAACGCGCTGCACCGCCGAGCGCGAGCGCATGGCTTTGCGCAACAGGCGGTACGCCTTCCTGACATCTTTTACAGCACCCACATGTCAAGACTACGCAGGAGCCTGCACCTCGTCGTGACATGATCGGGGGGTGGTAGAGAACGATTCGGCAACGCCTGCGGACGGAGTGTCGTTCGTCATGCCCGTTCTGAACGAGCACGCCTACCTCGAACACGCCATCGCCTCAGTGCTCGCACAGCAGCTCGACGGACCAGCAGAACTGGTGCTCGCCCTCGGCCCGTCGACCGACGGCACGACGGAACTCGCCCAGCGACTCGCCGCCGGCGATGACCGCATCCGGCTGGTCGACAACCCAGAGGCGCACATCCCGGTGGGCCTCAACGCGGCGATCCGCGCCAGTCGCTACCCGACGATCGTCCGCGTCGACGCCCACTCCGAGCTCTCTCCCGGGTACGCGCAACGAGCGCTCGCGACTCTGCGGCGCACCGGCGCCGCGAACGTCGGCGGGGTCATGCGCGCCGACGGACGCACGCCGTTCCAGAAGTCGGTGGCGAGGGCGTACAACTCCCCCATCGGCCTCGGCGGCGGCGCCTACCACGGCACCACGCATGAGGGCGAAGCCGAGTCCGCGTACCTGGGCGTCATGCGCCGCGCAGTGCTCGAGGAGGTGGGGCTCTTCGACGAGTCGATCCGCCGCGGCGAGGACTGGGAGCTGAACCTTCGCATCCGCCAGGCCGGGCACAAGGTGTGGCTCGACCCCCAGTTGTCCGTCACCTACTGGCCGCGCGAGAGCTGGTGGCGCCTGGCGCGTCAGTTCCGGGCGACGGGCGCGTGGCGCGGCGAGCTCGTGCGCCGCTTCGGGCGCAGCAACGGACTGCGTTTCTTCGCACCTCCGGCGCTGGTGCTGAACGTCGCCCTCGCGCTGCTCGTGGCTCTGCTGCAGGTGACCGGTGTGCTGGCCGGCATCGCGTCGGCTGGGGCATCCGTCGTGTACCTGCCGCTCATCGCCTATGTGCTGCTCGTGATCGCCGTTGCGCTGCAGCCTGGAGGGGGCAGAACCGTGCGCGAGCGGATCTGGACCCTCGCTGTCCTGCCGACCATGCATCTCGCGTGGGGTGCCGGTTTCCTCGTCGGCGTCCTCCGCGGCGCAAGAGGGACCGTCGACGCCTCCCGCCTCGGCACACGGAACACACCGCTCCCGTGATCGTGAGCCCGGCACCGGAGCGTGCACCCCGGTAGGCTCCAGGCATGACGACTGACTCAGCCCCGCGCCCGTCCCGCCGTGGTCTCGCGATCGCATCCATCGTGATCGGGGCGGTGGCAGTTCTGATGATCGCCGGCTTCTGGCTGAGCGGCGGCGGCTCGGACGGGCAGGGTCTCACAAACGCCGTCGTGCTCGCGGTCCTGTCATTCTACGCTTCCGTCGTGGTCGGCGCCGTCGCCGTACTGCTCGGTATCGCCGCAGTCGTCGTCGCACGACCGAGAGTGCTCGGCATCATCGCGATCGTCCTCGGGCTCGTCCCCGTCATCGTCGTCGCCGCTTCGTTCACCACTCAAGCCGGGTGAACGCTCAGCGCATTCAGCCGATCTCGCTGATCAGCGCGTCCAGTCCCATGCCGTAATTGATCCGTACAACCGGCAGGGCGAGCTTGTCGGTGCCGATGTGCACGTACCCTGGCTCGATCGTTCTCCCCAACTCGTATCCGGCCATCGCCACGCCCTGCTTCGTGGTGTCGTTGTAGTGGCCGAACGGATAGGCCACGACCTCGCGCACTCCAAGGACGTCCGCGGAGGCATTCAGATCGGCGGCGATCTCCTCGGCGGAGAGATTGACCATCTGTCCCTCTCCGTTCGCGCCGGCCGTGTGCATGGCGTGCGTGTGCGAACGACGCAGCACGTAAGGCGACGGTGCGGGATCCTGACGGTCGGCGGTGATCATGAACGAGGTCGCCATCACCTGATACTTGTCCACCACTGGCACCGCGAGATCGAACCAGGTCTGATCGGCATCATCGTCCGTGATGATCACGGAGTGGTTGGGAAGGTAGAGCCGCCCGTCGATGAAGGCACTCAGCTCATCCCACGTGGGCAGATAGAAGCCTGTCGTCGCGATGTGATTCATGTGCGCGTCGAAGTCACCGATGTACGCGTAGTTCCCGCGGAGCCAGCCGTCCTCGCCCTCGGGCCGAGAGGTGAACTGGTGGTACATGAGGATCGGGATCTGCGCGTCGGCGGCGGCATTGTCCTGCGGGCTCATCCACGCACCGTGCAGCACCATCCGCTGGTCGGTGCACGCCACCAGGTCGGAGCCGTTCACACGTGCATCGATCTGATACGCACTCGCGCCGTCGGGCGACGTGTACCAGCCAGCGAACACACGTCCTTCGAGAGCCGGAATCGGCAGCGCGGCGTACGCCGAGTTCTGCGACTGCAGCATCGGTTCCTGCGTGATCGCCTCGCCCTCGAAGCTCACTGCGCAGGCGAGCGGATCATCGACGTCAGCGAGGAGCTGCTCCTCAGCGGTCAGCGGCGTCGGCTGCGGCCCCGGCGTCGTCGTCCGGTCTGCGCTCTCCGGTGCATCCGCGGATACAGCAGGACTGTTCAGCGAAGAGATCAGGGCGTACATCCCCGCGCCCAGTGCCACGACGACGACTGCCAGAAGTGCGACGAACAAGCGACGGCGCCGATACATCCGCTTTCGGCTCTCCACGTTCGCACTGCGGCGGCTGGGAGCGGGACCTCTCATATCACTCATTCCTCAGGCATCCTCTGGCGGGCCGAACAGCCCCTTGCCCCTCGAATGCAGCAGCTCGTAGGCCTCGCCGAACGTCTGCGGCTCCTCGCTCTCCGCAAGTCCGTGACGGGCCAGCAGCAGCCCCAGCAGCCCGCGGGCCGGCGGAGTGAGCGGCTTGTCCTTGTGCGCGTGCGCGGGATGAAGCGGCTTCTCCTCGGGGTTCGGCGGAGTGAACGACGGGTTCGTCTCCGGCCAGTCGGCGGGGTGACGGGGCTGTTCGAGATTGATGATGTTGAACAGGTCGTTCGCACCTGCGTCCCGTTTCGTGAGTGGCCGGAGTCCGTGCAGACGGTTCAGCGTCGCGATCACCGAGCCGTGATGCATCTCGTCGTTGATCACCGTGCCGCTTCGCGTGTACGCCGATACCGCGATCGCGGGCACGCGACATCCGAGCCGATCGAACTCGAAACCCATTTCGCCCGCACCGGAATCATCCGGCGGCGTCGCGGCGGGCGGCGGGACGTGGTCGTAGCATCCGCCGTGCTCGTCGAACGTGATGAGCAGCAAAGTGTTGACGGCGTTCGAGCCGTCCTGCGTCTTGCTGGTGCGAACCGCCGTGTAGATGTCGTGGATGAGCTCATCGCCCGCACGCACATCCGAATAGGCGCTGTTCATGATCTCAGAGCCGTCGACCTCGCTCTCGTGGCGATGGCCGAACGGAGGATGGAAGTCGTTGTGGTTGTACACCATGCGCGGTTCGATGAAGGCGTAGGCGGGAAGTTCCCCGTGCTCGGCATCGGCGTAGAAGTCGTCCATGGTGCCGAAATGCTCGGTGCGCCAGAACTTCTCGAGCACGGGAGCGTGCAGCACCCCGGTGAAGGAGACCATCTGCAGCTCGTCGAAGTAGATCTTCCAGCTGAGCCCCTCATCCTCGAGCCGATTGAAGATCGTCGGCGATTGCTCCGCATCTAACCATTTTTCGTATCCGCCGCCGTGCTTGTTCGTCACGAAGCCGTGCGATGTGGAGGCGTGGAAGAACGAACGATTGCAGAACGTCTGCGACGGCACGGCGCAGAACCAGTTGTCGAAGACGGCGAACTCGCGAGCCAGCATCGACAGTGTGGGCAGCATCTCCGGTGAGAAAGAGCCCATGATGTGCTTCGCGTCCTCGGTCGTGGGAGGTGTGCCCTTCTTCAGACGCTCGAAGTTGATGATGTAGTCGTTGAGGAAGCCGCCCATCGTGGCCTGCTCGCCGTTCTGCGGCGTGTTGAACGGCGACTGCATGCTCTCGACGAAGAGCTGTGCGTTACCTGCGGGCTCGACGGTGTTGAAGATCTGCGTGTTGACGTGCGGAAACTCTTCGCCGGGATCCGGGTCGGGGTGCGCCATGATCTTGTCGGTCGCGCCCTCGTAGACGTGAGCGTCGACACGTGTGCCGTCCGCAGTCTCGTTGAAGTACTCCCCGAAGGCGAGTCCGTCGAAACTCTGCCCGTCCGGCAGAGTCTCCTTGGAGTAGAGATAGCCGAGCAGGTTGTCGAAGGACCGATTCTCACCCATCACGACGACCACATGGTCGAACCCAGGCGCATGCCGTGGGGCGAGCGCGCCGTAGTCGTTTTCGGCTGCGAGGAACCCGGATCGCTCGCCGGCCGCGAACCCGACCGCCCCTCCCGCTGCACCGCCGAGAAGGACCCCGGCAGCAGCCGTGCCACCGAATCGGAAGAAGTCACGCCGCGACCGCTGCGAGGCACCGGCTGTTTCCTCGACACCGGTCGCGTATTCGTCCGACTCTGCTGCAGAGGAATTTCCCGATCCGGTTCGCTCGTTGGTATCCGACTTCACCGCTCGTCTGCGCATGCGGTCATTCTATTGGTCGGATGCTGCTCGAGTCGGGACCCGCTGCCGGTGGAGCTGCCATTCACGCGTCGTCAAGAACACGATGAAGACAACGAAGATCGTCAGCGCGAACATCCACCAACCGAAGTGCACCACCAGCTCGTAGCACTGATAAGCGATGAACAAGCCCAGCGCGACGAGCATCCACGGATAGGCCCATAGCTTCTCGCGCAACAGTGCCCACACGAGCACGACCTTGATGACACCGTGCAGGATGAGATACCAGGCGGCGAACACCGTCGCGTCTGCCCCCATCCGGTCCGCCAGATGTTCGATCCACTGCGCCAGCGCGGAGTGCGGATTCACCACGAGGGCGTGCGCACTCACCCAACTCAGTAGGTGACGGATCTGGTCGGCGCTCACGAAGAAGAGTGCGACACCGCCGATCAGTTCGAGCGCACCGCTGATCCCTTTCAGAATGATGCTGGCGTCGAAGACACGATTGAGCAGTCTGTGATCGGACGTCGCGCTCATGGTCATGCGGCGATCGTGGTGCGGGCGGTCATCTGCTCGCGAAGAATTCCCGCGTGCGCGCACCAGCCCACAGCAGCACGACGATCAGGATCGGTAGGAGCAGGTTGTAGATGCCGTGCCAGAGCTGTGCACCAGACGTGACCAGGGCCACGACGCCGCTGATGATCGTGATCAGCTGCAGGACTGTGATGATCGCGCGAGCGACACGGCTGCCGCGAAGGATCCCGAAGGCGAAGATCATGTTTAAGACACCGACGACGACGAAGAATCCGGAGAGCACCGCTATGCCCGTGCCGTCCAGCGTCACACCCTCAAGGGTCTCAGATGCGCCATTCGACGACCCGATGAATCCGAGGATCCCTCCCATGATGCTGAGGATTCCGGTGATGAACAGGAAGACGGCGACGAGAGTGACGCCGAACGGGCGGGTTGTTGCGGGGCTCACTATTCTCCTTCGAGGTGTGCTGATTACCTGGTGCGCCACACGCTATCGGACGGAGCCGTCGAGCGCACTGGACGCGTACGGACCGTAGCATCGAGATCGGGCGTTCGGTGTGTCCGCCTCGCGATGTGCGCGACTGCGGCGTGCTACCACTATCATGTGGATTAAGTCGCGCCGCATGGCCGATGGGTCTGCGACGGGGGAAGTCAATGGTCTTGAGACGACCTGCTGCGCGCGCGTGGAAGCGCGGCGGTGCGGTGATCGCGATCGCGATGGTGATCGGGACTCTTCTGACAGGCTGTATGACCCAGGATCCGGAGGACGCGCCCCCTCGTCAGGCGATCGTGCCGGCTCCCCAGTTCCCGGTGAACACTCTCACCGCCGCGCGCAGAACAGAGATCACCGAGCAGCAGTGCCCTGCGGCCGTGACTCAGGAAGCGCTGCGCGCCCTTCCGGAGGTGGCGGCGAACGCCGTCGACTTCCTTGCTGCCTCAGCGCAGTGCGTACTGATCGGTACTGTTCTGCAGACGGCGGTGCAGCCGGCGACCTTCATCTCGCCCCTGCAGTACACCGCACCATGCGCCTCCCCTGCGATCGTCTCGGTGTGGGCGCACTACGACGACGACCTCATCTTCGGCAGTCCCACGATCCCCAACGCGATGGCCGCAGGACAGTGCATCCGCACGCTCTTCATCACTGGATCCGATGCGGGCATGGGCGCGGGATACGCCATGGAACGAGAGCTCGGCATCCGCGCGGCCTACGACGTCATGCGTGGGGCAACCGGCGCGTGGGTCGACGCCGTGGTAGCGCTGCGCAGCGGCGTCACGATCACGACGACCTCCCCGGCGGACAATCCTGGCATCCTCCTGCTGTTCGTGCGCCTGCCCGATGGGGGCCTCGACGCCGGCGGGTTCGGCGCAACCGGCCATCAATCGCTCCCCCAGCTCCTGTCCGGCGCCCTCACGGAGATGACGACGACGGACACCGGGCAGCCGATCACGCTGCCCGCACTGGAGGCGACAATCGCAGAAGTGGTGCAGGCATATGCGCCGCAGTCGGTTCTCGCCCATCTTCCCAAACTCGATCCGCGATCGAAGGGGGACCATCCCGATCATTCCGCGACGGGGAATCTCGTGGCGGGACTCGTCGACAACGGCTTCATCGACGGCACCGTCGTGCAGTACGCGATCGGGTATCCGAGCGCACAGAACGCCGTGAATCTCGGGGGCGACGAACTGTGGAAGAAGCTCGAGGCGTTCGCCGCGTACGCCTCTCACGACTCCGTTCTGCACTGCTCCACGGCGAAGAGCTGCCTGAAGGTGAACAAGTTCGGGGAGTGGCTGCAGCGTCAATACCTGGTCCCCGACGCCGAGATCCCCACGCCGTGACGAGCGCTTCCGGACGCTAGGCCTCGACGAACCCCAGATCCAGCAGACGGGACACCACGCGTTCGGCCGCATGCCCGTCATCGCGGGTGTTGAACTGCCTGCGCCACGCAGCGTAGCGTTCGGCGAAGAAACCGGGCAGCGACTCGTCCAGCAGTGCGTCCACGAGCTCGTCCTGAGTCGTCACCAGCGGGCCGGGGGCCCGTTCGGCGAGATCGAAGTAGAAGCCGCGCAGCTGCCCCCGGTAGTGCTCGAGGTCGGGCACCATGAAGTACATCGGCTTGCCGGTCACGCTGTAGTCGAACATCACCGAGGAGTAGTCGGTGATGAGCGCGTTGGCGACGAGCAGCAGTCGCGCGGTGTCGGGGAAGCCCGTCACATCGATCACCCGAGCACCGGACTGATCGCGCCCCGGCCGCAGCGTGCGAGAGTGCCCGCGAACGAGTACGACGGCATCCGTCTGCTCCGCGAGCAGCTGCGGGTCGACGAAGTCGACGATCTCGTTGCGGTCGTCGCGCCAGGTCGGGGCGTAGAGCAGCACTCGCTCATCGGCGCCGATACCGAGCGCCTTTCGCGTCGCCGCCCCGTCGTCGGTCGTGAGCACGTCGTTGCGGGGATAGCCGTCGGTCCAAATGGGCTTGCCGAAGAACGCGTACGCCTTCTTAAGGATGCGCTCCGAATAGGTGTTCTGCGCGAGCAGGACATCCCAGCGGCGCGACTCCTTCACGACGGCCGCCATCCTTCGGGGATCGAAGCCGCGACGATGCAGCGCGAGGCGCTTGAGCGGCGTGCCGTGCCACGTCTGCAGCACCTTCTGCCCGTGCTTGCGTGCGAAGCGCCGGCGCATCCAGTCGTTGACCACGAGCAGCCTCGCCGCACCGCGGGCGCGCCACCATTCCGGGCTGCCCTCGATCACCGCGATCGCGCCCTCTGGGACGGCGATCGACAGGTCGACCACGCTCCAGTACCTCGTGACGCCCGGTGCCCGTGCCGCGATCTCTCGGTCGATGGCACGCGGATTGCACCCGACGCTCTGCCCGTAGAAGCTCTCGAAGAACACGGCGTTCTCATCGCCGCCGGCCTGGGCGACGTAGCGCTCCTCGAGCGTGGACTGCCCCTCGGTGGTCTCGTAGATCAGCGCGACGGGGGCGGCGACCTCGACGTGGCCGCCGTGCAGCGCGATGCGCATGCCCGCGAGCATCTCCGGACCGATCTCGATGCCGTCGAGGTCCGCACCGTCGATGCTCAGCTCGTACGAGCCGGACGGCAGCGGCAGAGGTTCCCCCGACCATCGGGCGACGCGAAGCGGAACGACAGCCTTCCAGGTCTTGCCTCCGCCGGTGATCTTCCCCGTCACTCGTGCCCGTGGGCCCTCGAGGTTCGCCGATCCGGGCTTGGGACCCGTGCCTGAGATGATCAGCGTCTCCGCCTGCTCATCGATCCGGGCAGTCGTCATCGTGCTCCCTTCGGCGCGGGAATCCCCCGCATGCGGATCGCCTGGTACACGCGGCGGGCGTTGTGTCCGTCGCGGTAAGCGTGCATCTGTGCGCTGAGCGTACTGGAGCGCGCGGAGCGCGCCGTGAACACGTCGTCATCCGCCAGCAGCGTCTCGAGCTGGCCGAGCAGGGCGTCCCAGTCCTTCGCCGCGTCGTCGCCCGCGACATCCTCGTAGCGTCCGTAGAAGCCTCGAGTGCGCGCGTACTCCTCGGCGTCCGGTGCGAGATACAGCACGGGCATGCCCAGAAGCCCCACGTCGTACGCCAACGACGAGTAGTCGGTGACGAGCACGTCGATCCCCGGAAGGGCGGGAGTGACGTCGGAGGCGACCTCGGAGCCCAGCATCCGCACACGACCGCTCGGCAGCGGTGGCTGATACGCACCCGCACCGAGCGGATGCGAACGCACGAAGAGCACGACGTTGTGCGCCTCGAGCAGCGCGATGATCCTCACCCACTGCGCCGCGGTCGGCACGGCGACGTCGTCAGCGCCGTCGCGCCAGGTCGGCGCGTAGAGCAGCGTGCGAGCCCCTGCGGGCAGCGGTCCGGTCGCCGTGGAGAGCAGAGCGGATGCGGCGTCGCGCCGCTCGTCGTCGGAGCCGGCGGAGAGCACGTCCACGCGAGGCTCTCCTGTCACGACCACCCGCGCATCGCCGAGCGCGAATGCGGATTCGAGTCGTCCGCGCGAGCGGTCGGATGCCGCGGGCAGCACTCGGATGCGGCGTGCGGTCCGGCGGTACAGCACCGCCACGAGCCGTCGAAGGAGCCCCGCTCCCGGAACATCCGGAACCTGTGTGGTCGCCGGCGAGTCGAGTCCGATCCGCTTGAGCGGGATGCCGTGCCACAGCTGCACGATGAATCCGCCCGAGACGCCGTAGCGGTTCACGTCGCCGAGGCCGTGCGTGACCACGAGCACGCCTGCGCACGCGGTGGCCCACCACCCGCGCAGCGACGACTTCGAGATCGTGCGGATGCCGCGCGCCGCAGCATCCGCCCGTTCGCGCGCGGACGAGGTGAGCCAGACGGCGTCGTGCCCTTTCTCGGTCGCGACGCGCCACAGCGCCAGTGCACCGTCGCCGATCCCCGCGCCGCACCCGAACACCCAGCGCCGGCCGCGCGGGACGAAGAACGCGCCTATTCCTCCGACGGCATACAACGGGATGCGCAGGAGCTTGGCCGCATTGCCGGAGCCGAAAGAGAAGGACGCCACCCCGCGAGCCTATCGCGGGGTGGCGTCCTTCTCTGAGAATCCGGTGGCTCGCCGGAGCCATCGGATGACCGATCAGAGGCTGAGTTCTCCGAGCTTCACATCGATGTCGTACGACTTGCCGTCGCGCACATAGGTGAGGCTCGCGTCGCTGCCCGCGGCCGCTGCTCGCACCTGGGCGGTGAGGTCGGTCGCGCTCGCGACCGGTGCACCGTTGAAGGCCGTCACGATGTCGCCCTCGCGCAGACCGGCTTCCTCCGCAGCGCCGCCGCTGACGGGGGTGTCCGCGATGTACGCGCCGGCGACCTCAGAGCCCTCGACAGAGGACGCATCCCGTACGGACGCGCCGAGCAGACCGTGCGTCGCTGTGCCGTCCTCGATGATCTCCTCCGAGATGCGCTTGGCGACGTTCGAGGGGATCGCGAAGCCCACGCCGATCGAGCCGGACTCTTCTGCACTGCCCGCGGTCGCGATCGCGACGTTGATGCCGATGAGCTTGCCCTCGCTGTCGACGAGTGCGCCGCCGGAGTTGCCGGGGTTGATCGCCGCGTCGGTCTGGATCACCGCGATCGAGATCGACTCGGTGGCGCCCTGGGTCTCGGCGCCCGGCAGGTCGAACTGGAAGGGGCCGCCCTCCTGCTCGGATTCGCCGTCCTCCTGGCTGTCCTGGTCGGCCGAGTCGGGCAGGGCCGACGACGCGATCTGGATGCTGCGGTTCAGGGCGCTCACGATGCCGGTGGTGACCGAGTTGGACAGCCCGAGCGGGGCACCGACCGCGACGGCGGTGGATCCCACATTGAGGTCGGACGAGTCGGCGAACTCGATCGGCGTGAGATCCTCTGCTCCCTCGAGCTTGATGACCGCGAGATCGTAGATCGGATCGGTGCCGACGATCGTTGCGTCGTAGATGCGGCCGTCGGACGCGGTCACCCTGACCTCGGGATTCGCCGCAGCACCGCCGAGGGTGACCACGTGGGTGTTCGTGAGCACGTAGCCGTCCTTGCTGATCACGACACCGGAGCCGCTGCCCGATCCCTCCTGACCGGCGACCTCGATCGTGACCACCGAGGGCAGCACGGTGGTCGCGATCGCGGTGGTCTCGTTCACGGAGCCCGGGTTGTTCACCGTGATGGTGTCGGTGCCGTTGGCCGTGGAACCGGGAGGCTGAGCCCAGAGGTTGTTGCCGAGGTAGCTGCCGCCGAGGCCGGCCGCGCCGCCGACGAGCGAGGCGGCGACGATGAGGGCCGCGACCTTGCCTGCGCCGAACGGCTTCTTGTCCTTGGACTTCGTGCCGATCGGTGTGACGTGGTCGGTGGCGCCGTCTGCTCCCGCATCAGCCGAAGCGCCTGCACCGCCCTCGCCGCTCTCGCGGGAGAACGAGACGGTCGGCTGGGTCTGATCGGCGCCGTGCGCCGGATATGTCGGGGCGGGGATCCCGAACGCGGCACCCTGAGCCGACGCGTTGTGCGTCGATGCGCTCTGTGCAGACGGACCCGGGTTCGACGCGTTCTGCGTCGAGGCATCCTGGGTCGATGTCGGGGTCGGTGCCTGATGCGACGTGAACGACGCGGGCATGTCGTGACCGGCGCCGGTGCCGCTCGGCTCCTGCGACGCAGGCTGCTCGGACGACGCGGACTCGCTGGTGTTCTTGTCTTCGTTCATGGTCTGCTCCTTCAACAAGATCCAGAGTGCCGCTCGTAGCTGTGCGTTCGTTATGGTGAGGGTGAGTGTCGTCTATGGCCTTAGCCTGGTTTGCATGAGTGCTATTCCCGGCGCCTGGCGGCGCACAGCGGCAGGGGCCGGCCTGCTCTCGCCGGACGGTGCGGTCAGACCCACCATCTTCGCAGAGATGTCTGCGGCTGCTCTGAGAACGGGGTCGGTCAATCTCGGACAGGGCTTCCCCGATGAGGACGGCCCAGCCGAAGTGCTCGAGGCCGCCAGGGAGGCGATCTCACGGGGTGCGAACCAGTACCCGCCCGGACGCGGTTTCGCCGACCTGCTCGAGGCGATCAGCGAGCACCAGCAACGGTTCTACGGGCTCACGGTGGATCCGGCGACAGAGGTGATCGTGACCGCCGGCGCGACCGAGGCGCTGACGGCGACGCTGCTCGCGTTGATCGATTCCCCCGAGGATGAGGTCGTCGTGTTCGAGCCGTACTACGACTCGTATGCTGCGGCCGTGGCGCTGGCCGGCGCGCGACTGCGCACCGTTCCCCTGCGGCTGCCGGATCTCCAGCCGGATCTCGAGGTGCTCGCGACATCCGTCACCGATCGCACGCGGATCATCCTCGTGAACGATCCGCACAACCCGACCGGAGTCGTGTTCTCACCCGAGGTCCGAGCGGAGGTCGTGCGGCTCGCGCACCGCCACGACACCGTCATCGTCACCGACGAGGTGTACGAGCACCTCACGTTCGACGGCCCGCATGTGCCGATCGCGACGCTGCCCGGTGCGGCGGAGCGCACCCTGACCATCTCGTCCGGCGGCAAGACGTTCTCGGCCACCGGGTGGAAGATCGGCTGGATCCACGGTCCTGCCGATCTCATCACGGCGGTGCTGACGGTCAAGCAGTACCTCACGTATGTGAACGGCTCGGCGTTCCAGCCGGCGATCGCGGTCGGCCTGCGCCTGCCTGATGCGTTCTTCACTGATGCCGCGGCCTCCCTCGCGCGAAAGCACGAGATCCTCGGCGACGGTCTGCGCGGGGCCGGATTCGAGGTGATCCCGCCGCAGGGCGGCTACTTCACGGTCGCCGATGCGACATCGCTCGGAGGAGCGGATGCCGCCGCCTTCTGCCGTGCCCTTCCGGAGAAGGCCGGAGTCGTCGCGATCCCGCTGGAGGCGTTCGTCAGCACGGAGCACCGCGGAGACTATGCGGGCCTCGTGCGATTCGCCGCCTGCAAGCGCGTCGACGTGCTCGAAGAGGCTGCGCGGCGGTTGGCCGCAGCCCGGTTCTGACGGAATCCCCCGGGGAAGCCGCCGATGGGAGCTTTTCGCACGTGACGCGGCGGCTCTCGATGCGAAAAGATCCCATGACTCGTCCTGCACATGGACGAAGCAGAAGAAGTCGTCCCCCGATCGTGCGTCAGAGGCACCAGGCGGCCGGCTTCGTGACGAAAATGGCCGCATGCGCCATCGAACCCCCCTGCCTCGCCATCTCGGCGGCGTGTTCCACGTATCGGATGCCGTGGCAGCCGGCGTCGGGAGAGGGCGGGCGAACGCCGCCGACCTGCATCGTCCGTTCCCGGGGGTCCGTGCCAAGGAGATCGCGGAGACCTTCCTTCAACGCGCCGAGAGCTTCGCACCGCGAATGCGCGACGGGCATCGGTACTGCGGCGTGACAGCGGCTCGTGCCTGGGGGCTGCCGTTGCCGTGGCGATGGACAGCGGCCGAGCCGTTGGACGTCGGCGTCCCTGCCCATGCGGCTCCGCCGCGCGTGCCCGGTGTGCACGGCCGCCGCGTCGCCGAGGATCGCGCGCAGACGTACACGGTCGGCGGGCTGCGCACCATGGATCCGGTGTCGACCGTCGCACTCCTCGCGCCGAGGCTGAACGTCGAGCAGCTCGTCATGATGTTGGACGCGATCGTCACGCCGTCGCAGCGGTACCCAGGACTGCGCATGGTGCGGCCGTTCCTCTCCATCGAAGGCATCCGCGCACAGATCGACGCGCTCGGCGCGTTCCCCGGTGTGCGGAAGTTACGTGACGCGCTCGAACTCGTGCGAGCTGGTGTCGATTCGCCGAAGGAGACACAGGCACGAATCGCGATCCTCGACGCGGGATTGCCTGAACCTGTCGTCCAGCACGCCATTCGCGACGGGAGCCGACTCGTGGCGACGGTCGATCTGGCATATCCGGGGTTGAAGATCGCGATCGAGTACGAAGGCGACGGACACCGCACCGACCGTGACCAGTGGCGCATCGACATCCGGCGTCAGCGCAGCTTGGAGGAGCTCGGATGGGTCGTCATCCGCATGACCGAACTCGACCTGACGACCGGCCGAAGCGAGTTCCTGAGCCTCCTCGCGCGCACCCTTCGCGCTCGGCGCCCGTGATCTCGCGCGTGTCTCGCCTGCCTGCCTCGCACCCGGGGGAGCATCCCACCCGCGGGAGCATTTCGCACCTCAGACATGAGTTTCGCGTGCGAATTGCTCCCATCGGCGACTGTTCGCCGGGTGCACGGAGGCGCGTGCGGCTGTTCGCCCGGTGCAATTGCGACGCGTGCGGCGACAGCACGTGACGCGGCGGCCGGCGCCTCAGCGAGGAACGACGCCGTAACGGCGCAGTCGCAGCACGGGGTTGGTCTCGCGCACGCGGGTGACGGCATCATTCGTGAGTTCGGCCACGCCGATCCCCTCACCTGTCGCGACACCCGCGAGCACCACGCCCTGCGGGTCGATGATCTGCGAGTGCCCGACGCCGATCGGCGCTGGGTGATCGGCGGCGACGACGTAGACGGTGTTCTCGATCGCGCGCGCGGCGAGCAGGGTCGTCCAGTGATGCTCCTTGAGCGGCCCGCGCACCCATTCGGCGGGAATGACGACGACATCGGCGCCGGCGTCCACGAGTGTGCGCGCGACCTCGGGGAAGCGCAGGTCGTAGCAGGTCATCATCGCGAGGCGCAGTCCGCCGATCTCCAGCGTCTCCGGAGTCCCCAACTCCCCCGCCTCGATCCAGTCCGACTCCGTCTGGCCGAACGCGTCGTACAGGTGCTGCTTCCGGTATGTGGCGCGCAGGCCGGTCGCATCGACCGCGACGAGAGTGTTGCGCACCCGCTCCCCCGCCGACTCGACGAGTCCGGCGACGATCGTGACGTCATGAGCGGATGCCGTGTCCTGCAGCGCCCGGACGAACTCACCGTCGAGCGTTTCGGAATTCTCGGCAAGAGTCGCGTCCATCGGGTTCACGAAGTAACTGGAGTACTCCGGGAACACCACCAGTCGCGCTCCCCTCGTCGCGGCATCCGCTGTCATCTCTGCGATCCGGGCGCGGTTGTCCGCCCGTGAGGCTGCCGGGCTGAACTGGCATACGGCGACGGTGAGTGCGGCGGTCTCAGACATGTCTCCATCCTCGCGCAGTTTGCCCGTGGTTAACCAGGGCCGAAACCCGTGTTAGGCTAGTAGACGTGCCGCGGGGTGGAGCAGTTCGGTAGCTCGCCGGGCTCATAACCCGGAGGTCGCAGGTTCAAATCCTGTCCCCGCAACGAGAAGCGACACAAGAAAGGCCCCTGATCAGGAGAAATCCCGATCAGGGGCCTTTCGCATGCCCTGGCGCGCTGCGACCAGACAGCCAGCGGACGCGAAAACGGGCGCCCCTCGCGGGACGCCCGTTTCGCTGTGCGAGGCCTATTCGGCCGCTTCCAGTGCCAGCAGTTCCGTGATCGCTGCGGTGAGGCGCTTGTCGGCCTCGGCGAACGCGGTGAGGTCTCCGGCCTTCAGAGCCGCCTCACGGTCGGTCAGCGCCTGCTGAGCGTCGGCGAGCGCCTCGGCGCGTGCATCCGTCCCGGTGCCGGGATCCGGCTCCGTCGTGCCCGGATCCGTGCCGCCCTCTTCGGGCGGACTCGTCCCGTCGCCCGGATCGACCGGCTCCACCTCTTCGTCTCCACCGCTCGCGCCGGAGTCTCCGCCGAAGATCACGTCGAGCGCCGCGGTGAGGGTGTCCTCGAAGGCGATGCTGTCGCCGAAGGTGACCAGCACCTTCTGCAGCAGCGGCAGCTGAGTGCCCTCGGACGACTGCACGTACACCGGCTGCACGTAGAGCAGACCGCCACCGACGGGCAGCGTCAGCAGGTTGCCGTACTTCACCTCGGACTTGCCCAGCGTCAGCACGTTGAGCTTGTCGGCGATCGTGGTGTCGGAGTCGAACGTGTTCTGCACCTGACCCGGTCCCGGCACCGTGGTGTCGGCATCGATCTCGAGCATTCGCAGCTGTCCGTAACCGTCGGCCTTCTCGCCGGCTGTGGCGCCGGCATCCGAATCGACTGCCAAGTACCCCATCAGGACGTTACGACTCGTCGTGCCCTGCGAGGACGCCGGGATGAACGTCGAGAACATCGAGAACCGCGGCTCCTCCTGCCCCGGCATCTGCATGGACAGGTAGTACGGCGGCTGCAGCTGGTCGTCGTTGCGCGGGTCGTTCGGCGTCTGCCAGCGGTTGTCCTGCTGGGCGAAGGATCCGGCCGTGTCGACGTGGTATACGCCGAGGATCTCGCGCTGCACCTTGAACAGGTCGGTCGGGTAGCGCACGTGACTCATCAGGTCGGCGGACATCTCGCTGATCGGCTCGACCGTCGAGGGGTACACCTTCTGCCATGCCTCGAGGATCGGGTCCTCGTCATCCCACGCGTAGAGGGTCACCGAGCCGTCGTAGGCGTCGACGGTGGCCTTCACGGAGTTGCGGATGTAGTTGATGTCGTCGATGGCGAAGTTCGGCGCCGCCGTGTTCGAGTCGGCGATGGCATCCGACAGGCTCACGCTGGTCGAGTACGGGAACGTCGAACTGGTCGTGTAACCGTCGACGATCCACACGACCCTGCCGTCGACGACGCTCGGGTACGGGTCGCTGTCGAGCTCGAGGTACGGCGCGACCTTCTGCACGCGCGTCACCGGGTCGCGGTCGTACAGGATCTGCGAATCGGAGTTGACGAGATCGGAGAAGAGGATCTCCGCCTCCTGGAACTTCAGCGCGTACAACAGCTTGTTGAAGGTGCTGCCGACGCTCGGACCGCCGTCGCCCGCGAAGGTGTTCTTCGTCTCGTTCGCACCGTCGTTGCCGCGCGGGTAGTCGATCTCCACCGGATCCGTGCCCTCTGGGGCACCGACGATCGAGTACAGCGGAGAGTCCTCGCCGAAGTACACGCGGGGCTCGTACTCCTCGCTCTCGGTGAGGAATCCAGAGGACGGGATGCCGCGTTCGAGGAACACCGGCTCACCTTCACTCGTGCGCTGGTTTCCGGCGGCGGCGACGAGGCCGTAGCCGTGCGTGTACACCGCGGTGCGGTTGTTCCAGCTGTTGCTGTCGCCGAGCTTGTCCACGTTGATCTCGCGCACGGCCACCACGGTGTCCTGCGTCTCGCCATCGATGTTGTAGCGGTCGACGTCCAGGGTCTCCTGGAACTGGTAGTAGTTGCGGAACTGCTCGAGCTGCTGCACCGTCGGGCTGATGATGCTCGGGTCGAGGATGCGGATGGATGCTGTGGTTTCGGCATCGTTGCGCAGCTGCCCCGCCTCAGCGGTGGTCTCCGCCTTGAAGGGCGTCACCTCGAGGTCGGCGATGTCGTAGGCGCTCTTGGTGCCGTCGATGTTGCGCTGGTAGTACTCGGCCTGGAAGCTGTTCTGGTTCGGACGCACCTGGAAGGTCGTCACGACCCACGGGTAGCCGATGCCGACGACGAGGGATGCGACGATCAGCAGGCCGGTCGCGACGAGCGGGAAGCGCCAGCGCCCGATGACCGCGGTGACGAAGAAGAGGATCGCGACGAGTGCGGCGAGGATCGCGAGGATCGCCATACCGGGGATCGTGGCGTTGACGCTCGTGTACGCGGCACCGGTGATGCGGTCTTCCTGCGTGACGAGCGTCTTGTAGCGGTCGAGCCACAGGCTCGCGGCCTGCACGAGCAGGTAGAGCCCGGCGAGCACGGCCAGCTGGATGCGAGCCGGCTTCGAGATGCGCAGCTCGCCCTGACCGATGCGGACGGAGCCGTACAGGTACGAGACCAGGGCGGTGACGACCAGCGACAGCAGGATGACGGCCGAGACGAACGCCAGCAGGATCGAGTAGAACGGCATCGCGAACAGGTAGAAGCCCGTGTCCATGCCGAACTGCGGGTCGACCTCGCCGGTCGCCCCTCCGTTGAACCACAGCCAGACGGTCTCCCAGTTGCCCGCAGCGGCGAAGCCGGCGAACAGGCCGAAGAAGATCGGCATGCCCCACATCGCGAGGCGGCGCAGCGGCTCGATGACCTCCTGATAGCGATCGAGCTGCGAGCTCAGCCGCACGTAAACCGGGCGCAGACGGTACGCCAGCTGGATCACGATGAACAGCGGCACCGCCATCCCCAGGAAGCCCACCACGAACATCACGGCAGTGGCGATCCACTGGGTGGTGAGAACGTTCGCGAACTGCAGCTGGTCGAACCAGAGGAAGTCCGTGTAGAGAGCGGCGAAGACGAAGAACGCAGCGATGATCGCGGCGATGATCACCAGCGATATCGTGATGATCCGTCGTGAGGTGCGGGGCGTGGCCGGATTCGGCGCCGAGGTCGTGGTCACCCGTCCATCCTAGGCGGGGCATTTTGTGTGCGGGCTGTAACAACGGTGACGGAGAGGTCACCGTCCGCTCTCAGCGCAACATCACTGCGCAGCCGCGGTGCAAGTGGGCAGTGCGTCGACGTCGCCGCCGTTCGCGATCACCTCGAGCGCGTCCAGGGACTCCTCGAGCGTCGATGTGCTGATCACCTGGAGCCCGTCGGGGACGTGGCCGACGACCTCGTCGCAGTTCGACGACGGCGCGAGGAAGTAGTCGGCGCCCGCATCCACAGCGCCGTACAGCTTCTGGCGGATGCCGCCGATCGGACCGACGCTGCCCGCGGCGTCGATGGTTCCGGTGCCGGCGATGTCGTTGCCGCCGGTCATCTCCCCCGGTGTGAGCTCATCGACGATGCCGAGTGCGAACATCATGCCGGCGCTGGGACCGCCCACGTTGTCGAGCTGAATCGTCACGTCGATCGGGAAGTCGTACTCGGTGGTCAGCGTGATGCCGATCAGCCAGGTGTCGACACCGTCGACGGTGTCGAGCTCCGGGGTGATCTCGACGCCCAGCGGCTCGTCGCCGTCGCGGAGCACCGTCAGCTCGACGGGCTCACCCTCGCCGTCCTGGATCGCCGCGCGCAGCTCTGCGGCGCTGGTGACCGCGACGCCGTCGATCTCGGTGATGACGTCCCCCTCTTCGAGCACACCTGCCGCGGGAGAGTCGTCGACGGCCTCGACGACCGTCACCTCGGCACCGGTGTCGTACCCCAGTTCGTTGAGCGCCGCGGCAGTCGCCTCGTGCTGCGAATCGACCATCAGTGCCGCGTTGCGCTCATCACGGTCCTCGCTCGTCACTCCCTCGGGGAACACCGCATCGAGCGGCACGACGGCGCGGGACGAGTCCATCCAGGCGAGTGCCAGTTCGAACCACGACGGCGTGCGCTCCCGGTTGCCGACGACCTGCACGGTCAGCAGGTTGAGGGTGCCGCTCGTCTCGAACGTCTCGGCGCCCTCGATCGCGATCAGCGGCACCTCCTCACCGTCCTCGCCGGCTGCGGTGCCGAGCGTGTCGTAGACGGGACCTGGGCGCTGTATCACATACGGCGTCGGCAGGAAGGTGAGCACCACGAGCGCGACGAGCGCGACGATGAGTGCCCAGACGCCCAGGCCGACCCTGGGTGTGCGCGTGTGAGCCAAGTGGATCCTCCGTCGTTCGCGACCGGCGTACAGCGATCTGCCCGCGTCGGGGTCGCGTGCAGAATCCTGCAACTAGCGTAGATGTCACGGCTAGCGACGTGCTGAGAGGCGACCGACATGGCAGACAACGACCCGAACCCCGAGGACTTCCAAGAGTTCCTGCGGAAGATGATGTCCGGAGCGGGCGGCGGCGACTTCGACCTGAGCGCGCTGCAGAACGCCCTCGGCGGCGCGGACGGCCTCGAGATCGATCCGGCCATGATGGCCGGACTCATGCGGCAGTTGCAGGGCGCGTTCGGCGGTGATCCGTGGGAGAACACGCTGCGCCAGGCGCTGCACATCGCCAATCGCGAGGGCCAGGGGATCACCGACGGCTCGCGCCATTCCCTCGTGGATGCCTTCGCGCTCGCGAACCTCTGGCTGAGCGAGGCCACCACGATCTCCGAGCTCGCCGAGAACCCGCAGGCCATGACACGCGGCGAATGGGTCGAGAAGACCCTCCCGGTGTGGAAGGAGATCGCGGGCCCCGTCTCCACCAGCATCGCCGACGCCCTCACGAGCGCGCTCGACACGCAGGTGCCTGAAGACATGCGCGAGGCGATCCAGGGAGCCGGCCAGCTGATGCGCGGACTCGGCTCCTCGGTGTTCGCCGCGCAGTTCGGCCAGGTGCTCGGCAACCTCTCGCTCGAGGTCGTCTCCGGCGGTGACGTCGGCATCCCCGTCCTCCCCGCCGGCACCGCCGCGCTGATCCCGCAGAACATCACGGCGTTCGGCGAGGGGCTCGAGATCCCCGAGGATCAGATCGCGTTGTACCTCGCGACCCGTGAGCTCGCGTACGCGCGTCTGTACCGGCACGCGAAGTGGCTGCACCTGCACGTGATGTCGCAGATCACCGACTTCGCCCGCGGCGTGACCGTCGACGTCGAGGCGCTGGAAGACGTCGCCAGCCGACTCGATCCGTCGAACCCCGAGGAGCTGCGCGCGGCGATCGAGGGCGGAGCACTGCTCCCGGCGCAGACCGAGGTGCAGCGCGAGGCGCTCGCGCGCCTGGAGAACATCATCGCGATGATCGACGGCTGGGTGGACGTCGTCACGGCCGAAGCAACCTCCCGCTTGCCCGACAGTGTGCGCCTCGCAGAGGCCGCTCGACGCCGTCGCGCGGTCGGCGGGCCTGCGGAGGACGCGCTCGGCGCGCTCGTCGGTCTCAAGCTGCGCCCGCGGCGCATGCGCGAGGCCTCCGCGATGTGGCAGAAGGTGACGGATGCCGTCGGCGTGGCCGCCCGTGATTCGCTCTGGGACTACCCCGACCTGCAGCCCACCGCTGACGACATCGACGACCCGACGGCGCTGATCGAACGGCTTCAGGCGCGTGCGCGTGGCGAGGCGCCCGTGGCGGACGAGTTCGACGAGGCGCTGAGCCGGCTGCTGGCCGGCGACGACTTCTCCGAGGAGGCGGCGTCGGACGACGCGAGTGAGGCCGGATCGGGCGACGATGAGCGGGGCGACGGGAAGAACCAGGGCGGCGAGACTCCGGTCTGACCCGCATCAGCCGCAGGACTCGTGCTGCACATCCCGTGCCGGCACGGATTTGTCCACTGTTCCGCATCCTGAGCCCCACGGTGAGGGGCGCGTGGGCAGAATCGGTGCATGCCGCCGATCACGCCCCCGACGCTGACGCGTCTCGACCCCGCCTATCCCCTGCTGTGGCGTGACGTCGACACGGTGCAGTTCGGTATGGAAGGCGTCGTGCGCGTCTCGGTCTCCGAACCCTGGGTGGACCCGCTGCTGCAGTCGCTGCGCGACGGGTTCCGTCCCAGCGCCTTCGACGTGATCGCGCACAGCGCAGGAGCCCCGCGTGACGCCGCGCGCGAGCTGCTCACGGCGTTGAAGCCGGTGCTGCGCGCGGATGCACCGCCGCTGCCGAGGATCTGGATCGAGAGCCTCAACATGGTCGATTCGCGCATCGCCGCCCGCACCGAGATCGCCCTCGTCGATGAGGGCTTCCGGATGACGGAGCGCGCGACACCCGACGCGGTCGCAGTCGTCCTGATGGAGGGCTCGGCGTCAGCCCGGCAGCTCGCCGGCCATCTGCGCGACGACGTCGCCCATCTGCCGATCGCGTTCGAAGTGGGCGGGACGAGCGTGGGCCCGCTCGTGGTGCCCGGTCGCACGCCGTGCCTGTCGTGCCGCGACGCGCATGAGCGCGAGCGCGACCCGGCGTGGCCGGTGCTGCACGCGCAGCTCGTCGGCGCAGCATCCGGTCGCATCACCGCCGCGCGCACCGCCGAGGCCGCGGCTCTCGCGGCACGCATCCTCGCCGATCCTGGCAGGGCGAACGTCGTCAAATCGGTCAGGATCAGCCCCGACGGCCGCCGCGTGTGGCGTTCGGTGAGATTTCACGCAGAATGCCGGTGCCGCGAGCAGTCGTTCCGATCTCCTGAAGGAACCGAGACGGCTGCCGCTCCCCTCGACCGGCCGCGTGAGACCACGACAGCGACAGAGTCCGAGCGGCGCGCGTGATGCCGACGTAGGCGAGGCGGCGTTCCTCATCGATCGCGTCGAACCCGGTCGCGTACGAGATGGGCAGCGCGCCTTCCGTCCACCCCGCGAGATGCACATGGGGCCACTCCAGCCCCTTGGCGGCATGCAGGGTCGACAGCGTCACTGTCTCGATCGTCGGCTCGTGCTGGTCTTTCGCCCTCGCCATCAGCGCTTCGCTGAAGGAACGGAGCGTGGTTCCGCTCGGCGCTTCCTCGGCAAGACGCAGAATGGCGCGCCGCGCCTCCCATCCGTCGCGCTGGGCTCCGCCTGCGGCGGGCGGCTCGTCGCTGAGACCGAGCTCGCGCAGCACCTTCTGCACGTTCGAGAGGAACCCGCGCTCGGTCGGCGCGACGGACGCTCCGCGCAGGGCGAGCACCGCCTGGCGCACCTCCGGCATGTCGAAGAACCGCTTGCCGCCGAGCACGCGCGACGCGATTCCCGCCTCGCCGAGAGCCTGCTGGATCACGCCGGACTGCGAATGCGCCCGGTACAGCACGGCGATCTCGGACGGCGAGGCGCCGGCCGCGATCCGTGCGGCGATCGACGCGGCGATGCCGGCCGCCTCGTCCGTCTCGGTGGCGTAGGCGGTGACGGTCGGCGGCTCAGCGGTGAGCGATTCGCGGGCGGAGACGAGTTCGAGTGCACCGGCGCGGCCGTTCATCAGCGCGTTCGCGGCCGCGAGGATGGGCGGCTGGGATCGATAGTTGGTCTCCAACCGCACGACCGTGGCATCGGGATAACGACGTCCGAATTCGAGCAGGTACTTCTGATCGGCGCCGGCGAACGAGTAGATCGTCTGGCTGGCATCTCCGACCACGCAGATGTCGCGCCGATCCCCGAGCCACAGCTCCAGCAGCCGGTTCTGAAGCGGCGAGACATCCTGGTACTCATCGACCGTGAAATGCCGGTACTGCTCGTGCACGGATGCCGCGACCCTGGGCTCCGCCTCCAGCATCCCCGCGCACGCGAGCAGCACGTCCTCGAAGTCGAGCTGGCGACGTTCGTCCTTGAGCACCTCGTACCCCTGTTGCAACGCGGCGAGCTGCTCCGTGCTGATCCGCCCGACCGTGCGGCCGAGCGCGGCATGCTGCTCGATCGAGAGCATCGAGACCTTGCGCCATTCGATCTCGCTGGCGACGTCTCGCAGCGTCGCGGTGTCTGGCCGCAGCCGCAACTGCTCAGCGGCCTGCCCGAGAACGCGCACCTTGTTGTCGATGATGCTGGGCGCTGGCGATCCGGCGAGGGTCGGCCAGAAGAAGTTCAGTTGTGCGAGGGCGGCGGCGTGGAAGGTGCGTGCCACGACGCCCTCGATGCCCAGGCTGCGCAGTCGCCCCCGAAGCTCGCCCGCGGCCTTCGCCGTGAAGGTGACGGCCATGACACGGCTCGGCGAGTACGCGCCCGTGTCGACGCCGTGCGCGATGCGGTGAGTGATGACCCGGGTCTTGCCCGTGCCCGCACCGGCGAGCACGGCGACAGGGCCCCGCAGCACGGATGCCGCTTCCCGCTGTCGTTCGTCGAGGGCGTCGAGCGCGCTCACTTCGCCTCTGCGTCTCGGCTCGCCGCGTTCACTCGGCGCTCCGATCACTGTCTGCGCCGGGCACCCGGTCCTCGTACCAGCCCTGGATGAGAGCGCGTGCGATGGATGCCGGTCCGGGAAGGCCCACCGGACCGTCTCCGTTCAGCGCGCTGCCGATCTCGTCGCGCGTGAACCAGCGGACGTCGATGATCTCCTCGCCGTCGGGTCGGGCACGGCGCTCGTTCGAGGCGGTGGCACGGAAACCGACCATGAGCGAGCGCGGGTACGGCCACGGTTGCGAGCCGATGTAGCGCACGGAGTCCAAGCGTACTCCTGCCTCCTCCTCGATCTCGCGGTGCACCGTCAGCTCCAGTGATTCGCCCGCTTCGACGAACCCGGCGAAGCACGAGTACATCCGGCCGTGCCAGTTCGCGTTCGCGCCGAGCAGTAGCTTCTCGCCGTCATCGCTCTCGACCGCCACGATCACGGCGGGATCGGTGCGAGGGAAGATGTCGTGCTGGCAGGTGAGGCATCTGCGGGACCATCCGCCCTGCCGGAGTTCGGTGTCGGATCCGCACCTCGCGCAGAAGCGCGCGTCGCTGAGCCACCCGGCCAGGGCGATCGACTCGACGAGCAGTTCGGTGCTCTCCGGGTCGAGCAGTCCGCCGGCATCGCGCAACCCGAGCCAGGTCTCGGCCGGTGCCGCATCGATGGATTCGGCGGAGACGGCCTCGACGGCCAGAAGGAGCGGGCCGGTGTCGCTGTGCCTGCCCAGCAGCGCCCATTCGGCGTCGGCGACCTCGTCGGGGTTGACCGTGACCAGCGTGCCGTCGTCGATGCGGACACGGCCGTCGCGCACGACGATCACGCGGACGTCTCCCGATGCGCGCAGCGCCTCGACGATCCCCGGCTCATCGCGCAGATGCGCGGCACGGTCGAACAAGGCACGGCGGACAGTCATCGACTCCCTCTCTCGCAGGCGTGGCGTAGGCGCAACCGCACCCGAGCGGACCTAACCTGGGGGGCATGGCACGGTCTCCCTTTACTCTAGCGGCGGCGGTCACAGCCGCACTGTCCGGGGCGGAGGTCGTCGGCGCTCGAACCCTGACGGCCGACGGCGACGGTCGGTTCGATTCCGCAGTCGTGACTCTCGCCGACGGGCGCGAGCTCGCGATCCGCGTCGGCGACGACGACGAGACGGCCAGGGAGCTCGCTGCCGAATCGCTCGCGCTGCGCGCCCTGACCGCCGGTGCGCGCGCCATGCTTCCTTTCCGAGCGCCCGAGTACATCGGCGAGACGCGTCTCTCCGACGGCCGCGCACTCGTGACCGAGCTGCTGCCGGGTTTCCAGATCGAGGCCGCACATGTTCCCGCTGGTCGAGGCGCCGCGGAGTCGATGGGCGCCTCGATCGCCGCCGTGCACGCGCTGCCCGCGTCGGTCGTGCGCAGCGCAGGACTGCCCGCGCGCACCGCGGAGGAGGCACGGGAAGAGATCCGTCAACTCGTCGATCGCGCCGCGGGCACCGGAAAGGTGCCTGCGCGGCTCACCGTGCGCTGGCGCGAGGCCGTGGACGACGATGAGCTGTGGCGCTTCGAAGCGGCCGTGACGCTGGGCGGGGTGCAGGCGACGTCGTTCCTGTTCGATGACGACCCGGTGAAGGGCCCCGAGGTCATCGGCATCGTCCACTGGCACGGCCTCTCCCTCGGCGATCCCGCCGTGGACCTGGCCTGGCTCTCCTCCGCCACGCACGCCGCCGGGGACGTGCACGCGGCGTACGCACAGGCCTCGGATCGCACACCGGACGGCGCATTGGCGCTGCGCGCCCGTCTGCTCGCAGAGCTCGAGTTCGCCCGCTGGCTGGTGCACGGCGATGCGATGCACCGCACCGACATCATGGACGATGCGGCGGCGCTGCTCGAGGCGCTCGCCGAGGGGCTGCGGGAGCGCGACCTCTCGGTCATCGCTCATCGCAGCGAAGGCGTCGACTCCGCGTTGGATGCGCTGGATCGGGTGCCAGAGACCGCAGCGACCGGAATCAGCACCGCGATGGAGACCGACGCCTACAACCCTCAGGATCTGCTTCCCGGCGAGGACGCCCCCGAGGCCGCCGGTTCGGATGCACCGGAGGGCGACGCGACCGCAGATCTCACGGAGATCGCGAAATCGGATCTGCTGCCGCGAGAAGACGCCCCCTCGCGCGCGAACGCCTCGCCCGAGAACCAGTCGAGTGAGCACGCCTCGCGTGAGAAGGTCTCGAGTGAGAACGCCTCGAGCGACGCCGACCCCGCTGACGAGGCTCAACGCGCGGCACGCGCCGCACTCCAGCGCTGGACCAACTCCTCCTCCGAATAGACCCGGTCGCCGCGGATGACGAGATCGTCGGCGACGTAGTACAGCGCGACGTCGATGTCCTCGAGGGGCACGGCGAAGCGGCGGTGGTAGGCGAGCCGATACAGCGCGAGCTGCAGCATCCGCTCCTCGCGCTCCGCGGCATTGCGCGGCGCCTTGCCGGTCTTCCAGTCGACGATCTCTATGCGTCCGCCGCGATCCTCGCGGCGGTACACGGCGTCCAGCTTGCAGATGACGATGTGTCCCTCGCCGGGGCCTGCGGTGGCGCCCAGGGCGAAGTCGATCTCGATCTCGACCGCGATGGGCTGACGTGCGGCCCATTCGCTCCTCTCGAAGATCTCGCGCAGTCGTTCCAGATCGATCTCATCCGCCGCCGACACGCCCCACGTGTCCGGCTGCTCGTCGTCGGTGTCCCACAGCGCGTTCTCGGGGCGCTCTCCCGCGCCGACCAGGCCCGAGCGGTGTTCGACCCAGGCGTGGAAGAGCGTGCCAAGGCGCGTCTGCCGATACGGTCGCTCCGGCATGGGCCTGCTCAGTGCGCGCACGGTGCCGTCGAAGTCCGTCACGTAGTCCTTGAACCGCGACGCGGGAACGCGCGTCGGCGGGTCGGCGCGCATGCCTCGCTGACGCTCGGCACGCTCCGCGAGCAGTCGTTCGAGCTGCCTTGTCGGCGCCGGGTCGCCCTCGACGGTGCGCACGAGCGCGGCGGCGGATTCGACCACCGCGCGTCGGCCGCCCAACGGGTCGAGCGGCCACACGCTGGTCTTCCCCTCGCCCTCGTACGGATTCTCGGTGTCATCGGCGGCCTCGATCGGATCGAGCCCGTGCACATCGATGGCCTCGCGCAGGTACGGGCTCGCCTCGCGGGGGCTCTTCTGCGCCGCCCAGTGTGCTCCGGTCAGGAGCAGATCGGTACGCGCGCGCGTCACCGCGACATATGCGAGCCGACGCTCCTCCTGCTGCTGGTAGTCGCGGTAGGCGTCCTTGAACACCGTGAGCGCGCCGGGAGAGGCCTTGCTCTTGCTCGTCAGCGAAGCCACACCGGCCTTGATCCGCTTGTCCGGCTCTCGAGCGGCATCCGCGGGCAGTTCCCAGTCGAAGCGCGGCAGAGCGGCGCTGTCACCGCGCAGCGCGAACGGCAGCACGCCGAAACCGAACCAGCCCGAGGTGTCCGTGGGTCGGGAGGGGAGCTCGCCCTCCACGAGTCGCACCACCGCGACGGCATCCCACTCGAGCCCTTTGGAGCCGTGGATCGTGAGCAGCTGCACCACTCCGGGCTCTGGCGGCTCGGGCCGGGGCATCAGCTCATCGGTGCTCTCCGCCTTGTCGAGCCAGGCGAGCAACGACCCGATCGAGCCGCGGTCGTCGGCGGACAGGAACGCGCGCACCTCATCGGCGAACGCGCGCAGCTGCGTCGCGGCGACGCGCGCAGGACCGCGGGTCTCGTTGGCGGCGAGTTCGATGTCGAGGCGGAGCTCCACCTCGATCAGACGGATCAGCTCGGGGATCGGCTGACCTGACGCCCGCCGCAGTCGCTCGAGCATCTCTCCTGCGGCGCGTATCCGCATGCGGCCCTCCGGTGTGATCCGCTCGAGGAGCCGGTAGTCGTCGCGCAGCCCGCGCACGACGTCGACCGCGTCAACGATCGACACCGCCTCGTCGGCACCGCGTGAGGAGCGGATGCGATCGCGCAGCTCATCGGGAAGGGGCAGCAGTCCGCTGTCGCGCTTCGACAGCTCGGAGGCGAGATCGTACAGGGCGCCCATGTCGGCGAGGCCCACGCCGAATCGAGGACCCACGAGAAGCCGGATGAGTGCGGAGCCCGCGTTCGGATCGTGGATGACCCGCAGCGTGCTCACGACATCCACGACCTCGGGAGTCGTGAGCAGACCGCCGAGCCCGAGGATGCGGTGCGGTATGCCTCGCGCCGCGAGCGCCTCGGCGAAGGTCTGCATATGCCGCTTGGACCGGAACAGGATCGCGCCGGTATGGGGTGTCGCAGAGGCGCCGTCGCGCTCCGCGTGCACGGTGCGCCGCTCGGAGAACCACTCGGCGACCTCCGCGGCCTCCTCATGCACCGTGAGCGGGTACCGGATGCTGACAGCACCGGCCCCCGCGCCAGGCCGCGGTTCGAGCGGGGGGACGTCGAGACCGGGACGCCGAAGCGGCTCGAGCACCCGGTTCGCCACATCCAGGATGGCGCTGTCGTTGCGCCAGCTCGTCATGAGACTGAAGGTCTGAGCCGGGTGATCGCGGGCGAACGTGCGCGCGAAGGCGTAGAGGTTGTCGGCACTCGCACCGCGCCAGCCGTAGATCGACTGGTGCGGATCGCCCACCGCCATGACGGCGGAGTCCCGGAACACCTCGGCGAGGAACTGCGTCTGGATCACCGACGTGTCCTGGTACTCGTCCAGCAGAACGACCCTGTGCTGCTCCCGCAGATCCGCACGTACTTCGGGAGAGGCTTCGACGATGTCGTATGCACCGCTCACCTGATCGGCGAAGTCGAGCACTCCCCTGCGCTGCTTTTCGGCGATGTACGCCCGCACGAGCGCGTTCAACGTCGGCAGCGCGAGGAGGTTGTCGGCGGCCTTGGCGATGTCCGCGTTGGTGCGATACGGCTCGAACGCCGCCGCGTGCTCGAGAGCGATCCGCTCTGCGAGAGCCAGATCGGCCCGGTGATCGAGCGCATCGCCGGCGAGTCGCTGCACCGCGTCCACAACGGTGCCGACGGCGTATTCGATGCCTTCGAGCTCGGGCAGATCGGCACGAAGGACGACCTCGCGCGCCAGCATCCAGGATGCCGCCTGGCTCAGCATCGCGACGTCGGGATCGCGCCCGATCCGCGCGGCGTGCTCGCGAACGATCGAGTCAGCGAACGCGTTGTACGTCGATACACGAGGGCGGATCATCAGGTCGTCTGCCGTACGGGGCGATGACGGATCCCACCCGGTCTCGAACCGCTCGGCGAGCTCACCGAGCACCTGTGTGCGCACCAGCATCCGCTGGGCACCGGGCGACGCGCGATCGACGCGTTCCAGCATGCCCGACGCCACGATCTCGGGTACGTGCGGCAGCAGCCCTCGCTGCCCGTACTCGTCGATCACGGCGAGGCGGGCGGCGATGCGCTCCGCCAGCTCGCCGGCGGCCTTGCGGGTGAAGGTGAGTCCGAGGATCTCGTCCCGGCGCACATGTCCGTTCGCGACGAGCCAGACGACGCGGCCCGACATGGTCTCGGTCTTGCCGCTTCCGGCGCCTGCGATCACGAGCGCGGGGGTCGGCGGCGCTTCGATGACGCGCTGCTGCGCCACCGTGGGCGGGGGCTGTCCCAGTGCGGCGGCCACATCGAGTGCCGAGAGCCCCGGCCCGTCTTCATTCCACGCCGTCATGCGCTGACCGCCGGCACGGTGTGGATGCGGCAGGGATGCACGCGCCACTGCACATCGGCGCAGTGCGCTTCGACGTGAGCGGTGAAGCTGGCCCCCGACATCCCCCTGGCTGCCGAGGCGAGCCTGTCGAGGAATCGCGTGCGCGCCTCCCCCTCGAGCGTGTGCTGGTGGGCGACACGGTACTGACTGCCGGACAGCGTGTTCGCGACCAGCAGGAGGCGGGCGCCTGCGAGTGCGCCCGGTTCGGCGCCCTCGATCAGGCCTTGCTGCACCGCGACCTGGTATGCGGCGAGTTGCGCATGATCCTCGCACTTGGCGTCGGTCGTCGGCTCGTTCTTGCCGGTCTTCAGATCCACGACGACGACCCGTTCTCCGTTCAGTCCCTCTGCCATGTCGGTCCAGCCTCGGCCCCGGGCAGGAGCATGCTCGCCGCCGCCGCGCGGGTATGCCTCCACACGATCTATGAAGCCGTGCACCACGGCCCTGTGCGGTCCGTCGGCGTCGTCGCCCACATGCACGCCCGGCACGGGCTGCTCATGGTCCGCGCTCGCGACCTCACGGGCGGCGACGTCCACCGCGAAGCGGAACTCCACCTCACTGGCGAGCACACGGCCACGATCGCTCTTCACCTCACCGAGGTACGCATGCAGGCGCTCGATGTAGAGATCGGCGCGGCGACGTTCCTTGCGCCCGATCCATTCGGTCTCGAAATCCAACTCCGGCCAGTGCTCGGCCACGACCGCGCGCAGCTTCTCGAGGTCGCCGTCCGGGACCGTCTCCATCGCCTCGTGGATGATCGTGCCCATACCTGCGGAGGGCGGGAGCACCGTATCGCCACCGAGCGCCGAGATCGCCCAGTTCAACTCGCATTCCTCGAACGACTCCATCTTCGACGGTGAGACCCGCGCAGCCCCGACCGACAGGTCGTGCAACGGCGCCGACGTCGACGGGCCGGCGATCCCGTACCACTCCCGCGGGTCGGCGCCTGGCACGCCCTCGCGCGCCAGGAGGGACAGCTGCCCCGCCGCGGCGGCGCGGGCGTCACGATCGACGGCGCTCGTCAGCGTGCGCCGGTGGCGTGCGACGAGACCGCGCAGGGTGAGCGGATGCTCTGCGGCGGGGTGCGCGGATGCCGGTGGAGGCTCAGGAAGGAACCCGAAGAACGGGCTGGGTCCTGTCGCATCGTCGTCCACGGCTGTCACGACGATCCAGGAACGTGCGCGCGACAGCGCTCTCACGAACAGCCGCAGCTCGTCATGCAGTGCATCTCGCCGTCTGTCGAGCACACCGGGAGCCGGCTCGGATTCCCCCGTGCGCGCGGCGATGACGGCGTCGGCGAGGCGCCACGTCTCCAGCAGCCCCCCTCGCAGCCGCACGTTGGGCCACACACCGTCCTGCACACCGGCGACGATGACGGCGTCGAACTGCGTGCCAAGGGCCGTCGCCGGTGTCAGCAGCGTCACCAGGCCCGGCCGATCGGGGGTGGACAGCGTGTCCTCCGGCACCTCGCTGTCGAGGATGTCGCGCACGAAGATGTCAGGACGCTCGTTCGGCGAGCGTTCGACGAAGCGCTTCGCGGCGTCGAAGAGCGCGACGAGCGCGTCCAGCGCCCTGGCCGTCTCACCGCCACCCGGCTGTTCCGACACAGCACGCCAGTAATGCTGCAGCTTCGATCCATCGAGCGCGCGCGCCTCATCCCAGATGCGCCAGAGCAGCTCGTGGATCGTCTGCCCCGCGGCGGCCGCCGAGGCCGTCGCGGCGAGGGTCGTCGCGAAACGGGCGGCGACTCTGGCCTCGGGAGCATCGATGAACGTGAAGTGCGCAGGGAAGGCCATCGCCTGCCGCAGCAGTTCCGAAGCAGGGGTCGATCCCCCGTCAGCGAGCTCGACGTGGCGCAGGCGCGCGCGCAGGCGACGGAGGCCGACGGCATCCATCCCGCCGAACGGCGAGCGCAGCGCGTCGACGAGCATCTCGGTCTCCCGCTCTTCGACGGGGGTGAGTGCGAGACGCACGATACCGACGATGTCGCGCACGACGCCCTCGCTGCCGAGCGGTCGCTGCACCCCGGCGGCCCTGGTCGGCACCTCGCGCGCGGCGAGTTCGCTCTCCAGCGCCGCGACCTGCCTGGTGTCGTGGGCGATCACAGCCATCTCGCTCCAGGCGATGCCGTGCGTGAGGTGCCAATCGCGAAGAGTGCCGGCGATCCGATCGGCTTCTTCGTAAGGCGAAGGGGCGAGGAAGGCCTGCACCGGTGGGTCGACGGATGCCCCCTCGACCGGCGGCCCTGGTGCTCGACGGTGCTCGACGCGACCGGCCACGCCGATCGCCTGGGTGACCGTGCGCGTGAGATCGGTGAGTGCGGGCTTCTGACGGTGCGGCGTGTCCAGCACGAAGACCCGCTCGAGAATCCCCGACAGCTCGTGGAACAACTGAGGGCTCGCGCCGCGGAACGCGCCCGACGAGATGTCGGGGTCGCCGAACGCGAGGACGGCGATACCTCTGGCGCGCAGTGCGCGCACCATCGTGATGCCGCCCCTGGTGATCTCCTGGGCATCATCGATCAGGACGACGCGCAGTGGTGCGAGGGGGCCGAGCACCGTAGCGTCCGCCTCCCGGAGGATCGCCGCCGCCTCGCTCAGCAGATCCGCGGCGTCGCGATATGCCGTGCGCATGCCGGCGAGGACGGCGTGGTACTCGTCGATGAAGGCGCCCACCGCCCGCCAGACCGGCCGCTCCGACGCCTGAAGCTCATGCGGCTGCACGCCCAGTTCCGTGCATTCCGCGAGGAAGGCGCGCAATTCCGATCGGAACCCCTTCGAGGCGCGCACGCCGGCGTTCAAAGAGTCCGGCCAGCGCGACGGGCGACCGGCGGCCTCATCCTCGACGTCGCCGGCGAGCAGATCGGCGATGATGCGGTCCTGATCGGCACCGGTGAGCAGTGCGGGGGGCTCGGCACCGGCGTGGACCATGGCCCCGCGGACGAGCTGGAACGCGAACGAACCCAGCGAACGAGCCAACGGCCCCGGCGTGGCCTGTCCGATGCGCACGCCGATCCGGTCGCGCAGCACCGTCGCAGCCTGACGACTGGGTGTCAACGCCAGCACTTCCTCTGGAACGAGTCCATGCTCACCGAGCAGCGCGGCGACCCGGTCGATCAGGGCCTGCGTCTTGCCCGTGCCCGGGGCGCCGATGATCACTCCTGATGCCTCGACGGCCGCGTCCACGACGGCGCGCTGCCCGGCATCCTCTGTCATGTCATCCACGCTAGCGGCAGCTCCGGACACCGCAGGACCCCACCGCCGCTCGCTCTGGCGCACTGCATGTGCGCCCAGGGCGAAACCGGCCGTCAACCCCGATCCGGGTGCACGACACCGGGGTAGAGTTGGGCGCAGTCCCCGAATCTTCAAGGAGCACGCGTGGAAATCCGCATCGGCATCATCAACACCGGCCGCGAACTGAACTTCGAGACCTCCACCAGCGCAGACGATGTCCGCGCCCAGGTGTCCGCAGCTCTCGAGCAGAACGTCGCGCAGGTGAGCTTCACCGATGTGAAGGGCAACTCGTACATCGTCCCGACCGCGAACCTCGCCTACATCGAGCTGGGCACCGAGGAGTCGCGCCGCGTCGGTTTCGTCGCCTGACCAAGATGTACATCGTTCTCGCGCTCATCGCCGCGTGCGCACTGGGCATCGCCGTGCACTACCTGCTGCCGCACCGCGCTCTGCGGGGCACCGCGGTCGTCCCGGCGATCGCCGCAGCCGTCGCGGCGATCGTGTACACGCTCATGCAGTGGTCGGGCGTCGGCGAGGACAGCGGCTGGTTGTGGCTGGCGAGCGTCGGCGGGGGCGTCGTGCTCGCCGCTGTCGCCGGCTACGTGCTCACCACGATCCGTCACCGCACGGATGCTGAGAAGAAGGTCGCGCTCGGGATCTGAGTGCCGTCCGCCCGGCGGAGAGCTCTACGCGGCGAGGCCCATCGCGTCCATGCGGCGTGCGTGCGCGCCCATGAGTTCGGTGTACACCGGTTCGACGCGGTCCTCCTCCTCGGCGAGCCGCTCGGGCCGCAGCGCCTGTCGAGCCACGAGCACGGTGTCGCCGACGAGTCGGCGCGCCCACATCGACAGCAGCGATCGCCATTCGCCGTCGGACTCGATGGTGCGCTTGAGGATCTCGACGATCTCGCCGGTGTCATCGTCCTCGCGGAGGATGTCGGCGATGCGCCGCCCCGTCTCGCCGTAACTGGAGGCGAGTGCCAGATAGAAGTCGTCCAGCATCCCGGCAGTGATGTAAACGGCCAGCAGGGTCTCGCGGGGCCGCGCGCCGATCGTCTTGCGGCGGAAGGCGTCGAGGTGCTCGCGGAACGGGAGCATCAACTCGGTCGCGTCCTCGCCCTGCTCGCGGATGACGTCGACGATGCCGCGATGCTTGCTGAGCGCCGCGCCGGCCGCGCGGGTGATCGCCGCCTTCTCTTCGAGTTCGGGCGTCGCTCTGATCAGGCGGGTCAGCGTCTCGAAGTACCCGAGCTGCAGATAGGCCGCCTGGCCGAGGAACCGGTTCAGCTCCGGTGCGAGCTCCGCGAAGTCGACCCGCATGGCTCCGCCGTCGTCGCCGCGAGAGCGCAGGGTCAGAGTACGTCGAGGGGCATCACGCTGCCAGAACCACTTCACCACGGGTTCAGACTACCCGCGCCATCACCGGGAAAACGGGTCTTCCGGTCGTTTCGCTCCACTCGGGTAGTCTGGAAGAAGCCCTGCCGTAGGAGCAGGGCCCCGCGCCTGTGGCAGAAAGAGACGGCGTGGATCCGTAACGTGGCGCTCCCTTCGCTCTCGAAGGTCCGCCGGACAGGCAATAGAACAAGTGACAACATTCGCTGATCTCAATATCGATCAGGACATCATCGACGCGCTCGCAGCCAAGGGCATCGTCGATGCGTTCCCCATCCAGGAGCAGACGATCCCCCTCGGCCTCCCCGGTCAGGACATCATCGGCCAGGCCAAGACGGGTACGGGCAAGACCTTCGGGTTCGGCATTCCGGTCGTGCAGCGTCTCGGCAAGGATCCGGAGCACGGGGTCAAGGCGCTCATCGTCGTCCCGACCCGTGAGCTCGCGGTGCAGGTCTACGAGGACATCGACCTGCTCACCAGCAACCGTTCCACCAGCGTCGTCGCGATCTACGGCGGCAAGGCGTACGAGGGTCAGATCGACCAGCTCAAGGCCGGCGCGCAGATCGTCGTCGGCACGCCCGGGCGCCTGATCGACCTCGCAGGGCAGCGTCTGCTCGACCTGTCCAACGCGACCGAGGTCGTGCTCGACGAGGCCGACAAGATGCTCGACCTCGGCTTCCTCGCCGACATCGAGAAGATCTTCCAGAAGGTCCCCGCCGTCCGGCACACGCAGCTCTTCTCGGCGACCATGCCCGGTCCGATCGTGGCGCTGGCGCGCCGCTTCATGTCGAACCCGATCCACATCCGCGCGAACGACCCCGATGAGGGCCTTACGCAGGCGAACATCAAGCACCTCGTGTACCGGGCGCACTCGCTCGACAAGGACGAGATCATCGCCCGCATCCTGCAGGCCGAAGGCCGCGGCAAGACCGTCATCTTCACGCGCACCAAGCGCGCGGCGCAGCGCCTGGTCGACGAACTCGGCGACCGCGGCTTCAACGTCGGCGGCGTGCACGGCGACATGGGCCAGGAGCAGCGCGAGCGCTCGATGGCCGCGTTCAAGGCCGGCAAGCGCGACGTGCTCGTCGCCACCGACGTCGCCGCTCGAGGCATCGACGTCGACGATGTCACGCACGTGATCAACCACACGATCCCTGACGAGGACAAGACGTACCTGCACCGCGCAGGGCGCACCGGCCGTGCCGGCAAGACGGGCATCGCCGTCACGTTCGTCGACTGGGAGGACCTGCACAAGTGGGCCCTCATCAACCGTGCGCTCGAGTTCGGTCAGCCAGAGCCGGTCGAGACCTACTCATCCAGCCCCCACCTGTTCGAGGATCTCGACATCCCCGAGGGCACCAAGGGGCGCCTGACGACGGCTCCCAAGACCCAGTCCGTGAAGACGCAGCGCGCACCGCGTCCGGAGCGCGCCGTCGACGCCGCTGCAGAGCAGGGTTCGGGCGATGGCACCGCGCGTCGGCGTCGCCGTCGCCGCGGCGGCTCGGGCGACAAGGTGGGCTCGACGTTCGCTGAAGGCACCGCGCCGGGCACGCCGTCAGCCTCGGATGCCGCTCCCGCGGTCGACCGCGACGCTGAAGGCGCCGGTACGCACGACGGCAAGGGCGGTGAGCACCACGACGGCAAGTCCGCTCCGCAGCGCCGCCGCCGCCGTCGCCGTTCGGGCGGTGCCGCGCCGGCCGGCGCGTAACTCTCTTCTCAGTGGGGCGGATGCTGCGGCATCCGCCCCACTGTCGTGTGCGGCGCGCTGCTCAGGCGTATCGCGGCTCGGACCCCGTCGCGCGGTCGATGATGCGCGCCACCATCTCGTCTGAGGTGGTGTTCTCCCCCGGCCGATTCGGCTTGCCCGCACCGTGATAGTCGCTGGATCCGGTCACGATCAGATCGTGGGCGGCCGCGAGCTCGCGCAGAATCTTCTTGCCCGCCTCCGTGTTCTCCCTGTGATCGACCTCGAAACCGCCGAGCCCCGCACCGACGAGGCGCTCGATGTACGGGACGGGCATCATCCGATCGCGCCCCGACGTGACGGGATGCGCGATCACCGCCACTCCCCCCGCCCCGGTGATCAGATTCACCGCGGTGAGCGGATCCGGAGCGTAGTGCGGCTCGTAATAACCCTCCCGCGGATGCAGGATGCCGTCGAAGGCAGCAGTGCGATCAGTCACGATCCCACGGGCGACGAGAGCGTCGGCGATGTGCGGGCGGCCGACCGTGGCGTCGCCCACCGTCTGCGCGAGGACATCCGCCCACACGAGGTCGTAGTCGCGGCCGATGTTGCGCACGATCCGCTCCGCCCTGCCGATCCGATCACCGCGGATGCGATCGGTCTCGGCGCGCAGCGCGACGTCGTCCGGATCGAACAGGTAGCCGAGCACGTGCACGCTGCGCCATTCGTACTTCGCGGAGAGCTCCATGCCGGGAATGAAGGTCATGCCGAGGGATCCCGAGGCATCCGCCGCCTCGTTCCATCCCGTGCTGCGGTCGTGGTCGGTGAGTGCGAGGGTGCGGATGCCGTGCGCGTGAGCCTGCCGCACCACTTCGGCGGGAGTCTCGGTGCCGTCCGAGTGGTTGGAGTGCAGATGCAGGTCGTTGGGTCCCGAGAATCTGTGCGCACCGGCGCCCTGCACCGCGTCATCCGTCATCCTCTGAGCGTATCGCGGCGCCTGGTCGGCGACGCCGGTCGCGACGCGCAGCGCTCCGAACCAGAAGATTCACAGTGTGCGGCCATAGGCTCGTGGGGATGTTTCGACTCCTGGGGATCCTGCTGACGGTACTGTTCGCGATCGCGACGGCGATCGTTGTGTGGCCGCAGTTCTTCCAGCTCGAACAGACCTTCCCGTTCGCGCAGCTCGTCGCCGTGCGCGGCGCGGTGCTCGCCGGTCTGCTCGCGATCGCCGTGGTCTCGCTGCTGCTGCTCTTCGCCAGGCCGCTGAGAGGTTTCGCCGCATCCATCCTCATCGTCGCGCTGCTCGGCGCTGCGGCGACCGGAGGGATCGGCCTCATGCGCGGCTTCGGCACGGGTGAGCTTCCTGCGAAGACTGACGCGAGCGTTCGGGTGCTCACCTGGAACACGGCTGGAGAAGCCGTGTCGGCGGAGACGGTCGCCGATGCGATCGTGTCGCAGGAGGTCGACGTCGTCACGCTCCCGGAGACCGCCGAGTCGGTGGGCGAGCGCATCGCGGTCATGCTTCGAGAGCAGGGCCGTCCGATGTGGGTGCATCACGTGCAGTTCGGAGACGTGCCCAACGGCCCGCAGGCGTGGGAGACGACGATCCTCATCTCGCCAGAGCTGGGCGATTACTCCGTGATCGGCTCATCGGAGGACGGCACGAGCAACACGAGCTCGTTGCCCAGTGCCGTCGTGATGCCGGTCAACGGCACAGGACCGACGATCGTCGCGGTGCATGCGGTCGCACCTCGCATCGATGCGATGCAGCGCTGGCAGTCCGACCTGCAATGGATCGCGGACCAGTGCCCCACGGGTGATTTCATCCTCGCCGGCGACTTCAACGCGACGATCGACCACATGGCAGCGCTCGGAGTGGACGGCGGTGACATGGGCTACTGCCGCGACGCCGCCACCCGCACCGGCACCGGCGTGACCGGCACCTGGCCGGAGTCGTTCCCTGAGTTGCTCGGTGCCCCGATCGATCACGTGATGGCGAGCCAGAACTGGGAGCCGACCGGTTCGCTCGTGCTCGACGCGGCCGGCAGCGACCATCGCGCCCTGGTCGTGCAGCTCGATCCGGCCGGCTGAGTTCGCGGCAGCGCAACCGCACGACTCCGGAGAACTGCCCCGAATCCACCCGCAGTCGCATCGATCGAGCGCGATCCGCCGAAGACCTCCGGAGTCATGCGACTGGACGGCGCCGCACCCGCCGCATGATCGCCAGCACGCCGCGCCAGCCGAGCAGGAACAGCGCCAGAGTGAGAGTCGCGACGACGATGAAAGCCAGTGCGGCCCCTTGGCCGGTAGCCTCCCGCAGCGCCAGTCCGCCGATGACCGTGACCGCCCAGACGACGATGCCTGGCAGCATCCGCTCGGTGCGCACGCGGACGACCAGAGCGCTGAGATGGGCGAAGAGCACGGCCGTGAGGAACGGCCAGATCGTGTTCAGCAGGCCCGGAACGTCACTGAACACGCCTTCGGCATGAGAGAGACGCCCGATCACGCAGAACACCGTCACCAGGATCACGTCGATGACGACGACGAGGGCGACGGGCATGCGGTTCTCGGTCATGTTCCCCAGCCTAGGTCGGAGTGAGAGACTGGATGCATGAACACCGGAGAGAGCGACACGATCGCCGAGGCCCCCGTCACGAACCGCAAGCAGCCCTTCCCCCGTGGGTTCCTGGACACGATCTCCACCGGCTGGGCGGAGCGGACCGAGTCGATGCCCGCTGCGCGCCCTCAGGCACCCTACGCGGCTGCTCGACGCGCGAAGCTCTCCGCCGCGTTCCCCGGAAAACGCCTGGTGATCGAGGCGGGCTCGCTCAAGCAGCGCAGCAATGACACCGACTACCCGTTCCGCGCGCACTCCGCGTTCGCGCACCTCACAGGCTGGGCCGCCGACGCCGAACCGGACTCCGTGCTCGTGTTCGAGCCGCGTTCCTCAGACGCAGCGGATGCCGGTCACGACGTGACCCTGTACTTCCGCGAGCGTGCAGACCGCACCACGACCGAGTTCTACGCGGATGCCACGGTCGGCGAGTTCTGGATCGGTCCCCGACCGTCGCTCGCCGGCGTCGCCGCCGACCTGGACGTCGCCACCGATCACCTCGCCGCGTTCGAGGCGGGTGCTGACGACGTCGCTCTCGGCGACGCCGATCTCGACCGCGTCGTGTCGGAGCTCCGGCTCGTGAAGGACGAGTACGAGATCGCGGAGATGCGTCTCGCCGTCGATATCACCGCTCGTGGCTTCGACGACATCATCCACGCACTCCCCGAGGCCGCGACGCACGCGCGTGGTGAGCGGGTCGTCGAGGGCGTCTTCCACCGACGCGCGCGCGAAGAGGGCAACGGCGAGGGCTACGACACCATCTCGGCCTCCGGCCCGCACGCGTGCTATCTGCACTGGACGCGCAACGACGGCGCAGTGGTGCCAGGTGACCTGATCCTGGTGGACGCCGGGGTCGAGGCCGACAGCCTGTACACGGCCGACATCACGCGCACCCTGCCGGTGAACGGAACGTTCAGCGAAGTGCAGCGCAAGGTCTACGAGACCGTGCTCGAGGCAGCCGATGCGGCCTTCGCTGTCGCTCGGCCGGGCGTGAAGTTCCGCGAGGTGCACGAGGCGGCGATGAAGGTCATCGCGACGCGCGTCGCCGAATGGGGTGTTCTGCCGGTCAGCGCCGAGGACGCGCTCGATGCGGATGCCGGCGGCCAGCACCGTCGCTACATGGTGCACGGCACATCGCACCATCTGGGGATCGACGTGCACGACTGCGCTCAGGCGCGCCGCGAGATGTACTACGACGGTGTGCTCGAGGCGGGCATGGTCTTCACGATCGAACCCGGACTCTACTTCCAGATCGACGATCTGACCGTCCCGGAGGAGCTGCGCGGCATCGGCGTGCGCATCGAGGACGACATCCTCCTCACGGAGGACGGCGCCGTGAATCTGTCGGCCGACATCCCCCGCACGGCGGACGACGTCGAGGCGTGGATCGCGCGGGTGCAGAAGGGCTGATGCGCGGACGCCGGAGAGTGACCCGTCTGCTGCGTGCGGGTGCCGTGGCGTATTCGGCACTCGCCGTGTGGGCGGAGATCGTGCACTGGCGGTCGAGCCACCGGCTGCTCGGCACGGCTCCGCGCCTGAGCGCCGCAGCGGACCGGACGGGGAAGGAAGCCGTCGTGGTCCTCGGCTACGGCAATCGCGGTGAGCGGGCGAACTACGTGAACCGTTACCGGGTGCGCGCAGGCATCCGCTCGATCGATCGCACGGCCGACAGTGTGCTCGTCCTGTGCGGCGGGACCGTGCACAGCGAGGTGTCCGAAGCCGAACTGATGGAGCGGTTCGCCCGCGACGAGCTCGAGTACACCGGACGGATCGTGCTGGAGCCCGAGAGCGTCTCGACGTGGCAGAACATCGAGAACGCGATCCCGCTCATCGAGCACGCCGACGCCATCAAGATCGTGTCGAACTCCCCGCACGCCGAGGTGGCGCGTGAATACCTGTGGCAGCAGCGTCCGGATCTCGCCGAACGGCTGGTCCGTGCCGACGAGCACCGCGTCGGCGAGATAGTGCCGATGAAGATCGGGGCCGCTGCGCGGGCGGTGCTGTATCGCTGGAATCCGAAGGATGCTGCCCGGAACGCCGGAGATCAGTAGCGCGCGGAGAACCCGCCGTCGGCATGCAGCAGCTGTCCCGAGACCCATCGGCCCTCCTCCGAGAGGAGGAAGGACACGAAGGCGGCGATGTCGCGGGGTGTGCCGAGGCGGCCCAGCGGGTGCGCCAAGACCAGCTCCTGCGCGAACCCGTCTGCCATCCACCCGGTGTCGATCGGTCCCGGATTGAGCACGTTCGCCGAGATCCCCAGCGGTCCGAGTTCACGGGCGGCGGAGATCACGAGACGGTCCAGTGCCCCTTTCGACGCGCCATAGGGAAGATTGCCCGTGGTGTGGTCGCTCGTGAGCGCCACGACCGCACCGCCGCCAGACGGGATCTGCCGCGCGAACGCCGCGATCAGCAGCAGGCTGGCACGGGCGTTGACGGCCAGATGCGCATCAAAGCTCTCCGCTGTGGTGTCCAGGATGCCCGAGTTCACGTCGTGCGCGTGGCTCAGCACGAGCGCACCGATGGGCCCCCGATCGCGGACGACGTCCGCGACGAGTTCATCCGGGCCCGTGCGTGTGGAGAGGTCGCACGGGAAATCGGCGTCCGCGAGGTCGCTCGTCGCGACCTCCCAGCCGTCGGCGATCAGTCGAGGCACGATGCCTGCGGCGATGCTGTCGACGCGAGCAGCACCGGTGACGAGAGCAAGGGGCATCACGCCATGCTATGAGATCTCAGCGCTCGGCGAACGCCGACACGAGCGGCGCCAGCGAGGCGCCCACGACCTCGGGAGCGCGCTTGTTGCCCTTCACCTCGAAGGAGTGCCCTCCGCCGTCGATCCACTCGACGCGGGCATCGACGCAGGTCGCGACGACCTCCTCGAACTGCGACAGCGGCTGGATGAACGGATCGTTCGAGCCCTCCACGAACAGCTGCGGGACGGTGATCGACGGCAGATGCTCCGCACGCGGCTTCTCCGGCCGACCAGGAGGATGCAGCGGATAACCGAGATAGACCAGTCCATCGACGTCCATCCCCTCGGCGACGGCCATCGTGGCCATCCGCCCGCCGTAGGACTTCCCCGCGGCCCACAATGCCGCCTCGGGATCGAGCGCACGCGCGTGCGCCACCGCCGCACGCCAGGTCGCGATCGCGTGCGCGGCAGGTCCTGGCATCCGCCTCCCCTGCTCCCGGTACGGGAAGTTGAAGCGCAGCGTCGAGAAGCCGATCGCGTTCAGCGCGTCCGTGAAGCCGACCAGGAAAGGATGCTCCATCCCTGCGCCTGCCCCGTGGGCCACGACGACCGTGCCGCGCCCGGACGCCTCCTGCCACTGGGCGGTGACCGTGGTCACACCGTTCGGCAGGGCGACGTCGAAGTTCACGACCGGATGTACGGGATCGCGAACGGCACCCGAAGGACCTTCCCGCCCGACGCCTTTACGGTCCCGACGATGACCAGCACGACGTGCAGGATCGACACAGCGCAGTACACGGTGAACGGGATGCCGAGGGGGAAGAATCCCGTCATGCCCTCCTCGCCGGCGAACTGCACCAGCACGATCACGTGGATGATCAGCAGCACGATCGACACCGTGAGGTACGTGAGCGCCCAGTTCGCCGCGGAGCGGGCATTTTGCCGTGCGACGTCGCCCTTTCGCGCGACCGAGCCGTACACCGACGCCATCACGACCGCGGACACGATCCCGCTCAGGAACGGTATCCCGATGAAGATCAGGAAGCCGAGCGCCCACGAGAGCGTGCCCGTCGAGGGTTTCGGCTGCGGGTATCCGTAGGCCCCCGGCGCACCATAGGAAGCGCCATGAGCGTACGGCTGGCCGGTGGGATACGGCTGCGGCGCCACCGGGTACTGCGGCGCTGCAGGGTACTGCGGCGCCTGCGCACCGTAGTGGGGCTGGGCCGGAGGCGGCGACCCAGGAGCACCGTAGGGCGGCTGCCCCGGCACGCCGTACGCCGGCTGCGGCGGAACACCGTACGCAGGCTGCGCCGGTGCAGCGTACGGCGGCTGCGCCGGAGCGCCATACTGCGGCTGGCCGTGCGCAGGTGGAATCACTCCGCGCTGCGGATCGAAGTCGGAGTCATCAGGCGTGCTCATGTGTGTTCCCTCCCGCGGTCCGTTCCGCGACGCCGATCAAGGGCTGTCGCCGGACGCACCGTGTCGTCCCTCAGGCCTTGTCGTCGTCGTTCCGCTCATCCGCCGGCTCCGCCGCTGGTGCATCCGCCTCTGCCGCGGATTCCGCGGGAGCCGAAGCATCCACCCGCTCTCCGTAGCGCGGCGCCGCGTCGGTCGGCGTGGCGACGACGGGTGCGGGATCAGCCGGACGCGGCGGAACCACATGTCCGCCGATGCGCTCGCCCTCGGCCTGGTCGCGTGCGGCGCTCTTGTCATCCGATTCCGGCGCGATGCGCTCACCGTACCGGGGCGGCTCGTCGAGGTTCGCCGGCGGACGGACGACGGTGGTGCGCTGATCGCCGACCACCTCGCGCGCCTTCGCCAACGACGACGGCAGCACGGTCACCTCGTAATGATCCGCGGCGAGCTGCGTGACGCTCGCGAAGTCGCGGCGACGACGCACGATCGCATAGGTGATGAGGCTCATGATCATTCCGAGCGCGACGCCGATGAACACGAAGCCGACGAAGAGCTGGATCGGCGCGTCGGGGTTGCCGATCACGAGGATCGCCGACAGCAGCAGGCCGATGAGCACGCCGTTCACTGCGCCGGATCGCGCGGCTGCGGCGTACCCGAGACGACCGGTGATCCTCTCGATCGTGCGCACGCCCTGCCCCACGATCGCGATGTCCCGCGCGGGGACCTCACCGGAGATCAGCTTCGACACCGTCTTCTGCGCTGCCTCGTAGTCACGGACGGACGCGACGGTCTCGCCCACGGCTGTGCCGGCGGCCTGGCGGTTCAACATGCTCATCTGCCCATTGTTCCACGCGACGCCCGCACACGCCCGCGATCAGCAGGCCGGAGACTACGCTGGAAGCGTGAGCACACAACGGGTTTTCGTCGCGCGCCTGGCCGGCTGCGCCGTCTTCGACCCCGTGGGCGACCGGCTCGGCAAGGTCCGGGATGTCGTCATCGTGTACCGAAGTACCGGCTCACCCCGCGTGATCGGTCTGGTCGTCGAGATTCCCGGCCGCAGGCACGTGTTCATGTCGATCGGACGCGTCACGTCGATCAGATCGGGCCAGGTCCTCACCACCGGCCTGATCAACGTACGTCGATTCCAGCCGCGTCCCGGTGAAGTGCGCGTGCTCGCCGAGTTGCTCGGCCGTCGGGTCGAACTCACGGACGGCACAGGAGGGGCGGTCATCGAGGACGTCGCGATCGAGCCGAACCGGCTCGGCGAATGGAGCGTCAGCCAGCTCTTCCTGCGCAAGCCGAAGACGAGCGCCTCTCCGTTCGCCAAGGGCCCGACGACGTTCGCGGCATGGAACGAGGTCGCCGAGAAGCGTGCTCCTGGCGAATCGCAGTCCGCGGAGCAGCTCGTCGCGTCGTACTCCGAACTGCACGCCGCCGACCTCGCGACCACGCTGCTCGATCTGCCGCAGCAGCGGATGATCGAAGTCGCCGGCGAGCTCTCCGACGATCGCCTCGCCGATGCCCTGGAGGAGATGCCCGAGGACGAACAGGTGCACATCCTCGACGGTCTCGGCGACGAGCGCGCCGCAGACATCCTCGACCAGATGGAGCCCGACGACGCGGCCGACCTGCTGGCGCAGCTGCCGAAGACGCGCCTCGAGCAACTGCTCGGGCTCATGGAACCGGAGGAGGCCGAGGACGTGCGCACGCTGCTGCGCTACGGCCCCGACACCGCCGGCGGTCTGATGACGACCGAGCCCATCATCCTGTCAGCGGATGCGACGGTCGCCGAGGCCCTCGCCCTCATCCGTCGCCACGAGCTGCATCCGGCTCTCGCCGCAGCGGTGTTCGTCACCCTTCCGCCTTTCGAGACCCCGACCGGCCGGCTGCTGGGAGTCGTGCACTTCCAGCGGATGCTGCGCTATCCGCCCCACGAGCGTCTCGGCGCGATCGTCGACGAGACGATGGAGCCGATCTCCGTGACGGCATCCGCGATCGACACCGCGCGGCTTCTCGCCAGCTACGACCTCGTGTCGCTGCCGGTGGTGGATGCCGCGAATCGTCTCGTCGGCGTCGTGAGCATCGACGACGTGCTCGATTATCTGCTGCCGGATGACTGGCGCACCCAGGATGCCGATGCCGTGCCCGAGGGGGGTGCGCGATGATGGCCAAGGCCGACCGCACCGGACTCGATGCTCCGCTCGGGCGCGGATCCTCGCGCCAGCGTCCCACCTCGCGCGACCGGTTCGGACGGTTCACCGAATGGGTCGCGAGGGCCATGGGCACACCCGCGTTCCTGCTCATCCTCACGTTGTTCTGCGTGGCGTGGATCAGCTGGAACACGCTGCTGCCCGAACCGGTGCGCTTCGACGACGCCGCGCTCGGATTCACCGCTCTGACCCTGATGCTCTCGTTGCAGGCCTCCTACGCCGCTCCCCTGATCCTGCTCGCGCAGAACCGTCAGGATGACCGCGACAGGGTGCAGATCGAGCAGGACCGCCAGCGGTCGGAGCGCAACCTCGCAGACACCGAGTACCTCGCGCGTGAGATCGTCGCGCTGCGCATGGCCCTGGAGGAGCGCAACAACCAGGCGGTGACCAGGGACGTGCTCCGGCAGGAGCTCAAGTCGCTGCTGGCCGATCTCGACGACGAGCGCGATGACGACGCCACCGATGCGGCAGGCGGCACCGCTCCGAGCCGGAACAGTCCACGCAGATGACGCTCGTCGACCGGGTCCGTCAGGCGGTCGGCGCGGTGTCGGATCCCGAACTGCGCCGTCCGATCGGCGATCTCGACATGCTGCGCGAGATCACCGTCGACGGTGAACACGCACGCGTCGGCATCGCCCTGACGATCGTGGGATGTCCTGCCGCTGACCGCATCGAGAGCGATGTCCGCCGCGCCGCGGCATCCGTCGCCGGCATCGCCGACGTGACGGTCGACGTCGGGGTGATGACGCCGTCGGAGCGCAAGGCGCTCACCGAGAAGCTCCGCGACGGCAGGCCGGCACGGCAGATGCCGTTCGGCCCGGATTCCCTGACGCGCGTGATCCTCGTCTCCAGCGGCAAGGGCGGTGTCGGCAAGTCGACCGTCACGGCGAATCTCGCGGTCGCCCTGGCTGCGCGGGGCCTCGCCGTCGGTCTGGTCGACGCCGATGTGCACGGGTTCTCCATCCCCGGTCTGCTCGGGATCCCGGCGGGCACGCAGCCGACGCGCATCGACGACCTGATGCTGCCGCCGGTCGCCCACGGCGTGAAGACGATCTCGATCGGCATGTTCCTGCGCGACGGCGAAGCGGTCGTCGCCTGGCGTGGACCGATGCTGCACCGCACCGTGCAGCAGTTCCTCACGGACGTGTTCTTCGGAGACCTCGACGTCCTGCTCATCGACATGCCGCCCGGCACGGGCGACATCGCGATCTCGATCGGTCAGATCCTCCCCCACGCCGAGGTGCTCGTCGTCACGACGCCGCAGACCGCGGCATCCGACGTCGCGATCCGCAGCGGGCTCGTGGCGAGGCAGACCGGTCAGCGCGTGATCGGGGTCGTCGAGAACATGGCGGCTTTGACGCTCGCGGACGGCACAGTGGTCGACCTGTTCGGTTCGGGTGGAGGGGCGGAGGTCGCCGCCGCGCTCTCGGAGAACCAGGAAGACGCAGCGCCGGTCCCCCACGTACCGCTGCTCGCCTCCATCCCCCTGAGCCCAGCGCTGCGCACGGGCGGCGACAGCGGCGTGCCGGTCGTCCTCGGTGAGCCTTCGGATGCCGCGGCACAGGCCATCAGCGGCCTCGCGGACGCGCTCGCCCATCAGGGCAGAGGGCTCGCGGGCAGGTCCCTGCCGATGTCCCTGTCATGACGGCCAGGCATCGTCGTGAAAGACTCGTGGGGTGACCAGCGATTCCCCTCCGCGCTCCATGACCGTCGACCCTGAGCTGGTGCGCGGCATGACGGCTGACGCGACGCTCTACTCCCTGACCAGACCGCTCGCGCTGATCGCGTACACGGCGCTGCTCGCCGCGTTCGTCCTCAACGCGATCGTGCTCTCGGCCATCGGCGGCGCGGACGAGGAGCAGACGACGACTCTGACGTGGACGCTGGTGGCGATCGCGGCATTCGCCGTCGCGTCGATCGTCTTCACCAGGGCGCAGGTGCGACGCGCGATCTCGGCGGCGATGCCATCGGGTTCCTCGGTAGCGGTGAGCGTCGGGGAGCAGTCGATCAGACTCTTCGCCAAGAACGGGGTCTCCGACATGGCCTATTCGACCTTCCGTGCCGTGCGGGTGGGCCGCCACGCGGCGATCCTGCAGCTTCGCGGCGCATCGGTCGTGACGGCCGTCCCTCGAGCCCTGCTGAGCGATGACGACATCGCCCGGCTGAAATCGAAGATCTGAGTCAGGTCGCCTCGGGGTCGAAAGGCGGAGGCGTCTCGCTGGTGAACGCCGGACGCACCAGCGGGGATCGCGGAGGATCGAGCACGGGCGTCGCCGCACTCGCCACTGCCCCACCGCCCGCGACGGCGGCGGACGTCGCGGCCGCAGGCGCGTCGTCCATCAGCGCGTCGCGGATGATCCGGCGGGGATCGTACTGACGCGGGTCGAGCTTGCGCCAGTCGACGTCGTCGATCTCAGGGCCGATCTCGTCGCGCATCTTGCTCTTGGTGTCGCGGAGGTACTCACCGGCTCTGCGGACGAAGCGCGCGAACGTCTCGGCGGCCTTCGGCAGGCGCTCGGGACCGATGATGACCGCCGCGAGCACACCGATGAGCAGCAGCTTCTCGAAGGTCAGACCGAAATCCATGTACACAGGCTACTACCCGCCGCGCCTGCCTCTGTCTGCCCCCGCTTGCGAATACTCTGAGTCAAGCAGCAATCCACGGGAGCAAGGTCATGAGCGAGAACGACGCGAACGCACGCTACATCCGCGAGGCCATCATCGAGCCCACCGCCATCGCACGCGCGCGGACCCACGCGGTCGAGCTGGGAGCGGCGCCGGTCAGCGCCGCCGTTGGCGCGCAGCTGGCCGTACTGGCCGCAGCCTCCGCCGCACGCTCCATCGTCGAGGTCGGCACGGGCGCAGGAGTGTCAGGGCTCTGGCTGCTGCGAGGGGCACCGCAAGCCGTGCTCACATCGATCGACAACGAGCCGGAGCACCTCGCGGCCGCCCGGCGCAGCTTCAGCGAGGCGAAGGTGCCGCCGACCAAGGCGCGATTCATCACGGGTCGTGCCGCCGACGTCCTGCCGCGCATGAACGAGGCCTCCTACGACATCGTGCTGATCGACGCGGATCCCGAGAACGTCATCGAGTACGTCGAGCACGGACTGCGGCTCGCCCGCACCGGCGGCCTCGTGCTCGTCCCCCGCGTTCTCGCCGGCGGCAGGGCCGCCGACCCCGTGCAACGCGATGCCGTCACCAGCGCCTACCGCTCGCTCGTGCAGGAGACCCAGGAGTCACCCGCGGTGCTCGCGGCGATCTCCGCGGTCGGCGAAGGGCTGCTGCAGCTCGTCAGCGTCCACAGGGACTGACCGACCGCAGACGAAGAAGGGGCGACGGATCGATGATCCGTCGCCCCTTCGAAGTGAGATCGTGAGTCAGCTCACGACGCCTGCCAGCACATCGTGCAGCTCCTTCGCTTCGGCGTCGTTCACGGAGACGACCAGTCGGCCGCCGCCTTCGAGGGGAACGCGCACGATGATGAGTCGTCCCTCCTTCACGGCCTCCATGGGTCCGTCCCCGGTCCTGGGCTTCATCGCTGCCATCGTGGCTCCTTTTCCTCCGGTGGTATGCCCCAAGTTTATCGGTATGCTTCCGCCTCGGTGCGCACAGAGGGCGAATACGTCATGAACGCCCGGTCACGGCACCTGCCAGAACGTGTTGCCGAGCGCATACATGTGATGGATCCAGACCCACTGTCCGAGAAGGCAGAATGCCAGCACCCCGAAGCGGTACACGCGTGACCTCGGCACCGCGACCGCACCCCAGAGCGGGGTGAGCGGCATGAGCAGGCGGAACGTGCTCGACTGCGGGAAGAAGACCGCGAGCAGGTAGAGCAGATAGCTCGCGCTCCACAGACGCAGATCCACGCCGAGCCTGCGCACCTGCGGGGCGAACAGCAGCGCGCCGGCAGCGCCGCCCACGAGTAGTACAAGCGCGACCGGTCCCCACCACACGGGCAGCCCCCATTGCCCGAACCAGAACTGCGCGGCCTGCCACCATCCGTCGAACGGGACGAACCCTCCGCTGTCGATCCCCCAGTTGCGCCGCCACGAGAGCTCGGTCGCGAGGTACGCGCCGGGGTCTCCGGTCACGATGCCGGCGATCGCCTGCCAGGCGAAACCGGTCGCGGTCGCGAGCGCGCCGAGCGCGACGATGTGGATGATCTCGCGTGCGGGCAGCGGATCGGCGCGCCGCCGCGCCCAGCGGAGGATGCCGTACAGGCCGAGATACAGCGCGAACGCGAGCACACCGGGTCGGGTGAACGCCATGAGCACGGTCAGGGGATAGAGCCACGCGAATCGGCGACGCGCGACGAGGTCGAGGGCGATCAGCAGCAGCAGCACGAAGAGCACCTCCGCGTAGCCGACCTGGAACAGCGCCGCGAGCGGTCCCCACGCGAAGAACGTCACCGCCCACAGTGCCGCTGAGCCGCCGATCCGCCCGCGCAGCAATCTGTGCAGCGCAACGCATGCGAAGAATCCCGCGACGAGCGAGATGAGGAGGGCGCCCGCTCCCCAGGATCCGAACGGCAAGCCGATCACCTGCGCCGCGTATGCGTAGAGCGGCATGAACGCCCACGCGTTCTCGGCCACCTGGCCCGATTCCGTCAACGGGAGGACGGAGGGGTACCCTTCCCACGCGACCAGCCAATACCACTGCGCGTCCCAGCCGAGGATGAAGCTCCCGATGCTCGCATCGGCGCCGAAGCGCGACGTCGGTCCTGACAGCGCCGCGGCAAGGCCGAGGAAACCCGTGGTGACCAGCCGCCCGAGGACGTAGATCACCCCGATGCGCGCGATGACGGGCACGCTCGCCCATCGCCGCGCGGCGGAGATCACGGCGCGGTGAGCCACGCCCGCAGGCCCTGCTCCACCGCGTCGATCTGAGCGAGCGGCACCCGCTCCTCGTCATGGTGCGCGAGATGCGGATCGCCCGGTCCGTAGTTCACGGCGGGGACGCCGAGGGCCGAGAAGCGCGCGACGTCGGTCCAGCCGTACTTGGGGCGCGGTTCGGCGCCGACAGCCGCGACGAACTGCTGGGCGATCGGGGCGTCGAGACCGGGTCGCGCCCCGTCGGCCGCATCCGTGATCTCCACCTCGAATCCTTCGAGTACGCCGCGCACGTGCGCCGCCGCATCGGCTGCGGTCTTGCTCGGAGCGAACCGGTAGTTGATCTCGACCTCGCACAGGTCGGGGATCACGTTGCCCGCGACACCGCCGACGATGCGGACGGCGCTGAGGCTCTCCCGATAGGCGAGACCCTCGACCATGACCTCTTTGGCGCGGTACTCGGAGAGGCGGGAGAGGATGGGTGCCACGCGGTGGATGGCGTTCTCGCCGATCCAGGCGCGTGCGCTGTGCGCGCGGACGCCGTGGGTGCGCACGATCGCGCGGAGCGTGCCGTTGCATCCGCCTTCGACCTGGCCGTTGGACGGTTCGCCGAGGATGGCGAAGTCGGCGGCGAAGAGATCGGGACGATCCGCGGCGAGCAGGTTCAGACCGTTGAGGGCGGCGGCGACCTCTTCGTTGTCGTACCACATCCACGTGATGTCGACCACGGGTGCGGTGAGTTCTGCGGCGAGCTTGAGCTGCACCGCCACGCCCGCCTTCATGTCCACCGTGCCGCGGCCCCAGAGATACGGCTCGCCGTCGACCGCGATGTCGCGCGTCGGAACGTTGTCGTTGATGGGCACGGTGTCGATATGCCCGGCGATCACGACGCGCTGCGCCCGGCCCAGATTCGTGCGCGCCACGATGGTGTTGCCGTGCCTGATCACCTCGAGGTGCGCGAGCGGTGCCACAGCCGCCTCGATCGCGTCGGCGAGCGGCGCCTCTTCTCCGGAGACGCTGGGAATGTCGCAGATCGCGCGGGTGAGGTCGGCGGAAGACGCGGTCAGATCGAGCTGCATTCCTCCAGCGTAGTCTTCGGGCGCGTCGGCTTTCGGAAGTTCGGTAGCGTTGAGCCATGAGCAACGCGCGCGCAGTATGGGGTGTCGGACTGTCCACCATCGCCGGGGACGGCACCGTCCTGGATGCCTGGTTCCCTGAGGTCGCCGAGGGCGAACTCGTCGCGGCCGATGCCGCGGCCGCCGCGGAGACGCTGACGGCGCTGGCCGACGTCGACGACCGGCGCAACGTCCGCACCGAACTCGTGCAGGTGCAGATCGACCTCGACGATGCCCCCGCCTCCACGGCGGACGCGTACCTCAGGCTGCACGCGCTGTCGCACCTCGTCGTGCGCCCGAACGACCTGAACCTGGACGGCATCTTCGCGCATCTGCCGAACGTCGCCTGGACCACGGCAGGGCCCATGCTTCCCTCTGATGCGGCGCGGCTGCGTCCGCTGCTGCAGCGCCACAGCATCCAGGTGCAGGGGCTGGACAAGTTCCCGCGCCTCACCGACTACGTCCAGCCCGCGGGCGTGCGCATCGCCGATGCCTCGCGTGTGCGGCTCGGCGCGCACCTCTCCCCCGGCACCACGGTCATGCACGAGGGCTTCGTGAACTTCAACGCCGGCACGCTCGGCGCATCGATGGTCGAGGGACGCATCTCGCAGGGCGTGGTGGTCGGCGAAGGCAGCGACATCGGCGGTGGCGCCTCGATCATGGGCACCCTCTCCGGCGGCGGCACCGTGCGCGTCTCGATCGGCGAACGCACCCTTCTCGGCGCGAACGCGGGTCTCGGCATCGCGCTCGGCGACGACTGCATCCTCGAAGCCGGCGTCTATCTCACCGCGGGCTCCAAGGTCGTACTGGTCGACGGTCCGAACACGGCCGACGGCGGCAAGACCGTCGTGAAGGCCGCCGAGCTCTCCGGGCGCGACGGTCTGCTGTTCTGGCGCAACTCGGTCACCGGAGCGATCGAGGCGAAGCAGCGGGCGGGCGTCGGCGTCACGCTCAACGAAGCGCTGCACGCCTGACGTCTGACGCCTCAGCGGCTCGGTGATCGACCGGGCGGCACAGCGCGCATGCAGCTCGAGGCATGCACGCCTGCTAAGGTTGAGGAGTTGTCCAGATCGTTTTGAGACAACTGCGTCGTCGTCACGGGGTCTTCCCAGACCGTAGCGAGCACAACAGCTCCTCCACCAGTTGGCGTTTCGAACGGCGAACCTCTGCGCACTTCCTGTGCGCGGTCGCCCATCACACGAATCAGACGCGCTGACGCGCGCTCATGGAGTACATCTATGCCTACCTTCCTCGAACTCGGCGTGCCCGCGCCCCTCGCTTCGGTCCTCGCCGCTGACGGCAAGACCGAGGCGTTCGCGATCCAGCGCGACACGCTGCCCGACTCCCTCGCCGGACGCGACCTCCTCGGTCGCGGCCGCACCGGCAGCGGCAAGACGATCGCCTTCGCCATCCCGCTGGTCTCCAGCCTGATCTCCGCCGGCCGCAAGAGCCGCCCCGGTCACCCCCGCGGACTGGTGCTCGCACCGACCCGCGAACTCGCCACCCAGATCGCGGCTGTCGTCGCGCCGCTCGCGGAGGCCGTCGGCCTTCGCGTGACCACCGTCTTCGGCGGCGTCAGCCAGCGTCCGCAGGAGCAGGCGCTGCGCAGCGGCGTCGACATCGTCGTGGCGTGCCCCGGCCGCCTCGAAGACCTCATGAAGCAGAAGGTCGTCTCGCTCGACTCCGTCGAGGTCGCCGTACTCGACGAGGCGGACCACATGGCCGACCTCGGGTTCCTGCCCGGCGTCACCCGCATCCTCACGGCGACTCCCGCCGGCGGTCAGCGTCTGCTCTTCAGTGCGACGCTCGATCGCGGCATCGACTCGCTCGCCAAGCGCTTCCTCTCGAACCCGGTCAGCCACGAGGTCGACGAGTCCAGCGTGCCCGTCGGCGAGATGACGCACCGCGTGCTCGTCACGACCTCCACCGAGCACAAGACCGGCCTCGTCCGCGATCTCGCGTCCGGCACCGGTCGCCGCATCCTCTTCACCCGCACCAAGCACCAGGCGAAGAAGCTCGCGAAGCAGCTCACCGCTGCCGGCATCCCCGCCGTCGACCTGCACGGCAACCTGTCGCAGAATGCCCGCGAGCGCAACCTCAGCGCGTTCTCCGCCGACCCGGCCGACGGCGGCGTGCGCGTGCTCGTGGCAACCGATGTCGCGGCACGCGGCGTGCACGTCGACAATGTCGATCTGGTCGTGCACGTCGACCCGCCCATGGAGCACAAGGCGTACCTGCACCGTTCCGGTCGTACCGCACGCGCCGGCGCTGCGGGAACCGTGGTCACCGTCGTGCTGCCCGAGCAGCGCCGCGATGTGAAGGATCTCCTCCGCAAGGCCCAGATCACCGCAGCGCTGGAAGACGTCAACGCGGGAATCGTGACCGAGCTGGTCGGAGAGCGCGCCGCACACGTGCGTCCTGCTCCCCCGCAGCCGGTCCAGCAGCAGCAGCCGAAGAAGGCCAGGCAGCCGCAGCAGAGCGGCGGACCTGCCTCAGGTTCACCGGCGCGCCGTCGCCGGCGTCCGCAGGGCCAGGGCGGCCAGGGCCAGTCCGCGGCTCAGGGCGACAGCCAGCGCTCCGGACAGCAGGGTCAGCGCTCGCGCGGCCTGCAGGTCGGCCAGCGCGTCGACACGCGCGGCTCGCGCCGTGCGCAGGGCGGCGGATTCCAGGGTCGCTGAGAATCGAGAAAGCCCCGGATGCTCCTTCTTCAGGAGCATCCGGGGCTTTTCTGCATCCGCTCAGCGCGTCGGGAACTGACGCTCGGGGGACCCGGTGTACAGCTGCTGCGGGCGGCCGATCTTGGTCTGCGTGTCGAGGTTCAGCTCGCGCCACTGCGCGAGCCAGCCCGGCAGGCGGCCGATCGCGAACAGGACCGTGAACATGCGCGTCGGGAAGCCCATGGCCTTGTAGATCACGCCGGTGTAGAAGTCGACGTTCGGGTACAGGCGGCGTTCCTTGAAGTAGTCGTCCGCGAGGGCGAGCTCTTCCAGCTCCTTGGCGACGTCGAGCAGCGGGTCGGTGACACCGAGCTCACGGAGCACCTCGTCGGCCGCTTCCTTGACCAGCTTGGCGCGCGGGTCGTAGTTCTTGTAGACGCGGTGCCCGAAGCCCATCAGCTTCACGCCGTCTTCCTTGTTCTTCACGCTCTCCACGAAGCGAGAGACGCTCTGACCCGAGTCGCGGATCTGTCCGAGCATCGTGAGGACGGCCTCGTTCGCGCCGCCGTGCAGCGGACCGGAGAGGGCCTGGATGCCGGCGGAGATCGATGCGAACTGGTTCGCTCCGGTCGAGCCGACCAGGCGCACCGTCGAGGTGGAGGCGTTCTGCTCGTGGTCCTCGTGCAGGATCAGCAGGAGCTCGAGAGCCTTCGACATGACCGGATTGACCTCGTAGGGCTCCGAGTGCACACCGAAGTTGAGCTTGAGGAAGTTGTCGACGAAGCTCAACGAGTTGTCAGGGTAGAGGAAGGCCTGCCCGACGCTCTTCTTGTGAGCGTAGGCGGCGATCACCGGCAGCTTCGCCAGCATGCGCACCATGTTGAGTTCGACGTGCTCGGGGTTGTTCGGGTCGGTCTGGCCCTCGTAGTAGGTCGAGAGCGCGGCGACGGCCGAGGAGAGCACCGACATCGGGTGCGCGGTGTGGGGCAGCGCCGAGAAGAAGTGCTTCAGGTCTTCGTGCAGGAGCGTGTGGCGACGGATGCGGTCGTCGAAGCTCGCGAGCTCATCGGCCGACGGAAGCTCTCCGTAGATGAGCAGCCACGCGACCTCGAGGTAGCTGCAGTTCTTCGCGATCTGCTCGATCGGGTAGCCGCGATAGCGCAGGATGCCCTTGTCGCCGTCGATGAACGTGATCTCGGACTTCGTGGATGCCGTGTTCACGAAGCCGTAGTCGAGGCCGGTGTAACCGGTCTGCTTCGTCAGCGTCGAGAAGTCGATGCTGTCGTTGCCCGCCGTGCCACGAAGTACTGGGAATTCCGCTGTGGTTCCACCGATCGTGAGAGTCGCCTTCGCCTGCTGATCTCCCGCTGCACTCACGCGGTCCTCCTTGTACGTCTTGCTCGACCTGTCGGTCTGATTCGTCGAGGGCGATGCATGGCGCTGAGCGCCTGGTCGGATCTCGACCGAATCGCCTTTACAGCCTAGTCGTCGTATCGGCCTACTGTGACATCCACCAAGAGATGGCGGCAGTTCACCGTGGGAATCTACAGTGCGGCCGCGTGCAACCGTCGCGCCGCTGCTTCGACGCGCTCGATCGGCGCCGTCAGCGACAGCCTCACGTGCTGGTCGGAGTCCGCACCGTAGAACGGGCCGGGACCCGCCAGGATGCCGAGATCGGCCAGGCGACCCATCGATTCCCAGGCGTCCTTGCCCTCGGACGACCACAGGTACAGCCCTGCCTCCGAGCCGTCGATGCGGAATCCCGCAGCCTGCAGCGCAGGGCGGAGCAGCTCCCGCCGCGCCCGGTACAGCTCCTTCTGAGCGACGACATGCGCGTCGTCCCCGAGTGCCGCTGTCATGGCTTGCTGGACGGGAGCCGGGGGCATGAGGCCGAGATGCTTGCGCGCCGTGAGCAGATCGCCGACGACGCGCGCGCATCCGGCCACGAAGGCGGCGCGGTAGCCGGCGAGGTTCGACTGCTTGCTGAGCGAGTACACGCTGAGCAGCCCGCTGCGGGTGCCACCCGTCACGCGGGGGTCGAGCACTGACGGCACCGGCTCCTCTGCCCATCGACCATCCCAGCCCAGTTCGGCGTAGCACTCATCGCTCGCGAGGACTGCGCCCAGTTCTCGGGCCCGCTGCACGGCGGCGGAGAGCTCGTCGACGGTCCAGGTACGCCCGTCCGGGTTTCCCGGCGTGTTGATCCAGATGAGCCGGGCGCCTTCGGGCCAGCGTGCAGGATCGTCTTCCGCCACGGGTGTCGCGCCGGCGACGCGGGCGCCGACCTCATAGGTCGGATAGGCCACCCGTGGGAAGACCACGATGTCGCCGTCGCCGAGGCCGAGCAGAGTGGGCAGCAGAGCTACCAGCTCCTTGGAGCCGATCGTGGGCATCACGTTGTCGACCCTCAGATCCGGCACGCCCCGTCGCCGTGCGTACCAGTCGACGATCGCCTCGCGCAGAGCGGGCGTGCCTACGGTCTGCGGGTACGAGTGCGCGTCGGTCGCCTCCGCCAGCGCGCGGCGGATGACCTCCGGCGTCGGATCGACGGGCGATCCGATCGACAGATCGACGAGACCATCCGGATGCTGCGCGGCGCGCTCACGGTAAGGGACGACCGCGTCCCAGGGGTACTCGGCCAGATCGTGGACGCCCACAGCGGCTTACTCTCCCTGCGGGGGAAGAGCGGCGATGATCGGGTGGTCGTACTTGATGACGCCCACCTTGGCCGCACCACCGGGCGATCCGACCTCGTCGAAGAACTCGACGTTCGCCTTGTAGTAGTCCGCCCATTCCTCGGGCAGGTCATCCTCGTAGTAGATCGCCTCGACGGGGCACACCGGTTCGCACGCACCGCAGTCGACGCATTCGTCCGGGTGGATGTACAACGAGCGCTCGCCCTCGTAGATGCAGTCAACGGGGCACTCGTCGATGCAGGCACGATCCTTGACATCGACGCACGGGAGAGCGATCACATACGTCACCGCTCCAGTCTACGACCCGTCGGCTGTGGTCTGCCTCGGCAGGCGCTTCAGGTTCGGCCAGGCGATCACGAGCAGCGCGATACCGGCGACGAGATAGATCCAGATCTGGCCGATCGGCGTGTTCGGGACGATCACCGAACCACCGGGTCCAGGACCGGAGATGAGCATCACCATGCCCAGCATCCCCAGCGCCGTGGCGACGGTCGCACCGCGATCATGCGTCAGAGCACGCACCGCCACCAGGAGTGCGGCACAGGCGATGGCGGCGACGATCATCCCGAGCGGGATCACGCCCCACATGAGGCTGTGCGCGATGGTTCCCGCCGTTCCGTATACGACGCCCACCAGCGCGGCGGCAAGCCAGGACAGTCCACGGGAGATCCAGTTCGGCACTCCCCCACTTTACGCGCCAGTGCCGCCGATCCGCGTACCCTCAGACCGCCCAGCCGACCAGGCGCAGCAGCGCTGCCACGGCCGCAGCGGCGATGACGACGACGAGGAACGACTGTCGCATGTACAGGAGCCCCGCGGCGACCAGCACGGCGGGGATGCGCGCATCGACCACGACCGCCTGTCCGTCGCCCAACGTCTGCACGGCGACGAGCGCAGCGAGCAGCGCCACCGTCAACAGGTCGGAGATGCGGGCGGGACGAGGCGCCTCGAGCAGATGCGAAGGGATCAGGTAGCCGAACGCCTTCAAGGCGACGCAGATGCAGGCGGCCAGCAGCACCGCGCTCCAGACGCTCATGCGCTCGCCTCCGGCGCAGGGCTCGTCGTTCTGATGTCGTCGCGGCCCAGCCAGTTGAACCAGCCCCCCACTATCGCGACCACGGCCGCCACGAGCACTGGCAGCCCCGGCATCATGACGGGGGTGAGCGACGCGGCGATGACCGCCGCGGCCACGCCCACGGCGATCGCCTGCCGCTGCTTGAGCCGTGGCCAGAGCAGTGCGAGGAAGGCGGCTGCTGCCGCGGCATCCAGACCCCACGACTTGGGGTCGCCCAGCACATCGCCCAGGAGTGCACCGAGGAGCGTCGTGATGTTCCAGCCGATGAAGACGCCGAGTCCTGTGACCCAGAAACCCAGCCGGCTCAGCGCTGGAGTGCCCTGCGAGATGGCGACGGCGGTCGATTCGTCGATCGTGATCTGCGCTGCGGCAGTGCGGCGCCAGAATCCGCTTCCGATGATCGGGGACATGCGCATGCCGTATGCCAGGTTGCGCACACCCAGCAGTGCGGCCGAGGCGATCGCCGACGGCAGTGCGGCGATCCCTCCCGCCCCGAAGACGCCGATGAACGCGAACTGCGATCCGCCGGTGAACATCAGCAGGCTCAGCACACTGGTCTGCCAGATGTCGAGGCCGGACGCCACCGCAAGCGCGCCGAACGAGATGCCGTAGGCGCTCGTGGCCACGGCGACGCCGAGCCCTTCGCGCCAGACTTCGCGCCGCTGTGACATGCCGCTTCCCGTTCGCTTCGGTGAACACCTGTCGACCATTCTGAACACTTCGGCGCCGCTAGTCAAAGCGAACGATCGTTTGACATACTGAACGGATGGAACTCGCCTCCCGGATCGGTCGCGCGCTGCGCCGCGAGCGCGAATCCGCCGGCATCAGCATCTCCGAACTCGCACGTCGCGCCGGCGTCTCCAAAGCCACGGTGTCGCAGCTGGAGACCGGCACTGGCAACCCCAGTGTCGAGACGCTCTGGGCGCTCGGAGATGCGCTCGGCATCCCGTTCGCCGTGCTGGTGGATCAGCCGGCGAACGCCCCGACGCTGATCCGTGCAGACGAGCTCGACGGTGTGCCGTCTGCGGCCGCGCCGTACAGTGCGACGCTGCTCTCTGCGAGCCCGCCCGGCGCGCGCCGCGACCTCTACGTGATCCGCGCGGAGCCGGGCGAGCCCCGGCGCTCGATGCCGCACCACAGCGGCACGACCGAGCACGTCATCCTCATGGCGGGTGCCGCGGACATCGGCCCTGCGGGCTCGCCGGTCCGACTCTCCCCTGGCGACTACCTGTCATATGCGGGCGATGCCCCGCACGTGTTCGAGGCGCTGGAGCCCGGCACGAGTGCGGTGCTCATCTCCGAGCTCCGCTGAGCAGCATCCGCTGTTACCTCCGCCACGCACGTCGACGCCCCCTCCACGCATCGACGCCCCCTCCGCCGAACACGTCTGAGAGGGGGCGTCGGCGGCCAGAGGGGGCGTCAGCGCGGAGGCTGTTACGCGTTGGCGTCCTGACGCTTCAGACGCGAAGCCTCGCGACCGCGCACGGTCGCGTCGAGGTTGACCTTGCGGATGCGCACGACCTCGGGAGTGACCTCGACGCATTCGTCGTCACGGGCGAACTCGAGGCTCTCCTCGAGGGTCAGCTGGCGCGGGGGCGTCATCGACTCGAAGGTGTCGGAGCTCGCCGCACGCATGTTGGTGAGCTTCTTCTCCTTGGTGATGTTCACGTCCATGTCATCGGCGCGCGAGTTCTCGCCGATGACCATGCCCTCGTAGACCTCCTGCGTGGGCTGGACGAAGAACGACATGCGCTCCTGCAGGGCGATCATGGCGAACGGGGTGACGACGCCCTGACGGTCGGCGACGATCGAGCCGTTCTGACGCGTGGTGATGTGACCCGCCCACGGCTCGTAGCCGTGCGAGATGGCGTTGGCGATGCCGGTGCCGCGCGTCGTGGTGAGGAACTCGGTGCGGAAGCCGATCAGGCCGCGCGAAGGCACGATGAACTCCATGCGCACCCAGCCGGTGCCGTGGTTGATCATGTTGTCCATGCGCCCCTTGCGGGCCGCCAGCAGCTGCGTGATCGCGCCGAGGTACTCCTCGGGAGCATCGATCGTGAGGTGCTCGAACGGCTCGTACGTCTTGCCGTCGACCTTCTTCGTGACCACCTGCGGCTTGCCGACGGTGAGCTCGAAGCCCTCGCGACGCATGTTCTCGACGAGGATGGCGAGGGCCAGCTCGCCGCGGCCCTGCACCTCCCATGCGTCGGGACGTCCGATGTCGACGACCTTGAGCGAGACATTGCCGATGAGCTCGCGGTCGAGGCGGTCCTTCACCATGCGGGCGGTGAGCTTGTGGCCCTTGACCTTGCCCATCAGCGGCGAGGTGTTGGTGCCGATCGTCATCGAGATCGCGGGGTCGTCGACGTGGATCTGGGGCAGCGGGCGCACATCCTCGGGGTCGGCGATGGTCTCACCGATCGTGATGTCCTCGAAGCCGGCGATCGCGACGATGTCGCCGGGGGCCGCGCTCTCGGCAGGGTAGCGCTCGAGCGCACGGGTCTTGAGCAGCTCGGTGATGCGCGCGTTGCTGGTGGTGCCGTCGGCGCGCACCCAGGCCACGGTCTGACCCTTCTTCAGGGTGCCGTTGAAGACGCGCAGCAGCGCGAGGCGGCCGAGGAACGGGCTGGAGTCGAGGTTCGTGACCCAGGCCTGCAGCGGAGCCTCGTCGTCGTACGACGGCGCGGGGATGTGCTCGAGGATCGCCTCGAACAGGGGCTCGAGGTCGTCGTTGTCCGGGAGCGAGCCGTTCTCCGGACGGTTGCGCGACGCCGCACCGGCGCGGCCGGAGGCGTAGACGACCGGCACGTCGAGCAGCGCGTCGACGTCGAGGTCGGGCACGTCGTCCACGAGGTCGGATGCGAGGCCCAGCAGCAGGTCGTGCGCTTCCTCCTCGACCTCGGGAATGCGCGCGTCGGGACGATCTGTCTTGTTGACGAGGAGGATCACCGGCAGCTTCGCCTCGAGCGCCTTGCGCAACACGAAGCGGGTCTGCGGCAGCGGACCTTCGGACGCGTCGACGAGCAGCACGACGCCGTCGACCATGGACAGACCGCGCTCGACCTCGCCACCGAAGTCGGCGTGGCCCGGGGTGTCGATCACGTTGATCGTGATGTCCTGGCCGTTGGAATGGGCACCCTTGTAGGTGATCGCGGTGTTCTTCGCGAGGATCGTGATGCCCTTTTCGCGCTCGAGGTCGTTCGAGTCCATGGCGCGTTCGTCCACATGCGCGTGCTCGCCGAACGAGCCCGTCTGGCGCAGCATGGCGTCCACGAGCGTGGTCTTGCCGTGGTCGACGTGCGCGACGATAGCGACATTGCGGAGGTCAGAGCGAAGGGCGTGCGCCATGCAAGTTTCCTAAAAGGGAGGGGAAATGCCGGGATGCCGACGGTACAGGATATCGCACGATGGCTGGTCGCTCTCTGAACGCGCATATCTTCGCTGTCGTAGCATCGGGCTGTGACCCTTCCACGCGCTCAGGGACCGACGACGACCCTCGCCCCTGACGTCTCGCGTGCACGCATCCGGTGGGAGATCGCCATCGTGCTGGCGCTCGGGCTCGGCGAGTCCGCCGTGTACGCGATCGTGCAGCTCGCCTACCGGCTCACCGACTCCATCCCCCTCGCAGACCAGACCACGGCTCTGAATCCGTCACGCAGCGACCGAGAGATCTTCGACCTCATCTACCAGGTGCTGGGGATCGCCTTCTCTGTCGTCCCCGTACTGCTGGTGTGCTTCCTGCTGTGGAATCACGCACGACCGCATCTGAGCAGGCTCGGGCTCGACGGCACCCGCGTGGGCCGCGACACCGGCCACGGCATCCTCCTGGTGCTGGCCATCGGGATCCCCGGGCTCGCACTGTATGCGGGAGGGCGGATGCTGGGACTCTTCGTCCTCGTGAATCCGGGAAGCCTCGACAACCACTGGTGGACGGTGCCGGTCCTGCTGCTCTCCGCCGCACGAGCGTCGCTCATGGAGGAGTTCGTGGTGCTCGGCTACCTGTTCTTCCGGCTGAAGCAGCTCGGCTGGGGCATCTTGCCGATCATCATCGCGACCTCGGTGCTGCGGGCGAGCTATCACCTCTATCAGGGACCGGGCGCCTTCATCGGCAATCTCGCGATGGGCCTGCTGTTCGGCTGGCTGTTCGCCCGCACTGGCCGGCTGCTGCCGTTCCTGGTGGCGCACTTCGTGATCGACGCCGCCGCCTTCGTCGGATACCCGTGGGCAGCGGCGACGTTCCCCGCGCTTCTCGGCCTGACCGGCTGAGCTCAGTCGAAGAGGTCGCTGAGCCAGCTCTCGCGCTTGCGCGGGCGACCGCGACCGTCACGATCGTCACGGCGACGGTCGTCGTAGCGCGGCTGCTCGTACGCGGGAGGAGTGAAATGCTGTTCCCGATCGCCGTACTGCGGCGTCGGCGGTGCGTAGGACTGGGGCTGCGGTGCGGTCACCGAACGCTCGATGATCTTGTCGAGTTCGCCGCGATCGAGCCAGACACCACGGCACTGCGGGCAGTAATCGATCTCGATACCGCTCCGGTCGGACATGACGAGCGTGGAACCATCAGTGGGGCATTGCATGCGCCGAGCCAAGCAGACGTCGCTATGAGAACCGTGTGATGACGACCGCGGTCGCCGCCCAGACGACCAGCACTGCGAACACGATGATCGCACTCCAGTCCCACGTGCGCACGACAGGCGCATCGCGAGAAGACGACGTCTCCAGGCGCAGGCGCTGAAGCTTCGCGATGCCGTCCTCGGCCGCTTCGTTCCCGTCTTCCCTGGTGCGCTCAGGGCCCAGGCGGCGCGGCCTGGATCGCGACGGACCGCCGAAGCACTTCACGACACCGCCCTGATCGAGCGTCAGCTCGATCTGCCATCGCATGGCGATCCGCTTCACTCTGCTCCACGGCAGCCAGGTGCGGCGGAGCAGATTCTGCACCCCGACCCCGCTGCCATCGGCGCGCACGTCCGATGCGATGCCCACGACGTAGATGACCCAGAGCACGAGCAGGAGCCATGGGGCGAGCAGGAGCGCCTCGCCGACCCCGGTTCGTACGGCCGCTTCGATCAGCAGCGCCGCTGACATGACAGCGGTGATGCCCAGCAGCCAGGCGGCCCCGGTGACCCGAAAGACCCGTGGCGGCCTGGCCGCCGGCATCAGCCGCGGCCCCCCAGCGGAAGCGAGGCTCCGGGAATGGCATCCAGCAGCCGGCTGGTGTACTCCTGCTGCGGGTTGCTGAAGATCTCGTCGACCGTACCCTGCTCGACGATGCGTCCCTTCTCCATGACGCACACGAGGTCAGCGGCGACGCGGACGACGGCGAGGTCATGGGTGATGAACAGATACGTCAGTCCGAGGTCGCGCTGGAGGTCGGAGAGCAGATTCAGGATCTGATCCTGCACCAGCACGTCGAGGGCGGAGACCGCCTCGTCCAGCACGACGATGTCCGGCTTGAGCGCCAGCGCACGCGCGATCGCGACGCGCTGCCGCTGCCCCCCGGACAACTCGTTCGGGTAGCGCCACGCGAGCTCCTGCGGCAAGGCGACCTGCTCCAGCAGTTCGAGCGAACGCTGGTGCTGCTCTTCCCTCGTGCCCAGCCCGTGCACGTGCAGGGGCTCGGAGATCAGGTTCCCGATGCTGCGCAGCGGGTCGAGCGACCCGTACGGGTCCTGGAACACCGGCTGCATGCGCCGACGCAGTCGGAACACTTCAGCGCGCGACATCGTGCTAGTGGCTTCGCCGTCGATGAAGATCTCGCCGTCGGTCGGCTTCTCCAACTGCAGCAGCATCTTCGCCACGGTCGACTTCCCCGACCCCGACTCCCCCACCAGCGCGAGCGTCTTGCCTCGCGGGATGGAGAACGAGACCTCGTCGACGGCGCGGAACCGCTCGTGACGCAGTCCGCCGGTGCGGATCGAGTAGTCCTTCACGAGACCGCGCACCTCGACGACCGGAGCAACCGTCTCGACCGGCGCGGTATGCGCATCGGCCGTGATGCCGATGCGCTTCGAGGCCAGGCTCGGAGCCGCGGCGACGAGTCGCTGCGTGTAGGGATGCTGCGGGTTGGTGAGGATCTCGGCGCTGGGTCCCGCCTCGACGATCTCACCCTGATTCATCACGAGGATACGGTCAGCACGCTCTGCGGCAAGACCGAGGTCGTGCGTGATCAGCAGTACCGACGTGCCCCGATCGCTCGTGAGGGAGGCGAGGTGATCCAGGATCACTCGCTGCACCGTCACATCGAGCGCGCTGGTGGGTTCGTCGGCGATCAGCAGCTTCGGGTCGGCCGCGAGGCCGATTCCGATGAGCGCACGCTGACGCATTCCCCCGGAGAACTGATGGGGGAACTGGTGCATGCGCCGTGCCGCATCGCTGAGGCCGGCTTGGACCAGCACCTCCACGGCACGGTCGCTCACCTCTCGTCGACCCTGCGCCAGCCCGTTGGCGCGGACCGCCTCCTTGACCTGGAAACCGATCGACCACACGGGATTGAGGTTCGACATCGGATCCTGCGGCACGTAGCCGATCTCACGACCGCGGATCCGCTCCATCTCCCCACGGCTCGCCTTCGTGAGGTCCCTGCCGGTGAGCATGATGCTTCCGCCGGTCACCTCACCCGTGCCGGGCAGCAGATCGATGATCGCCGCGGCGGTGGTCGACTTGCCGGACCCCGACTCCCCCACGATGGCGAGCGTCTCGCCCTCGAGGATGTCGAAGCTCACGCCGTGCAGCACCTCACGGGACTGCCTGCCGCTGCGGAATGCGACCTTGAGATCGCGGATGCTGAGCAGTGGCTCGTTCATCGCTGTGCCCTCGCCTTCGGGTCGACGGCGTCGCGAAGCAGCTCGCCGAGTGTGATGAATGCCAACACGGTGAATGTCAACGCCAGTGACGGCCAGAACAGCGCCATCGGTGCAGTGCGGATACTCGTCTGCGCCTGGCTGATGTCGTTGCCCCACGACATCGTGCTGCCGCCGAGGCCGACGCCGAGGAACGACAGCGTCGCCTCCGCGACGATCGCCGCGGCGAGGCTCAACGTGGCAACGACGATGACCGGGGCCATCGCGTTCGGCAGCACGTGCGAGATGAGGGTCCGGAATCGGGAGAGCCCGACGGCTTCCGCGCCCATCACGAAGTCGGCCTGTTTCACGCGCAGCACCTCGGCGCGCATGATCCTCGCCGTGGATGCCCACGCGAAGCCGCCGATGGCGAACGCGAGCACGATCTCGTTGCGCACCGGCATCACCGACATCACGACGATCGCCGCGATGATGTACGGGATGGTGAAGAAGATGTCACCGACGCGCGACAGCAGCGAGTCGAGCCACCCGCCGTAGAAGCCCGCGAAGGCTCCCATCGCCATCCCGAGGATGGTGCTGATGAGCGTCGCCAGAACGCCGACGACCACCGAGGTACGAGTGCCCCAGATGATGCGCGAGTACACATCGCACCCCTGACGGGTGAATCCGAGCGGATGCCCCGCTGCGGGTCCTCCGTTGCTGTTCGCGAGCTCACAGCCGTTGTTGGGCGCCACACTCGTGAAGAGCCCCGGCCCGAGCGAGACGATGATCACGAGCAGCACGACTGCGGATGAGATCCAGAACAGCGGCCGACGACGGAGATCGCGCCAGGCGTCGAGCCAGAGGTTGCTGCGCTTCGGGTTGATGCGGACGACGTCGACCGGCACCGAGGTCGTGTCGACGGGAGCCACAAAGTGCTCTGCGTGCGCGTCAGGACGGGACATAGCGGATCCTCGGATCGAGCAGGCCGTAGACGAGGTCTACGACGATATTGATTAACACGTAGACGACGACGAACACCGTGACGAACGACACGACCGTCGGATTCTCACCGCGGATGATCGCCTGGTACAGGGTGTTGCCGACGCCGGGCACGTTGAAGATGCCCTCCGTCACGGTGGCGCCGACCATCAGGATGCCGAACACCGTGCCGAGGTCGGTGACCATCGGGATCAGCGAGTTGCGGAGTACGTGCACGGGGATCACTCGTCCTCGTGACAGGCCCTTGCTGTAGGCGGTGCGCACCCAGTCCTGATTGAGCGTCTCGATCGTCGAGGCTCTGGTGAGGCGCATGCTCGTCGCATACACGCTCAGGCCCAGCACGATCGCCGGGAGCCACAGATCACCCCAGTCGTTACGGGCGCCGACCGTGGGTCTGAACCAGCCGAGTTGGACGGCGAGGAAGTACTGTGCGAGGAAAGACAGCACGAAGATCGGCACCGCGACGAAGATGAGCGCGATGACGAGCATCGAGTTGTCGAAGATCCCGCCCTTGCCGAGCGCGGAGAACAGGCCGATCACGATCGCCAGCGCGAACGCGATCCCGACAGCCATCACTGCGAGGCGCAGCGTGACCGGGAACGTCCTTGCCAGGATGTCGGCGACCGGCTGACCGGAGAAGCTGATGCCGAAATCGAGTCGGAAGATGCCGGCGATGTAATAGAAGTACTGCACGACGAACGGCTGATCGAGGTGGTACTGCGCGCGCAGCCTCTCGAGAAGAGCCGGGTTCGGTTGGCGGTCTCCGAACAGCGCGGCGATGGGATCGCCGGGCATCGCGAAGACCATGAAGTAGATCAGCAGGGTGGCGCCGAAGAACACCGGGATCGCCTGCAGGATCCGTTTGAGGATGTAAAGAGCCACCCTCGACCTCCCTTCGAGTGCGCGGACGCACATGCGACGAGGCGATGGTGAAAACCACCGCCTCGTCGCTTGTCGTTTGTCAGCTGACCTTGGTGATCTGCTCGAAGAGCGGCACCGAGTTCCAACCGAACTCAACGTTGTCCACGGTCTCGCCGTAGCCACCGACCACGTTCGAGTACCACAGCGGCGTTGCCGGGAGGTCCTTCAGAAGCACTTCCTGGGCCTTCTGGAACAGGCCGTTCGCCTCTTCGGCGTCCGTGGCCGAGATGCCTTCCGAGAGCAGCTCGTCGAACTCGGGGTTCGAGTAGTCGCCATCGTTGGAGCCGGCGTTGGTCGCGTAGAGCGGGCCGAGGAAGTTGTACAGACCCGGGTAGTCGGCCTGCCATCCGGTACGGAACGCGGACTGGATCGTGCGCTCGGTGACCTCACCGCGCAACTCGGCGAAGGTCGGGTACGGCGCACCCGATGCCTCGATGCCGAGCGTGTTCTTGATGGAGTTGGCCGTCGCGTCGACCCATGCCTGGTGGCCGCCGTCGGCGTTGTAGGCGATCTGGAACTCGCCGCTCCACGGGCTGATGGCGTCAGCCTCGGCCCACAGCTCCTTGGCCTTCTCGGGGTCGTACGCCAGGACCTCAGCGCCCTCGAGCGAGTCGGACCAGCCGTCGATCACCGGCGACGTGAAGTCGCTGGCCGGGGTGCGGGTGCCCTGGAAGATCACGTCGGTGATCTCCTCGCGGTTGATCGACATCGAGATCGCCTGACGACGCAGCACGCCTTCTTCGCCGCCGAAGTGCTCGAGGCGCTCCGGGATCGTGAACGACTGGAAGATCGCTGCCGGCTGGTTCACCGCGCGGTCGCCGAGGTCGGACTCGAAGGTCTCGAAAGCCGAGTCCGGGATCGCGTCGAGGACGTCGAGCTCACCCGCGAGGAGGTCGGCGTACGCCGAGTCCTGCGATGCGTAGAACTTGATGTCCAGACCGCCGTTGGCCGGGGTGCGAGGTCCGTCGTACTCAGGGTTCACGACGAGGTTGATTCCGACGTCGTGCTGCCACGCGCCTTCGCCCTCGAGCATGTACGGGCCGTTGCCGATCGGGTTCTCGCCGAAGGCCTCGATGTCGTCGAAGGCCACGTCGGGCAGCGGGTAGTACGCCGAGTAGCCCAGTCGCTGTGCGAAGTCGGATGCCGGCTTGTTCAGCGCGATCGTGAAGGTGTACTCGTCGACCTCCTCGAGGCCGGTGAGCTCGGAGTCAGCGTCGTAGCTGAAGCCTTCGATGTCCTCGAAGAAGTAGCTGGAGAGCTGCTCGTTCGAGGCGAGTGCACCGTAGTTCCACGCCTTGATGAAGTTGTCGGCAGTGACCTCTTCACCGTCGCTGAAGGTGAGCCCCTCGCGGATCTTGACGGTCAGGTTCTGCGGGTCCTCGACCGTGATCTCCTCGGCGACGTCGTTGAACACCGAGCCGTCGGCCGCGTAGCCGATGAGCCCTGCGAACATCGCGTCGAGGATCTTGCCTCCACCGACCTCGTTGGTGTTGGTCGGGATCAGCGGGTTCTGCGGCTCGGAGCCGTTGACCGTGATGATCGCGGTGGTGTCGCCCTCGTTGCCTTCGCCTCCGTCGCCGTTGCCGGTGTCCGAACCTGCGCAACCGGCCAGCACGAGCGCGCTGGCGGAGAGCAGACCGACCCCGGCCAGGGTGATCTTGTTTCGCTTCATGTCTATGTCCTCCTGTGGACAGGGTGCAAATGCGTCCCGTGTTCGGGTCGCAGATGAGTTGAGACTAACCTCGCACACGGCTTTTGAGGCCCTGTGTTAATCAACCGTTACTGAGTGGTGACCTTGTCGAAATACGCAGACGTGCTATGCGAACGCCTCGACGGGCGGGCACGCGCAGACGAGGTTGCGGTCGCCGTACGCCTGATCGATGCGGCGCACGGGCGGCCAGTACTTCCCCGCGACGAGCGAATGCACCGGATATGCGGCGTCCTCGCGCGTGTAGGCGTGGTTCCACTCCCCCGCGATCAGCGAGACGGCGGTGTGCGGCGCATGCATGAGCGGGTTGTCATCGGCGGGCCAGCGGCCGGATGCCACGGCATCCGCCTCGGACTTGATCATGATCATCGCCTCGATGAACCGATCGATCTCTGCGAGGTCCTCCGACTCGGTCGGCTCGACCATGAGGGTTCCCGGCACGGGGAACGACATGGTCGGCGCGTGGAATCCGTAGTCGATCAGGCGCTTGGCGACGTCGTCGACGGTGATGCCGGTGGCCTCCTTCAGCGGACGCAGGTCGAGGATGCATTCGTGCGCGACCCGATCGTTCTCGCCCGTGTAGAGCACGGGGTAGTGATCGCGCAGGCGCGCGGCGATGTAGTTCGCCGACAGCACGGCCGCTGCCGTCGCGTCCCGCAGTCCGTCGGCGCCCATCATGCGCACGTACGACCATGAGATCGGCAGGATCCCGGCAGATCCGTATGGCGCCGCCGACACTGCTCCCCCGGCGAACTCGTGCCCGCCGGCATGCGTGGAGCGCTGCGCGAGCGGGTGCGAGGGCAGGTGAGGTGCGAGATGCGCCTTGGCCGCCACCGGGCCGATGCCAGGGCCGCCGCCGCCGTGCGGGATCGCGAAAGTCTTGTGCAGATTCAGGTGCGAGACGTCGCCGCCGAGGTCACCGAAGCGCGCGTAGCCGAGCAGCGCGTTGAGGTTCGCACCGTCGACGTACACCTGTCCGCCTGCCTCGTGAACGGCCGAGGTGATCGCCACGACGTCCTGCTCGTACACACCGTGCGTGGACGGGTACGTGATCATGAGCGCTGCGATCTCGTCCGCGTGCGACGCGATCTTCGCACGCAGGTCGTCGAGATCGACGTTGCCGAGTTCGTCGCAGGCGACGACGACGACCTTCATACCGGCGAGCACGGCGGACGCCGCGTTCGTGCCGTGCGCGGACGACGGGATCAGGCACACCGTGCGGTGGTCGTCGCCGTTCGCGAGGTGGTAGCCGCGGATCGCGAGGAGTCCGGCGAGTTCGCCCTGCGAGCCCGCGTTCGGCTGCAGGGAGACGGCGTCATAACCGGTGACCTCAGCCAGCCAGCCCTCCAGCTGGTCGATCATCTCGAGGTAGCCCTCGACGTCCGATGCCGGGGCGAACGGGTGGATCCCGGCGAACTCGGGCCAGGTGATCGAGGCCATCTCGGTCGCGGCGTTGAGCTTCATGGTGCACGAGCCCAGCGGGATCATGCCGCGATCCAGGGCGTAGTCGCGATCGGCGAGGCTCTTCAGGTACCGCATCATCGCCGTCTCGCTGTGATGCACGTGGAAGACCGGGTGGGTGAGGTATTCGTCCGTGCGGTGGAGAGCGTTCGGGATGCGAGCGCGCGTGCCGTCGCCACGCGGGTTGATCACCCGCGCTGGAACACCGAACAGCGAGGCGACGGCGTCGAGTTCGGCGTGCGTCGTCGTCTCGTCAACGGCGATGCTCACCGTGCGCTCGTCCACCAGGTGCAGCAGGATGCCGAGCTCGTCATGCGCGCGCGCCACCAGCCCGGCGGCGTCCGTCGTGCGCACGGTCAGAGTGTCGAAGAAGGTCTCGTGCACGACCTCTGCGCCGGATTCTGCCAATCGGTCGCCCAGCACCGCGGCCTTCGAGGCGACGTCCCCGGCGATCTGCCGCAGGCCGTCGGGACCGTGATAGACCGCGTACATCGCTGCCATGACGGCGAGCAGCACCTGTGCGGTGCAGATGTTGCTCGTCGCCTTCTCGCGACGGATGTGCTGCTCGCGCGTCTGCAGGGAGAGCCGGTACGCCGGCTTGCCGTCGGCATCCACGGATACGCCGACCAGGCGCCCTGGCAGCTGTCGCTCGAGTCCCTGACGCACGGCCATGTAGCCGGCGTGCGGGCCACCGAAGCCCATCGGCACGCCGAAGCGCTGGGTGGTGCCGACCGCGACATCGGCGCCGAGCGAACCGGGCGACGAGACCAGTGTCATCGCCAGCAGATCGGCGGCGACGACCGCGAGACCGCCCGCGATGTGCGCGGCGTCGATCACAGCACTCGGATCCCACACACGACCGGATGCCGCGGGGTACTGCACGAACACGCCGAACAGCTCGTCGGGCAGGGCCTCCCCTCCGGCGAGATCGCGTTCGACCAGTTCGATGTCGAGCGCTTCCGCGCGCGTGGAGAGCAGCGCCTTGGTCTGGGGGAACGCACCGGCGTCGACGACGAACACCGCGGACTTCGCCTTCGAGGCGCGCCGGGCCAGCAGCATCCCCTCGGCGACCGCCGTGGACTCGTCCAGCATCGAGGCGTTCGCGGTCGACAGACCGGTGAGGTCGGCGACCATCGTCTGGAAGTTGATCAGCGCCTCGAGCCGGCCCTGCGAGATCTCCGGCTGGTAGGGCGTGTACGCCGTGTACCAGGACGGGTTCTCCAGAACGTTGCGCTGGATCACGCTGGGCGTGAGCGTGCCGTAGTAGCCGAGACCGATCATCGACCGGTGCACACGGTTGAGCGACGCGAACGCACGCAGCTCGGCGAGCGCCTCGGCCTCTGTGGCCGCCGCCGGGATCACCGACGCGCCGGATGCGTCCGTGAGGATCGAGGCCGGCACCGCGGCGTGCATGAGTGTGTCGATCGACGATTCAGCATCGGAGATGCCGAGAGCTTCCAGCATCACGCGCCGGGTCTCGGCGGTCGTGCCGATATGACGTTCGGAGAAAGTGGTCACTGCGAGATCAGCCCTCGGTCAGAGCGACGTACGCGTCGCGGTCGAGCAGTCCGTCTGCCGCATCTTCTGCGACGGAGACCTTGATCAGCCAGCCGCTCTCGAAGGGCTCGGCGTTGACGAGCGACGGGTCATCGACCGCGGCCTCGTTGATCTCGACCACGGTGCCGGAGACGGGGGCGTAGAGCTCGCCCACCGACTTGGTCGACTCGATCTCGCCGACCACGGCGCCGGCCGCGATCTCGGTGCCGACGGCGGGGAGTTCGAGGAAGACGACGTCACCGAGCTTCTCGGCGGCGAAGTCCGTCACACCGATCGTGGCGACACCATCGGCGATGGCGAGCCACTCGTGCTCTTCGGTGTAGGCGAGTGCGTTCAGATCGGTCATTTCGTCCTCCGGTAGAAAGGCAGTGCGGTCACGGTCGCGGGGATCTTCGTGCCCCGCACGTCAAGGAATACGGATGTGCCCGCTTCGGCCGAAGCGGGATCGATGTAGGCCATCGCGATCGGATGGCCGAGTGTCGGGCTGAGCGCACCGCTGGTGATCTCGCCGAGCGCGGTGCCGTCCTCGTCCACGACGGCATAGCCCGCGCGTCCCGCGCGCTTGCCGTCGGCGGTGAGCCCCACGAGCACCCGTGACCCCTCAGCGGGGGCCACGGAGTCCTTGCCGACGAAGGTCTCCTTGTCAGCGGCGACGACCCTCCCGAGGCCCGCCTGCGCCGGTTTCGTCGAGAGTGAGAGCTCGTGGCCGTACAGCGGCATCCCCGCCTCGAGGCGGAGCGTGTCGCGGGCCGCGAGACCCGCGGGGACGATGCCGTGCGGCGCGCCGGCGACGAGGAGCGCGTCCCACAGGGCGACCGCGTCCTCGCTGCGGACGAGCAGTTCGAAGCCGTCCTCGCCGGTGTAGCCGGTGCGTGCGATCAGCAGCGGTTCGCCGAGGAAGGAGGCGTCCGCCCATGCGTAGTACTTCTGCTCGGACCACGCAACGGCGACATCGGCGATGCCCTCGGTCGACGCCGCGATCGCCGCGGATGCGGGGCCCTGTACGGCCACCAGGGCGTAGGCGTCGGAGACGTCCTCGACCTCGGCGCCGAAGCCGCTCGCACGCTCGCGCAGAGCCGTGCCGACGGCATCCCGGTTGCCTGCATTCGAGATGATCAGGTACCGGTCGTCGGAGAGGCGGTAGACGATGACGTCGTCGATGATGCCGCCGTCCTCGGCGAGCAGCAGTGAATACTTGGCCTTCCCGACCGTCATGGTCGACAGCCGCCCTGCCAGCGCGAAGTCCAGGTACGCCGCCGCGTCCCCGCCCTCGATCGTGAACTCGGCCATGTGCGAGATGTCGAAGAGCCCTGCGGCCTGGCGCACCGCGTGGTGCTCGGCGAGGTCGGAGGTGTAGCGCACCGGCATCTGCCAGCCGCCGAAGTCGGTGAAGGACGCACCGAGCGACTCGTGCCGCTCGCGCAGCGGTGTGAAGCGGGCCTGGGTCATGGAGCTCTCCCGTGATGATCGGAAGGATGCCGTACGGAATGCACGGTATCCGAGAACTCCCCCTCTGTCATGGGCCTGAGAGTTTCGCCCTCGCGCATGGCGGAGGGCTTTCACCGTCGGCGGATGCCGGAGCATCGCTTTTCAGAGTGGCCTGACCTGCGCGGTACGCGGTACCTGAGAGATTGGCGGGGAGGCTTGCTCCTTCGGTGCCCGGTCGCATGCACCGGGGCTCTCCCGCACTGGTCGTGAGGCCTGTCTTCAATTATGGGGACAGCTTAGCCTGCGAGCTCGGCCCGCACCTCGTCTCGCAGTCTCCCGAAGTTCTCCGGTTCCGGCGCCGCGGCCAGCAACGTCCTCGTGTAGTCGTGCTGAGGGTTGAGGATGACGTCATCCGCCGCCCCTCGTTCGACGATGTCCCCTCGGTACATCACGAGGATCTCGTCGCTGAAGTGGCGTGCGGTCGCCAGGTCGTGGGTGATGTAGAGCACGCCGAGCTGCTCCTCCCTCTGCAGCTCCGCGAGCAGGTTCAGCACGCCGAGCCTGATGGAGACGTCGAGCATCGACACCGGTTCGTCCGCCACGATGAACCGCGCCCCCGGTGCGAGTGCTCGTGCGATCGCGACGCGTTGACGCTGCCCGCCCGACAGCTCGTGCGGTCGGCGCTCGGCGAAGCTCTCGGCCGGGGACAGACGCACCCGCTCCAGCAGATCGAGCGCCTTCTCCCGCACCTGCGCCGCGGAGAGGCCGCGGTGATGGATCCGCAGAGGCCGTTCGAGGTGATGGATGATCGTGTGGAACGGATTGAGTGAGGCGAACGGATCCTGGAACACCATCTGCACATCCGACCGGTACCGCTCCAGCGCTCTGCCGCCGTCGCCGCTGCGTGCACCGTCGATGAGGATCTCACCCGACGTCGGGGTCTCCAGCTTCATCAGCATCCGGGCGATCGTCGACTTCCCGCTGCCTGACTCGCCCACCAGCGCGACCGTCTTACCCGGCTCGAGGGTGAACGAGACGTCCTTCACCGCGTGCAGGATCGTGGTCTTCAGCCCCGAACGCAGCCGGAAGTCCTTGACGAGGTTCCGCGCCTCGAGCGTGCGCACGCTCATCGGGCGACCTCCGCTCCGCTGCGGACGAAACCGCCGCGTTCGCCGCGCAGACTGGGGAAGCTCGAGAGCAGCTTCTTCGTGTACTCGTGCTGAGGCGTGCGATAGATCTCCTCCGCGGTCCCCTGCTCGACGATCTCGCCCTGCAGCATCACCGCGATGCGGTCGCTGATCTCGATCAGCATCGGCAGGTCGTGCGTGATGAAGATGACAGCGAAGCCCAGCCGCTCGCGCAAGCGCATGATCTCGCGGATGATGCCGCGCTGCACGACCACATCCAGAGCAGTGGTGGGCTCGTCCATGATCATGACCTGGGGATCCAGGGCGAGGGCCATCGCGATCATCACCCGCTGACGCATGCCGCCCGACAGCTCGTGCGGGAAGCTGGACAGGCGCGCGGGGTCGACGCCCACGAGGCCCAGCAGCTCCTCTGCACGCGCGGTCTTGTCACGTCGGCTCATACCCGGGCGATGCGTGTCGAACACATCGAAGATCTGCGCCTTCACGCTGATCACGGGGTTCAGCGAGTTCATGGCCCCCTGGAACACCATCGAGATCTTGTCCCATCGGAACGCGCGCAGCTGCTCGCTGCGCAGCCCGACGATGTCGATGTCGTCGCCGCCACGATCGTGGAACGTGATCTCACCCGAAGTCATGAGCGCCGGCGCCTTGAGCAGCCGGTTGAGGCCGTAGGCGAGGGTCGTCTTGCCGCAGCCGGACTCGCCCGCGAGTCCGAGGATCTCTCCGCGGTGCAGAGTGAGCGACACGTTGCGCACAGCCTTGACCGGCGGATCCACCTCGTACTCGATGGACACGCCGCTGGCGGTCAGCACCGCCTCCGATGTGCGCACGGCGTCTGATGCGATCACGCGAGGACTCCCTTCGATCTGGCGGCCCTGCGCACACGGCGGGCGGCCTCCGGTGCGACCCGCAGCTTCGGGTTGATGATCTCGTCGATCGAGAAGTTGATCAACGACAGGCCGCAGCCCAGAAGCGCGATCAGCACGCCGGGCGGCACGAACCACCACCAGGCGCCGGTGCCGAGAGCCTGACCGGACTGCGCGTCGTTGAGGATGGTGCCCCAGGTGATCGAGTCGGTCGCACCGAGTCCGAGGTACGACAGGCCTGCCTCGCCGAGGATCGCGAAGATGATGGCGAACAGGAACTGCGCGGCCAGCAGGGGAAGCAGGTTGGGCATGATCTCCACGAGGATCACGCGGAACGACTTCTCCCCCGCGACCTTCGCGGCGTACACGTAGTCGCGGCTGCGCAGCGATCGCGCCTGGGTGCGCAGCACGACGGCGGAACCGGCCCAGCACGTGATGCCGAGCACGATGGCGACCAGCAGCCAGCTGCGGCTGCTGAAGTACGTCGCGATCACCATCGCGAGAGGGAGGCCGGGAATCACGAGCATGATGTTGGTCACGAGGGAGAGGACTTCGTCTCGCCACCCTCCGAGGTAACCGGCGAGGATGCCGAAGAAGAGCGACAGCACGACGGCGATGCCGCCGGCGACGATTCCCACGAGGAGCGAGCCCTGAGTCCCGTGCGCGAGCTGGGCGAGAACGTCGTAGCCGAGCTTGCTCGTGCCCAGCAGGTGTTCGGCACTGGGCGGTTCCAACGCGGCGTTCTGCGAGTCGCGCGGATTCTGCGTCATGAGCGGCCCGAGGATGCCGAACAGCACGATCGCGCTCACCAGCATGAGCCCGATGACGAGTTTGGCCGACGGCCGCGGCAGCATCGCGCGGAACCCGCCCCTGGCCCGTCTCTGGGTGACGAGCGCGACGGTGTCGGGCGGCAGGGCTGTCGGCGCCGTGTGCGGTGCAGTGGCGGTGGCCGTGGTCTCAGACATTGTGACGCGCCCTCGGGTCGATGTAGCCGTAGACGAGGTCCATCACGAAGTTCGCCGCGAGGACGGTGATCGTGATGACCAGGAACACGCCCTGCATGAGGGCGTAGTCGCTGTTCTGCACTGCTTGGAACATGAGCTTGCCGATCCCCGGATATGTGAACACCTGCTCCATCACGATGGAGCCGGCGACCACGAAGCCGAGGGTGATCGCGAAGCCGGCGATGGAGGGGATCGCCGCGTTGCGCGCGGCGTACATGGTGAGGATGCGACGCGGCCGCAGTCCCTTCGCCTCCGCCGTGGTGACGTAGTCCTCGGCCATCGTCGACACCATCATGTTGCGCATCCCGAACAGCCAGCCGCCGACCGAGCTCAGCACGATGGTGAGCGCGGGGAGGAAGGCATGGGCGACGGCATCCGTGAAGAACGCCCACGTCCACTCAGGGCCGCGAGGGAAGTCGAACACGCTGTACCCGCCGATGATCGGGAACGCTCCGAGCCCCACCGCGAACACCGCGACGAGCACGAGGGCCAGCCAGAAGTACGGGATGGACTGCAGGATCGTCGTGGCCGGGATGAGGTGATCGACCCAGGTGCCGCGCTTCCATCCCGCCCAAGCCCCCAGGGCGATGCCGAGGATGAACGAGATGACCGTCGCGACGCCGACGAGGATGATCGTCCAGGGCAGCGCCTGCCCGATCAGCTCGGACACGGGGGTCGGATACTTGGTGACCGAGATGCCCAGGTCTCCTTGCAGCATCCGACCCCAGTATCCGAGGTACTGCTCCCACATCGAGGATTCGTCGGAGCCCAGCAGCAGCTTGATGTTGCGGATCGTCGTCTCCGAGATCTCGCCCCCGTTGCGCTGGAGCTTGGCGATCATGATGTCGGCCGGGTCACCCGGCATGAGTCTGGGGAGCAGGAAATTGAGGGAGATCGTCGTCCACAGCGTGATGATGTAGAACCCGATCCTGCGGGCGTAGAACTTCATGTCAGATCCTCAATCTCCTGCTCCTCCGCTGCCGTCAGCCGGCGTTCAGCCGGCCGGCTTCAGCTGCTGCAGGATGTACCCGGACGCCACCGAGCCCCAGGAGGGCGGGAAGGCGTACAGGTCCTCCTCGGTCGGCCAGCCGGTGAAGTCCTTCGTGTTGTAGAAGGTCTGCGTGGCGTTGATGACCAGGGGGATGTAGGGCAGGTCGCGCACGATCTCGGTCTGGATCGTCGTGTAGGCGGCCATCTTCGCCGCTTCGTCGTCCGTCGCCTCTGCCGCGGCGATGGCGGCGTCGACGGTCGGGTTGTCGTAGCGGCTGAAGTTCCAGCGTCCGGCAGGAACCTCCTCACCCACGGGGTTCGTCGACTGCGTGGCCGTGCCGCCCACCCAGTCGCGGTAGATCTGGAACGGATCGGCCACGGACGTGCCGATCATGCCGCCCATGATCAGCTCGTACTGGCCGGTCTGACGAGAGTCGGAGAACTCCTGCCACTGCACCGTCGACGCGTTGATCTTGATGCCTGCCGCTGCGGCCTGCTCGGCGATGAGCTTCGCGGCGTCGTTGTAGTCGGTCCAGCCGTCGACCGAGGTGAGGTCGAGCTCGATGGGCGCGCCGTCCTTGCCGTAGAAGCCGTCGGCGTCCTTGGTGTAGCCGGCCGCTTCGAGGATCGCACCGGCCGCCGCGGCATCCGCCGTCTGCGGGCTGACCTCGTTGGCGGAATCGGCGACCCACTTCTCGTCGCGCGGCAGCAGGGCGTACGTCGGGGAGATGTCGCCGGTGAGGCCGACGAACGCCTTCTCCTTGATCGTCTCGCGGTCGATCGCCAGGTTCAGCGCCTGCCGCACTGCGACGTCGGTCTGCTCCCCGGTGCAACCGAGCTCGGCGTTCGAGCAGGTGTAGAGCACCGTCGGGTCCTGCGGGGTGTTGACCCAGTCGACCTGACCGTTCGCGGTGACGGAGTCGGGATTGGGGATGAACATGCCTGCCCAGTCGAGCTCTCCTGCGGCGAGCAGGTCCTGCGCCGACTGATTGGCGTCGATCGCGATGTATTGCACGGTCTTGACGCCGAGATCGGCCGCGTCGCGGAAGTTCTCGTTCGCGACGAGGGTGTAGGACTCGCTCGTGACGCTGTCGACCACGTACGCCCCTGAGCCGACGGGCTCCTCGTTCGTGAAGTTGGCGAAGTCGTCGACCTCGCTCCAGACGTGCGCCGGCAGGATCCAGGTGCCGCCCATGCGCTGCCACTCCGTGGTGAACTGCGGGCTGCCGTAGGTCAGCACCACCGTCGTGTCGTCCGTCGCCTCGGCGGAGACGAGCCCCTGCCCCTCGGGGTTGTTGCCCTCGTAGTTGAAGGTGAAGGCGACGTCCTCTGCGGTCAGGGGTTCGCCGTCGCTCCAGGTGAGGTCGGGTTTGATCTTCACGGTGATGACCGTGCCGTCCTCATTGAACTCGTACGATTCGCCGATCATGCCGTCTGCCGGCTCGTCCGCCAGCTTGTTGAAGAAGAACAGCGGCTCGAGGATCGGGCCGAGCGCGCCGTGGAGGACGGTCGGGGCGAACGGGTTGAAGTTCGCCGTGATGGGTGTCTGGCTTCCCGCCCACACCCGCAGCGAACTCGCTGCGCCGTCGCCGTCACCTTCTTCTCCCCCGCCGCCGGAACAGGCGGTGAGGCCCAATGCGAGGACGGATGCCCCCGCGATCGCCGTGACTGCTGCACGGCGTCTGCCATTGCGGATCATGTGTGGTGTTCCTCTCGATGCTGCGTTGCTTGAGGGATGTCGCTCGTCGTCGAGCACCCGTAGGGGTTTGTTAGGACAGTAACCTAACAAACCCCTACGGAACAGACAAGAGCCTCGATCACGGCCGCGTAACGTTTGGGCGCGCGTCATATGGCGGCATGCGGTTGCCCTTCAGGTCACCACGACACTAAGATCGTTCACGGAGGTTAAAGTCATGGTGACCAAAACCAGTGGGAACGAGATCCGCGTCGCGGTGTCGACGGTGATCCTGACGCTGCGGCGTGCACCCGCCGTCGATCAGCCCTCGCTGGCTCTGCCCCTGGTGCTGCGCACGAGAGACCCCCATCAGGGCGATTGGGCGCTGCCGGGCGGCTGGCTCGAACCCGACGAGAGTCTGGAGGATGCCGCGGCCCGCACCCTGCACGAGACCACCGGCCTGTCCCCCAGCTACCTAGAGCAGCTGTACGCGTTCGGGGCCGTTGACCGTTCTCCCGGGCGCGTCGTGTCGATCGTGTACTGGGCGCTCCTCCGCTCCGACGAGGTCGATGCACAGAGCGCCGCGCATGTGGCGTCGGGCCTGGCGCCCGAGAACGTGCAGTGGTTCGGCGCCGCCGGCCTCCCTCCCCTGGCCTTCGACCACAGCCAGATCATCGACTACGCGCTGTGGCGACTGCGGAACAAGGTCGGCTACAGCCGTGTGGCGCACGGTTTCCTGCCCCCGATGTTCACACTCGCCGATCTGCGGGAGGCCTATGAGGCGATCCTCGGCAGACGCCTGGATCCGGCGAACTTCCGTCGCCAGGTCGAGACCTCAGCCGCACTGCTGCCGACAGACGAGTTCCGCACGGGCAACCACCGGCCCGCCCGCCTGTACCGATACGACGACGCCGTCGAGCTGGCTGACCGCGGCCCACTCGCACCCGAGAAAGATGTCAAGGAGAAGAGGACCCGATGACCCTCCTGCCGTTCCCCGAACTCGCCGATCCCTCCGTCGACCACGCCATCCAGGCGATCGTCGGCGGCGCCTCGACCGATGCCACGTGCAGCACCGACCTCGCCGAAGGGCCGTGGACGTTCGACAGCCGTCCCGGCTACGGGCCTGGATCGTCCATGGGCGATGTGATCCCGACCGGCTCCCCTCGTCAGGGCGAGCTGCCGACCGAGTACCGCGAGGCGAGCGAGCCGGATCTCGACGCGCGCATCCGCGCCGCGAAAGAGACGCTCGGTGACCGTGTCGTCGTGCTCGGCCATTTCTACCAGCGCGAAGAGGTGGTGCAGCACGCCGACTACGTCGGCGACTCGTTCCAGCTCGCGAACGCGGCGCTCGAGCGCCCGAATGCCGAGGCGATCGTGTTCTGCGGCGTGCACTTCATGGCCGAGACGGCAGATCTGCTCTCCCGGCCTGAGCAGTCGGTGATCCTCCCGAACCTCGCCGCCGGGTGCTCGATGGCCGACATGGCCGACATCGACCAGGTCGAGGACTGCTGGGAGCAGCTCGAGGGCGTGCTCGGGCCGCTCGACGTCGCCGACGAGACCGGGCGCGTTCCGGTGATCCCGGTGACGTACATGAACTCCTCCGCCGCGATCAAAGGGTTCGTGGGCCGCCACGGCGGGATCGTCTGCACGTCGTCGAACGCCGAGACGGTGCTGGAATGGGCGTTCGAGCGCGGACACCGCGTGCTGTTCTTCCCCGATCAGCACCTCGGTCGCAACACCGCCAAGGCCATGGGCGTGCCGCTCGAGCGGATGCCGATGTGGAATCCGCGGCGAGCGCTCGGCGGCTCGTCGGCCGAGCAGCTCGTCGACTCGCGGGTCATCCTGTGGCACGGGTTCTGCTCCGTGCACCGCCGGTTCACCGTCGGGCAGATCGAGCAGGCACGAGCTGAACATCCCGGCGTGCGCGTGATTGTGCACCCGGAGTGCCCGATGGAGGTCGTCGACGCGGCCGATGAGGCCGGTTCCACCGACTACATCCGCCGCGCGATCGACGGCGCCACGGAGCCGACGACGTTCGCCATCGGCACCGAGATCAACCTGGTCAGGCGGCTCGCCGCCCAGTACCCGCAGCACGAGATCTTCTGCCTGGATCCCGTTGTCTGCCCGTGTTCGACGATGTACCGCATTCACCCCGGCTACCTCGCCTGGGTGCTCGAGGAACTCGTCGCCGGACGCACGCCCAACCGCATCCGGGTCGCCGGCGACGTGGCGGCCCCGGCGCGCGTCGCGCTGGAGCGGATGCTGGCAGCGAAGCCGCGGTCATGAACGAGCCGGCCCCGACGCACACGCCGCCGCCGTCACACTTGTCGGCTCAGATCACGGATGTCAGTGCGAATCCCGTGTTTCGCACTGACAAGTGTGCGGATCGACTGACATCTGTACCGGGACACGCGAGCGTGATCGTCGTCGGCTCCGGCATCGCGGGTCTCACCGCAGCGCTGCACGCATCCGAGGCGGGGCATGCGGTGACGCTCGTGACGAAGGGGGCGCTCGGAGACGGATGCACGCCGCTCGCGCAGGGCGGAGTCGCGGGCATTTACGGCCCCGGCGACTCCCCCGAGCTGCACGCCGCCGACACGCTGAGCGCGGGCGCCGGGCTCTCGGACTCTGCCGCCGTGGACGTGCTGGTGTCCGACGGTGCGGCCCGAATCGCCGAGCTGATCGCTCGCGGTGTCGCATTCGACAGGTCGCCCGACGGCACGCTGCTGCTCGGACGCGAGGCCGCCCACAGCCATGCGCGCATCGTGCATGCGGGCGGCGACGCGACAGGTGCGGAGATCTCCCGCGCGCTGATCGCGCAGGTGCGAAAGTCTCCGGTCGAGGTCATCCAGCACGCCCTCGTGGTCGACCTCCTGGTCGAGGACGGAGCGGTTCGCGGCGTTCGGATGCTGCGGCACGATGCTCTCGTCGACATCGAGGCGGAGGCCGTGATCCTGGCGACCGGCGGCGCAGGGCAGTTGTACGCCCGCACCACCAACCCGATCGGTGCGACCGGCGACGGGATCGCCGCAGCGATGAGGGCAGGAGCAGCGGTCGGCGATCTGGAGTTCGTGCAGTTCCACCCCACGGTGCTCGCCGCAGGATCCGCCTTCCTCGTCTCCGAAGCCCTGCGCGGCGAAGGTGCCACGCTGCTCGATGATGAGGGCCGGCGATTCGTGTTCGACACGCATCCCGACGGCGAGCTCGCTCCTCGGGATGTCGTGTCCCGTGCGATCGCGAGGCAGGCCGCTGTGCAGGAGGGTCCGGTGCTGCTCGACGCGACGATGCTCGGCGCTGCACGCCTGGCCGAGCGATTCCCGACCATCGACAGGATCACCCGCGAGCGGGGGTTCGACTGGGCGCGCGAGCCCGTTCCCGTGACACCGGCCGCGCACTATCTGATGGGCGGGATCGTCACCGACCTCGACGGGCGCACCTCGATGCCTGGACTCCTCGCGGTCGGCGAGGTGGCCCGCACCGGTGTGCACGGTGCGAACCGCCTGGCGTCGAACTCTCTGCTGGAGGGTGCCGTGTTCGGCGCTCGCGCCGCCGCGGCCCTGCGCGCTCCCGCACCCACCGCCTTCCCGTTCAGGTCGCACTTCTCGTCGCTTTCAGCGAGTGGCGCCGACGAGAAGTGCGACCTGAAAGACGATTTCTCCCGCGAACGACTGCAGCAGCTGATGTGGGACCACGTCGGCCTGCTGCGTACAGAGGAGGGCCTGGCCGGGGCCCTCGACACGATCCGCGCCTGGCGCGCCGCAGTCCCCGCACCCCGCACTCGCGCCGAGCACGAAGACGCCGGTCTGCTGCTGCTCGCCGAAGCCACGGCATCCGCCGCTCTCGCCCGCACCGACTCGGTCGGCGCCCACCACCTCACCGCCTCCCGAGCTCTGATCGGAGCCTGATGCTCACCGCTGCCACACTCACCCGCATCGTCGGAGCCGCCCTGGAAGAGGACGCGCCATGGGGCGACCTCACCAGCTCAACGCTGCTGCCGATCGACGCGACAGCGACCGCCGACCTCACCGCTCGCGAGCACGGCGTGCTCAGCGGCGGCGACGTCTTCGCGACCGCGTTCACCCTCACCGACCCGTCTGTCACGATCGATGTGCACGTCGGCGACGGCGACGAGTTCGCACCGGGCGACGTGCTCGCATCCGTGTCCGGATCGGCGCGCAGCATCCTCACCGCCGAACGCGTCGCGCTCAACTTCACGCAGCGGATGAGCGGCATCGCGACCCTGACCGCGCAGTACGTCGCAGCGGTCGAGGGCACCGGTGCGCGCATCGCCGACACCCGCAAGACGACGCCTGGACTTCGCGCGTTCGAGCGGCACGCGGTCGTGTCCGGCGGCGGCAGCAATCATCGCTATTCGCTGTCGGATGCCGTGATGGCCAAGGACAACCACCTGGCGGTGCTGCAGCGCGAAGGCGCCGACCTCGCGACGGCGCTGCGCGACGCGCTGTCGCGGCTGCCGCACACCGCCCACGTCGTCGTGGAGGTCGACCGGCTGGACCAGATCGAGGCCGTGCTCTCCGGCGGCGCACACACCGTGCTGCTCGACAACTTCTCGCTCGACGACCTGCGGGCAGGCGTCGCCATGATCGGCGATCGGGCCACGGTCGAGGCATCCGGCGGCGTGAATCTCGACACCGTCCGCGCGATCGCCGAGACCGGCGTCGATGTCATCTCCGTCGGCGCGCTCACGCACTCCGTCCGCGCGCTCGATCTCGGACTGGATGTGCGGATCGCCTGATGCAGGACCTCGACTGATGCTCTATCTCGACCATGCCGCGACCTCTCCGGTGCGTCCGGAGGTGCTCGAGGCCATGCGCCCCTATCTGACGGGGGTGTTCGGCAACCCGTCGAGTCACCACACGGCGGGTGAGGCTGCGGCGAGCGCGCTGGACGACGCGAGGGCGCGCGTCGCCAGGATTCTGGGCATGCGCACGGGAGATGTGATCTTCACCGCCGGCGGCACTGAGGCGAACAACCTCGCAGTGAAGGGCATCGTGCTCGCGGCCCTCGAACGAGGTCGTCGCCATCTGGTGACCACGCCGGTCGAGCACGAGTCGATCCTCGAGTCCGCGGACTTCCTGCGACGCTTCCACGGGGTCGAGGTCACGCATGTCCCGGTCGGTCGTGACGGGCGAGTCGACCCGGATGCCGTGGCCGAGGCTCTCCGTGACGACACCGCGCTGGTCTCGCTCGGGCATGCCAACAACGAGATAGGCACCGTGCAGGATGCCGCGGCCATCGCGACGGTGAGCGCAGCCGCCGGGGTACCCCTGCACCTCGACGCCGTGCAGTCGGCAGGGTGGCTGCCGCTCGCCGGACTCGGAGCGGATGCGATTTCGATCGCCGGGCACAAGCTCGGCGCGCCGAAGGGCATCGGCGCCCTCGCTGTGCGCGGACGCGTTCCGCTCGAGCCGCTGCTGCACGGCGGTGGACAGGAACGCGGTCGACGCTCGGGCACCGAGAACGTCGCGGGGGCGGTCGCTCTGGCCGTGGCGCTGGAGCTGGCCGAGGCGGAGCGCGAGTCGGTCGCCGCTCGCGTCGGCACGCAGACCGCGCGGTTCATCGACGGCGTTCTCGCTGCCGTACCGCAGGCCGCGTTGACCGGAGATCGCGAGAACCGGCTTCCCGGCACCGCGAGCTTCACGTTCGCCGGGACGAGTGGTGAGGCGGTGCTGCTGGAACTGGAGCGGCGCGGTGTGATCTCCTCCAGCGGGTCGGCGTGCGCAGCCGGCAGCGACGAGCCGTCGCACGTGCTGCTCGCCTGCGGCGTGCCGCCCGAGGTGGCGCAGACGTCGGTGCGCTTCACGTTCGGCAGGACCCCGATGCCGGACGATACGTCCGAGCGACTCGCCGCGCTCGTCGCTGCGGCGGTGTCGGCCGTCTCCGGTTCATGACTCCTCACGGATCGTCTTCGCGTTGCGAGCAATAGAATCATCGGGATGAACGCCGCCGACCCGATCGTGACGCTGATCGTCCCCGGTCGCGACATCGAGTCGTTCGCCCCGGCCGCGGTCGCGTCGTTACTGGTGCAGACGGAGCCCCGCTGGCGCGCCATCCTGATCGATGACGGATCCAGGGACGCCACCGCCGGCATCTTCGCGGATGCTGCAGCATCGGATCCGCGATTCACCTTCCTCCGCCACGAGGCATCCCGTGGACTGGGAGCGGCCAGGAACGTCGGACTCGGGCTCGTCGAGACCGAGTACCTCGGATTCCTCGACGGCGACGACGAACTCACCCCGACCGCCCTCGCGCGGATGACAGGCACGCTGGGCGAGACCGGCAGTGATTTCGTCGCCGGCGCCTACGTGCGCTCACGGCTGCGCGGTGATGTCTACGTCCCCGGACGCGTGCAGCCCTGGACGGCAGCCGCGACCGATCCGCAGCGGCTGCGAACGACGATCTTCGACCACCCTCGGGCCTCGGGCAACATCGTCGCGTGGTCGAAGATCAGCCGGACGGACTTCTGGAACGATCTGCGCTTCCCCGAGGGCGTGGCATACGAGGATCAGATCGTCGCGCAGCAGATGCTCACCCGCGCGACGGCGTTCGATGTGATCCCCGACGTCGTCGTGCGCTGGCGCCTCCGTGCCGACGGCACCTCGATCACCCAGGGCAAGTCGAGCCTGCCGGTGCTGCGCGACTACCTCGCTGCCCTGCGCGGCGGCATCCGCGTACTGCATGCCGCCGGTGCGGAGGCTGCGGTCACGGCCAGACTCGATCTCATCCTCGCCATGGATCTGCCTCCGCTCCACGAGATCGCCAGCAGCCACCCCGACCCCGCGTACGCATCCGAGGTGACGGCGTTCCTGAACGAGCTGCGCGCACTGCCGGAGTTCTCCGGCGTCCACCCCGACCCTCAGCTCGCCGCCGCCCTCGCGTGGTGAGCGTGCATGCCCCAGACGGAGGATCCGCCCAGTGAACGACTACATCGCCGACCTGTTCTCGCTCGAAAGCCGCACCGCTGTCGTGACGGGTGGCAGCTCCGGCATCGGCCGCGGCATCGCGACCGCGCTCGCCCGTGCAGGAGCTTCCGTCGTCATCGTCGCCCGTGGCGGCGAGCGCATCGATGACACGGTGCGCGAGCTGACGGATGCCGGATGCCGCGCAGCCGGCGTCGTCGGCGACCTCGGCACCCGCGACGGCATCCGCACGGTCGCCGAGGCCGCGGCTGAACCGTTCGGAGAGCCGGACATCCTCGTCAACTCCGCCGGCATCAACATCCGCCCGCCCTATGCGGAGATCACCGAGGCCGACTGGGACGCCACGATGACAGTGAACGCGCTCGCGCCGTTCCTGCTCGGACAGCGCTACGCGCGGGGAATGGCCGAGCGAGGATTCGGACGCATCATCCACATCAGCTCGCAGCAGGCGCATCGCGCCTTCGTGGGCAGCGGTGTCTACGGCGCCTCCAAGGGCGCGATCGAATCGCTGATGCGCTCAGAGGCCGAGGCATGGGGTGCGCACGGAGTCACCAGCAACACGCTCGTCCCCGGCTTCGTGCTCACCCCGCTGAACGCCCGTCTTCAGGAGGACCCGGAGCAGATCGCCGCCCTCGCCGCGCGGACGATGATCGGTCGCAACGGGCTGCCAGAGGATTTCGCCGCCGCCGCGGTCTTCCTCGCCGGCGCGGGCTCCGCCTACGTGACGGGCCACTCGTTGTTCGTCGACGGCGGTATGTCGGCGCACTGAGCGCGCCGCTACCCCTCGGCCGGATACACGCGCTGATCCGTGCCTGCGCCGTCGAGCAGCGGCACGGGCGAGGTGAGCGCGTCCACGGCGTCCGCTCCGGCGGAATCATCCGGCGCGCGGTCGGCGCGACGGTTCGCGAACGCGGCTGCGACCCCGCCGCCGATCGTGTTCTCGACGACGGTCTCGGTCTCGAGCACACGGGATGCCGCGACCTGCTGCGCTGCGAGCTCCGCATACAGTCCGCCCTGAGCCAGCAGTTCGCCGTGCGTGCCCGACTCGACGATCTGCCCCGCCTCGAGCACGTGGATGACATCGGCGCCCATGACGGTCGAGAGCCGGTGCGCGATGGAGATCGTCGTCCGCCCGCGAGCGGCCTCGTCGAGGGCTTCCTGCACGACCCGTTCCGACACCGTGTCGAGGGCGGAGGTCGCCTCGTCCAGAAGCAGCACCGGCGGATCCTTCAGCAGCACCCTGGCGATGGCGATGCGCTGCTTCTCGCCACCGGAGAGCCGGTAGCCGCGCTCCCCGACGACGGTGTCGTAGCCGTGTTCGAAGCCGGCGATGATGTGGTGGATGTTCGCGGCGGTGCAGGCCGCGATGACCTCGTCCTCCGTGGCATCCGGCTTCGCGTACATGAGGTTCTCGCGGATCGTCGCGTGGAACAGATACGTCTCCTGCGACACGATGCCGACGTTGTCGATGATCGACTCCTGCGTGAGCGTGCGCACATCCGCCCCGGCGAACAGCACCGCGCCGCCGTGCGCCTCGTACAGTCGCGGCGCGAGGTAGAGGATCGTCGTCTTGCCCGCTCCGGACGGCCCCACGAACGCGACGTGCTGTCCGGGCTCCGCCACGAACGACACGCCCTGCAGGGTGGGACGCGCGTCTGGCGCGGCATCCGGATACCGGAAGACGACCTCGTCGAACGCCACCCGTCCCATGGGTCCCGGTGCCTGCTGCACCGGGATCGCGTCCTCAGCATCCTCGATCTCGGGGACCAGATCGAGGTACTCGAAGATGCGCGCGAACAGCGCCTGCGAGGTCTGCAGGTCGAGCGAGACGCGCATGAGACCCATCAGCGGCTGCAGCAGTCGCGCCTGCACGGTCGTGAACGCGACCACGGTGCCCGCGGTGATCGCGCCCGCTCCTCCTGCGATCAGGTAGCCGGAGACGAGATAGATCACGGCCGGAACCGACGCCATCAGCACCTGCACGACCGCGAAGAAGCCCTGGCCGCTCATCGCACGCCGCACCTGCAGCTTGACCTGGTTGCGGTTCTCCCGCTGATACCGCTGCGACTCGGCACGCTGACGGTTGAACGACTTCGACAGCAGCATGCCCGAGACGCTCAGGGTCTCCTGCGTGATCGAGGTGAGCTCGCTCAGCGACTCCTGCGTCTCGCCCGCGATGCGCGCCCGCACCTGCCCGACGCGGCGCTGCACGATGATCAGGAACGGCATCAGCACGACCGCGATGAGCGTGAGACGCCAGTCGATGAGGATCATCGCGACCAGCGAGGCGATCACCGTGACGACGTTGCCGAGGATGCTGGTGACCGTGTTGGTGAGCACGCCGGAGACGCCGCCGACGTCGTTCTGCAGGCGCGACTGAATGACGCCGGTCTTGGTGCGGGTGAAGAAGCCGAGCTCCATCGCCTGAAGGTGTTCGAACAGCCGCACGCGCAGGTCACCGGTGACGCTGTTGCCGACGGTCGAGGTGAGCCAGGTCTGGCCGACGCCGAGCACCGCGGACAGGAGGAAGAGACCCACCATGATCAGGACCAGGCGGATCAAAAGGCCGATCTCCGGGCTGCCGCCGTCGACGGGGAACAGCGCGTCGTCGAAGATGCGCTGCACGATCAGCGGCGGGATGACCGCGATGCCCGCCCCGACGATGACGAGGATGCCGGTGATGATGATGCGCCCGAGATAGGGACGGAACAAGCCCACGACCCGCTGTCCGAGTCCGGAGATCCGCGGCGCCTCGGCGTTCAGTCGTTTCTGCGCCGCCTCGTCGACCCCGCGGAACCCGCCGCCACCGCCTCGTCCGCCGCCCATGCTCATGCGGTCAGCCTAGCCTCGGGAGGAATTCCGGGCTCTTCGAGAGAATCTCGTCGGAGCGGGAATGCCCGGACGTAAGGCTGCGTTACCATGATTCGTTGTCCACGAGTGGGTGCCGCATCTCCGGCTCCGTCGTAGGCCTTCCGCCACCCCCATCCACTGAGGAGACGCTTTGGCCACTCTTTCCACCGGTTCGGTTCCCACCGTGAAAGCAGAACCGTTCATCCCGCGCTCGGACATGCGCGTCATCTGGCTGCTGCTCGTGGCCGCTTTCGTCGCGATCCTGAATGAGACGACGATGGGGATCGCGATCCCGCATCTGAACGCCGACCTGGGCATCCCGCCGGAGCTCGGACAGTGGCTCACCAGCGCGTTCATGCTCACGATGGCGATCGTCATTCCCACGACGGGCTTCCTTCTGCAGCGCTTCACGACGCGTCAGGTCTTCATCGCCGCGATGTCGGCGTTCTCCCTCGGCACCCTCGTGGCCCTCATCGCGCCCGGCTTCGAGGTGCTGCTGGTCGGACGCGTGATCCAGGCCGGCGGTACCGGCATCATGATGCCGCTGCTGATGACCACGATGATGAACGTCGTCCCGCCGCAGTCGCGCGGCCGGATGATGGGCCGTGTCGGCCTCGTCATCTCCCTCGCTCCGGCGATCGGACCGACGCTCGCCGGCGCCGTGCTCGAGACGCTGAGCTGGCGCTGGTTGTTCGCGATCGTCCTGCCGATCGCCCTCGTCTCCCTCGCCATGGGCGCGAAGTGGATGACCAACCTCGGCGAGACGAAGAAAGCTCCGGTCGACGTGCTGTCGATCGTGCTCTCCGCCTTCGGCTTCGGCGGGGTCGTGTACGGTCTCAGCCAGTTCGGCGGCGAAGGCGAGTCCAACGGCGCGACCATCGGCATCATCTCGCTCGTGATCGGCGGTCTCGCCCTCGGGTTCTTCGTCTGGCGTCAGCTCGTGCTGCAGCGCATCGACGATGCTCTGCTCGACCTGCGCGTGTTCCGCTCCGGCAACTACACGATCGCCGTCATCGTGATGGGCATCCTCGCCCTGTCGATGTTCGGAACACTCACGCTCCTGCCGCAGTACTTGCAGAACGTGGCGGGACTGGACGCGCTGCAGTCCGGCCTGATCCTTCTTCCCGGATCCATCCTGATGGGTCTTCTCGGCCCGATCATGGGTCGCATCTACGACGCCCGTGGCACCCGCACACTGCTCATCCCCGGCACGATCATGGTGTCCGCAGCGCTGTTCTTCTACTCGACGGTCGGCGAGCACACCCCGTGGTGGCTGCTCGTGATCTCGCAGACGTTCATGTCCGTGGGTCTCGCGATGTCGTTCACACCACTGTTCTCCGCGTCGCTCGGATCGCTGCAGCGTCATCTGTACTCGCACGGTTCCGCAGTGCTGAACACGATCCAGCAGGTCGCCGGCGCGGCCGGCGTCGCTGTGCTGACAGTGACCTACTCGTCGATCCTGCACGCCGGTGAGAGCGAAGGACTGACGACAGCCGTCGCCGGCGCTCCCGGAGCACGCATGGCGTTCCTGATCGCGGCCATCATCTCGTTGGGATCAGTGGCGTTGAGCGCATTCATCCGCAAGCCTGCGGATGACGTGGGCGACGGTTTCCACGGCGGTCACTGACCGACCGGCGGAACGACTACTCCGCAATGGTGCACGAGTCGCCGGCGCAGCACGCGCCGGCGCTCGCGTCACCCAGCAGATTCAGCCCTGCGGGTGCGGCAAGCGTGTCGACGGCCGGGGCCGATTCCGAGGTCTCGCGAGTGGTCATGGCTCCATGCTACGCCGGAACGCGCATCATGGCGTCAAGGGGCTGGACAGCCGGGTCGCGCGTGGCCAACACTCGGGGGTATGAACGATTCTCCTGATGCGAGGAGCCGCACCGCGACGGATGCGAAAGCCGACGCGAAACGCGACGGTCGCGATGAGACGCGCGACGAGCGCGCGGATCGCAACTGGGACGAGCTCATGCAGGAGCTGCGTGTGATGCAGACGGGCACGCAGGTGCTCTCCGGTTTCCTGCTCGCCGTGGCCTTTCAGCCGCGTTTCACCGAACTCGATGATCTGCAGCGCACGCTCTACATCGTGCTCGTCGGCCTCGCAGCTCTCGCGACTGTGCTCGCGCTGGCGCCAGTGGGGATGCACCGATCCCTGTTCGGACGTCATCGCAAACCCGATCTCGTCAGGTTCGCCTCGCGCATGGTGCAGGCCGACCTGGTCGTGATCGGTCTGCTGAGCATCGGGGTCACGACGCTGATCGTGGACTTCACCGTCGATCGCACGACCGCGACCGTCGTGCTGGTCGTCGCATCCATCGTCGTGCTCGCGCTGTGGGTGCTGCTGCCACGGCTGATAGACAGAAGGTGAATGGCCTACGGTTATGAGGTGAAACGATTCCTCGCCCGTGTCTTCTGGACATTCAGTCGGTGGACGCTCAAGGGCGACGAGGTCCCGACTCGCCCCACGATTCTCATCGGGGCGCCGCACACCTCGAACTGGGATTTCGTACTCATGCTCGCGATCGCCTGGCGACTCGGCATCGACGTGCACTGGCTCGGCAAGAAGAGCCTGTTCGCCGGCTGGCGCGGCCCGATCATGCGGCGCATCGGCGGCGTGCCTGTCGACAGGGAGAATCCCGGCCGGGTCGTCTCGGACGTGATCTCCCAGGTGCACTCCGGCGAGGTGTTCGCCCTCGTAGTGACACCGGACGGCACACGCGGTGACAACGCGTACTGGAAATCGGGCTTCTACCGGATCGCGCTGCAGACGGGGATGCCGGTGACTCTGGGCTACGTCGATCGCACGACCATGACCACCGGCCTGGGGCCGACGTTCGAGCTGACCGGCGACGTGGCCGCCGACATGGACCGGATCCGCGCGTTCTATGCCGACAAGGCAGGGGTCCGACCGAGCTTGCGCACCGAACCTCGGCTGAGGGAAGAGGGCGGCGCCGGGCTTTAGCCGCTCACCTGAGCCGAACCTTGCTGCGCCGATCACTCCCGCACGTGCGTCTCGGTGATGGCCGGAGGGTCCCTGCGGTAGTCACTCAATCTCACCCACGTCGGGCGCACCCTCACCACGACGATCTCCCCGCTGCGAAGGGATTCGGCGAATTGCGGGAACGCCTCCAGATACGCGCTCGCAGCTCGCTCGAGCACGTCGCCGTCCGGCATGTCGGCGGTGCCCTCGCACTGCAGCGTCGTGGAGTCCTCGCCGCCGATGACGATCGCGATGCGCGGGTCACCGAGCAGATTCGCGATCTTTCGGGAGTCCCGCTTCGCGTCGAAGATCAGTTCGCCGCGGTCCGTGATCGCGATGGCGACGTATGCCGCCTGCGGAGTGCCGTGGGCATTCACGGTGGCGACGACGCCGCCAGGATGGGAGCGCACGTGTTCGATCATCTCGGCGTTCATCAGTTCTCCTCGTGAAGCGATGGGCCCCGTCCACGACGGGCCCGAGCGGCCAGCGTAGTGGCGTGCTGCGTCGAACATGTGAGGACCCTCCGAATCATCCCGCTCAGGTTGAACGTGTCGTTCGAGTGCGGAATCGTGGCCCGGACATGTTCTGACCGGAGCATGTCCGCAACCGGAAGGAGAGCGCTGTGCTCACCCTGACCGAAAATGCAGATGCCGTCGTCACCACGATCGTCGGCCGCGAGGATGCCAGCGCAGACGCGGGGCTTCGCATCCAGACCGCGGAAGGACAGGGCCCGAACGGCGAATCACGTTTCGCCGTTCACGTCGTCCCCTCCCCGGAACCCGCCGACGTCGTGATCGACGGGGTCGGCAGCCGCGTGTTCCTCGAGGAGAACGCCGCCGAGGCGCTCTCCGACAAGGTGCTCGACGCCGGTGTCGATGAAGAGGGAGCGGTCAGCTTCACGATTCTGCCGCAACCGGCCTGACGCGCGGGCAGAGGATTCTCGGGGGTGGGATGCGGCTCGCATCCCACCCCCGATGCGTGCGCCCTTCTCTGTTCGACGACAAGGGAGTAGCGTGCGTCCATCCGACCGACACGGCCGAATGGAGAGGAACGCATCATGATCATCACCCCACCGTCTGCCGAGGAGGTCACAGGGCACGCAGCGTCGATGTACGACAGCGACACCCAGGACGACGGCTTCGTGTTCGCCCACACCCAGGTCATGGCGATCAACCCCGCGGCGCACGAGGCTTTCGAACGTCTGATCAAGGCGGTCGTTCCGTCGATCGGCATCGAGGTCTATGAGGCCGCGACACTCGGCGCGGCTCGCGCCATCGGCTCGCCGCACTGCCTCCTCGCACACGGGCGCAGAGCGATGCGCGCGGGAATCCTCGATGACGCAGGGCTGCGCGCGTTCGCCGGCCGTGACGATTCCGGTTTCAGCGCGGCGGAGCAGGCGGTGATCCGATATGCGGAGCAGCTGTCGACGAATGCTTCCGCGATGACGGATGCTGATGCTCAGGCCCTGCGCGACGTCGGGTTCTCGGACCGTCAGATCGTCGACATCACGTTGGCCGCCGCCGCCCGCAACTTCTTCAGCCGTGCTCTGCTCGCCCTCGACGTCCCCGTCGACGTCATGCCCGGTCTCGACCCCGTGACCGCCGCAGCGCTGACGACCCGCTGAGCCTGTCCGCGCGATCGCGGACAGCGCGTACGCTGAGTAGCGGCCGCGATCGACGCGGACAGGAAGGCCCCCAGTGAACATCACGCTGCTCCGACGTTTCGTCGCCGTCGCCGAGGAGCTGCACTTCCCGCGTGCTGCTCAGAAACTCGGCATCCCCTTGGCTTCGCTGTACTCGTCGATCGACAAGCTCGAGGAGGAGGTCGGCCAGCCCCTCGTCGCCCGCGAGGGCGAGACCAGGCTGACATCCGTTGGTCTGCTCCTGCTGCCAGAGGCGCAGCGCGAAGTCGCCGCGGCACCGCCCGAGGAGAAGAAGCCGGTGAAGGCCGGTGGCAAGGCGAAGGCGTCGAAGGGCAAAGGACGCGCGCCCGTCGTGAAGGGTCAGCCGAAGCCGTACAAGAAGCGTCAGGGGCGCTGAGAGCTCACAGTTCCACGACCTGGCCGGCCTCGACACGCCAGCGCCGATCGGTCTGCACGGTGTCGAGCATCCGCCGGTCGTGCGTGACCAGCAGCAGCGTTCCCCGATACGACTCAAGTGCCTGCTCCAGTTGCTCGATGGCCGGCAGATCGAGGTGGTTCGTCGGCTCATCCAGCACCAGCAGATTGATGCCACGGGCTTGCAGCAGCGCGAGCGCCGCCCGCGTGCGCTCCCCCGGCGACAGTTCGTCGACGGGGCGCCCCACGTGGTCGGCCCTGAGACCGAATTTGGCCAGCAGTGTGCGCACCTCGCCTGAGGCGAGCTCCGGGACCAGCGCTTCGAAAGCCTCGGCGAGCGGCCGGGCGCCGGTCAGCAGCGATCGCGCCTGATCGATCTCGCCGATCCGGATGCTGGCGCCGAGGCTCGCCGTGCCCTCATCCGGATGCTGCTGACCGAGCAGCGCGCGAAGCAGCGTCGATTTTCCCGCGCCGTTGGGCCCGGTGATGCCGATGCGCTCCCCCGCATTCACCTGCAGCGAGACCGGGCCCAGGGTGAAGGCTCCCTGCCGGAGCACGGCGTTGCTGAGCGTCGATACCACCGAGCTGGAGCGCGGCGCAGAGCCGATGGTGAACTCGAGCTGCCATTCCTTGCGCGGCTCCTCCACCTCGTCGAGCTGCGCGATCCGGCTCTCCATCTGGCGCACCTTCTGCGCCTGCTTCTCGCTCGACTCGACGGACGCCTTGCGCCTGATCTTGTCATTGTCGGGCGACTTCTTCATCGCGTTGCGCACGCCCTGGCTCGACCACTCCCGCTGCACTCTCGCCCGCGAGACGAGGTCGGCCTTCTTGTCGGCGAACTCGTCGTACTTCTCGCGCGCATGACGGCGGATCGTGGCGCGCTCCTCGAGATAGGCGTCGTAGCCACCGCCGTATACGCGGTTCGAGTGCTGTGCGTGGTCGAGCTCCAGCACGCGCGTCACGCTGCGTGCGAGGAACTCGCGGTCGTGGCTGACGAGCACGACGCCGCCGCGGAGCCCACGGACGAACGCTTCCAACCGTTCCAGCCCGTCGAGATCGAGATCGTTCGTCGGCTCGTCGAGCAGTGCGATGTCGAATCGCGAGAGCAGAAGCGCGGCCAGCCCGACGCGTGCGGCCTGTCCGCCGGAGAGCGACGTCATCAGCGCATCCTCGGCGCGCGCGCCTTCGAAGACGAGGCCGAGGTCGGCGAGCACCGCCGGGGTGCGCTCCTCGAGATCGGCGGCGCCGCTCGCGAGCCAACGTTCGAGTGCCGCCGAGTACGCATCGGCCGGGTCGGCGCCGTCCGCAGCGAGCGAAGGGTCGCCGAGCGCCGCTGCCGCAGCATCCATCTCCCTTGTCGCGGCGGCGCAGCCGGTGCGGCGGCCGATGTACTCGATCACGGTCTCCCCTATGACGCGCTCGTGCTCCTGCGGGAGCCACCCGACGAACGCATCGGAGGGCGCCAGGGTGATCGAGCCCGCCTGCGGTTCGTCGATCCCGGCGAGCAGCCGCAGCAGCGTGGACTTGCCGGCGCCGTTGGCGCCGACGACGCCGATGACGTCGCCGGGCGCGACGGTGAGGTCGAGGTCGTCGAACAGCGTGCGGTGGCCGTAGCCCCCGGCGACGCCTCGGGCCACGAGAGTTGCGGTCATCAGACGATTCTCCCATCGACGGCATCACATCGTTCATCGCGCTGCGCGACAATGGTGGAGTGGATGATCTGCGTGTGCTTCCCGGGCCGGGCGCGCCGCATGGACTCGTGATTCCTGCGAGCGAACTGCTCGAGCAGTTCTCTCGCTCCTCGGGGCCTGGCGGCCAGGGTGTGAACACCGCCGATTCGCGCGTCCAGCTCAGCCTCGATCTCGGCACGACGACCGCGTTGAACGAGACGCAACGTGCGCGCGTCGTCGAACGGCTCTCTTCGCGGCTGGTCGGATCCGTGCTCACGATCAGTGCCAGCGAGCACCGCGCTCAACGGCAGAACCGCATCGCCGCGCGTGAACGGCTCGCAATGCTCATCCGCGACGCGATCGCTCCGCGCAGCATCCGCCGCTCGACCAAGCCCACAAGGGGTTCGCAGCGGCGTCGGTTGGACGAGAAGAGTCGGCGGTCGCAGACCAAATCGAGCCGCCGGCGACCCAACGGTCAGGATTAGCGACGGATCGTCCTCAGTCCTTCCGAGTCCGCGACCGCAGCGTGTCGAGGCTCTGCTGCGCCGCGCGACGGACTTCGACCTCGGGATCCTTGAGCAGGGCCCGGACCCGGTCGATGTCCGCAGCGGTGCCGATGGCGCTCAGCGCCCTGGCCGCGGCAGCACGCACGCGAGGCACCTCGTCGCCGAGAAGGTCGGCAAGCGCGGGTGCGGCATCGAGGTCGCGCGCGGCGGCGAGCCTGGCTCCCATCTCGCGCACCCGCCACGCGGGATTGGCCAGCGTGCTGATGAGGAGCGCGATCGCGGATTCATCCACGACGGACTCGTCCCAGACATGCAGCAGCGCACGCGCACCCCAGAGCTCCGGCCAGTACAGAACAGGAGCGCCGTCGATGATGCCACGTGCATGCTCGCCGCCGACGAACAGCAGGAAGTCGGCGCCCTCGTTGTTCCCGGCGAGCAGGGAGAGGGAGCGCGAGACGACCGCCTGCTCGCCGTAGCGCTCGACGGCTACCGCCAGACGACGCTCAAGAGGAAGGTCGACGGGAACAGGAGCCGGGGATGCGGGTGAGTTTCGGGACACACTTCAACCATAGGTTCTCTCGGAGCGCGGCGAGACGATCCCTAGTCCCAGTCGAGGTACTCCTCGATGATCACGGCGGTCTCGATCGGATGCGTGGCCGGGAACAGGTGATCGGCGCCGTCGACGATCTTGATGCTCGCCCGCTCCGGCGCGGTGGACTGCAGTGCCTCTGCCGCTGCTGCGGGCGTGACCTGGTCTTCGGTGGCCTGCACGATGAGCACCGGGATCGCGGGGGCGAGCGGAATCTTATCGTCCTCGACGCCGAGCAGCAGCAGGCCGTTGACACGGTCGGTGTGCTCTGCGGCGAAGATGCGTGCAGCGGTACCGCCGAAGGCGTGACCGCCGATCCAGGTGTGATCGAGTCCGAGGTGATCGATCACTGCGAGGGCGTCTTCGACGCGCTCCTGCAGGGTCGCTGCACGATCCTGACCGCCTGATTCCGCACGCGGGCCGACGCGAACGACATGGAAGCCCGCCTCTTCGGCGAGATAGTGCGCGACGACTCCGAGTCCGTCTCCGCTGAGGGCACGGCCAGAGATCAGCACCAGGGGAACCGGGCCTTCACCCTCCTCGATGTACGGAACCGCGCGACCGTCCGCGTCATGAATGCTCTGCTGCGTCATGTGTCGTCTTCCCTCTGATGCTGGTGGCGGCCGGCGGGGGCCGCATTCGTCACAGACATCCACGATACTGTCCGCAGCTCGCGCCGACCTGTCCCGGTCGCTGTCGCCCGCTCATGATCGATCAGGAATCGAGAAGCGGCGGACGCCGCCTCGTCCTAGTTTGGTCACAGGTGCACGTCGCACCAGAACGAGAGAAGGGGCCGTCATGGCTGAGAAGACTGCGGGACTGTCCAAGGAAGAGCGCGACGCGGTCAAGCAGCGCGCCGCCGAACTGCGCGCCGAGGAGAAGGCCGGCAAGACCCGTGCGGCGGGCGAGAAAGCCGTACGCGAGGCGATCGCCGCACTGCCGGACGAGGACCGTGCACTGGCTGAGGGCATCGACCGCATCGTCGGCGAGGTCGCTCCTCAGCTGGTGCCGAAGACCTGGTACGGCTTCCCGTCGTACGCCGACGCGGATGGGAAGATCGTCGTCTTCTTCAAGGCGGCATCCAAATTCACGACCCGCTACGCGACGCTCGGGTTCGAGGAATCGGCGCAACTCGACGACGGCGACATGTGGGTGACGTCGTTCGCACTGCTGAAACTGACTCCGGAGACGGAGAAGACGATCGCCGAGCACATCCGCAGGGCCGCCGGCTGAGGGCATTCGCGAAGTTGCGCCGACGGGAATCCGGAGCGGCAGAGTTCCGACGGCGGTCTTCGCGCGCGACGGCTTCGCCCGACGCCGTGATGCACGCTCAGCCCTCACCTGTGATCGGGAGCGCCGCTCCTGGTTCATCGTGGAGGAAGTGACCGGTTCTGCACCGTGGCGCTTCCGAGACGAACCGAAAGGTGGCCGACGTGTATCCGAGCAGCGGCGATATGCCCTGGTGGGCCTGGCTCTTCCCCGTCGCCCTCGTGCTCGGGCTCATCGTCCGGATCATCTGGGTGTGGAGGCGCGGCGGGTTCCGCCAGGCCGACACGCCTGCGCAGGCGACTGCCGGGCCAGGCTCGCCGACCTACCCGGAGGTCTGGGCGCACGCCATGGAAGGTCGTACCCCCGAGCTGGCGCGTCCCGTCGATGTGCCACGACCGGAATCGGTCGAGGAAGTCTCGGTGTGGTCCGCTAGCGAAGACTTTCGCCGCACCGTGCTCGTGTCCGCCCCGGTGTTCTGGGTGGTGCTCCCCCTCGCCGCCCTCGGCTTCCTGATCTGGGGTTCGATCACCGATCCGGGCGACGGCTGGACGGGGAACATCTTCGACGACGAAAGCACCGGTCAACCGTGGAATTTCTGGCAGGTCTGGGTCGGCGTCGCGATCTGGCTGCTCATCGCCGTCGGCGTCCTTGCCCTGCGGTTGAGCGTCTATGCGGACCTCCGGCTCGAGAACCAGCGGATCTATGAACACGGCGTCGCGCACTCGATCCACCGAACGTCCGTCGATTATGACGATGGTGAGGCCAGCTGGCCGACGTACATCGCTCTCGACCGCCGGCTCGATGATCAGCAGGCGGCAAGGATCCATGAGGCATTCGAGCAGTGGCTGTCGTCGACAGGGCTGCCACCATCGGGATCGGACCCGATCTCCTCGACGACGCTGTTCGGCGCGCAGGCGAAGGGCGGTTACCTCTTCCTCCATCTCCCGGTGTCGCAGACGTCCGGCGTCACCACGGAACACCGGTGGTTGCTGATCACCGAGCCGCGCGACGACGAAGGCGACATCATCGTGACACCGGTGCCGGCGACGAAGCAACTGCGCAAGATCCGGGTGAAGCTGCGCAGGAGGGCCACGAGGAAGGCGAGAGCATGACCGAGTCAGGTCATGCTTCGAAGCTCCACTTCCCGCCCTCGCGCAGGAACGGAGACCCCGGCCCCGGTTTCACGGGCCCGCTCTCTCCGCCCAGCCGTATCCCGTTGAGTTTGTAGCCGTCACGCCACACTTCCTCATGCTCTTCGGTGAGGAGAACTACGGCATCCGCGAGATCCGGATCTTGGAAGGCGTAGATCTTCCACATCGTCCCCGGGGCGAAGCGATCCCGCCAGGAGTCGTCGATCAGGTCGGCGAGTTCCGCTTCGTGCTCCTCACCGTCGGCGCCGCAGTATTGCACGGTGATGCTCTGCGCTCCCTCCGCGTCGTCGGTGTTGAACATCACTCGCGCGGAGCGCGCCGTCCGGTCGAGCGCCGGCAGCGGCCCCCTCGTCAGCATCCACATTCCGATGCCCATGACCGCGGTGAAGACCGTCGACCCCACGCCTGGTATGAAAGCCCCTCCGTCCAGATCATCGCCCAAGCCTGCCCAGGCGACGAAGGGTATCCCTGCCAGCAGCGAGATGGTGATGCCGCCGCATCCGAACGCAACGAGCATTCCGCCCGCCCAGCTGACTACGTGCGCACCCTGCCTGATGCCGCGAACGGGGGCGATGAGAAGGTACACGGTGAGGATGATGCCGAGACCGAGCCCGATCCACACCATGGTGGCACGGCCCCGATCCGTGAACGAGAGCAGCACGATGCCCGCGATCAGCACGGCGATGGCGACGCACACGATGGGGACGATGTGCGCGAGCCAGAACGGCCGGTTCTCGTCCTCTCGAACGACGACGGCGCGCCCGCGCATCGTGATCCTGATCTTCTTGTTCATGGTTCCCGCTTCACCAGCTCGGTCGATGTCGAGAGGTTCGGATCACGCCGGGCTCTTCGCGCGGCTCTCAGCCGGGCCTTCTCGCTGAGATGACGTGCCCTGTCGCGTGTCTTCTGAAAATCCGTCCGGTCAGGAACCGTCGTCACGATCATGCTCTCCCCACCGTCGCGTGGTTTGGTGATGAGCATCCATCGATGTTGCGCGCTCCCGTCAGGAAATTCGTTGAAGGGAACATGGAGGAAGAAGTAGCCACCCTCTGCCTGTGCGCCGAACAGAGTCGTCGACGAAATCGGTTCCGAACCCGACGGCGGCATGTGCCCGGCACGCAACCAGATCTCGAATGCCTCGTAGATCTGCGCCGCCGTCCGGTTGTCGAGACGATGATCGAGGGCGATGTACGTCGGGCGCATCCCGACCTCGCTGTCGTCGTAATCGACGGAGGTGCGGTGGAGTGAGTGCGCGACGCCGTGTTCGAAGATCCACTGATCCTCGACGCGAAGGTCTGGATAGGCGCTCAGCCGCAGGGCGAGGTCACCGGCAGCGATCAGCAGCCAGATCCCGACGCCGATCCACGCCTCCCAGAACACCCAGAGATCACCGGAGTCGTCATGGAAGAGACTTCCCGTCCAGGCCTCACCGGGATTGGTGAGCGTGCCCCAGATGAGGTAGCCGAGGGCGACGAGCGGCAACAGCAGCTTGAACGCCGGAACGTAGATGAGATCGACACGACGGGATCCGATGCCCTCCCATAGTGCGACCTCCTCCACCGACTCCGGTCGCGGCGGGTCGCTCCGACCGCCGACTCGGCGGAAACGCACCGCCAGCGCGCTCTCCCAGGCCGACGGGTAGGTCCCATCGGTCGATGCGCCCGCGTTCGCCACGGCAATCCACACCGAGTTCAGGGGATGCATCGTGTCCTCCTTCGTCTGGCGTGTCACGCCCTTGTGCGCTCTCATGATGCAGCGGGCTCCGCTCCTCCCGATCACAGGCGCCGGCGCCCGGCAGAATGCCTCTTCCTGTGATCGGGAGCGCGCTCATGGGGCACTGTGGAAGCCGAGGGGCGCTGGCGCTGGCCCCCTCAGCAGGGAGAGATGTGACCGGGCCGCAGAGCGAGGGATGGTGGCGGGATCACGGCAGTGCGCAGCCTGTGCACCCCGGCCGGCGCGCACGATCGGTCGCCGCACGGCAACGCGCGGAATGGGAGAGCCGGGCGCGCACTGCCGCGACCAGAGCCGAGATCCGCCGGTGGTCGAGGTGGGAGACGTTCAGCTTCTGGGTGATGATGGGCGCAGTCGCGGCCGCGTTCGCAGCGCCTGTTCTCGCGCTCGCCACCGCGATCTGGGGCGCGTTCGACGACCGTGCGCCGTCGGGGATGTGGACGCTCTTCGGACTAGTCGGAGTCGCCGCCGTACTCATGATCATCGGCTCGATCCTCGGCTCGCGTGCGAAGGAACGCAGAATGACCGCGCTCTACGCCGATGGTCAGGCATCCGAGGGCCGGCTGACCGAGGTGATCACCCACCCCGGCGGCGGCGACGACCAGACCACCTACGAGTTCCTGATCACCGCTGAGCTCCCCGGCCCGGTGGTTCTGCACCGGAGACTCTACTGGGGCGAGGACGACGGATGGCCCCCACCGGAGCGCTGGACAGGTCGCCGGATCCGTTTCCGCCACAACACGCTCGATCCCGACAATCTCTACGACGTGCGCTTCGACGGCTGGGGGAACAAGCGCCCGGGCGATCGACGATGACAGGAACCCGCAGGAACGGACGTTCTCAGTCGAGCACTGAGCGGACGATCTCGGCGATGCGCTTCTCCGTGCTCTCATCCACGGTCTCGAAGTACCACGCGGCCGGCATCAGGTCCCCTTCCGTGCCGCCTGCAGCTCGGAAATCCACCTTCTCGGTGAGCGCGAGATTCAACCGTTCGTCGTTGCGCAGTGTCACGAGTGCGGGAGCGCTCGCAGACTTCGCATAGGCGGGCATCCCGTACCAGATCCGCGGTTTGAGGTCGGGTGCCGCAGCCACGATCACGTCATGCACGCGCTGCATGACAGAACGCCTCGGCTCCTCCATCTTCGAGATCTTCTCGAGCACCTGGGCCAGGTTCTTCTCGTCCTTCGATGACATGTCTTGTCCTCTCGTCAGCCGGTGCATGGCATCGGCGCAATGAAGTCGGCGCATCTGTGCGCCGCACCCCATCCGGACATGTCCTGAGCTTCTCAGGCCTCTCCGCGATGATTCACGTGGATCGCCACGTGGAAGCGCAGTCGGTGGCGTACCACCGGGATCAGGCTAACCGATACTCAGACGGATTTCGATGGGCAACAGACTGAAATACCGCCCCGCCCAGAGACGAGGTATCACCCTCGATGCCAATGGATCGTCGGTTCACCGCACGCCCCGCGTCGGTTGGCTCCACGCTCTAGACGTTGAACCTGAACTCCACCACGTCGCCACACGTACCAACCTTTGAGTGTCGACCCATGGCCGCGCATCATTCCACTGCCCACCAGGCACCTCGTAGCAACCCTAGTCGGGCACCCAGTTGCGCCCGGTGCGATCGCTGCATAAAATGAACACAAGTTCATTGAAAGGATCATCGTGCCGCGGACGACGGAGCAGAACGAAGCGTTGCGCTCAGCCACGCGCTCTGCTGTGGAGACGGCTGCCGTCCGAGTGTTCGCGCACCGCGGTTTCGCGGCCACGAACATGCGCCAGATCGCCGCCGAAGCGGGGGTCAGCACCGGGTCGATCTACCGGCACTACGCGAGCAAGGAAGAGCTGTTCGATGAACTGATCGAACAGGCCTCGCGCGGGCTCGTGGCTGTCACCGCGCAGCTCTCGACCGAAGGGGACCCGCTCTCTATGATCCGATCCTTCACCGAGGTATACGTGGCGGACCTCGCAGCGAACAACGGCGCGGCCGAGTTCTACATGGTGATCAACCAGGGTTTTACGACGGACACTCCTGAGGGGACTGCGGCGCGGCTGGCCGCAACGCAGGGGGCGCTCTGGCGGGCCTTCGCCTTGCTCATCGGTCGAGGCCAGGCCGCAGGCCAGATCACTGCGGGAGACCCAACCCGAATGGCCGCTCACTACTTCGCCATGCTTGCCGGTATGACGACGATGCACGTTGCTCTTCGGGAGGGATCTGCGGAGCCCGATGTCGACCTGATCCTACGAATGTTCACAGGAGGACCCCGATGAAGATCGAAGTCGCGCGCGCAGACGAACTGGGTGAGGGGTATCGGCACAGGATCGCGGAAGTTCTCACGCAAGGGTTCGCCGAGGATTTCGCGTTCTTTTCCAAAGACCCCGGTGTGCGTGCCGACGCGTTCGCCCCGATGCTCATCCTGGAGCGCTTCCATATCGCGCTCGTCGACGGCGAGCCCGCCGCGGTCGCGGTCGTCACCGAAGGCGAGCAGGAATGCTTCGAGCCGGATCGGCACAAGCTCCAGCGCGTGCTCGGGCGAATACACGGGATCATCAGCTATCGGATCATCCGAAGTCAATTCATGGGGGCTTATGACAGTGCCCGCGCCGGTCTGACGGAGATTGCATTCGTCACGACAGCGCCGCAGTATCAGGGAAAAGGCATAGCCACTGCGCTGATGCGTCGACTCCTGGAGCTGCCCTCCGACGATTTCGTGCTGCGCGACATCAAGGACACCAACACCCCCGCCCTCAGACTGTACGCCAAACTCGGATTCACCGAAACGCAGCGACGGCGCATCAAATTCGCGAAACGAGCTGGGTTCTCCGCGTATGTCTCGATGGGCCTCAGCCGCGCGAAAGCTGATGCTTGAAGAGCATTCGAACTCGACAGGTCCGGAAGCTCGCTTCTGGGCTGTCCTCGACTCCGGGTTCTGGAGCGCTGATCTAAACTCGACGCATTCCGGTGCATACCAACCGCTCGGACCCAGCCCGTTCATTTGCCGCAACGCGGGCCCGGCAATGCCCGCACCTCGCGACGGACGTTGCCCGTCCGCCGCTAGTCGCACCGGTTTGACCTTGACGCGACGGCAAGGTTTAGCGTCCTGTTCCATGACCATTTCAGTGATTGACAGCGCCGCGGCCATGAGTGAGGTTCTCAAAGCAGCATCGGACGCGCGCCCCGACCTCGTCCGTGAAATGTGGTCCCCGCTCGCGGGGATGTACCACTTCGTCCCGGGAGGCGTGGATATGGCCGCCGTGCATCGGCAGAACTTCGGCTTCGATTGGGAGAACCCCACCCCGTTGGTCGAGCAGGGCATTGAGAAGCTCATCGAAGCGGATGCTTGGCGTCGCATCACCGTGGCACTCCAGCGCGGCGTTGCGGCGTTGAAGGCGGCCAATCCTGCCATCGATGTGCCGGACCTTCAGGTTCTTCTCGTCCTAGGTGATCCTGCCAACGAGCACTTCGTGAACGAGGTTCAGGGGCTGTCCGCGTTTGGAGGCATCAGCGGCTACATCCCCATCACGGTCTGGCCGACCCCTCAGGTACTCAACCGACTCGAAGCGATTGCCGTGCATGAACTACACCACAACGTGCGCTACTCCCCCGGCGGCGTCATCTGGGATCCGATGACGGTGACTGTCGGCGAACAGGTGACCTCAGAAGGTCTCGCCGACGAGTTCGCCGCCGAGCTGTACGGCGACCGTGGCTACACTCATTTCGTCAGTGATCAGACCCGAGGCGATGACGAAGTCCTTGCGAAAGTTGCAAGAGGTCTCAGCGTGACCGGCATGCAGAACTTCACTGCGTGGGTTCATGGCGACGCGAGCGCCCAGCTTCTTGGCGCAGAGCCTGTTGGCCTGCCGACCGGAGCAGGATACGCGGCGGGTACCCGGCTCGTGCGCGCGTACCTGGATGCCACCGGAATCACTGCGGCGCAGGCCGTTACATCGCCTACAGACGAGATTCTGCGCGTCGCCGCGACGCGACTTGGCCTGAGCCTCGATGGAAAAGACTGAGAACACCACAGGACAGGGAGGTAAACCGTGGAGTGGACGGTGAACGAGATCGCAGAGCGTGCTGGGATCAGCGGCCGAACGATACGCCACTACCACCAGATCGGTTTGCTCCTCCCAGACCGCGTCGGGTCCAACGGCTATCGCTACTACGGGCCCGACGCGGTTGCCCGATTGCAGAGGATTCTCCTTCTGCGCGACACAGGCATGCCCCTCACCGAGATCGCGGCCGCACTCGAGATGAGCGCCACTCCGGAGACGGAGATTGAAGCGCTCACCGGACACTTGGATCAACTCGCCAAAGAACGCGAGACCCTGGATCGACGTATCAACGCGGTGCAGCACACCCTGGAGATGCGGCGTCAGGGAGGCCAGCCACGCATAGACGTCATGCTCGAGGGCTTCAACGATCGATACGAGGCCGAAGTTGTGACCCGTTGGGGCCGGGACGCTTTCGAGGCCTCCAACCAGTGGTGGCATCGCAAGTCCCTGCACCAGCAGAGAGAGTGGAAGACACGGTCGGAGGCACTGCTCGCGCGGTGGCGTCAGATCCAAGAAGAAGGACACGACGCGGATTCCGAAGCCGCGCAAGCGCACGCATCCGTCCACGCGCAGTGGTTCAAGGAGATTCCGGGAACCCCCACCCACGCCGGCGACACCGCGAAATCTCTCGACATGATCCGTGGGCTCGCAGATCAGTACGAGACGAACACCGAATTCCACGTTGCCTTCGGCACAGCGGATGCCGCCGGATTCGCAGCCAGCGCACTAAGACTTCACGTTCGAAACGTGAAAGCTTCTTCGCGCTGATCGCCGATCAGGCTAGTTTGAAAACCTAAATTCAACCACGTCGCCGTCCTGCATGACGTAGTCCTTGCCCTCGAGGCGGGCCTTGCCCTTCGCGCGGGCCTCGGCGACCGATCCGGTCGCGACGAGGTCGTCGAACGAGATGACCTCGGCCTTGATGAAGCCCTTTTCGAAGTCGGTGTGGATGACACCCGCAGCCTGCGGAGCCTTCGACCCCTTGGGGATCGTCCAGGCGCGAGCCTCTTTCGGTCCGGCAGTCAGGTACGTCTGAAGTCCGAGAGTGTCGAAGCCGACACGGGCGAGCTGGTCGAGCCCCGACTCGTCCTGCCCGGTCGATGCGAGCAGTTCGGCGGCATCCTCGGGATCCAGATCGATGAGCTCGGATTCGATCTTCGCGTCGAGGAAGATGGCCTTGGCCGGCGCGACCAGAGCTTCGAGCTCCGCCTTGCGCGCAGCATCCGTCAACACTGCCTCGTCGACGTTGAAGACGAAGATCACGGGCTTCGAGGTGAGCAGGCCGAGTTCCTTGATCGGAGCGAGGTCGATGCCGCTCACCGAAAGCAGGATGCCGCGTTCCAGAGCATCCTTCGCGGCGTTCGCCGCTTCGAGCACCGAAGGATCGGCCTTCTTGCCGCGCACTTCCTTCTCGAGGCGAGGAATCGCCTTCTCGACGGTCTGCAGGTCGGCGAGCATCAGCTCGGCGTTGATCGTCTCGAGATCGCCCTTGGGGTTGATCGCACCGTCGACGTGCACGACGTCGTCGTCGGCGAAGCCGCGGACGACCTGCGCGATCGCATCCGCCTCCCGGATGTTCGCGAGGAACTGGTTCCCCAGCCCTTCACCCTCGCTCGCACCGCGCACGATACCGGCGATGTCGACGAACGACACCGCCGCGGGAAGGATGCGCTCACTGCCGAAGATCTCCGCCAGCACATCGAGACGCGAATCGGGAAGGTTCACCACACCGACGTTCGGCTCGATCGTCGCGAACGGATAGTTCGCCGCGAGCACGTCGTTCTTGGTGAGTGCGTTGAAAAGAGTCGACTTGCCGACGTTGGGCAAGCCCACGATCCCGATAGTAAGAGCCACGGGATACGAGTCTACCCGGCGCGGATGCCGCGGCTCAGCCGCGCAAGGCGCGGAATGCTCGCGTCACATAGGGCACGTCGATCGTTCCCGATCCGTCGAGGCCGATCTCATCGAACAACGTGTCCATTGCGCGCCTGATGAGCCGCTTCTCGTCCTCCGACGCCGTGATGACGTAACTGCGCGATGCCGCCATGCGGTGCAATTGCGCGCGGGTCATCGGTCGGATCCATTCCCATCGCTGAGACTCCAGTTCGCCGAACGGCGCCGCCACCACGGGCCCCTCGTCCTCGAGGAGTTCCTCGGCGACGCTCGGGTGCATCGCCGCGGTCAGTCGACGCACCCACTCCACACGGCCATCGCGCGTGTTCCAGATCAGCCCCAGCGTGCCGCCGTCGCGCACGACGCGCCCGATCTCAGCGGACGCTGCGACAGGATCCACCCAATGCCATGCCTGGCCGAGCACCACGGCATCGAGACCGGAATCCGGCAGCGGCAGGTGCTCGGCAGTGCCCGTGAAGGTCGGCACGCCGGGGACGCTCTCCCGCAGCTTCGCAAGCATCACCGGGTCAGGATCGATCGCGACGACCTCGGCATCCGGCGCCGCGACGAGCACGCGCGTGAGCTTGCCCGTGCCGGCGCCGACGTCGGCGATCCGGCGCGATCCGTGCGGCAGGTTCTCGAGCATCCAGGCGACCGCATCGAACGGATACTCCGGCCGCGCAGCCTCGTAGTGGTCGGCCGCCGCACCGAAGGAAGTCGCCCGCGTATCGCTCATATCGCCAGCCTACGGCGAGTCTGCGGCATCGCGCATGACCCCGGAGAGAAGGTGGTCAGGTGCCCCTGGACTTCACCGCAATCGACTTCGAGACGGCGAATTCCAGTCCCGCCTCGGCATGCTCCGTCGGACTCGTCCGCGTTCGCGACGGCCGCGCCGTCGCCACCGCGAGCTGGCTCATACGTCCTCCGAAAGGGCACGACGAGTTCCAGGACTGGAACATCAAGATCCACGGCATCCACCCTCACCAGGTGCGCACGGCCGCGACCTGGGAAGAGCAGTTCGACCGCCTGTGCTCGTTCGCCGGCGCCGACGTGCTCGTCGCGCACAATGCCGGTTTCGACACGAAGGTGCTGCGCACGGCATCCGACGTCACCGGTCTCGAATGCCCGCCGTACCGTTCACTGTGCAGCCTGCAGGTCGCACGCAAGATCTACGACCTCGACTCGTACCGCCTGCCTGTCGCCGCCGCTGCCGCAGGGTTCGCCGAGTTCTCCCACCACGACGCGTTGGCGGATGCTCGGGCCTGCGCCCAGATCGTCATCGACGCTGCCGCGCGCGCCGGTGCCGCGGACGTCGACGAGCTCGCCCTGGCCCTGGGCCTGCGCATCGCAGAACCGCCCGTGCGCGTGCTGGAGCGCGCCGTAGCCTGACGCAGCGCGCCGCTGCCCCACCAGGGCACAATGAGTGCATGACGAATCCCACCGGCGACTCCCCCGTCAGCCTCGAGGTCATCGAGGGCACTTTCGATCTCGCGCGTCAGGGCCGGACCGGCCCGCTCGGCGAGATGATCGACGCCGGTGTGCCGATCGACGTGCGCAATCCGCGCGGCGACACCGTGCTGATCGTGGCGACGTACGCCGAGCAGGAGCACACCGTCGCAGATCTCGTGCGTCGCGGCGCCGACCTGAACGCGCTGAACGCCGCGGGTCAGACCGCGATCTCCTGCGCGGTGTTCCGCAAGAACGAGACCCTGCTGCGCATGCTGCTCGACGCGGGCGCCGATCCGGATGCCGGGCCTCTGTCGGCCGTCGCGATCACCGAGCAGTTCGCGCTGCCCGAGATGCGCGCGATCCTCGACGAGTACGCGAGCCGCTGACACCAGCGGCGCCGTGAGCGGAGCGGCGTGCGTACGATGTCGGTGGCCGGGTGCACCCTGGAGCCATGGATGCTCCGCTGATCGCTCTCATCGCCGCAGTCGCACTCGCGATCGGCCTCGTCGTGGGCTGGTTCGCACGTGCGGCGCGTGACGCCGCCGAGCACACTCGCGACACCACCGAACTCGCTCGAACCCAGGCCGAGCTCGCCGCCGCCCGAGACGATCGCGACCGGCAGTACGACCTGTATCGTGACGCCGTCGAGCACTCCCGCACCGAGCAGCGCGCGGAGGCGCAGCGCGTGCAGCAGCAGAACGCCGTTCTGACGGCGCTGGCTCCGGTGCGCGAGTCGTTGCAGCAGATGCAGAGCAAGGTCGCATCGCTCGAGCAGGAGCGGCATGCGCAGTTCGGCACCCTCACGGAACAGCTGCGCAGGGCGCAGGAGTCTGATGAGGCGCTGCGTGCGACGACCGAGTCACTCGCGGGTGCGCTCCGTTCGACATCGACCCGCGGAGTGTGGGGCGAGACGCAACTGCGCCGTGTGGTCGAAGCGGCGGGTCTCACACGTCACGTCGACTTCGACCTGCAGTCCACGATCTCGTCGGATCGCGGCCAGGGCCGCCCCGACATGGTGATCCGCCTCGCCGGAGGAAGCTCGATCGCCGTCGATGCCAAGGTGCCCCTCGACGCGTATCTCGAAGCGAGTGCGCTGACGGGCGGTGACGCGCAGGAAGTGCAACGCCGCCAGTTCATGCAGAAGCACGTCAAGGCCGTCCGTGCGCACATCGACGCACTGGCGAAGAAGGCGTACTGGTCGGGCCTCGATGCGAGCCCGGAGTTCGTGATCTGCTTCCTGCCCAGCGAGTCGTTGCTCGCATCCGCGATCGACGAAGACCCGACGCTGCTCGACTACGCGTTCAGCAAGCGCGTCGCGCTCGCCTCTCCTGTGAACCTGTGGGCCGTGCTGAAGACCGTCGCGTTCACCTGGACCCAGCAGGAGGTCTCGACCGAGGCGCGCACACTGCTCAACCTCGGAACGCAGCTGTTCGACCGCCTCGGCGTCGTCGCCGGGCACGCCGATGACATGAGACGAGCGCTGGAGCGCACGGTGGAGAGCTACAACCGCTTCGCCGGCTCGCTGGAGAGCCGCGTGCTGGTCACCGCCCGCCAGTTCCCCGGGATCGACGCGTCGGCGCTGGAGGCGGCTCCGCAGCCGATCACGACCACACCGCGCCGATTCACCGCGCCGGAGCTGGTCGGCAACGCCGAACCTGCGGAGCGCGCAGAACTGTTCGAGAACGCACAGCTGGACGGGATCCAGGCCGACCTCGACGCCGTGCGGCACCGTGTGGACGAGAGTTAGGCGTTACCGGGCACCCAGCTGAGCAGGGCGATCACGAGGCCGGAGCTCACGACGAACGCGCCGATCATCCACCACGAACTGAGTTCGTGCCCCTCGGGCCGCCGCACGCGGAAGAGCACGTCTGCACGGCGTGCAGGATCGACGTTCGGGGGCGCCACTGTCGCGGCCGCTGCAGCGGCGACACGCGCAGCCTCGTCTTCGGGAGTGATCCGAAGGATGCGGCCGGTGTTCGTGGTGACCGTAGCCGTCGCCCGTGACTTCGCGTCCCGTGTCTGCTCCGTGGTCATCTCACCCTCCTGGATGCCGTCACGAACTGTGACGGCGGCGAACCCAGGGCCTATTGTGCCAGCAAAGGCTGAGTAAGACCGGTAGCAGCACCGCGCTGGTATACCGGCTGGGTAACGATCAGCGCGGCGCGAAATGCGGAAACGGGGCGTCTGGCCTTAGAGCCACTTGGAGACGAGGTGCTCTGAGGCGATGCGACGAAGCGTCCCGGACGCGCCGCGCAGCACGACCGATTCCGTGTACACGTAGTTTCCTTCGCGGCGCACGCCGGCGACCAGCTGGCCGTCGGTCACGCCGGTCGCGACGAAGATGGTGTTGTCGCCCTTGACCAGGTCGTCGGCCTCGTACACGCGGTCCATCTCGAGTCCGGCGTCGATGCCGCGCTGACGCTCGTCATCGTCCCTGGGCCAGAGCCGCCCCTGGATGTGTCCGCCGAGCGCCTTGATCGCGCACGCCGTGACGATTCCCTCAGGGCTCCCCCCGACGCCGACGCACATGTCGGTGCGCGCACCGTGACGCGCGGCGTTGATGCCGCCGGCGACGTCGCCGTCGCTCATCAGGCGCGTCCCTGCGCCGGCCGCACGGATCTCTTCGATGAGCTTCTCGTGCCGCGGACGATTAAGCACGGACACGACGAGCTCATCGACGGGCTTGCCGAGCGCCCCGGCGAGCAATCGGATGTTCTCCCCGATCGGCAGGCGGATGTCGACGACGCCGACGCCAGCAGGTCCGGTGACGAGCTTGTCCATGTAGAAGACGCTGGATGCGTCGAGCATCGTGCCCCGATCGGAGACGGCGATCACGGAGAGGGCGTTCTGACGTCCTGCAGCGGTGAGCGAGGTGCCGTCGATCGGATCGACGGCGATGTCGCACTCGGGACCGCGACCAGCGCCGACCTCCTCGCCGTTGAACAGCATCGGCGCGTTGTCCTTCTCGCCCTCGCCGATGACGACCCGTCCCTGGAAGTTCACGGTGCCGAGGAACGCGCGCATGGCGTCGACCGCCGCACCGTCTGCTGCCTCTTTGTCTCCACGGCCGATGAACGGCACGGCCCGGATGGATGCGGCCTCGGTCGCACGCACCAGTTCGAGTGCGAGGTTTCGATCGGGACGCAGGGGGCTCATATCGGCCGTCAGACTCACCATGTGGTCAGCCTATCCAGGCAACTGCGTGGAATCGCGGGTGTTTCGCGCGAATTCACGCGAAGGAATCGCAGTTCTTAACAATGAGGAAGAGCGCAGGGCCAATGCGGGCCCGCGGGCCCGCGGCATCCGCCCGCCTGCACCGATAGAGTGAAAGCTGTCCCGGCTTCATCTATCGCAGGAGTTCCTCATGCCCGTCGCCACTCCGGATCAGTACGCAGAAATGCTCGACCGCGCGAAGGCCGGTGGCTTCGCGTATCCCGCGTTCAACGTCTCCAGCTCGCAGACCATCAACTCCGTCCTCCAGGGACTGACCGAGGCCGGATCCGACGGCATCATCCAGGTCACCACGGGCGGTGCCGACTACTTCGCCGGTCACACCGTGGAGGCCCGCGCCACGGGCGCTCTCGCCTTCGCGCGCTACGCCACCGAGGTCGCGAAGAACTACCCCGTCACGGTCGCCCTGCACACCGACCACTGCCCGAAGGACGCCCTCGCGGGCTTCGTCGAGCCGCTGATCGCGGCATCCGAGGAAGAGGTGAAGGCCGGCCGCAACCCGATCTTCCAGTCGCACATGTGGGACGGCTCGGCCGTGCCGCTCGACGAGAACATCGAGATCGCGAAGGACCTGCTCCCCCGCATGAAGGCGATCAACGCGATCCTCGAGGTCGAGATCGGCGTCGTCGGCGGTGAAGAGGACGGCGTGCAGCACGAGGGCTCGAACGAGGCCCTCTACACGACGATCGCCGATGTCACGCAGGCCGTCGAGGCCCTCGGCCTCGGCGAGCAGGGACGCTACATCGCCGCTCTGACCTTCGGCAACGTGCACGGCGTCTACAAGCCGGGCGGCGTGAAGCTGCGCCCTGAACTGCTCGGTGAGATCCAGGAAGGCATCGCGGCGAAGTTCGGCACCGGCGCCAAGCCGCTCGACCTCGTCTTCCACGGCGGCAGCGGCTCGACGGATGAGGAGATCGCCCTCGCGGTCGCCAACGGCGTCATCAAGATGAACATCGACACCGACACGCAGTACGCGTACACGCGTGCGATCGCCGACTACATGTTCAAGAACTACGACGGCGTGCTGAAGGTCGACGGCGAGGTCGGCAACAAGAAGCTGTACGACCCCCGCGCCTGGGGCAAGGTCGCCGAGTCGGCGATGGCCGCCCGAGTGGTCGGGTCGACCCGCCAGCTCGGCTCGTACGGCCAGTCCAAGAGCTGACCTGCAGATCCTGAGGATGCCTCGACCCGTTTTCGGGTCGGGGCATTCTCGTTCCCGTGCGCGGTCGATGCAGCAGGTGCTTGCCACACGGCGTCGCGAGGAGCATCGTGGAAGCATCCGATCCGCGAGGGAAGGGTGTGATGACGATGCAGGCGAAACCCGGTGACCGATTGATCGTCGAAGGACGCACGGACACCGCTCACAGGCGAGAGGGCGAGATCGTCGAAGTGCACGGCGACGAAGGCTCACCGCCGTATCTGGTGCGGTGGGACGACGGGCACGAGGGCACGGTCTATCCCGGACCAGACGCGCACGTCGCCGAGAGCTGAGGCGACCGGCGCCTACCTGGCCCGGTACACCTCGAGTATCGTCGGGGCGTCATCCGGCCGCTCCAGGACGGTGATCTCATCTCCGGCCTCGATGCGCCCCGTCGCGACGACACGCAGGTACGCACCGAGGCGACCAGCCTGGGCGAAGCGCTTGACCCAGCCTCGCTCGTCATCTCCGCCCACCCAGCGCGCGAACGTCTGACACGGATTGCGCGCAGTGGTCACCTCGACCGTCAGACTCCTGCCGATCTGCCAGCGTTCGCCGACCTTGGCCCCGCTGAGGTCGATGCCGTCGACGCGCAGGTTCTCGCCGAACCAGCCGGAAGGCAGCTCTCGCCCGAGTTCGCGCTCCCAGTAGGCGGCATCCTCCTGGGAGTATGCGTACACAGCCTGGTCGAGTCCCCCGTGGTTCTTGCGGTCGGCCTGCACATCCGCATACACCCCGTACGCGCCGACGCGCACCGGGCCCGACACCGGACGCTTGTCGATGGCGGTGATGCCCACGCTCCCGATATCCGGGCGCAGCGCGTGCACCGCGCACACGGCGAGCACGCTCGCGGCGTTCAACGGCCTGCCATCCCGTCGACGTACGTCATGAAGGCGGGGTCGCCCATCATCGGGATCATGATGCAGATCGACACGATCACCATGGTCGCGGCCGCCCCGACGAGAGGCACCCACCAGGTGAGCTTCCCGGTGCGCAGGCGCCGCAGCGACAACCAGGCCGTGATGACCCAGCCCAAGACGAGGAGGACGGCCGCGGTCGTGCCCCACAGCTTGCCCTGGGCGAAGTTCGTGAACTCGCCCTCGACGCCGAGGATTCTCATGCTCTCGTTCATGACCGTCGGCAGGTCCAGGTACGACAGCCCGGTCATGACGACGTTGACGAGGCCGTAGGCCAGCAGAGCGATCGTGATGATCCGGTCCCACGGGCGTGCCCGCGTGATCGAACGGGCCGGCTCCGCCTGCACCGTCTGCTCGATCACCGGGGCGGCAGCGGGAGCCTCGGGCGCAGCATCCAGCGGCGGGAGGCCTGCCAGCCGTCGCTGTTCATCCGGGGTCGCATACTCGCCGTACTGGGGCCGCTGATCGGTCATCCCGCAATGCTAGCGGGGCGCACTTTGAACCGACCGCAGACAGCGCCAGGTCAGTTCGTCGCGCTCACACCCGCGGTACGGCCACCGAGAGCACGCGCATCGCGCTGTCCGGAGGAATCCTGGCGCAGCTCCTTGGGGAGCGAGAAGATGAGATCTTCCTCAGCGGTGCGGACCTCCTCGACATCGCCGTATCCGGCGGCAGCAAGAGTCTCGAGCACTTCGCGCACGAGCACCTCGGGGACGGATGCCCCGCTCGTCACGCCGACCGTGGCGACGCCGTCGAGCCATTCCTGCTTGATCTCGTCGGCGTAGTCGACCCGGTATGCGGCCTTGGCACCGTACTCCAGCGCGACCTCGACCAGGCGCACGCTGTTGGACGAGTTCGACGAGCCGACGACGATCACGAGCTCGGCGTCGACGGCGACCTTCTTGATCGCGACCTGGCGGTTCTGGGTGGCGTAGCAGATGTCGTCGGACGGCGGCGCCTGCAGTTCGGGGAAGCGCAGACGCAGCCGGTTGACGGTCTCCATGGTCTCGTCGACCGAGAGCGTGGTCTGCGACAGCCAGACGACCTTCGACGGGTCCTTGACCACGACGGTGTCAGCCTCCTCCGGCGAATTCACGATGGTCACGCGCTCCGGTGCGTGGCCGGCCGTGCCCTCGACCTCTTCATGCCCTTCGTGGCCGATGAGCAGGATCTCGAAATCGTCGCGGGCAAAGCGCACGGCCTCCCGGTGCACCTTGGTCACCAGCGGGCAGGTCGCATCGATCGCTTGCAGTCCTCGCTCGGATGCCGCGTTCACGACCGCCGGGGAGACGCCGTGCGCGCTGAAAACGACGTGCGCGCCGGAGGGGACCTCGTCGACCTCTTCGACGAAGATCGCACCCTTCTCCTCGAGCTCGGTGACCACGTGGATGTTGTGCACGATCTGCTTGCGCACGTAGACGGGGGCGCCGTAGCGCTCGAGCGCCTTCTCGACGGCGACGACAGCACGGTCGACGCCCGCGCAGTAACCGCGGGGTGCGGCGAGCAGAACCCGCTTGTGTCCGTCCACCGGGTTATCCTGAAGCCGCGCCGCCCGCGATCGAGGGATGCGGGGAACGGGAAGATGCACGGTGGCCTGGCTCACCCTTCGATCCTACCTTCGAACGGTCATGCCGGGCCTGGACGGGCACTCAGGCGCACGAGCACGGAAGGGGCCAGATGACGGTCTTCGAAGCGACACCGGCGCGGGGCGAGGCGCCCCCGGCGGATGCCGTGGCTCCGCGCGACTCGACCGCAGACGCCCCGACCTCCGTCGCCCGACTCAACGGCACGATCCGCGACTTCATCGCGCGGTGGAACGTCGTCTGGGTGGAGGGCGAGATCACCTCATGGAACGTGCGAGGCGGCAACGTGTTCGCCCGGCTGAAGGACACCCTCTCCGACGCGCAGATCTCCATCCGCATCTGGTCGAGCGTCCGTGGACGCATCCCCGCTGATCTCGGCATCGGCGATCATGTCGTCGCGGCGGTGAAGGCCGACTACTTCGTCAAGGCCGGAGATTTCAGCTTCACCGTGTCGGCCATGAAGCACGTCGGGCTCGGAGACCAGCTCGAGCGCCTCGAGAAGCTCCGCGTCCAGCTGCGTCAGGAGGGGCTGTTCGATCCGTCGCGCAAGAAGCCCCTGCCCTTCCTCCCCCACGTCATCGGCCTCATCACCGGCGAGCGGTCGGATGCCGAGAAGGACGTGCATCGCAACTCTGAGCTGCGCTGGCCGCAGGTGCGGTTCCGCACCGAGTACGCCGCGGTGCAGGGCGATCGCTGCGTACCCGACACCCTGGCCGCCCTGAAGAAACTCGATGCCGATCCCGACGTCGACGTCATCATCATCGCCCGCGGCGGCGGTGATCCCCAGACCCTGCTCGGGTTCAGCGACGAGCGCCTCGTACGCGCGGTGGCCGCGGCATCCACTCCGATCGTCTCCGCGATCGGGCATGAGAACGACCATCCTCTTCTGGATGACGTCGCCGATCTCCGCGCCTCGACGCCGACCGATGCCGCCAAGCGGGTGGTTCCCGACGTCGGCGAGCAGCGTGCACTGATCGGTCAGCTGCGCTCGCGCGCGACCATGCGGCTGACGCAACGCATATCTCACGACATCCAGCAGCTCGAACAGCTGCGCAGCCGCCCGGTGCTGCGCTCCCCCGATCCGATCATCGAAGGCCGTGCGCAGGATATCTGGCTGCAGGTCTCACGCGGACGCGACACCATCACGCGACGCCTCGACATCGCCGCGCGCAAGACCACAGAGCTGCGGGCGTCACTGCGTGCGCTCTCACCTGCAGCGACGCTGGCACGTGGCTATGCGATCGCGCACCTCGACGGCGGCGTGATCCTGCGCGACGCGGCGGATGCTCCGGCCGGTGCCGCGTTGACGATCACGGTCGACCGCGGCTCGCTCGCCGCGCGCTCGGAGGGCGAGATCGCCGAGACGGAGTGACGCGCGTGCGGGACGTAGGATGGGAACCGTGACTGCGCCGACCGACTCCCCTGTCGAGACCCTGTCGTTCGAGGCCGCTCGCGATGAACTGGTGCGGGTGGTCGCCGAACTCGAACAGGGCGCCCCGACTCTCGAGCACTCGCTCGCCCTCTGGGAGCGCGGCGAGGCTCTCGCGGCCCGCTGCGAGGAGTGGCTCCTCGGCGCGAAGCGCCGCCTCGATGAGGCTCGTGCCGCAGCATCCGACTCTTCCGACGCATCCGGCAAGGCCGAGTCGTGAGCAAGAACCCTCCGATCGTCGCCGAGCTCGGACGTCCCGAGACGCCGGAGGAGACCGCGGCCCGCAAGGCGGAGTTCAGCAAGAGCTACCGCGCGAGCCAGAACTTCCGCAACCTCGTCGCTGCACTCCTCATCACCCTTGCCGTGGTCGCGGTCGTCATCTTCGCGGTTCCGCGCGGAGAACGGGCGTCAGAGCCGACGGTGGACGTCGCCGCGATCGCCGCTGATGTCGAGACGACCATGGGCAGCCCTGCCCTCGTGCCAGAGCCGGACGACTTCTGGCGAGTGAACGCGGCCGAGCTGCAGGGCGGCGCGACCGTCGTGTGGAACATCACGCTGGCACCCGCCGCCGAGGACGAGCGCGGTTTCATCCGCGTCGCACAGGCGTTCGATGACGATGCCTCGTGGGCGCCGCAGATGCTGAGCGGCACCGCCGCCACCGACACCACGCGGATCGGCGGGCTGGACTGGGACGTGTACGAACTCGGCGGCGACACCGACGACAACGTGTCGTACGCCATCGGCACCCAGGCCGGCGACGACTACATCCTGCTGTACGGCTCGCGTTCGGCCGATTCGACGGCCGAGCTCGCGGAGTCCCTCATCCCCCAGATCAACGTCATCGCGGAGGCCTCATGACGACGCTCACCCCCACAGCAGCCTGGCAGCAGATGCTCGACGGCAACCGTCGATTCGTGAACGGTGAGCCGCGGCATCCGAACCAGGATGTCGAGCGACGTCACGACCTGGCCCATCAGCAGAATCCGGTCGCCACATTGTTCGGGTGCTCGGACTCGCGCCTGGCCGCAGAGATCATCTTCGATCTCGGCCTCGGCGACCTGTTCGTGGTGCGCAATGCCGGACAGGTGATCGGCGAGTCGATCGTCGGGAGCCTGGAGTACGCCGTCGAGATCCTCAAGGTGCCGCTGATCGTCGTCCTCGCGCACGACGAGTGCGGTGCCGTGCGCGCCGCGATCGACGGCACCGCGATCGACGCCGACCCGCTCCCGCCGCACATCTGGAAGCTCATCGCGCCGATCATCCCCGCCGCCCGCAAGGTGCTGGCTCAGAACGGTGGCACATCACCCGCCGACATCGATGCCGAGCAGGTCGGGCGTGAGCACCTGCGCAACACGGTCGCCAACCTGCTGCAGTCGTCAGAGCTGATCAGCGACGCGGTCGCCGAGGGGCGCCTGGGCATCGTGGGCGCCAACTACCGTCTTGCCGAGGGCACGGCCGTGCCCGCCATCTCAGTAGGAATCAACACCGGGGTCGAGGACGTCCCCGCAACCCAGGAGGGATCGCAGTGACCGACACTCACCAGCGCAGCGGCGAAGAGTCGCAGGGCTACCGCATCGAGCACGACACCATGGGCGAGGTCCGTGTGCCCGTCAATGCACTGTACGGTGCACAGACGCAGCGTGCCGTGGAGAACTTCCCGATCTCCGGCAAGGGCCTCGAGTCCGCGCAGATCGCTGCCCTCGCGCGCATCAAGAAGGCCGCGGCGCTCGCGAACAAGGAACTCGGCACCCTCGACGGCGCGATCGCAGATGCCATCGCCGCTGCCGCCGATCGTGTGGCCTCGGGCGCGCACGACGGCGAGTTCCCGGTCGACACCTACCAGACCGGCTCCGGCACCTCGTCGAACATGAACATGAACGAGGTGCTCGCGTCCATCGCATCCAGCATCCTCGGCTCGGCAGTGCACCCGAACGACCACGTGAACGCCTCGCAGTCGTCGAACGACGTGTTCCCGACCTCCGTGCACATCGCGGTCACCCAGGCCCTCATCGACACGCTGATCCCGTCGCTCGACCACCTCGCCGTCGCCCTCGAGGCGAAGGCGGAGCTGTGGAAGGATGCCGTCAAGTCGGGCCGCACGCACCTCATGGACGCGACGCCCGTCACCCTCGGCCAGGAGTTCGGCGGCTACGCCCGCCAGATCCGCCTCGGCATCGAGCGCGTGCAGTCCGCTCTCCCCCGCGTCGCCGAGGTGCCGCTGGGCGGAACGGCCGTCGGCACCGGCATCAACACGCCGCTCGGCTTCCCGCAGAAGGTCATCGCGCTGCTCGCGGAGGAGACCGAGCTGCCCATCACCGAGGCGAAGGACCACTTCGAGGCTCAGGCCAACCGTGACGGTCTGGTCGAGGCATCCGGTGCACTGCGCACCATCGCGGTCTCGCTCACGAAGATCAACAACGATCTGCGCTGGATGGGGTCCGGGCCCAACACCGGACTCGGCGAGCTGCACATCCCCGACCTGCAGCCCGGCTCGTCGATCATGCCCGGCAAGGTGAACCCTGTCGTGCCAGAGGCCGTCCTGATGGTCTGCGCCCGCGTGATCGGCAACGACGCGACCGTGGCCTGGGCCGGCGCATCCGGCGCGTTCGAGCTGAATGTCGCGATCCCCGTCATGGGCACGGCGCTGCTGGAGTCGATCCGCCTGATCGCGAACGCGTCGCGCGTGCTCGCCGACAAGACGATCGACGGTCTGGTCGCGAACACCGAGCGTGCGGCGGCGTTCGCGGGTATGAGCCCGTCGATCGTGACTCCGCTGAACAAGCTCATCGGCTACGAGGAAGCCGCGAAGATCGCCAAGCACGCCGTCGCCCAGGGCGTCACTGTGCGCGACGCCGTGATCGACCTCGGCTACGTCGAGCGCGGCGAGCTGACGCTGGAGCAGCTCGACGAGAAGCTCGACCTGCTGAGCATGACCCACCCGGGCTGAGCCCGGTTCATCCACCTCCGGTTGTACTTGTCCCGATCTGCGGACCCGGTCCCGATTTGCTGACGTTCTCTACGAAATGGTCAGCAGATCGGGACGCCGTCCGCAGATCGGGACATCTTTGTCTTCCTGCACCGACATTGCGGGTAGGCGGTCATCCCCGGATGCCGGGATCTCGGCCGACCGGATGCCCCGTGCTGGAGCATCCTGATACGCATGCTGTCAGCACCCGACACGATCAGACGACTGGGCGGTCTCGCCCGCGGCACCCACCTCCAGGAGCTCGGCTTCACCCGGCGCGCGCTGTCCCGAGCTGTGCAACGAGGAGACATCCAGCGGATCCGCGACGGCGTGTTCGCCGTGCCGCCCATCCCCGACGGCATCCGTTCGGCGACAGCACACGGTGGTGCTCTCACGTGCGCAAGCGTGCTGCAGATGTTCAAGATCTGGGTGCTCGTGCCCGTGATCGTGCCGCACGTATGGCTTGGCTTCGACCGACACGCCCACCCGCACGACAGTTGCATGTGCGTGTCGCATTACTATCGCGGACGGCCGCCATTGGGCCGTGCGCCGCTGGTGACCGCGTTGCTGCACTTCTTGCGCTGCGCTGGCGACGAAGCATTCTTCGCGGCATACGAGTCTGCGCTTCGGCTGAAAATGTTGACGAAGGCGGCGCGAGCGCGTCTCCGTGCCGCGATGCCGGCATCCGCTCGTTGGCTCATCGATATCGCACGCAGTGACGCCGACAGCGGTCTCGAGTCTCTTCTGCGGCTTCGCCTTCACGTTCTCGGCATCCGACTCGACTGCCAAGTCGTCATCGACGATGTCGGAAAGGTCGATTTCGTGATCGGTGGGCGCCTCATCTTGGAGGCCGATGGCAAGGTCAATCACGACGGCGTCATGCGGCACAAGGATCTGGTTCGGGATGCCGCCGCCTCTGCGCGCGGCTACGAGACTCTGCGCTTCGATTACGCGCAGATCCTCCATGAGTGGCCAACTGTGCAGGCTGCCATCATCGCCGCGTTGCGGCGACTGAAGGCCTACTCCTGACGTCCACAGCTCGTGATCTGCCCGCCCGGCCAGTCCCGATCTGCGGACCCGGTCCCGATCTGCGGATGTTGTCGACGAATTCGTCAGCAGATCGGGACTAAGTCAGCTGATCGGGACTGGCCAGTCCGCCAAGCCGGGCCCGGCCGACAGGCGCAACACCCATCCGGCTCAACCGGACTCACCAGCTCAGTTGAGCTCCCCGCCCTCCAGCAGCTCCGTCACGAGGGCGGCGATCGCCGAGCGCTCCGAACGCATCAGCGTCACGTGCGCGAACAGGTCGTGGCCCTTCAGCGTCTCGATCACCGAGGCGATGCCGTCGTGGCGGCCGACGCGCAGGTTGTCGCGCTGTCCGACGTCGTGGGTGAGCACCACGCGCGAGTTCTGCCCCATCCGGCTCAGCACCGTCAGCAGCACGTTGCGCTCCAGCGACTGCGCCTCATCCACGATCACGAACGCGTCGTGCAGCGAACGGCCGCGGATGTGCGTCAGCGGAAGCACCTCGAGGATGCCGCGTTCGACGACCTCCTCCATGACGTTCCCGGAGACCACCGAACCGAGCGTGTCGAAGACCGCCTGACCCCACGGGCCCATCTTCTCGCCCTGGTCACCGGGGAGGTAGCCGAGCTCCTGACCGCCCACCGCGAACAGCGGCCGGAACACGATGATCTTCTTCTGCTGCTGCCGCTCCAGCACCGCTTCCAGTCCGGCGCAGAGCGCGAGGGCGGACTTGCCGGTGCCGGCACGACCGCCGAGCGAGACGATGCCGACATCCGGGTCGGTGAGCAGGTCGATCGCGATGCGCTGCTCCGCGGAGCGGCCGTGCATCCCGAACAGCTCGCGATCACCGCGCACCAGCTTGTACTCGCCGTCGCCGCTGATCCTCCCGAGCGCCGACCCGCGCTCCGAGTGGATGATGAGGCCCGTGTTGACCGGGAGCCCGCGCGCATCCTCGCTTATTCCGACCTCGCTCTCGTACAGGTCGCTGATCTCGTCGCCGGAGAGGTCGAGGTTCGCGATGCCGGTCCAGCCGGAGTCCACGGCCTGCTCGGCGAGGTACTCCTCAGCGGACAAGCCGAGAGACGCCGCCTTGACGCGCATCGGGAGGTCCTTCGAGACGATCGTGACGTCCTGCCCGTCCTCTGCGAGATGCATGGCCACCGCGAGGATACGGCTGTCGTTGTCGCCGAGACGGATGCCGCTGGGCAGTACCGAGCCGTCGGTGTTGTTCAGCTCGACACGCAGCGTCCCACCCTCGCCGATCGGCACAGGGAAGTCGAGTCGTCCGTGCTCGATGCGCAACTCATCCAGATGCCGAAGCGCCTGCCGCGCGAAATAACCGATCTCCGGATCGTGACGTTTGCCCTCGAGCTCCGTGATCACCACGACCGGAAGGACGATCGAGTGCTCGGCGAAGCGGAAGAACGCCTGCGGATCCGACAGCAGCACCGAAGTGTCGAGCACATAGGTGCGAAGGTCCTGATCCGGCGCCCCTGAGGACGCCCGACGCGAGGACTGACGGGTGGACTGCTGTGCTGTACGTGTGGTCACGACCCACTCCCGACCCGGGATGTTTCCCGGCTATGCCACGAGTCGACCAGGGGCCACGAGTCGTGATCCGAAGGCCGACTCGAACGGGCACCGTGCCCGATGCCTAGAACGTACGACCGCCCTGACGCCCCGCGCACGCGACACGCCCTGCGGGCATGTTAAGCGCAGATGAACTCTCGGCGGGCTCAGGCGCCGATCGTCCTGATCGCTTCGTCGAGCATGCGCAGCGTCTCGTCGCTCGTGCCGGCGTGGATTCCGAGCCGCACGGTGGTGCCGCGGGTGGTCGCCACGACCCCCGCGTTCGTGAGCGCGGCCGACAGCGCTGCCGGTTCCTCGGGTGCGAGCGTGATGATGCCGGCACGTCGATCCCTCGTGCGCGGCGTGATCACGGGGATGCCGTGACGATCCGCGATCTCGAACGCACGGTCGACGCGGTCGCCGATGGCGGCCTCGATCTCCGCGACTCCTGCGTCGCGCACGTCGCGCAGGCCGACGGCCAGTCGGGCCACGGCGAGCTGATCGGGGTTGTTCACCGCGTAGGCGCGCGCGGATGCCGCCGGCGCCGGCAGCTCGTCGACGGGCAGCCCGCCCTCCACGCCGGCGAAACCCGACAGCACCGGTGCGATGCGCTCGCGGGCCTTCGCCGAGAACGAGGTGAAGCCAGTGCCGCGCGCAGCGCGCAGCCACTTGTAGCCGTGGCCCGCGACGACATCCGCCACGGCGTAGTCGTCGTCGACGACGCCGAACGACTGCACGGCATCGACGATCAGGAGACGATCCGGCCCCAGAACCTCGCGCAGAGCGGCCAGATCGACCCGATATCCGGTGCGGAAGTCGACGTGACTGACGGCGAGCGCGGTCACGTCATCATCGAGAGCGTCGGCAACGGCATCCGGTGTCACGAAGGTGTGCTCCGGCTCGATCCAGCGCGGAGCCAACTCACCGGCCGACGCCTGCGAAGCGCGTTCGAGCGTCATGCTGATGCTCGGGAACTCTGCCGACGAGGCGATGACCGTCCCCTTGAGGCCGTAGAGCGCGTGCATGAGTCCGTGCGTCGACGAGGGCTGCAACGTCACCGTCTCGGCGTCGACGTCGAGCAACTCAGCCGCGAGATCACGCGCTTCGTCGAACCGTTCGCTGACCAGCGCCAGCGACGACGGCCGGCCGCTGCCCAGCAGATCGGCGTCGGCGAACACCTCTGCGCGGACGGTCGGAGATATCGGCCCGAACGCCGCCCAGTTCAGATACCCGGGATCGCCGTCGAATGTCGCGACGTACTCGTCGAAAGTGCTCACGCAAGGATTCTCCCACGCGGGCGCCCCTTCGACGGCTCAGCGCGTGAAGTTGCGGAAGCGACGGCTCAGCGCGTGAAGTTGCGGAAGCGGTCGCTCAGCGCCCGAAGCGCCGATCACGGTCGACGTAGTCGCGGATCGCCCGGAGGAAGTCGACCTGCCGCAGATCGGGCCCGAGGGCTTCCACGAAATAGAACTCGCTGTGGGCGCTCTGCCACAGCAGGAAATCGCTGAGCCGCTGCTCACCGCTGGTGCGGATGACGAGGTCGGGATCGGGCTGGCCGCCGGTGTACAGATGCTCGCCGATCATCTCGGGCGTGAGGTGGGCCGCGAGGTCTTCCATCGTGCCGCCGGAGGCGTCGTGCTCGGCGATGATGGAGCGCACGGCATCGACGATCTCGTTGCGTCCGCCGTAGCCCACAGCGAGGTTGACGTGCAGTCCGGAATGGCCGGTGGTCCGCTCCTCCGCGTCGCGCAGCACGCGGGCGAGCTCGTCGGGCAGGATGTCGGAGCGACCGACGTGCTTGACCCGCCAGTCGCCGTTCGCCGCGAGCGACTCGGCGAGCTCCGCGATGATCTCGATGAGGTCGGCGATCTCCCTCGAGTCGCGCTTTCGCAGGTTGTCGCTGGAGAGCAGGTACAGCGACACGACACGCACTCCGATGTCATCGCACCAGCCCAGGAACTCCCGCATCTTCTCCGCACCTGCGCGATGGCCGTCGGCGGGGGATTCAAGACCGAGCTGCCGTGCCCAGCGCCGGTTGCCGTCGATCATCATGGCGACGTGATGCGGGACGGATGCCGGATCCAGCTGTCGCCGGAGCCTCTTGCCGTACAGCCGGTACAGCGGCCCCCGGCCCTCACTCGAACGTGCATTCACTCGCCTACGTTATCGCGAGCGTCCGTGCTCACCGTGTGAGCAGGCCGTGGACGCCGATATGTACAGCCAACGGAATGCGCCGCGGCTTAGAGTGAGCACGTGACCAACCCAGAGACGAACGCCGTCCCGGTCCCAAAGCTTCCCCTGCTGAAGGCCGCCACCGAAGACGCCGTCGTCGAGATCAAACCGACCTGGCGTGGATGGCTGCACGCCGGGACGTTCCCTGTCGCGATCGCCGCCGGCATCGTCCTGATCGTGCTGTCGGAAGGCGCCCCCGCGAAGTGGGCCTCCGCCGTCTTCATGGCGAGTTCTCTGCTGCTGTTCGGCAACTCCGCGCTGTATCACCGCATCAACTGGGGTCCGAAGACCAAACTGGTGCTCAAGCGCATCGACCATGCGAACATCCTGCTCCTGATCGCGGGAACCTACACTCCGCTCGCCGTGAACGCCCTGCTGCCGGAGAAGGGCGCCCTCCTGCTGATCCTGGTGTGGAGCGGGGCGCTGCTCGGCATCCTCTTCCGGGTGTTCTGGATCAACGCCCCGCGGTGGCTGTACGTCGCGCTGTACCTCGTGCTCGGATGGGCGGCCGTGATGTACATGGTCGACCTGCTGAACGCGAACGTCGCGATGATGGTGCTGGTGTGCGTGGGCGGTCTGCTCTACACCGGTGGAGCCATCGTGTACGCGCTGAAGAAGCCCAACCCGTGGCCGGGCCATTTCGGATTCCACGAGATCTTCCACCTGTGCACCGTGCTGGCCTTCCTGTGCCACTGGGCGGCGTGCCTGCTGATCTCGATCGCGCCGTACTCGCCGTCGCTCGGCCTTCCCGGCTGACAGCACCTTCCCGGCTGATAGAAGTAGTACTGAACACCGCAACGACGAAGGAGATCCCATGGCCGAGGTCGAGAGCTTCACACTCGATCACACCGCTGTCCGCGCCCCGTACGTGCGTCTGATCCAGACCGAGCACGGCCCCAAGGGCGATGCGATCTCGAACTTCGACGTGCGCTTCGTGCAGCCGAACGAGGGCGAGATCCCCACGGCTGGTCTGCACACCATCGAGCATGTGCTCGCCGGTCTGCTGCGCGACCACCTCGAGGGCGTCATCGACATCTCGCCGTTCGGCTGCCGCACGGGCTTCCACCTGATCACATGGGGCGAGCCGAGCGTCGCGGCGGTCGTCGCGGCCGTTCGTGTCGGCCTCACGGCGATCGCCGAGGACATCACGTGGGACGACGTGCCCGGTGTCGACGCGGTCAGCTGCGGCAACTACCGCGACCACAGTCTGCACAGCGCACGGGAGTGGTCCAAGCACATCCTCGAACAGGGCATCAGCCTCGACGCGTTCGAGCGCGTGGGAGTGTGATGTTCGACGAGCTCCGCTCGCGAGTGGTGTTCGTCACCGGTGGGGGCAGCGGCATCGGCGCAGGCATCGTCGACGCGTTCCTCGGCGAGGGCGCGACGGTGGTCAGCGCCGACCTGAGTGCGCCTGAAGGTCTCAATCAGACCGGTGAGCGCGCGTGGTCCGTCCGGCTCGACGTCAGCGATGAGAGCGCCGTGGAGAGCGTTCTGGATGCCGTCGCCGCCGCGGTGGGAACGATCGACGTCGTCGTGACGGCGGCGGGCACCTCGACCATCGGTTTCGCCGTCGAGACCACGAGCGCCGAATGGGACCGCAACATCGACGTCAACGCGAAGGGGTCGTTCCTCGTCGCCCGCGGCGTCGCGCGCAGGCTCGTCGAGGCCCGCACCTCCGGCCGGATCATCTTCATCTCCTCGCAGGCCGGCAAGAACGGCTATCGCGGCATGACGGCGTACGTCGCCTCCAAGCACGCGGTGCTGGGCGTCACGAAGACCATGGCCGTCGAGCTCGCACCGCGCGGTATCACGGTGAACGCGATCTGCCCCGGCATCATCGAGACGCCGATGAAGCACCGTGAGCGCATCGAGGGCGGTGCGATCCGCGGCATGACCGCCGAAGAAGTGGCCGCCGAGGACCGCTCGCAGGTGCCGCTCGGGCGCACCGGCACCGTGCACGACGTCGCAGGCGTCGCGCTCTTCCTCGCCAGTGATCTGGCGGGCTACATGACCGGGCAGGGACTCAATGTCACCGGCGGCATGACCATGCACTGAGCAGGTCTCAGCGCCCGGGCTCGTGCTTCCCTGATGCCGAGTCGCCGTCATCGTCCGCATCCGCGGCGGTGCCGGCATCCGAGGCGGGCGCATCCTTGGCCGCGGCCTCCTCGGCGTCGAGCTCCTCGCGCACCTCTTCGCGATAGCGCACGCGGCGGATGCGGCGATTCATGTCCCAGATCAGCAGCACGACCGCGACCACGACCAGCACGATCACGAGGAATCCGGCGGGTCCCGGCGTGACGGAATTGGGGTCGACGGTCATCGTCGGCGTCGGAATCGGAGTCTCAGTTCCGAACAGCACGATCATGTGTCCGCCTTTCCTGCGCAGGTCGCATAACCTGGAACCACAAGCCTAACGACCGAAAGCCCCCACCCGTGACGACTGCACTCGAGCTCGACGAACGATACGGCCGCGGACGCCGCACGCGGACGTCGTGGATCATCGGCGGGGCGATCGCTCTCGTGGTCGTGATCGTCGCGTCATGGATGACCATCGCGCAGTCGATGAACTCCGTGGACGCCGATGATCTGAGCTTCGAACTCGTCGACGAGCACACCGTCACCGTGCGTTTCCAGGTCACCGCACCGCAGGGACGAGACCTCGCCTGCGCCGTCGAAGCGCTCGACGAGGAGTTCGGTGTGGTCGGCTGGAAGATCGTCGAGATCCCCGCCTCGGGCGGCCACATGCAGCAGCTGACAGCCACCATGCCCACCGTCGCGGAAGCCACGACAGGTTTGGTGAACTCCTGCTGGGTCGCATAGACTCCCGTGAGACGACCGACGCCCTGGCCAATTGCCGGGGCGTCTTGGCATATCCCCCGCGCCCTCGAGGGCGTTCGACAACACCGCCCTGAAGGGCGTTCGACTAAGGAGCACGCTGTGTCCACAGACGCTCAGGTACCCTTCCTCACGCAAGAGGCCTACGATCGGCTCGTCGCTGAGCTCGAGATGCTGTCCACGACCGGCCGCGACGAGATCGCGAAGCGCATCGAAGCCGCCCGTGAAGAGGGCGACCTCAAGGAGAACGGCGGCTACCACGCCGCGAAGGACGAGCAGGGCAAGCAGGAGGCGCGCATCCGCACGCTCGAGCAGCTTCTGAAGACGGCGAAGGTCGGCGAGGCCGTGGTCAGCCGCGGCATCGTCGAGCCCGGAACCGTCGTGACGGCGCTCGTCGCCGGTGGCGAAGAGGTCTTCCTGCTCGGCAGCCGCGAGATCGCGGCATCCGGAAGCGATGTCGACGTATACAGCGAGGCCAGCCCGCTCGGTCAGGCGATCCTCGGCCTGAAGGTCGGCGAGAAGACCAGCTACGAAGCTCCTAACGGCAAGTCGATCTCGGTGGAGATCACGAACGTCGAGACCTACGCAGGCTGAGCCCGGCGCCCCCGCTCGCGATCAGTCCGGCACGACCATCGGGTCGTAGCCGGCCTGACGCAGCGTGTCGAGGGTGAGCTCGGTGTGCTCGGCTCCCCTGGTCTCGATGCTCATCTGCAGGATCACCTCGCTGATCTGCAGGCCCTGGCCGTGGCGGGTGTGCATGACCTCCATGACGTTCGCGCCGGCCTGCGAGACGAGCTCTGACACTCTGGCGAGCTGACCTGGGCGATCGGGCAACGGGATGCGGATGGTCAGATAACGGCCGGATGCCGCGAGCCCGTGCGACACGACGCGCTGCAGCAGCAGCGGGTCGATGTTTCCGCCGGACAGCACGGCCATGGTCTTGCCCGTGCCGGAGACCTTGCCGGCGAGGATGGCCGCCACGCCGACCGCACCCGCCGGTTCCACGACGACCTTCGCCTGCTCCAGCAGCACGAGGATCGCGCGGGCGATGTCATCGTCGGTGACCGTGACGACCTCGTCGACGAGATCCTGGATGATCTCGAAAGGCACGACCCCTGGCTTGGCGACCAGGATGCCGTCCGCGATGGTCGGATGCGTCTCGATCTCGACAGGATGCCCTTCGGCGAGCGAGGGAGGCATCGCTGCGGCGTTCTCGGCCTGCACACCGATCACTCGAAGAGTGCGCCCCGCCTGCGCTGCGGCCGCCTTCGCCGCAGCCGCCACACCGGCGATCAGGCCGCCGCCGCCGATCCCCACGAGGATCGTGTCGACGTCGGGGGCGTCGGCGATCAGCTCGAGGCCCAGCGTTCCCTGGCCGACCACGACGTCGCGGTGGTCGAAGGGGTGGATCATCACCGCACCGGTGCGCTCCGCGAACTCGGCGGCAAGGCGCAGCGACGTCGCGACGGTCTCGCCTTCCAGCACGACCTCGGCGCCGTAGCCGCGCGTCGCGAGCAGCTTCGGGACCGGAACCCCGAGCGGCATGAAGATGGTGGCCGGGATGCCGAGGGCCTGAGCGGCGAGCGCGACGCCCTGAGCGTGGTTCCCCGCGGATGCCGCGACCACCCCCCGCGCGCGTTCTTCCGCGGTGAGGCGCGAGAGCCGGTACGCAGCACCGCGGATCTTGAACGAGCCGGTGCGCTGGAGGTTCTCCATCTTCAGCACCACGGGCTCACCGAGGATGTCGGACAGTGCCCTGGACGGCAGCGTCGGCGTGTGCGAGATCACTCGCTCCAGCCCCCGTGCGGCTTCCTCGAACTCGGCCAGACTGGGGACTGCACTCATGTATTCCTCCGTCGCCGCTCGCGCGGCACTGTACTCCAGATCAGGTCACCGGCAGGCTGCCTGCCGGTCTTCCACGAACCGCTGCTGAGCGTCACCGCCACGACGTTCACGAACGCCGCGAGCGGCACCGCGAACAGAGCGCCGGGGATGCCCGCGATCATCGAGCCGCCGGCGACCACGAGGACGACGGCGAGCGGGTGCACCTTGACGGCGGATCCCATCAGGATCGGCTGCAGGATGTGTCCTTCGACCTGCTGCACGCCGATCACGACGACCAGCATCCAGAACGCGTTGAGCGGGTCGTTGTAGACCAGCGCGAGGAAGACGGCGACGGCGCCGGTGGCAACCGCACCGACGATCGGGATGAATGCGCCGAGGAAGACGAGCACGGCCACCGGGATCGCCAGGGGAACCCCGAGCAGGAAGGCGCCGATGCCGATGCCGATCGAGTCGATCGTGGCGACCAGCAGCTGCGTCTTGGCGTAGCTGACGACCGTGCGCCACCCGTTGCGGGCCGCCGCGTCGACGGCCGGTCGAGCGTCGCGAGGGAAGAGCTTCGTCGTCCAGCGCCAGATGCCCGCGCCGTCGGCGAGCAGGCAGATCAGGATGAAGATCGTCAGCAGCATGCCGACTACCACGTGGCCTGCCGTCGACCCGATGGCCAGGGCACCCGACCAGAGCAGTTGCGCCTGCTCCTGGATCAGCGCGAAGCCCTGATCGATGTAGTCCTGGATCTGGCCCGCGGACAGGTGCAGAGGCCCTTCCATCAGGTATTGCTGGAACTCCTCGAGAGCCTGCACGGTGCTCTTCTGAACCGACGGCCACTCGCGCGCCACCTGCCATCCGACCAGCCACAGCAGTCCGGCGACGATCGCGAGGGTGCCGATGAGCACGATGGTGATCGCGAGCCACCGTGGGAAGCGGTTGCGCAGCATGAGCTCGAACACCGGCCACAGCAGTGCCGTGATGAGGATGCCGATCAGCAGCGGGATCACGAGCAGCTTGAGCTGGATCACGAGCCAGATGATCACGCCGGCGGCCGCCGCGATCAGCAGCAGTCTCCACGCGTAACCGGCCGCGACGCGCAACGAGAGCGGTACGGCGTTGTCTGCCTCCGTCGTCACCGTGCGGTCTGTCGGCATGCGACCCCACAGAAGATCACGCTTGCGAGGGCGCTGCTCATCCGTCATGGCGTAAGTCTAGTTGCGGGGCTGGGCGGATGCTGCGAGGGGTCGTCGTCCATGTCGGAGGCGGACGATACGCTGACGACGTGACCGAGACTCTCAGCGCCGTCCAGGCTCGACGCATCGCCCTGGCTGCTCAGGGGTTCACCCGGCGCCGCCCGACTGCGGTCGTCTCGGCCCGTCACGTGCATCGCACGATGCAGCAGCTCGGGGTGCTGCAGATAGATTCAGTCAACGTGTTCGCGCGCAGCCACTACCTGCCGCTGTTCTCCCGGCTCGGCTCCTATGATCCGGCATTGCTCGATCGGGTCTGCTTCTCGCGCACCACCCACTACGTCGAGTACCTCGCGCATGAGGCGACGTTCGTGCCGGTCGACGACTGGTCGCTGTGGCGGTTCCGTATGGAAACGTTCCGTAACCGCTGGGAGCGCGATCCCGACTCGTGGCTGAGTCAGAACGCCCGCACGATCGCGTGGGTGAAGGACGAGCTGCGCACTCGAGGTCCGTTGCGACCGGCGCAGTTGCGAGCGGATGCACCGCGCGAGCGCGGCACATGGTGGGACTGGGACGATGTGAAGCTCGCTCTCGAGCATCTGTGGCGCACCGGAGATGTCGCCATCAGCGGTCGTCGCGGGTTCGAGCGGCAATACGCACTGGAAGAGCAGGTGATCCCGACCGAGGTGCGAGAGCGGGTCGTGCCGCGCGAGGACGCGATCCATGAGCTCGTCCGACGCGCCGCGGCCTCCTCCGGTGTGGCGACCGAATCCGATCTCGCCGACTATTACCGCATCCGCGATCGTGCGGCCATCCGGCGGGCGATCGACGATCTCGTCGACGGCGGTGAACTGCGGCCCGTGCAGGTGCGCGGATGGGAACGCGGCGGCCGTCCGGTGCCCGCATGGCTGCACCGCGACACCGTGCTCCCCCGCCGGATCGATGCGGCGGCCATCCTGACCCCGTTCGATCCGGTGGTCTGGTTCCGTGAGCGCGCGCTGCGCGCATTCGACCTCGACTATCGCATCGAGATCTACGTGCCCGCGCACAAACGGCGCTACGGCTACTATTCGCTGCCAGTGCTGGTGGGCGACCGCATCGTCGCGCGCGTCGATCTGAAGGCCGACAGGGCATCGTCCACGCTGCAGGTGCAGTCGGCGTGGTGGGAGCCGCAGGCACGCGCAGAAGACGCAGAGCCGATCGCCCGTGAACTCGCGCTGGCCGCGTCGTGGCAGGGCCTGGAGAACGTCTCGGTCTCCGGCTGGGGTGATGCCGCAGATGCCGTCGCGGGCGCCCTGCACGTCGAACGCGGCGGCATCCTGCGTCATGTGCACGCGCGTCAGGAGTCGGCGTGAGGCAGCGGGTGTGAGCAGGCGCGCGCTGTGGATCACGATCGGGGCGGTCGCGGCAGTCGCGGTCGTGGCCGCAGTCGTTCTCCTGTGGGTGCTGGCGCCGCGAGCCAGCGCCCACGATCAGGCGCTGGCGTACCTGCACGCATTGGCCGACGGCGATGTCGCGGCGGTGGAGGCCACCGGACTCGACGTGCCGGAGACGGCGGCAGCCGCGTTCGTCGACGCGGACGAGCATCTCTCGGCCGGCGCGATCGAGTCATCGACCGCGGACGAGCACACCGCGGTCGTAATCGTGTCCTACGAACTCGCAGGGACGCGGCAGGAGAGCACTCTGAAGTTCGCGCAGCGCGACGGACGCTGGGTGCCCGACGCCGCGACCGGTCTCGGCTCGGTGCGATTCGCCGTGCCGGTCAGCATCGGCGACATCATGCTGCCGGCCGAAGGGGCCGCACTGCTCCCCGCTGCGTACGAGGTGGCGGCGGCGCCTGCGGAGTTCCTCGACGGGGGCGCGACGATCGAGGTGCACCCAGGCAGCGCGCAGGAGGTCGACATCGAGGCCGCCCTCCGCCCGGCGGCCACCGCATCCGCTCAGGCGCAGCTCGACGACCATCTCGAGACCTGCACCGCGCCCGCTGCGCGCACTCCGTCGTCGTGCGGCATCGTGATCCCCTGGGCGGCCGATCTCGCCGCGGTGAGCGGGATCCGCTATCGCATCGAGAAGTCACCGGAGATCGTGCTCTCCCCGACGGAGTTCCATGCCGACGGCGGCGTCCTCGTCGCCACCGTCGCAGGAACCGCTCCCGACGGATCGGCGAAGTCGCTGACCTATCGGACGACTGACTGGAGCGTGCGCGGCGACGTGACATTCACCGGCGACGACATCGTGCTGAGCGTCTGGTGACGCGTCAGAACTGCACGCGCGGAGGCTCGGAGATCGCCGCGTTGTCGGCGACCTCGAAGAACTCCCGCTCGGTGAAGCCGAGGCCTCGTGCGAACAGGTTGTTCGGGAACACCTTGATCTTGGTGTTCAGTTCGCGCACGCCGCCGTTGTAGAAGCGTCTGGCCGCCTGGATCTTGTCCTCGGTGTCGACGAGGGCGTGCTGCACCTGAAGGAAGTTCTGGCTCGCCTGCAGCTGCGGGTACGCCTCAGCGACCGCGAACAGGCTCTTCAGCGCCTGCTGCAGATGGCCCTCGGCGATTCCGGCCTCACCGGGGCTCGTCGCGGACAGGGTCTCCGCCCGCGCACGGGTGACGTTCTCGAAGACGGCCTTCTCATGCGACGCGTACCCCTTGACCGTCTCGATGAGGTTGGGGATCAGATCGGCGCGTCTCTTGAGCTGCACCGTGATGCCGCTCCACGCCTCGTCGACGCGGACGTTCAGTTGCACGAGGGAGTTGTAGGTCGCCCAGAAGTAGATGCCGATGAGCACCAGTACGGCGACGACGATCAGAACTGGAATGAGCCATTCCATGGCACATGACCCCCTTCATGAGTTTTATTCATACTAACCACGGCGCCTGCGCGTGAACTGGGCGACGCGTCACTGTCCGAGCACGCGGTCGAGATATCTGTTCGCGAACCGCCGCTCCGGATCCAGTCGATCGCGCAGCGCGACGAAGTCGTCGAATCGCGGGTAGCGCTCGCGCAGGCGCGCCGCGTCCAGCGTGTGCAGTTTCCCCCAGTGCGGCCGTCCGCCGTACTCGAGGCAGATGCGTTCGACCGCCTCGAAGTACGCGGTGGGCTCGGCGCGCCAATAGCGGTGCACCGCGATGTATCCGCTCGCACGCTCGTAGGCGGTGGAGAGCCAGCGATCGTCGGCGGCGGCGAAGCGCACCTCGACGGGGAACTCGATCCTCCAGCGGCGGTCCGCGATCAGCCGTCGAAGCGCCTGGAAGGCGGGAAGGACGTTCTCGACCGGCAGTGCGTACTCCATCTCACGGAATCGCACCTTCCGGCTCTGAGTGAGCACGCGATGCGATCTGTCGATGTACTCCCTGTCTCCCGTCAACTTCACCGCGAGGCGGTTGAACGGCGGGGTGATGACCGGGACGACCTGACCGGCGGCGCACACCATCCGGTACACGCCGTTGGAGAGCAGGGTCTCGTCGACCCACCTGCCCGCTGCAGGCAGCGGCCTGCGCGGCGTCGACTCCGGCAACCGGGTCTGCCGCTTCGTGAGAGCGACCTCCGTGTGCGGGAACCAGTAGAACTCGAAATGATCGGATGCCGAGACCCGCTCATCGAGCGTCGACAGCACCTCCTCGAGCGGAGCCGGCTCGTCGACGGCATGCATCACGAACGCGGGGACGCACTGCAGCGTCACATCGACGAGGATGCCGAGCGCGCCCAGTCCGAGAGCGACAGCCGGAAGCAGCTCTGCGTTCTCGGTGTCGCTCACCCTGAGGAACTCGCCGTCAGCGGTGATCAGCGTCGCGCCGACGACCTGCGTCGCGAGTCCGCCGAATCGCGCCCCCGTGCCATGAGTGCCGGACGAGATCGCCCCGGCGATCGACTGACGGTCGATGTCGCCGAGGTTCTCCATGGCGAGTCCGAGCGGAGCGAGCAGACGAGGGATCCGGTGCAGCCGGGTGCCGGCGAGCAGCGTCACGCGTGCGCGATCGCTGTCGACCGACACCAGTCCCTGCATGTCGTCGAGTTCGAGGAGCACCCCGGGAGCGACCGCGATTCCGGTGAAGCTGTGACCGGCGCCGACGGCCTTGATCGGGAGTCGGTGGGCCATCGCCGCCTGCACGGCGCGCTGCACGCCCTCCGGAGTGCGAGGACGCTCGACGCTGGCCGGTCTGACCTTCGCCGAGCGCGCCCAGTTCTGCCACGTGCCGCCGGGGCGGGTCATAGGAACGCCTTTCCCTCACCGCGGTACGTGAGCAGCTCATCGGTCACCTCTGTCCCGGCGACCAGATGGTACGCGTCGATGCGCTCGGCCGGCTCACCGCTCTTCGCATGGCGGAACCAGACGCGGTCACCGATCTCGAGCGTTCGCGCCGCTGTCCCCTGCAGAGGGGTCTGCACCTCCCCTGCGGCCTCGCGCGGCATCGTCCGCAGGCCCTGCGGCCAGACCGCACGCGGTTGGCGCGAACCGATGGCAGGGCCGGACGCTATCCAGCCGCCGCCGAGCACCGTGGCGATGTCGGCAGCCGGTCGACGGACGACGTCGAAGGCGAACGCGCTCGCGGGCGCAGGGCGGAAGGAGCGGTACCCGTCGAACAGATGCCCCGCGAGCAGCCCGCTGCCGGCCGATGCCTCGGTCACCGACTCATCACTGCCGGTGAACTCCAGCGACCCTGTCCCGCCGCCGTTGATGAACTCGAGCGGTGCGATGGAGGTGAGGGCGTCTGCGATCTCCGCACGTCGGGTGCGGAGATCGGCGCGCGAGCGCGCCTGCACCATCCGTATCAACGGCGCATCCGAGCCGTTGTCCCCCTGGCCCGCGATCTGCGCCTCGTACATCTGCAGCCCGACGACGCGGAACCCCGGTCGACGAGAGATCGCTCGGGCGACCCCGGCCACATCGGCCGCGGTGAACAGCGGGGAGCGTCGCACGCCGATGTGTCCGAGGGCGGCCGACCGCCACGAGGCGTCGGCGTCTATCGCCACCCGCACCGTCGCGCGCCTCCCCGGCGGCGCGATGGCGTCGATCAGGTCGAGATGGGCGAGGTCGTCCACCATGATCGTGATGCGCGAAGCGGCCTCGTCGTCGTGCACCAGCTTCTCGAGGCTCGCCCGGTCGACGCTCGGATAGCCGAGCACGATGTCATCGTGGGTCTCTGCGAGCCACAGCGCTTCTGCGAGCGTGAAGGCGAGGATGCCGCGGAACCCGGGGATGCGCAGCACCGCGTCGAGCACGGCGCGCACGCGCACTGATTTCGAGGCGACACGGATCGGGATCCCCCCGGCGCGCACGAGCAGATCCATCGCATTGTGGCGCAGCGCGTCGAGGTCGATCACGGCGACGGGTGCCGGAAGATCCGAGGTCGCTTCCGACAGCCTGGGCCACCACGACGCCGGGTTCTCCCAGTCGCGAGGGCGCGGGGCGGTACGGCTCAGGTCAGCAGTGAGGTCGAGCACTCCCCCACCCTATGACGTCGTCTCGCCCGTGACCGCGAAGCTAGGCTGTGAATGCGGGCCCCCATAGCCCAATGGCAGAGGCAGGCGACTTAAAATCGCTTCAGTCTGGGTTCGAGTCCCAGTGGGGGCACTTCTCAGCGGCTCAGGTCGCGACACCCCGCGTGCACGGCCGCCGCGGGATGGAAACGCAACCGACCCATGTCGCGGCGTGATGCGCGGCATGGGCCGGATGCGGAAGCGGCAGTCGCCCGTTACTTCGCCGACGCCTTGGTCGTGGCGGGCTTCTTCGCAGCGGGCTTCTTCGCAGGAGCCGCCTTCTCGGTCTTGTCGTCTGCGGGCTCGGCAGCGGGCTTCGCATCGGCAGGCTTCGCAGCAGCAGCAGGCTTCGCAGCAGCAGCGGGCGCAGCATCCGCCGCGGGACGCGGACGTGCGGCGAACTCCTCGAAGACGTAACGAGGGTTCTGCACGGTCTGCAGGTTCACCAGGTCACGGCCCAGCCACAGGTTGTTCCACCAGTCCCACAGCACACGCCACTTGCGCTCCCACGTGGGCATAGCGAGCCCGTGGTAGCCGCGGTGCGCGATCCACGCCACGAAGCCCTTGAGCGCGAGATTGCCCGACTGGAACACGCCGTTGTAGAGGCCGAGGCCGGCGACCGCACCCAGGTTCTTGTGGAAGTAGTCCTTGGTCTCCTCGCCGCGCAGGACGGCAGTGAGGTTCTTCGCGAGCAGCTTCGCCTGACGCACCGCGTGCTGAGCGTTCGGCACGCAGTAACCGCCGACTCCACCGCCGGACAGGTCGGGGACGGCCGAGACGTCACCGGCGGCCCATGCGCCTTCGACGAACTCCTCCGCCGTGCCGACGCGCAGGTCTGCGCGGGTCTGAATGCGTCCGCGCTCCTCCACGGGGAGGTCGCCACCGCGCACCACCGTCGGGTTGGCCATGACACCGGCGGTCCAGACGATCAGGTCGGTCGGGATGACCTCGCCGGTGGAGATGGCGACGTTGCCGTCGACTGCTCCCTGCACCTGCGTGTCGAGGTGCACGTTGGCCCCGCGCTTGGCGAGGTCCTTCAGCACCCATTCGCTCGTCTTCAGCGAGACCTCGGGCATGATGCGCCCCATGGCCTCGATGAGGTGGAAGTGGGTGTCCTCGAAGCGCAGCTGCGGATACTTCGACAGCAGCGACGAGGCGAGCGAACGAAGCTCGGCGAACACCTCGATGCCGGCGAAGCCACCGCCGACGACGACGGTGGTGAGCAGGCGGTCGCGTTCGGGACCGGCCGGCAGCGCAGCAGCCTTGTCGAAGTTCGACATCAGCTTGTCGCGCACTGCGACGGCCTCTTCGATCGTCTTCAGGCCGATCGCGTTGTCGGCGATCCCCGGAATCGGGAACGTGCGCGAGACCGCACCAGCGGTGACCACGATCTGGTCGTACGCGAACTCGTAGGGGTCACCGACCGGAGGAGTGATGGTCGCGACCTTGTTCGCGTGGTCGATGCCCGTCACCTTCGCGGTGAGGACATGGGTCCGCTTCAGGTGGCGACGGTGCGCGACGACCGCGTGACGTGCTTCGATCGAGCCGGCCGCGACCTCTGGAAGGAACGGCTGGTACGTCATGTACGGCAGCGGATCGACCATGGTCACATCGGCTTCGTTCTTACGGAGGTGCTTCTCGAGCTTCCAAGCCGTATAGAAGCCCGCGTAGCCGCCACCGACGATCAGAATCTTGGGCACAGTGCTGTTCTCAGGCACAGAGGGACAACTCCTAGTCAGGGTGCTGGCGTGCTTTGCTTGCGCGCCGATCGGATGCGCCGGGCAGCAGCGGTGACGCCTAGCGCGATAAGAATACCAGGGACGGTGAGTGCGATGAGCGGCAGCGTGCCGTATCGCAGTGAATCGGCGCTCGGAAGCAGCGGAGAACCCGGTTCGGTCGGCGGATCCGCCGCAGGCAGCGGGGCGATCTCGACCGGCGTGACCTCGGGCTCGGGAGCCGGCTCCGCATCGGCACGACGATAAAGACGCACCCACTCCGCAAGATCGCCCATGGGGTTCTCATCGACGAGGGGCACGGATGCTGCGATCGCCGCAGACGCGTCCAGAAGCCCGTACCCGTACTGCGGGTCGGGCGCCTCCGTCACTCCCGGCACCGGCAGCGCCGTCTGGATGATCCGGTTGATCACGTTCGCGGCATCCAGATCGGGGTGCGCCGCGCGGATCAGCGCAGCAGCTCCGGCGACGATGGGTGACGCGCCGCTCGTGCCGCGCCACTGGATCACCTCGCCGTCGGCGGAGACGCCGCGCAGTCCCTCGCTGGGTGCCGAGATGCCGATCGTGATCCCCTGCGTCGATGCCTCGATGCTGGCAGTGCCCGTCTGATCCACGCCGCCGACCGTGAGCACCCCGGGGATGGTGGCCGGCGCTCCGATGACATCGGTGCCGCTGCCCCGGTTGCCTGCGGCGACCACGACGACGACGTCGTGCTCGAAGGCATAGAGGAAGGCATCGTCCCAGCTCTTGTCCCAATCGAGGGTGTTCGTCGTGAAGGACATGTTGATGATGTCGGCGCCGTGGTCGACCGACCATCGGATGGCCTCCGGCACCTGCTCGACGAACGGCACCGCCGCTGCGGCGCCGAATCCGACCGAGACCGACAGCAGCTCCGCCTCCGGCGCCACGCCGATCATTCCGGTGCCGTCTGCCTTGCCACGACCGGCAGCGAGCGACGCGACCCAGGAGCCGTGATCGCTGTCGATGGCTCCGACGGGGGTTCGCCCGTCAGGAGTGCCGCTGCCCGAGACGTCGGTGCCGTCCACGACGGCGTCGCCGAACACCGAGGGCACCTTGCCGATGCCGGTGTCGATGATCGCGATCGTCACTCCTTCACCGCGCGTGGTCTTCCACGCCTCGCGGATGCCTGCCCCGTCCAGCCAGTACTCCGAGGCCCGTACCGGATCGCTCGGATTGTCCGGAACGGGCCCTGGAGTCGGCGTCGGGGTCGGAGTCGCCGTCGCGCCGGTGAGCAGAACGGATGCCGCCACCGCCGCGAGTGCGACGGTGCTGCGCAGCATCGTCTTCACCTTCATGCGGTCGCAGCTCCGGGGACTTCGCACTGGCACCGCTCGGGAGACCAGGAGGAACGTGCGAGTGCGACGTCTCCGATCGGATTGACGCCGGGACCGGCTGCGAGCGCATGACCGGCCAGGGCATGCAGGCACTTCACCCGCGTGGGCATGCCGCCTGCTGAGATGCCGGCGATCTCTGCGACGTCACCGAACTGCGCGCGGTCGGCGATATACGCCTCGTGCGCTGCCGAGTACGACGCTGCGACGTCCTCGTCCTCCAGCAGCGCTGCGAGCTCCGGCATCACCTGGGTGGCCTCGAGCGTCGACATCGCCGCGGTCGCCGCGGGATGGGTCAGATAGTAGAAGGTCGGGAACGGTGAGCCGTCCGGCAGACGCGGGCTCGTCGCCACCACGGTGGGGTTTCCGCACACGCACCGCGCCGCGACACCGACCACGCCGCGTGCAGGACGACCCAGCTGCGCGGATACGACGTCGATCTCGGCAGGTGTGGGCGGAGCGAAGGGCGGAGTCGGCACCTGCCCAGCCTACGGGAGGAGAGCCTGAGCGATCCCTCAGTGACCGCCCGTTGGCGGGTCTGTCATTCGCCGGACGTGGCGTTCTGAGCGAGCCCTGCCCCCGCGATCGTGCGCAGAAGCTGCGGCATCCAATCGGCGGGTGTCTTCTCGAGCTCGTCGCTCACCGGCGTCTGCTCCTGTGGCAGGGACGCGGGGTCGAGGTCGTTGTCCACGAGGTAGACGACCTCGCCCGGCTTGACGTAGTAGAGGCGCTCGCGTGCCTGGGTGGTGATGTAGGCCGGGTCCTCCCAGCGCTCCTGCTCCTGCTCGAGCGCCTCGATCTCTTCCGCGCTCACCTTCACCGAGGCCTCGAGCGCAGCGATCTTCTGCCGCTGATCGATGTACGTGCCGAGCGTCGGCACCAGCACCCAAGCGCCGAGCACGACGAGCGAGAGCATGATGACCATGAATCCGGACAGACGGATGCCGGACGCCCACTCGCGTACGTCGACCTCACGGGCTGCCGTCCGGGATGTTCGGGACGAGCGCGGTTTCGCCGCGCTCGGGACGGGCCGCGCGTTCGGTCGGGATGCGGAAGGGGGAGTCGGACGTCTCGCCATGACTCCCCCTCCGTGATTCCGTCTCAGTCGCGCTCAGCCCTCAGGCGATCAGCCCTGCAGACGCGGGAACGCCGAGCGACCCGCGAACACCGCGGCGTCGCCGAGCTCCTCTTCGATGCGCAGAAGCTGATTGTACTTCGCGACGCGCTCGCTGCGAGCAGGCGCACCAGCCTTGATCTGACCGGAGTTCGTCGCCACCACGAGGTCGGCGATCGTCGTGTCCTCGGTCTCTCCTGAGCGGTGCGAGAGCATCGCGGTGTACCCCGAGCGGTGGGCGAGGCTGACGGCATCGAACGTCTCGGTCAGCGTGCCGATCTGGTTGACCTTCACGAGCAGCGAGTTCGCGACGCCGCGCTTGATGCCGTCGGCCAGGCGGGCCGGGTTGGTGACGAACAGGTCGTCGCCGACGAGCTGCAGCTTCGAGCCCAGCGCGTCGGTGAGACCCTTCCAGCCGTCCCAGTCGTCCTCGGCGAGGCCGTCCTCGATCGTGATGATCGGGAAGTCGTTCACGAGGCCCACGTAGTACTCGGTGAGTGCCGCGGCGTCCCAGTCCTTGTTGTCGAGGCGGTAGACGCCGTCGTTGTAGAACTCGGTGGCTGCAGCATCCAGGCCAAGGGCGATGTCGGTGCCGGGGGTGAATCCGGCCTTCTCGATCGCCTTGATGAGGAACTCGAGGCCGTCACGGTTGCTGGGCAGATCGGGGGCGAAGCCGCCCTCGTCGCCGAGTCCGGTGGCGAAGCCCGCCGCCTTCAGCTCGCCCTTGAGCACGTGGTAGGTCTCCACGCCCCAGCGCAGCGCCTCGCTGTAGGTCTCCGCGCCGATCGGGGCGAGGAAGAACTCCTGCATGTCGATGCCGTTGTCGGCGTGCGAGCCGCCGTTGATGACGTTGAACAGCGGGACGGGCAGAACGTGCGCGTTCGAACCGCCGAGGTAGCGGAACAGCGGGAGGTCGGCGCTGTCGGCCGCGGCCTTCGCGACGGCCAGGCTGACGCCGAGGATGGCGTTGGCGCCGGTGCGCTGCTTGTTCTCTGTACCGTCGGTCTCGTTGAGGATCTCGTCGACGATGCGCTGCTCGCTCGCCTCGACGCCCTCCAGTGCCGGGCCGAGCTCGTCGATGATGGCGTCGACGGCCTTCAGCACGCCCTTGCCGCCGTAACGGCTCTTGTCGCCGTCGCGCAGTTCATATGCCTCGAATGCGCCGGTGGATGCGCCGGAGGGGACGGCTGCACGCTGGACGATTCCGTCGTCGAGGAGCACCTCCACCTCGACGGTCGGGTTGCCGCGTGAATCCAGAATCTCGCGTGCGCCTACAGCCTCGATGAGTGCCACGTATGTGCTCCTTGCTCAGGGAAAGGGTTTGTGGTGGAGCGTCGTCGATCCACCGTCAGTCTAGTGCGCGGCATCCGTCGTTCACATGCGGGTCAGTCCTGGAGGGCGAGCTGCGCTGAGCGCACGTCCGTGATGATGATGTCCGCCATTCCGGAGCGCAGCACGGCGCTGACAGCGCGTTCTTTACCCTCGCCACCGCCGATCGCGACCTTCAGACCGATGTCACGCAGCTGCTCCTCCGCGATGCCGACGAATCGGCCCTCCAGCCCGGGTACTGTGCGACCGGTCTCATCGAGCAATGATGTCCCGTACTCGGCGATGACCCCCTTCTCCGCGAGGCCGTCCAGCTCCCCCGTCTCGGTGAGGTGCTGCGCCAGCAGTGAGGCGCTCGGCCATCCGCCGATGGTGAGGAACGCCTTCGTCACGTGGTCGAAACGGGCGAGCGTGTGCTGTATCACCGGATGCTTGAGGATCGCGCGGGCCTCGGGCTCGATCAGGATCGGCGCGTAGAGCGGATAGGTCGCGCCGCCGGCTGCGCGGCCGACGTTGGAGATCACCTCGACGCCGTCTTCGAGTCGGGGCAGTCCGATGCCGGTGAGCTGCACGACGTCGGCGCAGGGAAGCTGCGCGATCGCACGAGAAGCGAGCACGAGGGTCCGCCCAGGCGTGAAGCCCACGACATCGTCCTCCTCGATGGTCTCGACGATGACACGGGCCGTGACCGCGGCGATCGCCTCGCGCACCTTCAGCTCGTTGGTCGAATAGGTCGCCACGACGAGTGCGGACCGCAGACCGAACCGCTGCGCGAGTCGCGCTGAGAGCTCCACATCGACAGGGTCTGCGACCGTCGCGCGCACTTCGACCAGGCCGAGTTCGCGTGCCCTGCGCACCATGCGCGCGGTCGCGAATCGGGAGCGTCCGATCTCGTCGGCGATGTCGTTGACGGCGCGCCCGTGCGCGAGGTTCTGCAGCGCGACATAGACGTGGAGTACCTGCTGATCCAGGGGCAGCGACTTGCTCATAAGTGCACTCTAGGACGACTTATGAGCGTTTCACCATAGCCTGGTGACGTTGTCGGCACCACGTCGGCCACGACAGGAACGGATGCTGCATGAATCGCCTCACCACTCTCGCTGCCGCTTTGAAGCGGGGAGAACCGATCCTGATCGGTGGCGCGCTGTTCGATATGGACGGCACGATCGTCGATTCGATCGCCGCCGTCGAGAGTGCCTGGCGGATCTGGGCAGCGGAGCACGGCGTCCCCGTCCCGTCTTCGACCATGCACGGCAAGACCGCGGGGGCCGTCGTCCTGGCATCCGGGATCTCCGGCTCCGCACATGAACGGGCAGTGGCACGGCTCGCAGCGATCGAGGCGCGACCCGGGCAGAAGCTCACCTCCCTCCCCGGGGCGCAGCGGCTGCTCGCTGCCCTGCCCGACGGGCGCTGGGGCGTCGTGACCTCTGCGGCGCGAGATGTGGCCGTGGCCCGTCTCGGAGCCACCGAGCTCACCGCGCCGGCGTTCAGAGTGACCGGCGACGACGTCACGCAGAGCAAACCAGCGGCAGAACCGTTCCTGCTCGGCATCCAGCAGCTCGCCCAGCGGGGGCACGTCGGCGTCGTGGTCGCGTTCGAGGACACCGTGGCCGGTGCGACCTCGGCGGCGGCCGCCGGATGTCTGGTGATCGGCATACTCGGCACCGACACGCGCGAGCAGCTGGAGGAATGCGCACACGTCGTCGTGGACACTCTGGAGGCCGTCCGCATCGAAAGCACGGGCGATCGACTGCTCGTGCGACTCGACTGAAGGTTCTTCATGCTCATCGAGCTGTACTCCGAGACCACGCTCACTGAGATCGCATTGCTGGCCGTCGCCTTCGTGCTCTCGGCGATCATCGGCGTCGAGCGTCAACGCAAGCTGAAGAGCGCCGGTTTGCGCACGCACACTCTGGTCGGACTCGGCTCTGCAGTCTTCACACTCGTCTCGGCGTACGGCTTCAGCAACGTCGTCGGCGCTGAAGTGATCCTCGATCCGTCGCGCATCGCCGCGCAGATAGTCTCCGGCATCGGATTCCTCGGCGCCGGCGTGATCTTCGTGCGACGGGGCGCGGTCAGCGGCCTGACGACTGCGGCGTCGATCTGGGTGACCGCCGCGATCGGCATGGCATGCGGTGCAGGTATGCCGATCATCGCCGTAGCGGCCACGGCGCTGCATCTGCTGACGGTCGGCGTGCTCACGTTCGTCGGAAGGCTCATCAGCCCCGACATTCCCGATCCCGTCCTCACGATCCGTTATCGCCGCGGTAACAACGTCCTGAGGCAGGTGCTGGAGATGTCGGCTCGTCAGGGATACCACTCGGCACTGGAGGAGGCGAGCAGCGACGACGAGTCGAAGCTGCGTGAGCTGACGCTCCGCTTCACCGGCGACCTCTCCGAGTTTCCTGCGTTGGTCGGTCAGCTCTCCGAGATCGACGGGGTCGAATCAGTGATCTCCGGCACGGACGACGACGACTGACTCGATGCGAATGGGGCGGGAGCCGCCCGGCGCCCACCCCATTCATCCACCTCAACGCGCGGTCGCACCCTCCTCAGCGAGCACCTGGTCGCGCCATGCGATGGCCTGCGCCGGATCATCCGACGTGGCGCCGTCGACGCCCAGGCGGAGTGCCTCGCGCATCTGCTCGATCGTTCGCATCGGCCACACGTGCACCTCGATGTCGCGCGCATGAAGCTGCTCGACGAGTTCGCGTGTGAGCCCGGCGAATCCGCTCGCGAAGCGCGTGACCTTCGCATGATCGAGGAGCGCCCAGAGTCCGCCCTCGTACTCCTCCGCCTTGACCAGCTCGGTGACGATGATCTGTCGACCGATGTGCGGCATCGCCTCGGCGGCGTGACGCACGGCATCCGCATCGAATCCCGTGAGCACCGTGCGCGCAGCATCCTCAGGACGTTCTTCGAAGAATCGGGCGAGATGAGGCACGACGGCCGGATCCTTGATCTCGAGCTGGATGAACGTGCGCGTCGCGTCATACATCTCTGCGAGCGTCACCACTCCCCTGCCCGAATCGAGCGTGGCCCGCTGCAATTGCTCGAGCGTGAGCTCTGCCGCCGGCCCGAGGCGCCGTGCCGAGTCATCGCCGGCCGTGCGGTCCAGCGTCGCATCATGAAGCAGGAACAGCTGCTCGTCCTTGCTGAGGCGCACGTCGAGCTCGATCTCGTCGACGCCGATCTCCTCGGCGAGCGCGTATGACGCCAGGCTGTTCTCCGGCAGATGGGCCATCGCACCGCGATGTCCGACGACGAGCAGGCTCATCAGGCACCCACCTTCGCGTCGTACTTCGCGCGGACCTTCTCGAGTGCGGGCTCGAGGTTTGCCTGCACCGTCTTGAGCGTCTTCTCCGCGTCGGCGTTCCCTGAGTAGACCGCCTGGATCGCTCCCTTCATCTCCGGCACAGCCTCCGGCACGAACTTGCGCACGACGTCCGGGCCCTGAGCGATCTCCAACTGGTCGATCGCGACCTGATAGTTCGGGTTCTCATCCGCCTTGGCCTTGACCTTCTCCGACTCCAACGCCGCCTTCGTGGTGGGCATGTAGCCGGTGCCGAGCGTCCATTCGATCGCCGCATCGCCCGAGGAGAGGAACTTCAGCACCTCCCAGGCCGCCTTCTTCCGGTCATCCGAGGCGTAGCCGAGAATCGACAGCCCTCCCCCGCCCGTCGGAACGCCGGTGCCGTCCTCCTTGGGGAGGAAGCCGCAACCGAACTCGAAATCGGCCGATGCTGCGATTCCGGTCAGAGCCCCGGTCGACTCGGTGATCGACGCGGTCGCGCCGGCGATGAAGTCGCCACCGGGGTCCGCCGAGAGGTATCCGGATTTGTCGTCGTGGATGAACGCGCGGTCGAACTCCAGGGCGTTGACCGTCCCCTCCGATGTGAACCTCATGTCCAGCCCGTCCGAGTAGCCCCCGCCGAACGCCCATGACGAGCCCTGGAAGTACCAGTCGTCGTTCCCGGTGTACCCGCGCATCGCCACCTTCGTCCCGTTGCGCGAGTATCCGGCGAGTGCCTTGCCCCACTCCCGGTACTCGGAGTACGTCTTGGGGGAACGGTCGGGCAGCCCCACCTCGGCGAAGATGTCGCGGTTGAAGTAGAACAGCGGTGTCGAGCGCCCGAACGGCACCCACCAGATCTTGTCCTTGAGCGTGCCCTCCTTGAGGAACTGCTCATGGAAGGAATCCGTCCCGAACGAGTCGTCGAAATAGCCGGAGAGCGGCTCGAGGGCGTCGTTGAGGTAGAAGCGGTTCCAGACGATGTCGCTCATCACCGACAGATCCGGCACCTGCTTGGCCTGAAGACTCGCCGCGAGCTTCGATTCGACCTTGTCGTAGCCCTCGAAGATCTGCACCTCGCAGAAGATCGCTTCCTGCGACTCGTTGAAGGCGTCGATGTTCGCCTGAAGGATCTCGGCGTTGTGCGCTGTGAACGGACTCCACATCACGACGCGCTGACGATCCTTGTACTGCTTGGGCGTGTCACCGCTGGGCTGACCGTACACGGTTCCGCCGCCGCCGCCGTTGAAGCACCCTGCCAGCAGGGGCGCGCTCGCCGCGAGCAGGCCCCCGGCGAGCACTTGACGCCGAGTGACGTTGAGAGAGGCGAGTCCGCTGCGCGGCGCAGGCTGCCGATCGAACAGGTGCATGATTCTCCTTATATGGGGTGGGGAAGGTTGCAGGCGTGGGGCGTCAGCGGCCGCTTCCGGCTGCTGCGCCCGTGAGTCCGGTGACGATGAAGCGCTGCGCGAAGAGGAAGACCACGAGCATGGGCAGCACGACCACGAGCGTGCCCGACATCAGCACGCCCCACGAGGTGAGGCCGTCGTTCGCCTTCAGATACATGAGGCCGATCGGGAGAGTGCGCATATTGACCGAGTTGGTGATGATGAGCGGCCACACGAAGTTGTTCCACTCATCGATCACCGCGATCAGTCCGACCGTCGCCACGGCCGGGATCGACATCGGAAGTGCGAAGGAGAACAGTTTTCGCAGGTGTCCTGCTCCGTCGACTTCCGCGGCCTCGAACACCTCCTTCGGCAGCGACAGGAAGTGCTGGCGCAGCAGGAAGGTTCCGAATGCGGATGCCACTCCGGGCAGGATCAACCCTGCGTAGGTGTTGATCAGCCCCATGTTCCCGATGGTGATGTAGTTCACCAGCAGCGTGACGTGTCCGGGAACCATCAGGGCGCCGAGCATCACGAGGAACAGCACATTCTTGCCGGGGAACGGCAGATACGCGAAGGCGTACGCCGTGAACGCCGCGAGCACGATCTTCGCGGTCGCACCGATGACCGTGACGACCACCGAGTTCGTGATGAAGGCGTCGAACGGCGCGAGCTCCCACGCGGCGACGAGGTTGTCCCAGGTGAACTGGGTGGGCAGCCACTTCATGGGCCAGGTGTAGATCTCGCCGTTGGTCTTGAAGGCCGTCGTGACGAGGATGTAGAGAGGGAGGACGAAGGCCAGACCCGCGGCGATCAGCAGCAGGTACCCCCACCACGTTCGCGCCAGATTCGCCTTCCTGCGATGCCGCCTGCGATCACGGGTCGTCATAGCGTCCGCAGGCACGGTGTCGTCCTTGGCGGGCTGGTCCCGAAGTGCAGTCATGATCGCGGCCATCAGTAGTGCACCTTCTTCTCGATGAACTTGAATTGCAGCGCAGTGATGACCATGAGGATCACGAACATGACTGTTCCCGCTGCTGCCGAGTACCCGACGTTCGACCGTTGGAACGCCTGGTCGTAGATGAACCAGCTGAGCGTCGTGGTCGCGGATGCCGGGCCGCCGCCCGTCATCACCGCGATGATGTCGAACGCCTGGAACGCGCTGATCGTCTGGGTGATGACCAGGAAGAACGTCGTCGGCGAGAGCAGGGGCAGCGTGATCCTGCAGAACGTCTGCCACCGGTTCGCCCCGTCGATACGCGCGGCCTCGAGGACTTCGGACGGGAGCCCCTGCATGGCGGCGAGGTAGACGATCGCGACGAAGCCGACGCCCTTCCAGATCGACACGATGAGCAGCGCAGCCAGCGCCCAGTTCGCATCCGTCGTCCAGGCCGGGGAGTCCAGCCCGAACATGTTGAAGGCGACTCTGGCGAGGCCGTAGTTCTGATCGAAGATGAACAGCCACACCGCAGCGATCGCGGCGCCGGAGATCACGTGAGGTGCGAAGACGATGCCTGTCACCGCCGTCGTGCCCGGCAGCTTCATGGAGAACAACGCGGCCAGGCCGAGGCCGAGCACCAGACTGACCCCGACCACGACCACGACCCACACGACGGTGATCCACAGCACGTGCTGGAAGGACTCCGAGGCGAACAGCGCCGTGTAGTTCGAGAAGCCGACGAAGAACGGCTCCGGTGAGATGAAGTCCCAGCTGGTGAGGCTGAGATAGAGGTTCTCGATGATCGGCCAATAGGCGAACACCGCGATCAGAGCGAGGTTGGGGAATGCGAACAGCGCGAAGAGGGCGTACCCACGGCGCCGGCGGCGCCGGATGGCGGGCGAACTCCGCTTCGAAGACACGCGAAGCGGCGCCTCGGGAGGCGTGACGGTTGCGGAGGACATCAGCGAGTCGGGATGCCGTTGGGGTAGACGACCGCTTTCAGCGAATCGGGTACGTCTGCGGCCAGAGTGAGCGCTGCCTCGGCGTCGGCGAGCTCGAAACGGTGCGTGACGAGTGATTCCACATCGACTCGTCCGCTCGCCACGAACGCAATGGCGGTCGGCCAGGTATGCGCATAGCGATTCACGAGGGAGATCGAGATCTCCTTGACGTTCAGTCGGGACAATGCCAGTGCGACGTCCTGCTTCGGCAGTCCCACCATCGCTGCCCTCCCGCCGTTGCGCAGGCGCCAGAGTCCTGCAGCGAGAGCGCCGGGCGCACCGGAGCACTCGAGGAGAACATCGGCGTCCTCATGACCTGGACCCTCCGGCAGAGCTCCTGCCCTCTCTGTGCGGAAGCCGAGCTTCTCGGCGACGCTGAGACGGAAGTCGGAGATGTCGGAGACGACGACGTCGGCTGCGCCTTCGGCGCGCGCGACCTGAGCTGCGAGGATGCCGACCGGGCCGGCCCCCGTCACACGCACGCGATCACCGGGGAGGAGCCCGGCGCGCCGGCACGCCCAGAGGCCGACGGAGAGCGGCTCGCACAGCGCCGCGGCCTCGAAAGACATCGAGTCGGGGATCGCGAACAGATTGCGCGCATCGATCGCGAGATTCTGCACGAGCGCGCCGTCATACGGCGGAGTGGCGAGGAAGATGAAGTCCGGGCACAGGTGATACCTGCCGGCCAGGCACTCCTCGCAGTTGCGGCACGGCGTGCCCGGTTCGATGGCGACACGGTCGCCGGTCGCGACATTCGTCACGCCGTCACCGGTCGCGACAACCGTTCCGGATGCCTCGTGACCGAGGATGATCGGTCCCGTCACCTTCCAGTCACCGATGTAGCCGACCCGGTAGTACGCCGTGTCCGAGCCGCAGATGCCCACGGCTTCGACTCTGACGATCGCTTGACCGGGAAGCGGATCAGGAAGCGGCACCTCCTGCAGCTCGATCGCTCCGAGCGTGGGCATGACCGCCGCGAGATTCGCCATCGTTGGTGTCCTTCCGTCAGGCGCTGATGCGCCCGTTCGTGATCAGAAGTCACGCTAACCGGATGACGTACACGAGAAACCGCTCTGCTCAAAGGAGCGCTCCTCGATCACATAGGAGCGAATATTCACGTCCGATGAAGCGTCAGTACACCTGTCGTTCAGACGACGACGGCAAGGGCGACGCCATCCCAGCCCTTGAGACCGACGGTCTGCAGCGCCGTCGCATCGAAGCGGGGATCCTCCCCCAGCATCCGCAGCGCATCTCGGGTGCCGATCACACGCGGGTCGGTGGTGTCGTCTCGGACGATCTCCCCTTCTCGCCCGATGTTGTCGAGAACGATCACGGTGCCTGCACGGCCGAGCCGGGCCGCCCAGTCGAGATAGATCGTGTTCGACTCCTTGTCGGCGTCGATGAAGACGAGATCGAACGGCTCGGAGCCCTCGAGCGTCGGCAGCACATCCGCGCCACGACCGATGCGGATCGCCACGCGCTCGCCCACTCCCGCAGCGTCGATGCTGGCGCGAGCGATCGCCGCGTTGCCCGGCTCCGCCTCGATCGTCGTCACCGTGCCGTCCTCGCCGACGGCCCTCGCGAGCCAGATCGTGGAGTAGCCGCCCAGAGTGCCGATCTCGAGCACTCTGCGCGCGCCGCACATCCGCGTGACGAGGTTCAGGAGCTTGCCGCTGACCGGGGCCACCTCGATGTCCGGCAGCCCGGCGGCGCGCTGCGCGGCGAGCGCGGCCTCCAGCGCGGAGTCATGCCCCACGAGGGTCTCGGCGAGGTATTCGTCGGTGCGGCGCCAGTTGTCGGCGTTCGATTCAGCCATGGCTCCACCCAACTCCCCCGCTCCGGTGGCGTCAATAGCCGGATGCCGCGCGGTGGGGCGTCACCGCGAGTCGACCTCGCGTCGGGGTGCCGACAGCATCCGCCCCACGGCGCCCTCGAGTTCGGGCTGCCTGCGGAACTGACCGGTGACGATCAGCACCGCCACGACGAGTGCACAGGTGATCCAGCCCGCGGCACCCAGGATTCCGGCGAGCGCAGGGTCGATGGTCGTCCCCGCCGCGTGGAACCAGATGATCATCCCGCCTGCGGCGTTCATCGCACCGTGCGCGAACACTGCCGGCCACAGCGACGCCGACCGCAAGCGCAGCCACCCGAGCAGCACACCCCACGCGACGCACCCTGCCGTCATCAGGAGCAGCCCCGTGATGTCCGTGCGGCCGAAGTTGTATCCCAGCAGGATCACGGGCGCGTGCCACAGCCCCCAGATCGCACCGCTGACGAGCAGGGCCGGCCAGGTGCCGTACTGGCGCAGGGCGGGCACGAGGAACCCCCGCCAACCGAGCTCCTCGCCGAACGCGAGCACGGCATTGATCGTGGCGGCGGCGATCGGGAGCAGCGCCAGCTGCGACAGGATCACGACGATCACGGGAGGAGCGGGCACCCCGACGGGAAGGGACGCCTCGAGCTGCGCCGCGAACCCCGAGAAATGGACGAGGTCAACCGAAACCCACCCGAGCAGCGCGGCGACGACGACACTGAGCGCCACGAGCAGTATGGGTCCGAACAGGCCGAGCACCGTCATCCAGATCACGCGCTTCGCCGGACGCAGCGGCCATATGCCGAGGAACCGCAACCGCTCACCCGCGGGCACTGGCCTCATCACGAGCATCACGATCACGACAGCGAGCGCGGGCGTGAACATCATCACGGAGATCAGCACTGACGAGAGCGGATGCGCGAGGCCGCGATCGACCCACATCGGCAGGGCGACGAGCCACGCCAGCGTGCAGGCGAGCAGCACGAACGCGATCGTGGCGGAGGGACGGATGCGGGTCATGAGTGGGCCTCCTTCATGGCGGTGGTGAGAACGGATGCCGCGGTGCGGGCATCATCGATCGTGACGACGAACACGCGCCCGCTGCTGCGTGTGACCTGCAGTGCCTCACCGGTGCGCAGCACGATGCCCATGCGCCCGTCGACGGCGATGCGCAGTCCCCATCCGCCGAACTCCGCCATCGGATCGACCTGCACGACCTGGATGTCGGTGATCTCCGATGCGGCGACGTTCCACCGAGGCCAGCCGATGATGGAGCGCACGCGCAGGCCCGCCGCGTTGACGCGCACGCGGAAGACGAGGGTCACCGCGATGAGTGCGACGAGCAGCAGCGTGACGATCGCGAGGATCCACCAGGAGCCGTCGCCGATCATGAACACCCAGACCGTGGTGGCGCAGAGGATGAGCACCGACACCACAAGGCTGATGATGCCGGGCCTGCCCATCGCCGCCGTCCCGAACCAGGCGACCTTCTCGCCCGGCGCGAGCCGCAGATCGGGCGAAGCCGCGTCGGACGCCTGCGTCGTCGACCTGATCACACTCGGTTGCACGAACCAGCCGATGAACCCGAGCACGAGGAGAGCCCCGAACCCGAGCGCCAGCACTGCCCCGATGCTCAGCCCGGTGCTGATCGATTCGCGCTGCATCGCCACGGAACCGACGAAGACGACGCAGAGCAGCGCCGACGTGCCCGCCGAGATCGCGGCGAGCAACCGGCACGTGACGCCCCAGGAGTTCTTCATCAGCGTCAGGATGGGCAGCGTCAACAGCAGAGGGATCCCCAGCCCCAGCAGGACCTGGACCCAGACGTACAGCACGGCGCTGGAGTAGCCGTTGGGGCCCTCCGGACCCCAGTGGGTGACGATCGTCTCTGGAAGGTCGGGCAACCAGGCGACGATGAACCCCACGGCGATCGCCGTCAGCACGACCGGAAGCACGAGTCCGACGAGAAGGAACGCGCGACGAGCGCGACGGATGTCTTGAGCGATGGCGGTGGTGTTCATGATTCGATCTCCGTGACGAGGGCGGCGAGGGTGGCGGGTGAGACCCCGAGGGAAGAGGCGCGGCGCACGAGCGCGGCGACCTCGTCGGCCAGCTCGGCGAGCGGCGCGGCCGAAGCGGACACGACCGCTCCTCTCCCACGGCGCAGATCTATCAGCGCTTCGTCGCGCAGCTGCTGGTACGCGCGCAGCACAGTGTGCAGATTGATGTCCAGGGCGTCCGCCACTTCTCGCGCCGACGGCAGCCGATCACCGGGGACGAGGCGCCCGGCGAGGATGTCGCCGCGCACCGAGGACGCGACCTGTTCGAACAACGGTCTCGAACTCTCCGCATCGATTCTGATCAGCACATCCGACCCTCTCGTTCAATTAGCCTAATTCTAGTCAAAATAGAACAATTGTCGCAACCCTCCATGACTCTTCGTCCGCCGCAGCAGGCTGGGCGACACTGGCGTCATGCGCATCACTCCCCGTCGCCTCGCCACCGGCATGAGCCTGTGGGCTCCGAATCTGTTCAGTGGCATCCGCATCCGTCGCTTCAGCGAGGACTGGACGCACGCCACCGTCGAGCTGCACGTGAACGTCATCACCCGCAACTACGTCAAGACGGCGTTCGGCGGTTCGATGTCGGCAATGACCGACCCGTACTTCTTCATGCTCGTGATGCATCAGCTCGGGCGCGACTACGTCGTCTGGGACACCCGCGGGGAGATCGAGTTCGTGAAGCCGGGCCGCGGCGTTCTGACGGCGGAGTTCCACGTCTCTCCGGAGAAGGTGGCCGAACTCCGCGAACGCGCTGAGGGCGGCGCGAAGGTTCTCGAGTGGTTCGAGACCGTGATCACCGACCGTGACGGCGACGTCGTCGCGCGGGTGCGCCGCGAGGTCTATATCCGCGAGAAGAAGCGCGTCACGGCGGCGCGCCAGGCCTGAACCCCATCCGTTCACCATCGCGTGCCACGATGACCGAGTGGAACTCGCACGTCGCCTGACGCTCACCGATGCCGTCGCCATCGGCCTGGGATCGATGATCGGTGCAGGTGTGTTCTCCGTGTGGGGACCCGCGATCGACGTCGCCGGCTCGGGGCTGCTCGCGGCTCTCGCGATCGCCGCGGTCGTCGCGTTCTGCAATGCGACCTCGTCCGCGCAGCTCGCGGCGGTGCATCCCGTCTCGGGCGGCACCTACGCCTACGCCAGGGCGGAGATCGGCCCGTGGTGGGGTTTCGTCGCCGGCTGGTGCTTCGTGATCGGCAAGATCGCCAGCTGCGCCGCGATGGCGTTGACGTTCGCGGCATACGCCGCACCGGAGGGCTGGCAGGTGCCGGTGGCGATCATCGCGGTCGCCGGCCTCGCCACGGTGAACTGCTTCGGTGTGACACGGACAGCGGCGCTCACCCGCATCCTCGTGATCGTCTCGCTGATCGGACTGGCCGTGGTGGTCGCCGGCGGTTTCGCCGCATCGCCGACCGCAGCTCCCGCTCCCCTCCCCGACCTCACCGCCTACGGCGTACTGCAGGGCGCGGGGCTCCTGTTCTTCGCATTCGCCGGCTACGCACGGATCGCCACGATGGGCGAAGAGGTCGTCGATCCCGCGCGCACCATCCCGCGCGCGATCGCGATCGCGCTGTCCGGTGCGGTCGTCGTCTACGCGCTCGTCGCCGTGGTCGTGATGCTCACCCTCGGGGCGGATGCCGGTTCCACGTCCGCGCCGCTCGCCGCGGTGGTCGATGCCGCCGGTTGGACGGCACTCGCCCCTGTCGTGCGCGTGGCCGCGGCGGCGGCATCCCTCGGCGCGTTGCTGGCGCTGATCACCGGAATCGGCCGCACGACCCTCGCGATGGCCAGGGAATCCGACCTGCCGCGCTTCCTCGCCGCCGTCCATCCGCGGTGGAAGGTGCCGCAGCGCGCCGAGATCGCGATCGCCCTGATCGTGATCGTCATCGTGCTGTTCGCCGACCTGCGAGGCGCAATCGGCTTCTCGTCGTTCGGCGTTCTGCTGTACTATCTGATCGCGAACGCCTCGGCATTCCGGCAGAAGGGAGCGGCCCGGCGCTACCCGCGTGCGCTGCAGGTGATCGGCGTGCTCGGCTGCCTGGTCCTCGTCAACACGCTGCCGATCCTCGCATCGTTGATCGGCACGGGAGTCGTTCTCATCGGGGTGGCGTATCGGATGCTGCGGCTGCGCTCACTGCGTCGCTGAGTGACACGCGTGCGCGCGCTCAGGACGAGCGGTAAGCACTCGGCGCCATACCCAGCACCGCGCGGAAGTCGTTCGTGAGATGCGAGTGATCGGCATAGCCGAGGTCAGCGGCGAGCGTGGACAGGTCGATCTCCGGCTGTTCCCGCACCCGCTGGGCTGCCTCCTGCAGCCGTCGACGTCGGATCATCGCTGAGGGCGGCAGGCCCACGTGCCGGTGCGCGAGGCGCTGCAGCGTCCGCAACGACATCGACAGGCGCGCCGCTGCGTCCTCGGCGCTGGTGATCGCGGCATCCGCCATCAGCAATCTCGCCATCTCGTTCGCCTGATGAGCAGCCGGTGCGACCTGGCCGATCTGCTCGACGAGCCAGTCGGCGAACACCTGCGCCGCGCGCTCGCGATGCAGGCCATCGCCGGTCTCCATCGCCTGCGTCACCGCGGCGAGCAGATCGGGAGCTTCGAACGTCGTCGAATCGTCACGGAGCGCCGACGGATCGTCGACGAGGGCTGCCACGGACGCCGGCTTCAGCAGCGCTCCCACGGCCCATCCTCGGCCCACCAGATCGCGATGCGTCGCCACAGTGGAGGCGCCGACGAGCTCGACGCCGCCCGGCTCCACGACGAGATTGAGTGCAGGATAGGCGACGACATGCTGGCGCGATGTGCGACCCGGTTCGATGCTCCACTCAGGGATCCAGAACCATTCGACGAGGTCTGCGGCTTCTGCCGGCGGCGGGAGCCGGTGGAACTCCGGCATCCGCGCCGGATACAGAATCCCCCGCCGAGCGTCGATCATGTTCTGACCGTAGTCGCAGCATCCGACAACGTGTCGTGAATCTCCAAGCGCCGTCCCCGGCATGCTTCGTAGCGTGAAAGCATGAACATCACATCAGGCCTCACAGGCACTCACACCACGAACGGCCGTCCGAACAACGCGAGTTCCCTCACCCCGTTCCTCGCGATCCCCGGGGCAGCCGGCGCGATCGAGTTCTACCGCGATGTCTTCGGTGCGACGGTCATCGACGTCACCGAGATGGGCGGAGTCGTCGTCCATGCGGATCTCGACTTCGGGTTCGGTCTGCTCCAGCTCGGCGAGCCCAGCCCGGACTACCACCTCGTACCTCCGCCTGCGGGTGAAGGCGACTGCTATTCGCTCGGCCTGTACGTATCCGACGTCGACGCGGTATGCGAGAGCGCGGAGGCCGCGGGAGCGACCGTGAGGGAGGCGCCGTCCGATTTCGTCTCGGGCGATCGCTTCGCGAGCATCCGCGATCCCTTCGGCGTGCGCTGGTCACTGATGAGCCGCGTCGAGGACCTCAGTCCCGAAGAGAGCGCCAGGCGCGTCGAGGAGTGGGCGGCCTCATTCAGTGCGGAGCAGCCTGCGGGGTGAGTTCCGCTCCGGCGACGAGTGCCGTGACCACCGCCGGCAGCAGCGCGTCGGCAGTGGCGCGGTAGCCCGCGGCACTGGGGTGGAACCGGTCGAGGCTGAACATCTCCTCCGACTGCTCGTGGAAGGTCGGGCCCAGCACCTGTCGCAGATCGACGGGGACGGCGCCGGTGCGCCACGCGACCTTGGTCTGCTCCAGCGCGAGGCGGCGCGACATCCTCGACAGCAGAGCGCGCAGGGGCTGCGGCACCGGCTGGAGCGTGCCGAGATCGGGGCAGGTGCCGACGACGACGGCTGTGCCCGCAGCCCTGAGCCGGAGTATCGCCTGCTCCAGCCGTTCGCCCGCCGCAGACGGCGAGATCGTATGCGTGACGTCGTTGCCACCCACCACGATCACCGCGACGTCGGCACGGTACCCCTCGGGGAGGGCGTCGAGCTGACCGGAGAGCGCGGACGACTCCGAGCCGACGACCGCACCCGTGCGCAGCCGCACGGGCGACTGCATCCGCTTCGCCAGCCCTTTCGCGATGCGCCCGCCCAGTGTCTGCTTGCGATGCTCCGCGCCGAGGCCCGCCGCCAGCGAATCACCCAGCAGCAGGAATTCGATCGGTCGACCGTCGAGTGCGCGTTTCCACACCCGATCGGCGACCAGGGACTGCTCGCCGAGCGGCTTTCCTATGCGCCGCCGCGCGACGGCGGCCTGGTGGACGAGCAACGACCGTCCGCCCAGCACGATCGCGGATGCCACCGCCGTCGCCACGGCGATCGCGGTGCGCACCCCTGCCATGTCACCATCACACCGCGCGGGAATGAACGCGGTGTGAACGTACGCACACCTGTCAGGTGAAATCACGGATGTCAGTGGAAAACGCCCGGTTTCGGCTGACATCCGTGATCCGGACTGACAGGTGTGCAGAGGGCGGCACTGTGCAGCGGGCGGCACTGTGCAGCGGGCGGCAGTGTGCAGCGGGCGGCACTGTGCAGCGGCGGCTCGTCCGATGCGCTCAGGACAGCGGCTTGAGCTCCAGCGATCCGACCTCGGCGCCGGCGGAGACCGTCGCGAAGGCCGTGTAGCCATCGGCGGCTGACCGCTCGAGCAGTGCCTTGAAGTTCTTGACCCTGCGCTCCAGGCGCACGCGCGAGCCCGAACGGACCAGCGCGGCCTTGTGCGCGACGAGCTCGGCCACCGGCACGTCGGCGTCATGCACGAGCACGACGGCCTGCGCATCGGCATCCGCTCCGAGCTCGACCAGGTCGACCAGGCGCTCGAAGCCCAGCGAGAACCCGACCGCAGGCACCTGCTGGCCGAGGAAGCGTCCGATCATGCCGTCGTAACGGCCGCCACCGCCCAGCGAGTACGGCACTGAGGGGTGCGCCAGTTCGAAGATCGTGCCGGTGTAGTAGCCCATGCCGCGCACCAGGAACGGATCGAAGACGAGCGGGATGTCGCCCTCGATCCCCCGTCCTGCCGCGACGGCCTCGCCGATCCCGACGAGGTGGTCGACGATCTCGTCCGGGGCGTTCTCCGGGAGGGCCTTGCGGATCTGGCGTTCGCCGAACGGGTGCAACTCCATGGTCTGCGGGCGACGCAGGAACGTCTCGAACGCGTCGACGGCGGATGCCGTGGCATCCCGATCCCGGAGTTCCTTGACGATCCCGTCGGGACCGATCTTGTCGAGCTTGTCGATCGTGATGAGCACGCCAGGACGCTCGTCGGCTGTGAAGCCGAAGGCATCCAGCATCCATTCGAGCACTCGCCTGTCGTTGATGCGCACGCTCGCGCCGTCGAGGCCGAGTGCGTCCACGGCATCCAGGGAAGCGACCATCAGCTCGGCTTCGGCGCGCGAGGAGTCGTCGCCCATGATGTCGATGTCGCACTGCACGAACTGCCGGTAGCGACCCTTCTGCGGCCGCTCGGCACGCCACACGGGACCGATCTGGATCGCACGGAAGACCCCCGGCAGCTGCCCGCGGTTGCTCGCGAAGAAACGTGCGAGCGGCACAGTGAGGTCGTAGCGGAGTCCGAGGTCGCTCAGCGCGGCGGGGTCGTCGGCACCTTCACGGACAGCGTCGGCGTCCATCCCGCGGCGCAGCACGTTGTAGGCCAGCTTCTCGTTGTCGCCGCCCATGCCGGAATGCAGACGCGAGTACTCCTCGAGCGCCGGCGTCTCGATCTCGTCGAACCCGTGCGCCAGGTAGCGCTCGCGGATCACGGAGAGCACGCGCTCACGGCGGGCCTTGTCGGCGGGGAGGATGTCGCGCATGCCGCGCGGCGCGTTCACAGTAGCCACGAGTACATCTTTCCAGGTCTTGCAGGTTTCCAGATCGGCATGCTCATCCATCGCCGCTCCACGGGGCGTGTTTGGGAAAACCCAGACCGACTGGCGTGTCGACGGCGTGTCAGCGCTCGACTCGCCGTCGACACGCCGGATCGTCCAGGTTTTCCCGACGAGTCGGCGACGCGTCAGCCGGCTTCGGCCTCACGCACGTCGTCTTCGAGCAGGCGCAGGCGCTCGCGCAGCGCACGCTCGGCATCCCAGCCGTTCTCCCGGGCCGTGGCCGCGAGCGTCAGCAGCAGGTCGCCGAGCTCCTCCTCGGATTCCGGCGCAGCCCCGACCTCGGCGGCGTCGTGAGCGGCGAGCGCGACATCGTCGCCGGCTCCGACCCGCGCGGCGCGGCCGAGCACTTTCTGCGCGAGCGCGAGCGCCGGCATCCCGTGCGGTACGCCGTCGAGAACGCTGGTGCGCGAGCGCTTCTCGGCGGCCTTCGCGGCGTTCCAGTGCACCAGCACCTCTTCGGGCGTGTTCGCGACCGCCTCGGCGAAGACATGCGGATGCCGCCTCACCATCTTCTCCGTCAGCGTCTGCGCCACATCGTCGATGTCGAACGGGTCGTCCGGATCCTGTGCGGCGATCGCCGCATGGAACAGCACCTGCCAGAGCAGGTCGCCCAGTTCTTCACGGAGGTCGGCGCGCGTGCCGTCCTCGACGGCGTCGATGAGCTCGTGCGACTCCTCGATCAGGTACGGCACGAGGTCGCGATGCGTGATCTGCTGCGACCACGGGCACTTCTCGCGTACGGCGCGCATGGTCTCGGCGGCGGTGCGCAGCGGATCAGGATTCTCGGTCATGGTGCTTCCTCGTCGAAATGGTCACGAGACGGTCGTCGTGGAGCGGCGGTACCACGCGGCACGCCATGAGACGACGACGCCCGACAGCACCAGGGCGATCAGCGAGCCCACCAGCACGCCGAGGATCGCCTGGTCGCGCACGGCAGGATCATCCGCGAAGGCGAGGTTCGCCAGCAGCAGCGACACCGTGAAGCCGATGCCGCCGAGCGCGCCGGCGGCGAGCAGATCGGTGATCGTCAGGGCAGGAGCCTTGTCCTTCGATCCGATCCTCATGGCGAGCCATCCGAAGACCGTGATGCCGATGATCTTGCCCACCGGCAGGGCGATCGCGATGCCGAAGAACGCCGGCGAGAGCTCGGACGGCGACACCGCGGGGATCACGACGAAGGCGGCGGCGAACGCGAAGATCGGCAGGATCGCGCCGTTGACCCACGGCTCGAGCGCGTGTCGCGTCGGCATCGCCGGGGACTGCGCGATGGCCAGCCCCAGCAGCACGCCCGCGATCGTGGCGTGGATGCCGGACGAGATCATGAGGCCCCAGACGAGGACGCCCACGATCACCATCGCGACGACGACCAGCCATGAGTGCGTGGTGGGCAGGATCCGTGACAGTGCGCCGAACACGACGACACCGACGATGGCCAGCAGGAGGTACAGCCAGTTCAGGTCGTGGGCGAAGAGCACCGCGATGAAGATGATGCCGATGATGTCGTCGAGTATCGCCAGGGCGAGCAGGAAGACCCGCACCGCAGAGGGCAGCCCCTTGCCGAAAACAGCGAGCACACCGAGCGCGAAGGCGATGTCCGTCGCCGTCGGGATCGGCCAGCCCGAGGAGGTCTGCTCGCCACCGGCGACGATCAGATAGATGATGATCGGCACGAGCACGCCGCCGGCAGCGGCGATCGAGGGCTGCAGAGCCTTTCGGAATGAGTTCAACTCGCCGCGGGTGAGTTCGTACTGCAGCTCCATCGCGACCACGAAGAAGAAGATCGCGAGCAGGCCGTCCGAGATCCAGTGCGCGACCGAGAGGTCGATCGACGTGCCGGGCACCGCGATGTGGAACCCCAGCACCGCGTCGATCGGACCGAACGCCGGCGTGTTCGCGAGCACGAGTCCGAGCGCCGCCGCGAGAAGAAGGAGCACTGCGGGGAACTGCTGCGTGCGAAGAAGATTTCGGGAGTCGGCCATCGGAGCAATGCTATCCGCCGCCTCGGGTCCACCGGATGTCACGTGGTCATGACCGCCTCCTGCACGGCTATAACCTCGAATGGTGACTCCTGAGCCCACCAACACAGAGGCCATCCGCGTCATCGGTCGATTCGAAGCCGGACGCGGGATCCCAGACGAGATGCGCGCAGATGTCCGCATGCTCGGCGCACTGCTCGGACAGGTGCTGCGCGAGTGCGGCAGCGCCGGTCTGTTCGACGATGTCGAGCGGCTGCGGTTGGCGACCATCCAGGCGTACGACGAGGAGAGCGCCGAGGCCTTCGAACGCGCATCGGCGATCGCGGATTCGTTCACCGTCCAGCGAGCCGACGAAGTGGCCCGCGCCTTCACGTGCTACTTCCATCTCGTCAACCTCGCCGAAGAGCACCAGCGCGTGCGCATCCTTCGCGAGCGTGCAGGACAGCCTGGTCGGGAGGATGCCACGGACACCGTCGCGACCGCGTACGCGCAACTGCGACGCGAGATCGGCGACGAGGAGGCCACTCGTCGCCTGCAGGACCTGCGGTTCCACCCGGTGTTCACCGCGCACCCGACGGAGGCTCGTCGTCGCGCCGTGTCCGCCAGCATCCGCCGTCTCTCCGAACTGCTCACGCAGCACGACAGCGCGAGCGACGGCGGCGCGGAGCAGCACAGGGCCCGCCGCCGCATGCTCGAGGAGGTCGACACGCTCTGGCGCACGGCGCCGCTGCGCGCTCAGAAGCCGTCGCCCACCGATGAGGTGCGCACGGTCATGTCTGTGTTCGACGAGACCCTGTTCACCACCGTCCCCCACGTCTATCGCCGTATCGACGACGCTCTGCGCGGCGACGACTCCGGCGCGAGCGCTCCGGTGGTCCCCGCGTTCGTGCGGGTCGGCTCGTGGGTCGGCGGCGACCGCGACGGCAACCCCTTCGTCACGGCGTCCGTCACGCGCGAAGCAGCGCAGATCGCCTCCGATCATGTGCTGCGCGGTCTCGAACGGGCCGTCGAGCGCATCGGCCGCGGCCTCACTCTCGATGCCGAGGGCACGCCGCCCTCCGCCGCAGTGGTCGCACTGTGGGAGTCCTTCGTCGAGACCGACGAGAACGCCGGGGCCGAGATCGCCGCGCGTTCTCCGGAAGAGCCGCACCGCCGCGTTCTGCTCGCACTCGCGAACCGGGTCGCACGCACCCGTTCGGGAGCGGACGGCGCATACACGGACCCCGAGCAGCTGCTCGCCGACCTGCGCACCGTGCAGGCCTCGCTCGCGGCATCCGGGGCGAACCGCCATGCATTCGGCGGTGTCCAGCACCTGATCTGGCAGGTCGAGACCTACGGGTTCCACCTCACCGAGCTCGAAGTGCGCCAGCACTCGCAGGTGCACCGCGAGGCGCTCGCCGAGCTCGATGCCGGGGCGGAGCCCAGCGAGAAGACGCTCGAGGTCCTCGACGTCTTCCGTGCGGTCGCCGACATCCAGCGCACCTACGGGCCGCGCGCGGCAGGACGCTACGTCGTCTCGTTCACGCAGTCCGCCGAGGACCTCGCCAACGTGCACCGCCTCGCGCGGCATGCGCTCGGTGACGATGTGCCGGTACTGGACGTCGTGCCGCTGTTCGAGACGTTCGCCGACCTGCAGGCCGCTCCCGGCATCCTCGCTGAGGTCGTCAGCTTCCCCGAGTTCCGCTCTCGCATGGCAGCCACCGGCAATCGCCTCGAGGTCATGCTCGGCTACTCCGATTCCTCGAAGGACGTCGGCCCTGTGGCCGCGAACCTCGCGCTGTACGAGGCGCAGGAGAAGATCGCCCTCTGGGCGAAGGACGCCGGTATCGCTCTGACACTCTTCCACGGGCGCGGCGGCGCGCTGGGTCGAGGCGGCGGGCCCGCGAACTCCGCGATCCTCGCGCAGCCGCCGCACTCCGTCGACGGTCGGTTCAAGCTCACCGAGCAGGGCGAGACCATCTTCGCCCGCTACGGCGAACCGGCGATCGCGATGCGCCACATCGATCAGGTCGCCGCGGCGACGCTGCTCGCCTCGTCTCCTGGCGTCGAGGAGCGCACGAGCGGCGCAGCCGCACGCTTCGCCGACGTCGCGCGGGTGATGGACGAGGCCTCCCGGGAGAAGTTCTTCGCTCTGGTGAAGGCCGACGGCTTCGCGCCCTGGTTCGCCACCGTGACACCTCTCGAGGAGATCGGGCTGCTCGCCCTCGGTTCGCGTCCAGCGCGCCGCGGCCTCTCGGTGGAATCGCTCGAAGACCTCCGCGCCATCCCATGGGTGTTCGCGTGGACGCAGGCGCGCATCAACCTCGCCGGCTGGTTCGGTCTGGGAACCGCGCTCGAGAGCGTCGGCGACGAGGCGCTGCTCAAGGACGCCTACCGCGACTGGCCGCTGCTTCGCACCATGATCGACAACGTCGCGATGAGCCTCGCGAAGACCGACGAGCGCATCGCCCGTCGCTATCTCGCGCTCGGCGACCGCGATGATCTCGCACAGCTGGTGCTCGACGAGCTCACGCTGACGAAGGAGTGGGTCATCCGCCTCACCGGCGGCGACGCGCTGCTCGAGAACAAGCCGATCCTGCAGCGGGCGGTGACGCTGCGCAGCCCGTACGTGGACGCACTGTCGCTGCTGCAGCTGCGTGCGCTGAGGGAGCTGCGCTCCGCAGCATCCGGGTCGGGCGCCGACGACGAACAGCGCCGTCTGCTGCTGCTGTCGGTCAGCGGCGTCGCCGCCGGCCTGCAGAACACCGGATGATCACCGCCTCGTGCGCATCACGGAAACACGCGCGGTAAGGTGAAATCTCGTGCCCGACCCGGCACGCCTTCTCGCGCGACACGATCGCCCCCTCAGCCACACTCTTCAGAAAGCCGTCCCGCGTGACCGCAACCCACACCGAATTCCACCCGCTCACCGCGTCCGTCCAGCCCGTGTTCGACACGGTGCTCGCCCGCAGCCCGCACGAACCCGAGTTCCAGCAGGCCGTGCACGAGGTGCTCGGAACGATCTCCCCCGTGCTCGAGCAGCACCCGGAGTACGTCGAGGCCGGCATTCTGGACCGGATCGTGGAGCCCGAGCGCCAGATCATGTTCCGCGTGCCGTGGGTGGACGACGCAGGGAAGATGCAGGTCAACCGCGGCTACCGCATCCAGTTCTCGTCGGTGCTCGGCCCGTACAAGGGCGGACTGCGTTTCCACCCTTCGGTGAACCTGTCGATCATCAAGTTCCTCGGTTTCGAGCAGATCTTCAAGAACGCGCTCACCGGTCAGGGCATCGGTGGCGCGAAGGGCGGGTCGGACTTCGATCCGCACGGTCGTTCCGACGCCGAGGTCATGCGCTTCTGCCAGTCGTTCATGAGCGAGCTGTACCGTCACCTCGGCGAGCACACCGACGTCCCCGCGGGCGACATCGGTGTCGGCGGCCGCGAGATCGGCTACCTGTTCGGCTCGTACCGCAAGATCACGAACCGTCACGAGTCGGGCATGTTCACCGGCAAGGGCACCGGCTGGGGTGGCGCCGAGGTGCGCACCGAGGCCACCGGCTACGGCGCGGTGTTCTTCGCTCAGGAGATGCTCGCCGTTCACAACGAGTCGCTCGAGGGCAAGCGCGTCGGCATCTCCGGTTCCGGAAACGTCGCGATCTACGCCATCCAGAAGGCCACTCAGCTCGGCGCGACGGCGGTCACGGCATCCGATTCCTCGGGGTACATCGTCGATGACGCCGGTATCGACCTGGATCTGCTGCGCCAGATCAAAGAGGTCGAGCGCGGCCGCATCGTGGAGTACGCGAACCGGCGCGCGAGCGCGCGCTTCGTCGAGCGCGGCAGTGTGTGGGAGGTTCCGGTCGACATCGCGGTGCCCTCCGCCACGCAGAACGAGGTCAGTCTGGCCGACGCCGAGGCCCTCATCGCGAACGGCGTGCGCGCCGTCTCCGAGGGCGCCAACATGCCCTGCGTTCCGGATGCCGTCGCCGCATTCCAGAAGGCGGGCGTGCTGTTCGCGCCTGGCAAGGCCGCGAACGCGGGTGGTGTCGCCACTTCTGCGCTCGAGATGAGCCAGAACGCATCGCGGCAGCGCTGGACCTTCGGCGACAGCGAGAACAAGCTGCGCGAGATCATGGCCGACATCCACGACGCCGCTTTCCGGGCCGCCGAGAAGTACGACGTTCCCGGGGACTACGTCACCGGCGCGAACATCGCCGGCTTCCAGCGGGTCGCGACGGCGATGCTGGCTCAGGGCGTCATCTGAGTCTCTCCTCTGCCTGCTCGCCGAGGCCCCCTCTGGTTATCCGCGCCCCCTCTGAGGCGCGTCATCCAAAGGGGGCCTCGGCGCTCAGGAGGGGCCCCGGCGCAGGTGGACGGGCTCACGCCGGATGGTCATCCGCGTGCCGCGCCAGCGAACGCCCATAGCGCTCGGTGAGCTGCACCATGACATCCGGGGTGTCGCGGTCCACGCCGAACACGTAGCCGGGGAAGTCCAGTTCGCGCTGCGCCGCCCAGATCTCCTCGTGCTTGTCCGGAGACAGCACGAGCAGCGGATCGCCGACCGCCACCCAGCCGATCGGGACGACCGTGTCCTCCGGGAGCGTCGTGCGCAGGTGCACGACCGCGTTGATGCGCACCTCGGCGCGGGCGCCGATCTTGGCACCGTTGAACACCCGCGTTCCGGTCGCGAGGAACACCTCGTCGCCGATCACCGCACCGGACACGGATGCCCCCGGGCCGATCAGCACGTGATCGCCGATGTGCACGGGGTTCGCCGAGCTGGCGCGCACGATCGCGTTCTCCATCACGATGACGTTCTCGCCGAGGGTGATCGGCCCGCCCTCCGCCGTGATGACGGCGCCGTGCAGCACCTGGCAGTCCGCTCCGATCTCCACATCACCGGAGATGACGGCGGTGGGCGCGATGACGGCGGTCTCGTGGATCCGGGGCCGAGCCCCGAGGTGCTCGTACAGCATGCGGTCATGCTAGCGCTGCCGACGAGCCGGCGCACCCGCACCGCTCAGGCGGATCGTCGCGCCTCGAGGAGGTGCCTAGAGGAGTGCGCGACGAATGGACCGTCGCGCACGATCAGCTCGTGCAGGTCGCGGAGCCGATCGCGATAGCGCTCCACGGTGAAGTCGGGCACCCACCAGACGAGCTTGCGCAGCAGGTAGACCACGGCCGCGACGTCACGGATCTCGATGCGCAGAGTCGCTCGGCGCACATCGACGATCTCGAGTCCCGCTGCCTCGGCGGCGTCGATCTCGTCGTCGGGGTGACGTCCTCGTCGTTGCTCCGGCAAGGGGCCGAGGAAGAACTCGATCAGCTCGAACCCGCTCGCCGGTCCCACATGCTGGGCGAGATAGGTGCCGCCGATGCGCAGCACCCGTGCGATCTCGGTCCACCGCGGGGCGACAGGATGCCGACTGGTGACGAGGTCGAACGCGCCGTCGGCGAACGGCAACGGGTCGTCCTGTCCTGTGCGCACCACGACGACTCCGCGCGGGTGCAGCAGCGACGTGGCCTTCGCGGCGTTCGGGTGCCAGGACTCCGTCGCGACCGCGATCGGCGGGAAGGTCTGCGCTTCGGCCAGCACTTCGCCACCACCGGTGTCGAGGTCGAGCGATGCGGATGCCGTGGTCAGTCGCTCGGCCAGGAGCCCTGCGTAGCCCCACGGCGGGCGCTCCTCGCTCGCGCGCCCCTGGAGCCAGTCGAAATCCCACCCCGTGACGTCGGCGTCGGAGCCCAGGGCGATCAGTTCATCGAAATCAGCCATACGAACCAGTCTCCCCGTACGGCATCCTCGACGCAGCCGTCACGAAGCGGCGGGCGCGGCGGGCGCGGCGGCCTTCGCGGGCTCGGGGAACAGCGCCGTGAACAGCTGGTCGACCCACTCCAGCAGGCCAGCGTCCGTCGGCGGCTCGCCACCCGGGCGCGGCAGCGGCACGACCAGTGCCTCTCCCCCGCCGACGAGCTTCGCCGCGGGGTACAGCCGCTGCAGCCGCACCTTCATCGAATCCTCGAGACGTGCGGGCGCCACGCGGAGGTTCGAACCCATCGCCACGACGTCCGCGAGACCGGCACGAGCCGCACGCCGACGCAGGCGTGCGATGGCGACCAGCCCCTCCACTTCTTCGGGCGGGGTGCCGTAACGATCGGTGAGCTCTTCGATCACGAAATCGATCGCATCGTCCTTCGCGGTCGCGGCCGCGGCAGCGGACAGCTTCTGGTACGCCTCGAGACGCAGGCGCTCGCTGTCGATGTAAGTCTCGGGGATGCGGGCATCCACCGGCAGCTCCATCCGCAGCTCGTTGCCGGTCTCGACGTCCTCGCCGCGGAACGTCGCGACCGCCTCACCGACCATGCGCAGATACAGATCGAACCCGACCCCGGCGATGTGCCCCGCCTGCTCGCCGCCGAGCATGTTGCCCGCGCCGCGCAGTTCGAGGTCCTTCAGCGCCACCTGCATACCGCTGCCGAGATCATTGTTGACCGCGATCGTCTGCAGGCGGTCGGCCGCCGTCTCGGAGAGCGGCTTCGAGTCGTCGTACAGGAAGTACGCGTACGCCCGCTCGCGTCCTCGGCCCACGCGTCCACGCAACTGATGCAGCTGGCTGAGGCCGTACTTGTCGGCCTTGTCGATGATGATCGTGTTCGCGTTCGAGATGTCCAGCCCGGTCTCGACGATCGTCGTCGACACGAGCACGTCGAACTTGCGCTCCCAGAAGTCGTCGACGACCTGCTCGAGCTGGTGCTCGCCCATCTGACCGTGAGCCACGGCGATCCGCGCCTCCGGCACCAGCTCCGCCAGCTCCGAGGCCACGCGCTGGATCGACTGCACGCGGTTGTGCACGAAGAACACCTGGCCCTCGCGCAGGATCTCGCGCCGGATCGCCGCGGCCATCTGCTTGTCGCTGCGCGGGCCGACGAACGAGAGGATCGGATGCCGGTCCTCCGGCGGCGTCGCGAGAGTCGACATCTCACGGATGCCGGTGACCGCCATCTCGAGCGTACGCGGGATGGGCGTCGCGCTCATCGCGAGGATGTCGACGTTCGTCTTCAGCTTCTTCAACTTGTCCTTGTGCTCGACGCCGAAGCGCTGCTCCTCATCGATGATGAGCAGCCCGAGGTCCTTGAACATGACCTGATCCGTGAGGATGCGATGCGTGCCGATGACCATGTCGACCGATCCGTCGAGCAGCCCCTCGAGCGTGAGTCGCGCGTCCTTGTCGGTCTGGAACCGCGACAGCGACCTGACCTTCACCGGGAACCCGGCGAAGCGTTCGGAGAAGGTCTCGAAGTGCTGCTTGACCAGCAGCGTCGTCGGGACGAGCATCGCGACCTGCTTGCCGTCCTGGATCGCCTTGAACGCCGCGCGCACTGCGACCTCGGTCTTGCCGAAGCCGACATCGCCCGACAGCAGCCGGTCCATGGGGATCGGCCGTTCCATGTCGGCCTTGATCTCGTCGATGGTCTGCAGCTGGTCGGGGGTCTCGGCGAACGGGAACGCCTCTTCCAGCTCTCGCTGCCACGGGGTGTCCGGCCCGAACGCGTGGCCCTTCGCCGACATGCGCGCCGAGTACAGCTTCACGAGTTCGACGGCGATGTCGCGCACGGCGCGACGCGCCTTGCCCTTGGCAGCCGACCAGTCGCTGCCGCCCATCTTCGAGAGGGTCGGTGCCTCTCCTCCGACGTACTTCGAGAGCAGATCGAGCTGGTCTGTGGGCACGTACAGCTTGTCGCCGGGGTATCCGCGCTTGGACGGCGCGTACTCCAGCACCAGGTAGTCGCGCGTGGTCTTCGTGGCGTTGCGCCCGCCGGTGGACACCTCGCGCTGCGTCATCTCGACGAACTTCGCGATGCCGTGCGTCGAGTGCACGACGTAGTCGCCGTTCTTGAGCTGCAGCGGATCGACGACGTTCTTGCGGCGCGACGCGAGCTTCTTCACGATGCGCTGATCGCCGCCGATCGTGCGGCCGTAGAACTCGTTGTCGGTGAGGACGGCGAGCTTCGCCTCCGGCACCTGGAAGCCCGACTCGAGGGCGCCGAGCACGAGCGTCGCGACTCCGGGTTCCGGCGCGTCAGGGAGGGAATCCACGACGCGTGCCGCGAGGCCGCGGTCGGAGAGAACGTCTCTTGCGCGGTCCACCAGGCCGGTCCCGGATGCCACGACCACGACCCGCCATCCGTCGGCGAGTCTGCCGTCGACGAAGTCGATCGCGCCGTCGACGTTCCCGTGGAACGAGGGGATGATCGAGGCGTCGATGTTCGCCGCATCGTCGTCATCGGTCGCGAACGGGCTGAATCGCCACCAGACGCCGTCGCGTTCGCGCACGATCTCACGCAGCCGCGCGACGCTGACGAAGTCTCCGGCGCCGAGGTCGATGGGCGCGGAGGCGCCCGAGGTCGCGGCGCTCCAGGCGGCATCGAGGAACTCGCGGTTCGTCTCGCCGAGGCTCTGCGCCCTGGCGCTCGATCGCTCGGGGTCGACGAGCGCGACGGCGGTGCCCTCGGGGAAGTACTCGGCGAGCGCCTTGAGCGGACCGGACACCGCGGGCAGCAGCGACTCCATCCCCTCGACAGGGATGCCCTCCGCCATCTTCTCCAGCATCCCGGCGATCGCGGGGAATCCGGAGATCAGCGAGCGCGCACGCTCGCGCACGTCGGCGGTGAGCAGCAGTTCCCTGGTCGCCGGCAGCTCGACGCGGTCGACATCGCCAGGGAGCGAGCGCTGATCCGCCACGGAGAAGGCGCGGATCTGGTCGATCTCGTCGCCGAAGAACTCGACGCGGTACGGATGCTCGGACGTCGGTGGGAAGACGTCGAGGATGCCCCCGCGCACGGCGAACTCGCCGCGGCGCGAGACCATGTCGACGCGGGAATAGGCGCGCTCGACGAGCTGCTCGACGGCGTCGTCGAGCTCGAGGTCTCTCCCGCCCAGCACGAGGGAGAGCGGCGCGGTGTCCCCCAGATTGGCGGCGATCGGCTGCAGCGCAGCGCGCACCGAGGCGACAACGATGAGGGGACGCTCGCCGGACCACGTGGTGATGCGGCGAAGCGTGTCGAGGCGCCGGCCGACCGTGTCGGGACTCGGGCTGAGCCGCTCATGCGGCAGCGTCTCCCATGCGGGGAAGCTGAGGATCTCGGCATCCGGCACATAGGAGTCGAGAGCCGCCGCGAGCGATTCCGCGCGACGACCGGTCGGCGCGACCACGAGCAGGGATGCCGGACGCCCCGAGCCGGCGCGTTTGTCGAGCAGTCCCGCGATCGTCGGAGCGTCGAGCCCGTCGACGAGTCCGAGATCGGCATCGGTCTGCGCCCAGGTGAGGGCGTCGTGGTACAGAGACGCCTCTTCCAAGGCGCGCAGAATCCCGGGAACAGTCACCTGATGAGTGTAATGCGCGCCTCTGACATCCGGCCGGGGTGCGTTCGCCGACGGGCCGCACGCCGTAGGATTCCGTGATGGAACCCGTCACCCTCCGCACCGACCGCCTTGTCCTCCGCCCGCCGACGACGGATGACGTCGACGCGATCACGGCCGCGTGCCAGGACCCCGAGATCCCCCGATGGACGACGGTTCCGAGCCCGTACACGCGTGAGAACGGCGAGGGCTTTGTGACGCTGGTGGCCGAGTGGTGGGCATCGGGTGAGGAGACCGTCTGGGCCGTCTTCCAGGACGACGTGCTCATCGGCATGATCGGTCTGCATCACATCGCACCGCACGCGGGCGGCGGCTCGGCCGAGCTCGGCTACTGGGCCACGGCGCATGCGCGCGGGCAGGGCTTCATGGTCGAGGCGGCTCGCGCGGTGATCGACTGGGGGTTCGCCGAGTCGGATCTCGCGCGCATCCATTGGCAGGCCGTCGCGGGCAACGTGCCTTCGGCCCGCACTGCGCGTGCGCTGGGGTTCCGCTACGAGGGACTCCAGCGCCAGGCGCTCACGAGCCCGCGCGGCCGCGACGACGGCTGGGTCGCCGGCCTGCTGCCCACCGACGATCGCACCCCTGTCTCGTGGCCCGTGCTGGAGTGACGTCGACCGAGAAGGCGTCTGCAGCATGAGAAGGCCGTTGCTGAGTCCGGTCTCGTGCTGCAGATCGATTCTCGTCGACTCCTGCGCGTGTCGGACGCGGGTGGCAGGATGAGGACATGCCGGAGATGCCTGAGGTGCAGGGGCTGGTCGCGTTCCTCGGCGAGCGCGCGGTCGGCCGGACCATCACGCGCACGAGCGTGGGCGCCATCGCGGCGCTGAAGACCTTCGATCCGCCGAACACCGCGTTGCACGGCGCAGAGATCACGGCATCCGCTCGCCGTGGCAAATTCATCGTGCTGTCGTGCGGAGACGACCTCCATCTCGTGTTCCATCTCGCGAAGGCCGGCTGGCTGCGCTGGTACGAGATGCTCCCGACGACGCTGATCAAACCCGGAAAGTCGCCGATCGCCCTGCGCGTCGCGCTGAATGACGACAGCGGTTTCGATCTCACGGAAGCAGGGACGAAGAAGTCCCTCGCGGTCTACGTCGTGCGCGATCCTGAAGAGGTGCCGGGCATCGCGCGGCTCGGGCCCGATCCCCTGGAGCACGCTTTCGATCGCGATGCGTTCGCCGCTCTGCTGGAAGGCCGGCGGATGCAGATCAAGGGCCTGCTGCGCGATCAATCCGTCATCGCCGGCATCGGCAACGCCTACTCCGACGAGATCCTGCACGCCGCGCGCATGTCGCCGTATGCGATCGCCGGCACCCTCGACGAGCAAGAGGTCGACCGCCTTTATTCGGCGATGCGCACGACGCTGACGGATGCCGTGGCCGAGGCCGCGGGCAAACCACCTGCCGACCTCAAGGATGCCAAACGCCGCGGCATGCAGGTGCACGCGCGTCGAGGCGAGCCGTGCCCCGTGTGCGGCGACACCGTGCGCAGCGTGTTCTTCGCCGACAGGTCGCTGGAATACTGCCCCACCTGCCAGACCGGCGGCAAGCCGCTCGCCGACCGTCGGCTGTCCCGGCTGCTGAAGTAGACGCGCACGGTCACGGAATGAAATGCGCGTGCATACGTTGACTACACTGAGCATCAACGTGCTCCGGGGTCGGTGTGAATCCGAACCGGCGGTGACAGTCCGCGAGCGTCGAGGGAAACCGAGATGCCGATCCGGTGGAATTCCGGTACCGACGGTGATGTGAGAACGAGTTCTCACTAGTCCGGAAGGGAGGCAGCACGATGCGCGAGAGCGCGCCGTCTGTCATCCCCGGAGCGAGAGCAGAAGGACGACGGATGGCAGTGCACGAGGCGGAACGCCGCGCGATGACGCGTGCGCTCGAGCTCGCCGCACGCGGACCCCGCGGGGCCAACCCTCAGGTGGGCGCCGTCATCCTCTCCTCCTCCGGCGAGATCATCGCCGAGGGCTGGCATCACGGAGCCGGCACGCCGCACGCCGAAGTCGATGCACTGTCGAAGCTCGACGGAGACGCCGCACGCGGCGCGACGGCCGTCGTCACTCTTGAACCGTGCAATCACACCGGCCGCACCGGACCGTGCGCCGTCGCGCTCATCGAGGCCGGCATCTCACGGGTGGTCTACGCGCTCGACGATCCCGGTGCGCTCTCCGGCGGTGGTTCCGAGCGTCTTCGCAGCGCCGGCGTCGAGGTCGAGGCCGGCGAGCAGGCCGACGGCGCCCGAGCACTCATCTCGGACTGGCTGACCGCGCAGCGCCTCGGACGCCCGCAGATCATCGTGAAGTGGGCGCAGAGCCTCGACGGCCGCGCCGCGGCGTCCGACGGATCGAGCCAGTGGATCACCGGACCCGCCGCCCGCGCCGACGTGCACCGTCGTCGGGCTGCGGCCGACGCGATCATCGTCGGCACCGGCACCGTACTCGCAGATGATCCCGCTCTCACCGCCCGAGACGGAGACGCGCTGTACGAGCACCAGCCGATCCCCGTGGTGGTCGGCTCGCGCGAGACGCCGGCGGATGCCGCGCTGCGGCGCCACCCGAAAGAGTCGGTATTCTACGCGACCCATGACCTGCACTCCGTCGTCGCCGATCTGCATGAGCGCGGCATCCAGCGCGCATTCGTCGAGGGCGGTCCGACTCTGGCCAGCGCGTTCATCGCGGCAGGACTGGCAGACCGCGTGCTCGCCTACATCGCCCCGGTGCTGCTGGGCGGCGGCCGTCTCGCGCTCACCGAGATCGGCGTGCCGACGATCGACGCCGCACGACGTCTGCACGTCGAGGAGTGGGTGCCGCTCGGCGCGGACCTGCTGGCGGTCGCCGGATTCGAAGAAGACAAAGCCGGATTCGAAGAAGACAAAGAGGGGGTCCGCTGATGTTCACCGGAATCATCGAGGAGATCGGCGAGATCACCGCGATCGCGCCGGCCGGCGACGGATGGCGGCTGACGGTGCGTGCGCCGAAGGCTGCGCACGACGCCGTGCACGGCGAGTCGATCGCCGTCTCCGGCGTGTGCCTGACCGTGGTGGCCTCCACGCCCGACACCTTCGACGCGGACGTCATGAAGCAGACGCTCGACGTGTCGGCTCTGGCGACGGCATCCGTCGGCACCCGCGTCAACATCGAGAAGGCCATGCCCGTCGGAGCGCGTCTCGGGGGTCACATCGTGCAGGGCCACGTCGACGGGGTCGGCGAGGTCGTCGACGTGCGCCCCGGCGACGCGTGGAGCGTGCTGCGCATCACCCTGCCGGCAGATCTCGCGCCGCTCATCGTCGACAAGGGCTCCATCTCCGTCGACGGCACCTCCCTGACCGTCAGCGCCGTGAGCGAACCGTCCGCCGCACAGGCATGGTTCGAGATCTCCCTGATCCCCGAGACCCTCGTCGCCACCACTCTCGGATCCCGTGCAGTCGGCGATCGCGTCAATCTTGAAACCGACATCCTCGCCCGTCATGTCGAGCGCCTGCTCGCCTTCCGGGCTGTCTCGGAAGGAGGCTCGCGATGAGCCTTGCCACCATCGAAGAAGCCCTCGAGTCGCTGCGCGCCGGTCGTCCGGTCATCGTCGCCGACGACGAGAACCGCGAGAACGAGGGCGACGTGATCCTCTCGGCCGAACTCGCCACGCCCGAATGGGTCGCGTGGACGGTGCGCTGGTCGTCCGGATTCATCTGCGCACCCATGCCCGCCGACCTGGCCGACAGCCTCAACCTGCCGCCCATGGTGGAGGCCAATGAGGACGCCCGCTCGACCGCCTACACGGTGAGCGTGGATGCTGCGGAGGGCGTCACCACCGGCATCAGCGCATCCGACCGCGCGCACACGCTGAACGTGCTGGCCAACCCGGCATCGACCGCGACGAGTGTGATCCGCCCCGGGCATGTTCTGCCGCTGCGGGCCGTCGACGGCGGCGTACGCGAGCGCAGCGGGCACACCGAGGCGGCTGTCGACCTGATGAAGCTGGCGGGTCTGCAGCCGGTCGGCGCGATCGCGGAGGTCGTCGCGGAGGACGGCAGCATGATGCGTCTGCCCGGTCTGAAGGAGCTCGGCGCACGCGACGGCGTGCCCGTGATCACGATCGAGCAGCTCATCGCGCACCTGAACGAGATCGACCCGCAAGACGGTCCGGTCGTATCCTCCCGCGCCGGCAAGCGGCGGGTGAGCCTGCGGGCCGACGCGACGGTTCCCACCGATCACGGCACCTTCCGCTTCCTCGCCTACAAGGATCGTGTCACCGGCACCGATCACATCGCCGTCGTCTCCGGCGAGCTCGGCGAGACCGCACTGGTCCGTGTGCATTCGGAATGCCTGACCGGCGAGGCGTTCGGGTCGCTCAAGTGCGAATGCGGGCCTCAGCTCGATGCAGCGCTCGACGCGATCGAGCAGGACGGCGGCGTCGTCATCTACATGCGCGGGCACGAGGGCCGAGGCATCGGCCTGATCAACAAGCTGCGGGCATACAGCCTGCAGGAGGAAGGGCTCGACACGGTCGACGCGAACCTCGCCCTCGGGCTGCCGGCGGATGCCCGCGAGTACGCCGCGGCCGCCGGCATCCTCAGCGACCTCGGCATCTCGAAGGTGCGCCTGCTGACCAACAACACCGACAAGGTGAAGCAGCTGCGCGAGCTCGGACTCGACGTCGCCGAGCAGGTGCCGCTGATCGTCGGCGTAGGGCCGAACAACCACCAGTACCTCGAGACCAAGCGCGATCGCATGGGCCACATCATCGGCGAGGCCGAGCTGGCCGAGGCCCTCGCCCACGGAAAGGACAAGGCATGAGCGGCGCAGGAGCCCCCGCACCCGGCGAGCAGATCGACGCGACCGGACTGAACGTCGTCATCATCGCCGGCACCTGGCACGAGGCCATAACGAACGGGATGATCGCGGGCGCGGAGCGCGTACTCAACGCCGCCCACGCGACTCATCGGCTCGTGCGGGTGCCCGGCTCGTTCGAGCTCGCCGTCGCCGCACAGGCCGCCTTCGCAGGCGGGGCGGATGCCGTGGTCGCCCTCGGTGTCATCGTCAGGGGCGGCACCCCGCACTTCGAGTACGTCTCGTCGGCGACCACCGACGGCCTCACCCGAGTGGCGCTGGACGCGGGCAAGCCGGTCGGCTTCGGGGTACTGACCGTGGACGACGAGCAGCAGGGACTCGATCGCGCCGGCATCGAGGGGTCCAAGGAGGACAAGGGCGCCGAGGCGGCGGATGCCGCACTGCGCACTGCTCTGGTGATTCGCGAGCTGCGCGGCTGAGGTTCGCCTTCCTGGCGGCCCCGCACGGACGGGGCTAGCGTGTCGGGCATGGAGACTCTGCGTCTGGTCGTCGTTCTCATCCACCTCATCGGCTTCGCCGTGCTGTTCGGGTCCTGGGCCGTCCAGGCCTTCGGCGGCCAGAAGCAGTTCGGCAAGATCATGGAGTACGGACTGCTCATCGCCGGAGTCGCCGGACTCGCACTCGCTGCGCCATGGGGTCTGCCGGAAGGCGCCGAGCCGAACTACATCAAGATCGGCACCAAGCTGGTCATCCTCGTGGCGATCGGCGCCCTGGTCGGGTCCGGGCTGAGCCGGCAGAAGCGCGGAGCGTCGGTCGCGCCGGCGGTGTTCTGGCTCGTCGGCATTCTGACGGTGACGAACGCCGCAATCGCTCTGCTCTGGCGCTGAGTCGCGCTAGTGCGACGCGCGCGGGGGTGCGGTGCTCCCGCGCACCACGAGTTCGGTGCTGACCAGCGGCGTCTGCACGTGCTCTCCGCTGTCGAGTTCAGCGAGCAGCGCATCGACCGCGAGTGCACCGACCTTCTCGGGATGCTGCTGCACGGTCGTCAACGGCGGCCACAGCTGCGCGGCATCAGGCAATCCGTCGAAGCCGACGACGCTGACGTCTCCGGGGATGTCCCGTCCGCTTTCGCGGAACGCGCGGACGACCCCGATCGCCATCTGGTCGTTCGCGGCGAACACTGCCGTGACCGATCCGATCGCGCGCAGGCGCACGCCCGCCTGATATCCGGATGCCGCTGACCAGTCTCCCGACAGCACCTCCGGAATCTCCCTGCCGCGCGACTCCAGCGTCGTCCGCCATGATTCGCGGCGCCTTTCGGCGGAGTACGACTTGGCAGGGCCTGTGACGTGCCACACCGTCTCGTGGCCGAGATCGAGCAGGTGCTCGGTCGCCAGCCTCGCGCCCTGCGCCTGGTCCGTGTCGACGAACGGATGGCTCGTGCCACGATTCGAGTCGACGAACACCACGGGCAGCCCCTGGGGCATCTCGACCTCGGCCTCATCGAGCTGGTGGGCCTCGATCACGATGATGATGCCGTCCACCGCGTGCTCCTCGATCCTGCGGAAGGCGCCGGCCACGGTCTCCCGTGCGCTCGATTCCACCGGGATCAAGGTCAAGGCGTACCCCATCTCGGCGGCTCTGACGGCGATCGCATCGAGTGTGCGCTGGTTGCCGTAGGAGCTGAACGAGAACATGATGACGCCGATGGCGCGGAATCGCCCTGACCGCAGCGCCCTGGCGGCACTGTTCGGACGATATCCGAGGCTCTGCATGGCCTTCTCGACACGCGTCCTCGTCTCGGCGCCGACATAACCGCGGGCGTTGACGACGCGTGAGACGGTCTGGCCGGAGACGCCGGCCTCGCGCGCGACATCCTCCATGGACGGGTCTCTCCGCCGTTGCGGTACTGCCGATGACTCAGAGGACACGATGACCAATCCATTCATGTGTTGACGTTGACACACTAGCAGTCGATCGCATATGTTGACGTTGACACATCGCGCTGCATGCGCACTACCAAGAGAAGGTCTCGTCGATGACGACTGATTTCACTGCGACGCTCGGACGCTCCGGCATCCGGCGTCGTGAGAAGCGCGATTGGAGAGGATGGGCCTTCGTCGGCCCGTTCATGGTCGTGTTCGCCCTCGTTTTCCTCACGCCGCTCGCCTACGCGATGTACTTGAGCTTCTTTCAGGAGAAGCTCATCGGCGGCACGGCGTTCGTCGGGCTCGACAACTACGTGCGCGCACTCACCGACCCGCAGTTCTGGGAGGCGTTCGGCCGGGTCCTGATCTTCCTCGTCATCCAGGTGCCGATCATGCTCGTGCTCGCTCTCGGAGCAGCGCTCGCCCTCGACAGCGCACGCCTGCGCGGCGCGTCGTTCTTCCGCATCCTGATCTTCCTGCCGTACGCGGTTCCGGCCGTCGTCGCCGTACTGATGTGGGGCTACATCTACGGCGACCAGTTCGGACTCACTGCGAATTTCAACGACTTCCTCGGCTTCCAGGCGCTGACGCCGTTCGCGAAGGAATGGATGCTGGTCTCCATCGGCAACATCGTCACGTGGGAGTTCGTCGGCTACAACATGCTGATCTTCTACTCCTCGCTCAAGACCATCCCCACCGACATGTACGAGGCCGCCTCCCTCGACGGCGCAGGCGCGTGGCGCACGATCTTCTCGATCAAGATCCCGTCGGTGCGCGGCGCTCTCGTGATCGCCAGCATCTTCTCGATCATCGGCAGCTTCCAGCTCTTCAACGAGCCCAACATCCTGCGCCCTCTCGCGCCGAATGTGATCACCACTTACTTCACGCCCAACATGTACGCGTACAACCTGTCGTTCGCGGGCCAGCAGTTCAACTACGCCGCAACGATCGCGATCATCATGGGCATCATCACCGCCGTGATCGCCTACGTCGTGCAGCTGCGCGGCTCGAAGACGGAGGTGCGCTGAGATGGCGCTCGCATTCCACCGCCAGGCGACCACGCGCCACGACCCGATGAACCCGCGCAAGTCGAACACGCTCCTGATCGTGATGATCGTCTATGCGCTGTACACACTGGTTCCGCTGGTGTGGCTATTGTTCAGCTCGACCAAGACCCAGGCCGGACTGTTCTCCTCTTTCGGCCTGTGGTTCTCCGACGACTTCGCCTTCTTCGACAACCTCGTGGCCACGTTCTCGTACCGCGACGGGATCTTCCTGCGCTGGCTCGGCAACACGCTGCTCTACGTCGTGGTCGGTGCGGGCGGCGCGACGCTGCTCGCGACGATGGCCGGATACGGTCTCGCGAAGTACCGTTTCCCCGGCCGTCGCGCGGTGTTCGCCGTCGTCCTCGGAGCCGTGGCCGTGCCCGGCACTGCACTCGCGGTGCCCACCTTCCTGCTGTTCAGCGAGCTCGGCCTGACGAACACACCGTGGGCGGTGATCATCCCCTCGCTCATCAGCCCCTTCGGTCTGTATCTCATCTGGGTGTTCGCCACGGAATCGGTGCCCACCGAGTTGCTCGAAGCCGCCCGTATCGACGGCGCAGGTGAGTTCCGCACCTTCTTCACCATCTCGATGCGCCTGCTCGCGCCCGGCATCGTCACGGTCGCCCTGTTCACGGTGGTCGCGACGTGGAACAACTACTTCCTGCCGCTGATCATGCTCTCCGACCCGGACTGGTACCCGCTGACCGTCGGACTCAACCAGTGGAGCAACCAGGCCATCGGAGCGGGCTCTCAGCCGATCTACAACCTCGTGATCATGGGCTCGCTGCTCACGATCATCCCGATCGTCATCGCCTTCCTTCTCCTGCAGCGCTTCTGGCAGTCCGGTCTCACCGCCGGAAGCGTCAAGCAGTGACGTCGCTCCCCCGCATCCGCACCTTCCCGAACACCTCGAGCACCACCCCGAAAGGAACACAGCAATGAAGCACATTCCCTCAACCGCGACTCGTCGCGCACTCACGGCACTCGCCGCAGGAACCGTGGCCGCCATCGCGCTGGCCGGCTGCAGCGCCGGCGCCGACGCCGGCGGCTCGGACAGCGCAGGCGACGGATCGTTCGATTCGATCGAGGCGGCACTCGAGACCGGCGGCGAGATCACCTATTGGTCGTGGACCCCGTCTGCCGAGGCGCAGGTCGCCGCATTCGAGAAGGCCTATCCGAACGTGAAGGTCAACCTCGTCAACGCGGGCACGAACAACGAGGAGTACACCAAGCTGCAGAACGCCATCAAAGCAGGCTCCGGCGCGCCGGACGTCGTGCAGGTGGAGTACTACGCCTTCCCGCAGTTCGCCCTCACCGATGCGTTCGTCGACCTCTCCCAGTACGGCTTCGGCGACTTCGAAGACGACTACACGGCTTCCACCTGGAACTCCGTCACCGACGGCGACGCCATCTACGGACTCCCGCAGGACTCCGGCCCCATGGCGCTCTTCTACAACAAGACCGTCTTCGACGCCGCAGGCGTCGCGGTGCCGACCACGTGGGACGAGTACTACGAGGCGGCCAAGGCGATCCACGCCGCAGACCCGAACGCCTACATCACCAACGACATCGGTGACGCAGGCTTCGCCACGAGCATGATCTGGCAGGCCGGCGGGCAGCCGTTCACCACCTCAGGAACGGACGTCACGCTCGACCTTCAGGACGACGGCTCGAAGAAGTGGGCCGACAACTGGAACCGCCTCGTCGAGGAGGACCTGCTGGCCCCGTACGGGAGCTGGAGCGACGAATGGTTCCGCGGACTCGGCGACGGCAGCCTCGCCACGCTCGTGATCGGCGCCTGGATGCCGGGCAATCTGATCTCCGGCGCACCGGACGGTTCGGGCGACTGGCGTGTCGCCCCCATGCCCACGTACGACGGGACCGCCGCCACCGCCGAGAACGGCGGAGGCGGCCAGGCCGTCACGAAGCAGAGCGAGAACCCCGAGCTCGCGGCCGGATTCCTGTGGTGGCTGAACAACAGCGAGGAGAGCATCTCGACGTTCCTCGAATCGGGTGGCTTCCCGTCGACGACCGCCGAGCTGTCGAGCGAGGAGTTCCTCAGCGACGCCCCCGAGTACTTCGGCGGGCAGAAGATCAACGAAGTGCTCGCCGCCGCCGCGGACGACGTAGTCGAAGGCTGGAACTACCTGCCCTACCAGGTGTACGCGAACAGCATCTTCGGCGACACCGTCGGTCAGTCGTACCAGAACGGCACCGACCTCAATGAAGGTCTCACCGCCTGGCAGGACGCGCTGGTCGAGTACGGCGACAGCCAGGGCTTCAGCGTCAACAAGTGACCGCAGTCGGGCCGGGCGGGCTCTACATTCCCGCCCGGCCCCTTTCATCGAAAGCGCAGTACGTGAGCACCTTCTCCATCGGCGACACCGACTTCCTCCGTGACGGGCGGCCCCATCAGATCATCTCGGGAGCGATCCACTACTTCCGCGTGCACCCGGATCAGTGGCGCGACCGCATCCGCAAGGCCCGGCTGATGGGCTTGAACACGATCGAGACCTACGTCGCCTGGAACGCGCACGAACCACGACGCGGCGAGTGGGATGCCACCGGCTGGAACGATCTCGGGCTCTTCCTCGACCTGGTCAGTGCAGAGGGCATGGACGCGATCGTGCGTCCTGGGCCGTACATATGCGCGGAATGGCATAACGGAGGTCTTCCGACGTGGCTGGCTGCCGATGAGGACACGCTCCGCACCTCCGACCCCGACTACCTCGCCGACGTCACCGGCTATCTCCGACGGGTGTACGACATCGTCGTCCCGCGGCAGATCCAGCACGGCGGCCCTGTCGTCCTCGTCCAGATCGAGAACGAGTACGGCGCATACGGCTCCGATGCGGTCTACCTCGAGGAGCTCGTGCGCGTCACGAAGGATTCCGGCATCACCGTGCCGCTGACCACCGTCGATCAGCCCGTTGACCGCATGCTCACCGACGGCAGCCTCGCGGGCCTCCACCGCACCGGATCCTTCGGCTCGCGCGTTCCCGAGCGCCTCGCCACCCTCCGCCGGCATCAGGCGACCGGGCCGCTCATGTGCTCGGAGTTCTGGGACGGCTGGTTCGACTGGTGGGGCGGCATCCATCACACCACCGGGGTCGCCGCCACCGCCGACGACCTCGATGCGCTGCTGAGCGCCGGCGCGTCCGTGAACATCTACATGTTCCATGGCGGCACGAACTTCGGCCTCACCAACGGCGCGAACCACAAGGGGCGCTACCTGCCCCTCGTGACGTCGTACGACTACGACGCCCCGCTGGACGAGGCCGGCGATCCGACCGAGAAGTACTACGCGTTGCGTGACGTGATCGCGAAGCATGCACCGGTGCCGGACGAGCTGCCGGAGCCGGGCGTCCCCGCGCCATCGTTCACCGTGCCACTGCTGCACGCTGGCGCGTGGACGGATGGCCGCACCTCCGTCGCCCCTTCCTCAACGGCGGAGCGCCCGGCGACCTTCGACGAGCTCGGGCATCTGAGCGCGCTCGTGCGCTACGACGTCGAACTGCCCGAGCTCTCCGCATCTGCGACGCTGACCGTCGATGATGTGCGCGATCTCGCCTGGGTGAGCGTGGACGGCCGGAATGTCGGCACTCTCGCGCGCACCCGCCACGATCACACCGTCTCGATCCCACCGGGTCGGACCCTCAGCATCCTCGTCGAAGACCAGGGACGCGTGAACTACGGCAACCGTCTCGGGGAGGAGAAGGGCCTCATCGGCGTACCGCTTCTCGACGGCGAACCATTGCACGGCTGGCGCTCGACGCCGCTCGATGTCGCCGCGATCGCCGCCGCCATCGCCGCGGGCGACTTCGAGATGTCCGCAGAGCAGGATGCCCGTGCCACAGGATCGGCCTGGATCGGTGAGTTCGATCTGCCGTCGGAGACCGATCTGTTCCTCGACACGGCGAGCTGGGGCAAGGGCTACGCGTTCGTGAACGGTTTCTTCCTCGGCCGCTACTGGCGCAACGGACCTCAGCGCACGATGTACGTGCCTTCGCCGACCACGCGCAAGGGAGCGAATCGGGTCGTCGTGCTCGAACTCGAGCATCTGCGAGACTCCCACGCGCGGTTCGTTCCCGGCCTCGCACTCGGCGACCGCGAAGAATGACGCGCTGCCTCGAGATCGCACAGCAGACGTTCAGGGAGGCGTAAACTCCCCGGGTGCTCGCTTTCTCATGAGCACGACGAACGCTAGGAGATCATGAGCACCGCAGTGAAACCCGCCAACCCCCGCTCGCGGGTCATCCTCGCGAGCCTCGTCGGCACGACCATCGAGTTCTACGACTTCTACGCGTACGCGACAGCTGCGGTCCTCGTCTTCCCGATCCTCTTCTTCCCCAGCGACAACGCCACCGCGTCGCTGCTGGCATCGTTCGCCGTCTTCGGCGCGGCGATGGTCGCACGTCCGATCGGCGCGATGGTGTTCGGCCACTTCGGCGACAGGTACGGGCGCAAGGCGACGCTGGTCGCATCGTTGCTCACGATGGGCATCGCGACATTCATCATCGGTCTGCTCCCGACGTTCCAGCAGATCGGATGGGTGGCGCCTCTGCTGCTGCTCATCCTGCGTCTGGCTCAGGGATTCGCCCTCGGTGGCGAATGGTCAGGCGCCGCGCTCGTCGCGACCGAGAACGCACCCAAGGGCAAGCGCGCCTGGTACGGATCGTTCCCACAGCTGGGCGCTCCCCTCGGCTTCATCATCGCGAACTTCATCTTCCTCGGCATCAACTGGGCGCTCCCGCACGGCGAGAACCCTTCACTGCAGTCGGAGGCCTTCCTGGCCTGGGGCTGGCGCATCCCGTTCCTGTTCTCTGCCGTGATGGTCATCATCGGCCTCTGGGTCCGTCTCAAGCTGGTCGAGTCCGACACCTTCAAGAAGGCGGAGCAGAAGGGCATCATCCGCAAGATGCCGCTTGCCACCGTCTTCCGCCACCACTGGAAGCACCTCATCCTCGGCACGTTCATCATGCTGGCCACCTACGTGCTGTTCTATCTGATGACGAACTTCACGCTCGCCTACGGCACGGCCGCGACCGACGCCGCTGTACCGGGAGGGGGCTTCGGTTACACCGACTTCGTGCTCATGCAGATCGTCGGCGTGGTGTTCTTCGGTATCTTCACACTGCTCTCCGGCCCCGTCGCCGACGCGATCGGGCGTCGCAAGCTCCTGCTGTGGGTCACCGGAGCGATCATCGTCTTCGGTCTCACCTTCAACGTGTTCCTGATGCCGCAGATCGACCCGCAGTTCACCGGTGCGCTCACACAGGCGTTCCTCGTGTTCGGCTTCATGCTGATGGGAATCACATTCGGGCCGATGGGTGCGATGCTGCCCGAGCTGTTCCCGACGAATGTGCGCTATTCCGGTTCCGCCATCGCGTACAACGTCTCCTCGATCCTCGGTGCCGCGATCGCACCTCTCATCGCCCTGAAGCTGTGGGAGTTCGCGGGCGGCGAGCCCTGGCTCGTCGGACTGTACCTGTCGGCGATGGGTGTGCTCACCTTCATCGCTCTGATCCTCACGAAGGAGACGAAGGACAACGACTACGAAGACGACCTCGGACTCGCTGCCGCCGTCGAACTGTAGTCGCCGCCTGAGCCGCACCACCGAGGCCCCCTCCAGCCGCCGACGCCCCCTCGTGCAGACGTGTCTGCGAGGGGGCGTCGGCGCGCTGAGGGGGCCTCGGCCTCAGTAGCGGGCGAACAGCCTCTGCTGCGCGCCGTCGAGCACCATCGAGCCGCCATAGGGCACGATCCACTGCGGCCGGGTGTGCCCGAAGGGCACACCGACGCAGACCACGGCATCCGGGTTGTACCGCCCGACGGTCTCGAACACGACGTCGCGCTGCGCGTCGCGGAGCACCTGCGCCTCGCTCTCGGACGGGTGGAACTCGAAGTCGCTCACCGGCGGTCGTGCGACGATCACTCCGGCAGCAGCCGCGAGGATGCCGCGCTCGCCCATCCCCCGCAGCCAGCGCCCGACCCAGCCTGCCGGCGGACGCTCTTCGCTCGTCTCCAGGATCAGGATCGCGCCCTCGAGATCGGATGCCGCGGGCAGACGATCCGCGAATGCCAGGCCGTCGAGCACCTCGAGGCATCCACCCCAGGTGCGCCCTTCCACGCGCTTCGCCGGTCCCGACCATGTCCACGGCTCAGTCGGCCGACGATCGCCGTACTCGACGAGCGCACGGGGGTCCTCCCAGCGGCGGCCGACGTCCTCCGACTCCCCCGGCTCGCTGAGCTCGAGTTCTCCGCCGTCGAGCAGCGCCGCCCGCAGGGACAGCAGATGGACATCGTCGACGGCCGGGCCAGGGCCGAGATGCACCGCGGTCGAGCCGCCGTAGAAGCTCGGCACGCCGTGCCGCCAAAGCCAGTTGTGGATGTTCGTGTTGTCGCTGTATCCCAGGAAGGGCTTGGGGTCGGCCTGCGCGAGTGCAGCATCCAGGTGCGGGACGACGAATATCTGATCGTCACCGCCGATCGTCGCCAGGATCGCGCAGATGCCAGGATCCGCGAACGCCGCGTTCACATCGGCCGCGCGCGCCTCCGGGCTGGCACCGACCTCGCGGGTGGTCGGGTACTCGACGGGGATGAGTCCCGTCAGCTCCGTGAGCCTGCGCAGTGCCTGCTCGTGCAGTGCGGGCGCGACGGCCGGGGCGGCGAACGACGGAGACAGGACGGCGACGCGATCACCGGGGACGAGCTTCGAGGTCATCGCTCCATTGTGTCGGACCGCGAGGACGCGACCACGTGTGTCAATCTGGGTTGACGCTTCCCATTCGTCAATATATGTTGACATGTATGAGCATCCCGACCGCACAGGCACTCGACCCGCAGGGCGAACCGATCGCCGAACTGCACCGGCTCACCGAGGTCCGACGCGAGTTGTCGCGCTTCGAGGAGTCGCAGGTACGACGCGCACGCAACGCCGGATACTCGTGGCAGGCGATCGCGAGCGCCCTGGGCGTGACGAAGCAGGCCGCCCACAGGAAGTACGGTCGTAGGTAACCCCTTTTCTTCAGATCGAGGTCACACATGTCTCGTACGGCGACTGAACGCCGACGCGGACGCAACGCGCCGCAGGACGGCCCGCGCGCCACGTTCCGCCAGCTCCTCCCCTTCCTCTTCGAGCACAAGAAGACGCTGATCGTCGTCGCGATCCTCAGTGTGTTCGGTGCCGCGACCTCGCTCGTGCAGCCGCTGCTGGTCGGGCAGGTGATCGCAGCGGTGCAGGCGAACGAGACGCTGGGAATCCTCGTGTGGCTGCTGGTCGGCTTCGTGCTCGTCTCGTCGGTGATCTCCGGATATCAGCATTACCTGCTGCAGCGCACCGGTACCGCGGTCGTGCACTCCAGTCGTCGGCAGCTCATCGCACGCATCCTGCACCTGCCCATCCGCGAGTTCGACGCCCGCCGCACCGGCGACCTGGTGTCGCGCGTCGGCACCGACACGACCCTTCTCTATGCCGTGCTCACCCAGGGACTGGCGGATGCCGTCGGCAGCGCCATCCTCTTCATCGGCGCCCTGATCGCGATGCTGCTCATCGACCCGATCCTTCTGCTGCTGATCGTCGTGGTCGTCGGTATCTCCCTCGCCGTCGTCGTGATGCTGAGCGGCCGCATCCGCACGGCATCCAGTGCGCAGCAGGTCAAAGTGGGAGAGCTCGCCTCCGCGGTCGAGCGCGCCGTCGGCTCCATCCGCACCGTGCGCGCATCCGGTGCCACGGAGCGCGAGACGACATCCGTCTCAGCCCTGGCCGGCGAGGCCTACGGTCTCGGCGTGCGCATCGCGAAGGTCTCGGCCCTCGTGGTGCCGATCTCCGGCGTCGCCATGCAGCTGTCGCTGCTCGCCGTACTCGGCGTCGGCGGCTTCCGCGTCGCGGCCGGCGCGATCACGATCGCCTCGCTCATCACGTTCGTGATGTTCCTGTTCATGCTGATCATGCCGCTGGCCACGACGTTCGGCGCAATCACATCCGTGAACCAGGCGCTCGGTGCGCTGGGACGCATCCAGGAGGTGCTGGATCTTCCCACCGAGGACCAGGAGGATGCCGCCATCGCTGCGTCCGTCGAGTCGCGCACTGAGACGGTCGACGCACCCGCCCTCGCGTTCCACGACGTCCGGTTCCGCTATCCGGACGCCGTCGTGGCGGCGCGCGAGGCGGCCGCGACCGAAGCACGCACCGTGCTGGTCGACGCGCATCTCGAGAGCACAGCTCCGGTGACGGATGCCGAGCAATCATCCGATCGCGAAGTTCTCCGCGGCGTGACCTTCGAGGTTCCGCGGGGGTCGCGCGTCGCCCTCGTGGGCCCGAGCGGCGCCGGCAAGAGCACCGTGCTGTCGTTGATCGAGCGGTTCTACGACCCGACGGGTGGCTCGATCCGCCTCGACGGTCACGACATCCGCACCTACCCGCGGGCCGAGCTGCGCGCACGGTTCGGTTACGTCGAGCAGGACGCCCCGACGCTGGCCGGCACGCTCGCCGACAACCTTCGGCTCGCCTCGCCGGATGCGACGGATGCCGACTGCGAGCGCGTGCTGCGCGCCGTGAACCTCGGCGATGTGCTCGAGCGCGGCACCCTCGGACTCGAGACCCCGGTCGGCGAAGACGGAGTGATGCTCTCCGGCGGGGAGCGCCAGCGACTCGCGATCGCGAGAGCTCTGCTCACCGAGGCCCCGATCCTGCTGCTCGACGAATCGACCTCGTCGTTGGACGGCGTCAACGAGCAGCGCATGCGCGAGGCCATCGACGCCGTCTCCGCAGACCGCACGCTCATCGTCATCGCGCATCGCCTGTCCACCGTCGTGGACAGCGACCTGATCGTCGTACTGGAGAACGGCGAAGTGGTGGGGCAGGGCACGCACACCGAACTCATCGAGCAGGTGCCGCTGTACCGGGATCTCGCCCGCCACCAGCTGCTGGTCTAGCGCGCACGGTAAAACGCGATGGCAGGATGACGGGACCACTCAGCCACGGGTCTGTCCCGATCATCCCGCCATCGCGGGTCTGGTTTCGGCGCTAGCTCGCCTGCGCGAGCCGGTAGCGCAGCGAGGCGAGCTCGGTGCGGAGCGCTGCGGGCAAGGTGTCGCCGAAGGTGTCGAAGAACTCCTCGGTGGAGTCGGCTTCCTTCGTCCACGCGTCCGCATCCACGGCGAACAGCTCGTCGAGGTCCTGCTGCGGGATGTCGAGTCCGTCGAGGTTGAGATCCGACGTGAGCGGGAGTCGGCCGATGGGGCTGTCGACCGCGGACACCTCGCCGCTGATGCGGCGGATGATCCAGTCGACGACGCGCGAGTTGTCGCCGAATCCTGGCCACAGGAAACGGCCGTCCTCTCCGCGGCGGAACCAGTTCACCTGGAAGATGCGCGGTGCACGGTCGAAGCGCAGCTGCCGGCCGACCTTCAGCCAGTGCGCGAAGTAGTCGCCCATGTTGTAGCCGCAGAACGGGAGCATCGCGAACGGGTCGCGCCGCAGCTCGCCGACGGTGCCCTCCGCTGCCGCGGTGCGCTCGGAGGAGATCGTGGAGCCGAGGAACACGCCGTGCGTCCAATCGGTCGCCTCGACGACCAGCGGGACATTCGTCGCACGCCGTCCGCCGAACAGGATGATGTCGAGAGGCACCGCCTCTTCCCAGTCGTCCGAGATCTGCGGGCACTGCGATGCGGCGACAGTGAAACGCGAGTTCGGGTGGGCGGCGGGCCGACCCGAGTCAGGCGTCCAATCGTTGCCCTCCCAGTCGGTCAGGTGCGACGGAGGAGTGTCAGTCAGGCCTTCCCACCACACGTCGCCGTCCGGTCGGAGCGCGACATTGGTGAAGATCGTGTTGCCCCACAGCGTCTCGACCGCGGTGACGTTGGTCGATTCGCCCGTGCCTGGTGCGACGCCGAAGAATCCCGCCTCGGGATTGATGGCCCACATGCGGCCGTCCTCACCGGGACGGATCCACGCGATGTCGTCGCCGAGCGTCTCGACCTTCCAGCCGGGGATGGTCGGGCGCAGCATGGCGAGGTTGGTCTTGCCGCACGCTGACGGGAACGCCGCCGCGACATGGTAGGCCTTGCCTTTCGGGTCGATCACGCGGATCAGCAGCATGTGCTCCGCGAGCCAGCCCTCGTCGCGGGCGATGACGGACGCGATGCGCAGCGCGAAGCACTTCTTGGCGAGGATGGCGTTTCCGCCGTAGCCCGAGCCGTAGGAGTACACCTCGAGGGTGTCGGGGAAGTGCACGATGTACTTCTCATCGTTGCACGGCCACTCGACGTCCTGCGCGCCCGGTGCCAGCGGAGCGCCGACCGAGTGGACGGTCTTGACCCACGGCGCACCTTCGGCGATCTGCCGAGTGACGGCGTCGCCCACGCGCGTCATGATGCCGATGGACGCCACGGCGTACGCACTGTCGGTGATCTGCACGCCGATGTGCGACAGAGGGCCCCCGACGGCTCCCATCGAGAACGGCACGACGTACATCGTGCGCCCGCGCATCGAGCCCTCGAAGATCTCGTTCATCGTCTGCCGCATCTCGGCGGGATCGGCCCAGTTGTTCGTGGGGCCGGCATCCTTCTCGTGCTCCGACGCGATGAACGTGCGCGCCTCTGTGCGGGCGACGTCACTGGGGTGCGAGCGCGCCAGGTACGACCCAGGACGCCACTCGGGGTTGAGCTTGATGAGCTTGCCCTCCGACACGAGTCCGCGCAGCAGCGCGTCGTTCTCGGCCTGCGAACCGCCGACCCAGTGCACCGATGCCGGCTTCGTGAGGGCGCGGATCTCCTCCACCCAGGCGACGACCTCAGCCATCGCGGGGGTGTCGTAGGCGGGGACAGCGCCAAGGTCGCGCGCCGCGGAGACGGCGGGAACGCGGGGTGTGAAGGTCTCGGCCATAACCATGTCTACTCCCTCGAAGAGTCGGTGTGTATGTCCATTCTGCGCAACATCACCCGCAGATTTCGCGGATTCGCGCCGTAAGAATCACTGTTCTTTCGATATACTCAAGGAATGAGCGGCTCCGGCATCCATCTCACGACTCTCGGCCATCGCATCCGACACCATCGCGTGGCGAAGGGCTTCACCCTCGACGAGCTCGGCGCGCAGGTCGGCGTCGCCGGTTCGCAGCTGAGCCTGATCGAGAACGGCAAGCGCGAGCCCAAGCTCTCGCTCCTGCAGGCGATCGCCCAGGCCACCGCGACAGACGTCTCCGATCTCATCTCCGGCGAGCCTCCGAACCGTCGGGCGGCTCTGGAGATCGAGCTGGAGCACGCGCAGGCCAGTCCGGTGTTCCGCCAGCTGGGGGTCGCACCCGTGCGCGTCTCGAAGGGGATGCCCGACGAGACGATCGAGGCGATCCTCGGACTTCATCGCGAACTGCAGCGCCGCGAACGCGAAGCCATCGCGACGCCCGAAGAGGCGCGACGCGCGAACACGGAGCTGAGACTGCGCATGCGGGCGCAGAACAACTACATCGGCGACATCGAGAAGCTCGCAGAGAAGCAGCTGAAGGCCGCCGGTCATGTCAGCGGCGCCCTGACCCACCGCACGGTGAGCATCATGGCCCAGAAGCTCGGCTTCGAGCTCCTCTACGTCAACGATCTGCCCCACTCCACACGCTCGGTGACGGATCTGGAGAACAGCCGCATCTACCTGCCACCGGCCTCGATCCCCGGCGGTCACGGGTTGCGCTCGATGGCGCTTCAGGCGATGGCGCATCGTCTGCTGGGGCACACGCCGCCGACCGATTACGCCGATTTCCTGCAGCAGCGTCTGGAGATCAACTACTTCGCGGCGAGCTGCCTGGTGCCAGAGACGGCGGGCGTCGCGTTCCTGCAGCAGGCCAAGAAGGATCGCAACCTCGCCGTCGAGGATTTCCGTGACGCATTCGGAGTCACGCACGAGGCGGCCGGAATGCGGATGACGAACCTCATGACCGAGCACCTCGGCATGAAACTGCACTTCCTCCGCGTCGACGAGACCGGCGCGATCACACGGGTGTACGAGAACGACGACCTTCCGCTGCCGATGGACGTGACCGGCGCGGTCGAGGGTCAGCCGGTGTGCCGGAAGTTCCAGGCGCGCGCCGCGTTCACGCAGCAGAACCGCACGACGGAGCACCATCAGTACACCGACACCCCCTCCGGCACGTTCTGGTGCGCGACGCAGACCGGGGCCGCCAGCGACGGCGAGTTCTCGGTCACCGTAGGAGTCCCGTTCGATGACGCGCGCTGGTGGCGAGGTCGGGAGACGACAGACCGCGCGGTGTCGACCTGCCCCGATGAGGCGTGCTGCCGCCGCCCCGCCCCCGAGCTCGCGGATCGATGGAGCGCCAAGGCATGGCCGAGCGCCCGCGTGCACACGCATATGTTCTCACCGCTCCCCCGTGGCGCGTTCCCCGGAGTCGACGAGAACGAGGTCTACACGTTCCTCGCCAGGCACGCGGCGGAATGACACGTCACGGGTCGCGACCAGCCCGGGCCCGTACAACCCCATAAGGAGTCCTGATCCCCGCGTCGACCCAGACCATGGGGGCGATCAGGGAGGGATCAGCACGTGCGGATCGGCCCCAGCCCGGTTCCTGCGGGCTCACGCCTGCGATCCCGTGGAACAGCCAATCGTCGAACGTGCCGAGGAAGAAGTGACCACGCGAACGCGACTCGGGCTTCCAGTGCTCCCACAGCGCCGTCGCTCCCTGCGCCACCCAGAATCCCCAGCTGGGGAACGTCGACTGCCGGAGCACTTCCACGGCGACATTCGGGTACCCGTGGTTCTCGAGCACGGGCAACAGGAATTTCGTACCCAGCGCACCTGTGTCCAGATGACCGTCGCGTGCCACGATGTCAGCCGCGAGCGCATCGACCGCACGCTGACGAAGCCGCGGCGGAAGAAGCAGTAGAGCGACCGCGAGCACGTGGTGCGACTGCCGAAGCCCCGACTCGCCATACCCGCGGACCACGGGTGCCGCGATGTCGCCTTCTGCATTCGCCTCGTCCGATACGAACTCGGCACGGAATGCGACCCGCACACGTGCCGCTTCCCGATGCCAGCGAGCGGCGTCCCGCGCGCGTCCGGTCGTCTCCGCCATGGAGGCCATCGCAAGCAGCATCGCGTGGAGGAATGCGGTGGCAGGCACACGTGCGTCCTCGTCGGGATTGCCGCCGCCCGCGTCGGTGTCCGGGCTCACCCAGTCTCCGAGGGTGGTGCGGGCGATGCCCTCAGGGCAGCGTGCGAGTTCGAACGACAGGTAGCCCTCCATGTCGGCCCAGAGGTCTTCGATGACGCGTTCGTCGCCCGTGTACCGATGCAGCCACCACGGCCCGAGTATCAGCGCGGCGTGCCAGGTCGGCGCGGGCGACCAGTCCATCCGCCACCCGCCGAAAGGGGCGATCACGGCGGGCGCCCCGACTCCATGCCGCGAATCAGCGACGTCCTGCAGCCACTTCGCCAGCAACTCGTGCGCGTCGAGATTGAGCATCATGAGTTCGATCCCCAGCATCCCGTCCCCCGTCCAGCCGTTCTTCTCGAATGTCGGAGTATCAGTGGGGATGCCATGCAGATTGTTCAGCACAGTGCGCACGGCGAGCTCGTGCAACCGCTCCACGAGCGGATCGGAGCACCGGAACCATCCCGTTCGGGCGACATCCGTGTGCACGAGATGCGCTGTGACTTCTGGCATGACATCGAGCGCAGGAGCGAGGATCTCGACGTACTGGAACCCCTGATACGAGAAGCGCGGATGCCAGGCCAACGGCTCATCGGAAGTGATGAGACGGTGGGTCTGGAACCGACCATCGTAGTAACCATGCGGGTCGGAGACATCGACGAGGCCCGCTCCGTCGAGCCGCTCCCCCATCCGGATCTCCACAGCCGTGCCGGCCACCGCCTGAACGCGCACCTGTACCCAACCTGCGATCATGCGGGGGAATGCGACGATCCAATGGCCCGCCTCGAGCCTGCGAACCGACGTGGGCTCGAAGCTCTCGGCGATCCCGATATTCGGCTGGCGTTGATGCTCGAGTCGTCCTCGCGGCCCTCGCGCGATCGACGCTCGATCCCACCGGGAGTCGTCGAAGCCTGTCAGGGTATGCCCGCGCTGTTCCTGGCCGGCGTCGTAGTCCTCGCCTGCGTACATGTCGTCACTGCGAGTGGGGCCGTCGTGCGTCCGCCACGTCGCATCGGATCCTACGATCAACTCCGCACCGTCCGCATCCCTGGCGACGAGGAGCAGGCGCACGCAAGGTTCATCGTGCCACGGCGCCACGTGCCAGTCCCACGTGTTCTTTCGGCGCATTCCGTAGAAGCCGCGTCCGAGTTCTACGGCGATCGCATGCCTCCCCTTCCGCATCCGGTCGGTCACATCGGCGACGGTGTACTGGGCGCGGACATCGTAGTCCGTGAACCCCGGGCTGAGGATCGATGGGTCGACGATGTCGCCGTCCAGATGCACCCGGGCGAACCCGCCGGAAGCGACGACCAGGTACGCCTCTGCGATGGGTGTCGAGACGACGAACTCCCGCCTGAGGAGCGGGGCGGGCGGCATGTCGTGTTCGTCTGCGGAACCGCGATCCGGTCCGCCGATCCACTCGGCTCCGTGCCAATCTCCCGCCAGCACGCCGGTGACGAAGATCGCGGAACGTGAGATCGTCCGGCCTGCGACCCAGACGGTCACCGACCAGTGATAGCGACTCAGGCTCGCCAGCGGGATGCCTTCGTACAGCACGTCCACCGTGCGACCGTCGGGCACTTTGCCCGTGTCCCACACCGGTCCGCTCGGGCCGATCACGACGATACGAGTGGCATCGGGTGCGATAGGGGCATCGGAAGGGTCCGTGACCACGAACCCGAATCGTGGGATCACGTCCACCCCGACCGGTGAGTCCGTGTGCTCCACAGTGAGACGATCGAGCCGAGTGTCCATGTTCACGACACGGAATACCTGAACGTCGCGCGGGGTGGGTGGGCGATCCGCAGCATGTTCACCTGCCTGCTCCGATCCGCGAAGTAGTGACGGTCGACTGGTGTGATCGTCGCAGAGAGCCTTTCTCTCCAGTTGATCTCGAGCGTGATCCGCCCCCTGCGCACCTTCAGCCCCTTCGTCTGCGCCATCACCCCCGCCTCCGCCCGTTCCGAACGTCCGCCGATCCAGGTGAGCCGGTCGGTCGTGCGCAACAGCAGCGGAATCTGTTCGCGCGCGTCGGTGGTGACGACCAGGCTCTTGGTGATCGCATCATCCTCGAGCACGGCCGCGCCCGTCACGTTACCAAGAGTGGTGCGCCACGTGAGCCCGAGGTTCCGCACGTCCGAGACCTGTTCCGGATCGAGGGCGCGCCCGTCGACCGGGTCGCCGTCGAAGTACGCGACCGCAAGGCTGGCTCCGGCGTCTGTCGCGCCGTTCGGAAGCACCGTCGCCCAGCATTCGGTGTTGCTGTTGTGAGAGCCGTGCACGAACGTGCCCGCCTCCGGATGCCAGATCAAGGACAGCCCCGAACGCACGAGGCTCGTAGAGGGTGGTCCGAAGTGCGCCATCGTGTAATAGCCGGGCCGGCGTGCGAAGAGGAAGTGCTGACCTTGCGGGTCGCGGCGGAGTTCGGTGAACCGATCCTGCGCGAGCACCGGCATGACCGCGATCGCCGCGGCTTTATCCTCACCGCGGGGATAGGCCTCGCCGAAGGGGATGTTCACCACGATTCGAGGATTCGTCTGACCGCGCTCCTGCGGAAGGACGGGTTCCGTGGACTGCGCCCATTCCTCCCGTTGTGCTGTCCGATCCTCGATGGTCGAATAGAACGGCCTCATCGCTGCTACGTCCGGAGAGAACCGCGAGCCGAGATCACGCTGCTGCGGTTCGGTCGTGGTCGCATCGAGGAACCACATCGGTGTGCGGGCGGAACCAGCGGTGTTCGCGATGAAGCCGGCACCGTCCGGCTCCCAGATCAGGTTGTAGCCCAGCCAGTCGGCCAGGCGCTCGACCATTCCGACGAGTCCTGGGGCGTCGATCTGCTCGAGTATCTCGATCATCTCCGACAGCGTCACGTTCAGGTTGTACGCGATGTCCATTCCGAGAGGCTCGTAGAAGTACCCCGCCGGGCTCTGCCCTTTCGCCACGATCGTGTCGATACGGTCGAGCAGCAGAAGCTGCAGGGCCGGGTCGGGGTCCAATCGCAGAGCGAGCGCTGAACCGGCAAGACCCGCCATCGGCTGGTTCACGAACTCGATGCGCTCGGCCTGCCAGACGCCGGCGTTGGCCGGATCGAGGAACCAGGTCATCGCACGGTGCAATGCCGCCGAGATCTCCGTGCGGGTCTGCGGCAGTGCATCGACGTCACGCAGATCCTCGAGCGTCTTGGACAGGTAGCCGAGCGCAAAAGCCGTGGCGGCGCGGGAACGCTCATTCGGTTCGTACTCGGGCCAGGAACCGTCATCGTGCTGGAGCCGCAGATAGTGATGGATCGCAGCATCCAGCCGTGCAAGGAGCGCGGCGTCGCCCGAGTAAGGATTCCACGGCCGCTCGTGCGCGTAGAACCACGCCATCGTGCGCACATGCTCTTGAATGCGCGCGTTGAAGGGCTCGGCGGGCGTGCGCCACCAACCGCCGCTCATCCATCCGAGAGTCGCTTCGTCATCGTCGACGATCTCATTCACCATGGGGGCGAGCGTCGCCAGATACGGAGCGAGTCTTTGCTCTTCAAGAGTGAATGCTCCTCGATCGGGCGCGCCGGCCGGCAACGCCGCGATCAGCGGCAACGCGTCGGGGCCGGCGCTCGCCTGCGCCGCGAACGCACCTCCGCTTCGCCAATCCGGCGCGAATGTCGCGAGCAGCACGCCCGCTCCGGCGCCCGCCAGAAGTGTTCGCCTCGACGCCTGCGCATCCCGCCAGCGCGTCACAATCCCGGTCATCTTTGACCTCCCTTTCATATGGGTGCACCGACCGCCGGTCGCACCAGTTCGATCAGCCCTTCAGCCCGCTCGCGAATCCCTTGATGATCGACTTCTGCAACAGGAAGTACACGATGAGGATCGGAACGATCGCCATGGCCATGCCCGCGAAGATCACACCCCATTGCGTGGCGAACTCGCCTCGGAAGGCGAAGATCGCCACGGGAAGCGTCTGCTGCGAGCTGCCTCCCACGTACAGCAGCGGCGTGAGGAACTCGTTCCAGATGTTGATCGCTGAGAGGATCACCACGGTCCCCGTGATCGGACGGAGCATCGGGAACACGATGGCCAGGAATGTTCGCACCACCCCGGCGCCGTCCACGTAAGCGGCTTCCTCATACTCCTTCGGCATCGCCCGCAGGAACCCCGCGTAGAGGAACACGGTGAGCGGCAGTTGGCTGCCGATGCTGAAGATGATCACCGAGGTGTACGTCTGCAGCAGATTCGCATCGCGCATGAACTGATACAGCGGCACCATGCCCAGTTGCATGGGGATCATGAGACCGAGCAGGAACAGAACGTATGCGGCATAGCTCAATCGGGTCGCGCGTCGTGCGATCGTGTATGCGGCGAATGACCCGAACACGATGAGAGCGGCGACGCTGATGACGGCGACGACCGTGGAGTTCACGAGCGCTTCATCCAGCGACGCCGATTCCCACGCGGTGGCGTAGTTGTCGAGGTACACCTCGCGGGGAAGGCCCAGTGGATCATCCGCCACTTCGGAGGGCTGCTTCAACGAGATGCTGAGGAAGACGTAGAACGGGAACGCGAAGACGAGACCGATCAGGATCATGCCGATCTCCCCGAGGAGGCGACGCCAGCGACCTGGTCGGGCTCGACGCGCGACTCGGCGATCCGTCACGGTCGATGGGGTGACCGTCGAGCTCATGAGTCCACCTCGAAGCGACGCAGGGCCTTCAACTGGATCATCGCGAAGGCGAACACGATCATGGTCAGCACGAGTGCGATCGCGGCACTGTAGCCGAACCGTCCCGAGACGAAGGCTTCCTTGTACATGATCACGGAGAGCGTCTCCGTGGCGTATCCAGGTCCGCCGCCCGTCATCGCGAACACCTGGTCGAACAGTTTGAGGCTGCCGATGAGCGTGAGCGAGAGCGCGATGGTCGTGGCCGGCATGAGAAGAGGCAAGGTCACCGAGCGGAACCGCTGCCATGCACCGGCACCATCGATCGAGGCTGCCTCGTACAGTTCGGGCGGAATGCCCTGGAGGCCGGCGAGATAGATCACCATCGTGAGGCCGGCGTTCTGCCAGATGATGACGGCGATGACGGATCCGAGCGCGATCGAGGAGTCACCGAGCCAGTTCCGGGTCAGGAAACCGAGACCGATGGACTCCAGCGCCGAGTTGAGCGGGCCGGTGGGCGTGAGGATGTACTGCCAGAGGAATCCGATGATCACTGGTGGCAACAGAGCCGGCGCGAAGAAGAGGGTGCGAAGGGCATTCCTGCTGCGCAGCCGAGTGTTCAACGCCGCGGCGAGCGCGAGGCCGACGACGGTCTGGACGACCGTGCATGCGGCGGCGATCGCGAGTGTGTTGAACAACGCTGCCCGAGAGGATGCGGTCGTGAAGAGCGTGACGAAGTTGTCGAGCCCGACGAAGGCGGGCGCGGCCCGCTGTCCGCTCCAGTCCGTGAACGCGAAGATGCCTCCGGTCACAGTGGGGTACAGCACCACCAGCCCGTAGACGAGGACGGCCGGCACGATGAAGAGATACGGCACCTTCCCTCGGCGTCCACGCGACCGCACGAACATGCGGGGTGCAGGCGGAGACCCCATATCGCCTGCACCCGCCTCCCGCACGAGCGAGGTGGTCATCCCTCGCCCTTCTGGTATTGCTCGTCGAGCAGATCGAGCAATGTGGCCACGTCGATCTCGCCCGCCAGAAGCTGCTGTCCGGATTGGAGCAGCGTCTGCTGCGTGTCACCGTTGGGCCAGAGATAGTTCGCATAGGGAGCGGTGCGCCCCTCGTCCACGAGAGGGAGCACGGGGTCGAGCGGCGAGGATTCGACCTCGGCGCCTTCGCTGATCCCCGGCAGCACGCCGAGGGCGGACGCGTACGATTCGACATTCTCCGGCTGTGCGAGGAACTCGAGCAGTTCCTTCGCCTCGTCGATCCGTGGCGAGGAGGCGTTCACGGCCACGAAGTCGGGCGCGGTCGGGAGCAGCGTGGCGGATGCATCGTCGCTTGCCGGCATCGCGAAGACCCCGAACGCATCCTGTCCTTGATCGGAATAGTCGTAGAGCTGCGGCAGTCCGGCGGAGACCAGCATCGTCATCCCCGCATCGCCTCGCGCGAGCGCCTGCTGAGCCTGATCGGCGGGTACTCCGAGAGCGTCGGGCGTGAAGTACTCAGACAGCAGCAGCAGTTTGTCGAACACCTCCTGCCACGCCGGCTCGTCGGCGAAGCCGGTCTCTCCCGCACGCATCTGGTCGTCGATATCGGAATCCGAACCGTAGACCAGCGTCCCGGCGAGCGCGTACACGAAGAACTGGAGGTAGATCCCTCCGGTCAATCCGGCCGCGATCGGCGTCTTCCCCGCCGCCTGCAGCGCGTCGCAGACGGCGATGAATTCTGTCCAGGTCGTGGGAGGCTCGAGCCCGAGCTCGTCGAAAACCTCGAGGTTGTACGCCATCACGATCGAGTTGCGACCCACGGGGTAGGCGACGAGGGTTCCGTCGGCCTCGGCGAGCACTCGGGTCCCGTCATCGATGCGCTCGGCCCACCCGGCGTCACCTAGATCGGCGAGCTCGCCCTCTGTGCCGAGCACACCCGCCGACACCGGGCTCGAGAACCCCGGTGAGACACGGATCAGATCCGCTGCCGTTCCCGAGGTCAGTTGCACTCGAAGCTGTTGATTGAGCTCTTCGGCCGCGGCGAAGGACGGGTCCACGGCAGTTCCGGTCTCCTCTTCGAACGCGTCGTAGAGTGCCTCCAGCCCAGTGTTCTGCTCCGGACTGGTGTACGTCGTGATGGCGCCTCCATCGCCGCCGTCGCTCTCGCCGGTGTTGACGAATCCGCATCCGCTGAGGGCGACCGCGGCCGCAAGCGCCAGGGCGCCGGCGGCGAGCGGGCGGGCTCGGCGAGTGCCGCGCAGTCGGCCGATGGTCGTTGTGTTCATGGTGTCTCCTTCATTGGGTCCACGCACTGCGTAGTTGTTACCGGGGCTGGGAGGCGCCGTTCGCCTCGACGACGGTGAGCGGCTCGACATCGACGTCTCCGGGGATGATCGCCCCGAAGCGCCGGAGCTGAGTGTGCAGCAGGGCGATCGGCACGTCTTCGATCGACGTGTCGTGACGGACGGAGAGCCCGGCGAGCGCGCCCGCAGCCTGTCCCATAGCCATGCAGGACGCCTGCACCCGGTACGCGGAGTTCGCTTCCTGGTCTCCCGCGACGGCCCGCCCGGCGACGATGAGCGAGCCGGGTGCGCCTTGGGGAAGCATCGCGGATCGCGGAATGGACGGGATGACGCCGTAGTCGAGCCGACGGATGTCGATCCCGTCGCCGTCGGAGCGATGGACGTCGATCGGGTAGAAGCTGTAGGACACCGCGTCCGCCCATACACGGCCCGATCTGTAGTCGTCCACCGTGATGGTCTGGATGCCTTCGATCGTGAAGGTTTCCCGCACGCCCGTCTCTATCGCCCAGGACTCCACGAAGAGATCTTCGAGGCCCGGCTGACGCTTCAGGAAGCGGTAGATCCGCAGCAGCGCCTTGCGGCCCGCCAACTCCGCCTCCGTCCGGTCGACGCTCGTTCCGCCGTGGATTCCCGTGACATGGATCGCGTTCTCGCCACGATGGCCGAGGAACTTGCGCAGCGGACGCTCCGCGGACTGGAAATCAGCCGCATGAAGTTCGCCCTCCTCGATCCCGCGCTCGTATGCGCCATCGAGTGCATCGAGATCGATTCCCTCCAGAGAGGATGCGTCGTAGCCACCGAGACGTACCATGATGGTTCCGGGCTGTTTCTCCGCCGTGCTGAGGCGCTTCAGGCCCGCATGCGCGACGACATCGGCATCGCCCGTGCTGTCCACTAGACGCAGCGCGCGCACCTCATGCAGGCCCTCTTTGCTACACAGCACGACCCGCCAATCCGACCCCGTCCACTCGACGGCCGCGATCATCGTGTGCAGCAGCAGATCGACACCGGCGTCGATGACCGCCTGATCCGCAAGTGCGGCGTAGATCGCGGCATTCACGCGAACCTGGAGTCGGAAGTGCGGCAGATCCCATCTGGTGAAATCGGGCAGTTCTCCACCACCGACCTCTACGGCCTGCCGAACGAGATCCCAACCGAAACCGCTGATGATCTGGTGCCCCCATGCGTGGAACAGACCTGGTAGCGAGACACCGGCCACCGTCGTCGTCCCGCCGAGGGCGCCGTTCTTCTCCACGAGGCCAGTACGCAGACCGAGACGCGCGGATTGGATCGACGCCGAGATTCCCGCCGGACCTCCACCGACGACGAGGACGTCGAGGGTGTCACGCATCCGCGCTCTCGCCTGTCTCCGCCTCGAGCGGGGCACCGAGCATGCGCGACAGCTCCGCTGCGGCTTCGACGGTGGACTCGCGCAGACGAGCTTCATACTCACCGCTCTGACGCGCTGTCGGATAGCCGACGCACATCGCCGCGACCGTCCGGCCGTTGTGATCGCGCACAGGCGCCGCGATGCCGCATACGCCGGCGACCTCTTCCTCGTGGTTGGTCGCGAAACCGGCGCCGAGCACGGTCGCGAGTTCCTGATCGATCTCCGCACGGTCGGCCTCTGCTGATGCGCTGTCGAGGATGCGGTCGCGCTCGTCCCCCGGCATTCCGGCCAGAAGGACCTTGCCTGCCGCGGTGTGCAGCAACGGGTGAATGGGAGAGGCGGATGCACGCATGGCGCTCGGGTTGATGTTCAGCAGTTGCGGGCTGACCAGCACTGCGATGTCGACTCGACGTCCGTGTTGGAGCGTGGCCAGGTGCACCGTCTCGTTGCTGTGCTCCCAAAGGCCTCGAAGAATCGGAGCCGCGACGGCTCCGAGATCGTGCTGCAGCGTGTACGTACGGTTCAGCTCGAAGAAGCGGGGCCCGAGGACATAACGCCTCGTGGAGTCGATCTGCGCCACAAGACCATGCACCATGAGCGCAGTCAGCAGGGTGCGCCCGGTCGAGGCATGCACCCCTGCCGTCGCGGTGACGCTGGACAGCGGCGCTCCGGCAGGTCCTGCCGCAGCGATCGCCTCGAGAAGCGCCACGGTCCGGTCGATCGACTGGATCGGGCTCTTCGCGACGTTCGTTTCTGCGGACTCGTCGCGGATGGCATCCATCATCTGTGTCTCACGCCTTTGTTCGAGAATATAGAACTGCCTTGCATAATGTAGTGCGAAGCTATCAAGAGTCGCCGCACGATGCAACCCCCGGGGCGGAGATGTCCACGACGTCACGGCGCGCAGGAACGACGCAGAACGGCGAGCTCGAGGCGAAAGACGCCGGGCGCGGGGTCAGCCCGCGATGAAGGCCGCGTAGCGGTCGAGCGCAGCGGCGACGCCGGCATCGCCGGCTGCACCGACTGCCAGCAGCTCGGGCACGGGGTCATCGGTGTGCCGTCCGACAGCGGTGGAGTGCCGCCAGGTGCCGACGACGATGCCGTCTGCGACGAGGATCGGGCGCACCATCCCGTTCTTCCCCGGTCCGATCGCCGTCAGCAGCTCTGGTGGGCACGCGACCGTGCGATCGGTGTACGAGATGTAGTATTCCTCGAACGATCCGAGCGCGATCACGGTGGGGGCTGCCGTGTTTCGCCGTGGCATCGAACTCGCGGCGAACATTCCGTCGTCGATCTGGCGGATGCGCTCGTCATCGGCGGATGCGGCGGCCGCCGAGCGTGCGGCGCCGAGCGTGATACCGGCCCACCACGCGAAGTCCTCGGCGGTGGCGGGGCCATGACCGAGGATGTATCGCACGAACATCTCCGCAGCGGGATCGCTCGGAACTGCGGATTCGGGGATGTGCTCCTCGGCGAGCACGAACTGCTGGTCGCGCGACACACCTCCTGCACGTGCGACGATCGGCCCCTGGCACACGATGCCGCGCAGGGCGAGGTTCTGCACCGCGAACAGACCACGCTGCCCGCCCGGCTCGATCCCGGCCTTCTGCAGCACCTCGAACAGTTCGACGCGGGTGAGACCGTTGCCGCCGCCCAGCGCACCGCGGACGATCCGCTCGACAGTCGCGAGTTCGTCGTCACCCAGGCCGAGTTCCCGGTAGCGCGGCGCCGCCTTCTGCAACTGCCGCTCCCCCGTCACCGTCAGCATCCAGGCGAGATCCTCAGCCGCGACGATGTGCAGGGTGCCGCGCTGCGTCCACGCGCGCACGAGGGCGCCGCGATTGAAGAGCCGATCGACACCGCTCAGCGTGGGGGCGCCTGACGCCCGCGCAGCCAACGCCCATCGCCCGGCCCAGAAATCCTGCGCCTGCACCGCGAGCATGTGACGCGCGGCGTCGGTCACGGAGCGGGCGGGAGCTGTGAGCCGGTGCGAGCGCATGCGGAGCGAGCGCAGCAGGTGCGGATCCATGACCCCATACTGCCGCGTGCCTCGGACGTCCGCCGGGATAGCCTGAATGCATGACGACGACCATCACCGCACGCGCTGTCCTGCTCGACATGGACGGCACACTCGTCGACTCCACGGCCGTCGTCGAGCGCCTGTGGCTTGAGTGGGCAGAACCGCACGGGCTCGACCGCGACACGGTGCTGAAAACGGTGCACGGGCGTCAGGGCTGGCAGAGCATGGCGATCCTCCTCCCTGAGCGCGATCACGCGATCAACCGCGAGGAGAACCAGCGGATGCTGGCGCGGGAGAGCGCCGAGACCGACGGCGTCATCGCGATCCCCGGCGCCGCCGAACTGCTCCGGTCATTGCAGGACATGCCGCACGCGATCGTCACCTCGGCCGACGTCGCCCTCATGACGGCACGGATGGGCGCCGCTCGGCTTCCGCTCACCGAACTCGCGATCACGGCCGAGCACGTCTCGCAGAGCAAGCCCGATCCGGAGGGGTTCCTGCTCGCGGCATCCTCACTGGGCGTCGATCCCGTCGACTGCGTGGTCTTCGAGGACTCCGGCGCGGGCATCCAGGCCGGAATCGACGCCGGCATGACCGTGATCGGCGTCGGTCCGCATGCGCCATCATTCGCGCCTGCGCATCACGTCGACGACCTCACTCAGGTCGCGATCGACCCCGCGCGGGACGGATTCGAGATCAGGATCGGCTGAGCGCCGCGATCGCCTCACGCAGGATGCCGTCGGCCTCTGCCAGAGCGAGCGCCGCACGCGGCGCATCCGCGCCTGTCGCGAGGATCAGCAGGGCCAGCTTCACCGAGCCTTCCGCTGCGCGCAGGGCCGCAGAGGCCTCGTCGACGCCGACGCCGGCGAGCTGCGTCACGGTACGCACCGAGCGCGCATGCAGCTTCTCGTTGGTGGCGAGCAGATCGACCATGACGCCACGATAGGTCTTGCCGAGCTTGATCATCGACAGCGTGGTGAGCATGTTCACGACGAGCTTCTGCGCAGTTCCGGCCTTGAGCCGCGTGGAACCCGAGATGAATTCAGGACCGGTGACGACCTCGATCGCGATCTCAGCGGCGGTACCTATCGCGGAGTCGGCGTTGGATGCGATCGCCGCTGTCAGCGCACCGACACTGCGCGCGTAGTCGAGGCCACCGATGACGTACGGCGTGCGACCGGATGCAGAGATCCCGACGACCGTGTCTCGTTCACTCAGCTCGAGCGCGCGCAGCGACGCCTCCGCAGCATCCGCATCGTCCTCCGCGTTCTCGACCGCGGAGCGGATCGCGGTCTCGCCACCTGCGATGAGGCCGACGACCATCGACGGGGCCGTGCCGAATGTCGGCGGGCACTCGCTGGCGTCGAGCACTCCCACTCGGCCTGCCGTTCCTGCGCCGATGTAGATGAGACGTCCGCCGCGACGGAACCGCTCCGTGATGCCGTCCACCGCACGCGCGATCTCGTTCGCACGCTCTGCCACCGCAACCGGCACACGCTGATCCTCGGCGTTCATCCGACGCACGAGCTCTGCCGTGTCGAGCAGATCGAGGTCGCCGCGCTCGGTCGTCGACGCCTCGGTGCCGAGGGCGGCCAGCTCCTCGAGCAGATCTGCGAGTCGGGTCGCGTCGGAGTCATTCGCAGAGGTGTCATTCGGCACGATGCACGAACCTTTCGTGGGGCATGTCGGTGCGGTGCACGAGGTGCGCCGCGCCGTCGAAGGCGTCGCCGGCGGGGTGCACGATCGTGCGGCCGGCTGCGGTGAGGGAGCGCTCGAGTTCGGCGCGGAACCAGGAGTGATCGGTGAGTCCGCCATGGATGGCGACGTCATCGGCGCGATCGGATGCGGCGAGCGCGGTCGATGTGAGCAGGCGCACGGCTTCGGCGGCGATGCCCGAAGCGACGACGTCGCCTGCCGCGGCTGCGTCGAGCACGAGCGGAGCGATCGTCGCCAGCTGCCTGGCGGTCGCGATGCCCGCGGCCAGCCAGGTGACGGGATCCGGATGCGGCGCCACATGCGCGCGCACGGCATCGGTGAGCATCGTCTCGGCGCCGAGTCCGTCTCTGGCGCGCAGCACTGCACGCGCGCCTTCCCGCCCGATCCACGATCCGCTGCCGAAGTCACCGAGATCGGGGCCCCAGCCGTCGACCAGGCGCAGACCTTCGGCATCCGCACCGAGCGCGACGGCACCGGTGCCGGCGATGAGCAGAGTGCCGGGGGCACCGCCCAGCGCCCCGACGTGCGCCGTCACGACATCCGAGGCGACGGCGACGGGCGCACCGAGCGCGTCGGCGAGCAGACGTGCGAGAGCGGCTGCGGCATCCGGCGCCGTCCACGCTCCTGCCGCGCCCACGCCGAGGCCGTCCATGAGCCCAGCCTTTTCGAATCCGGCCTTCTCGAGCAGCTTCAGGATCGCTGCGGCGGCATGGTCGACGCCGTCGACCGCGGCGAGGCCGGGGGTGCCATCGCCCGTGTGCGTGTCACGACCATCGGGCGTGATCACGGCGACGCGGCACCGCGACTTGCCCAGATCGACGGCGGCAGTGATGTGCTCGATCGGCATCTCTGGACTCTCGTGTCGTCGGCTGCGGTTGTCGAAAACAGTCTACAGTCGAATGCGACGGACTGAAAATTATTTACCTCTCCCGAGGAGCGCGGATGAGCATCCAATCGACGATCGAAGCATCCACCTCGACCCTTCCGCCCTCTCTGGCCCGCATCGCGGGAGCCGTGAGGGAGAATCCGTCGATCGTGATCGACATGACGATCAACGAGCTCGCGACCGCCTGCAGCACCTCCGTCGCCTCCGTGGTGCGCTTCTGCCGCGCGATCGGTTTCAGCGGTTATGCCCCGTTGCGCATGGCGCTCGCCACCGAACTCGGCAAGGAAGCGGCGCAGTTCTCGGCGAAGGGAGCCTACGGTTCGGAGATCTCCGACCACGACTCCCTCCGTGAGGCCGTCTCGAAGCTCGCGGCGCTGGAAATGCTCGCCATCGAGGAGACCGTGGCGCGACTCGACTTCGAGGTGCTGGCAGCGGCGATCACCGAAATCGACCGCGCCGAGCGCATCCTTCTCTACGGCATCGGCGCAAGCAGGATCGTCGCCGAAGACCTCGCGCACAAACTGCTGCGCGTCGGCCGCAACGCGCGCCTGCTCACTGACCCGCACGAAGCGATCACCGCGACCGTGCTGCACGCGGGTCCGACCGTCGCGGTCGGGTTCTCACACTCCGGCGTCACGCCCGAGACCGTGCGTTTCCTCCGCAGCGCCGGCAGCAATGGCGCCGCGACGATCGGGGTGACCTCGGTGAAGGGCTCGCCTCTCGCCGACGCGGCGGATCATGCGCTCTTCACCGAGGTGCGCGAGTCGACATTCCGCGCCGGCGCGATGGTCAGTCGCATCGCTCAGCTCGCGCTGGTCGACTGCCTCTTCATGGGCGTCGCCAAGCGCCGCTTCGCCGAGACGGTGGACGCTCTCACGCGCACCCGCGACGCCACCCGCGCCCTGCGGGACTGAGTCCTCGCTCACGCATCACCGGGCTCGGCGATCGCCGTCGACACCTCCTCGGCAGCCCGGAGGAAGACGATGATCCAGCTGAAGATCAGCACGGCGGCGATCAGCTCGACGGCGGTCAGGTTGTAGTAACCCGTCGCGAAGAACACGGCCAGCAGCACGATCACGGCGACGTAGGCGTATCCGAGCGCGATGAAGACCTTGGAGATCCTCGGCAGCATCCAGGGCAGACCGATCACGACGACGGCGAAGGCCACGGCCATCCCTGTCGCGACGGTGTTGTGCACCACGAAGAACGCATCGACGGGGAAGATGCCGACGCAGGTGAGGAAGACGCCGATCAGGATCATCCCGATGCGCACGAGTCGTCGGCCTCTGGCATCCCTCGGCGCGTCGACGGGGAGTCCGGCCGTCGAGTAGCGCGCGATCGTGGTCACGATGATGCCGGCGACGATCAGCGTGCCGTTGAAGATCCAGGACGAGTCGTTGCTCGCCATGCCGAGGGCGGAGAGATTGTCCTGCCACCAGTGGGCATCGGTCGCGGTCAGCATGCTGGCGAATGCACCGACCACGAGGAAGACCGCGAGGACGAGGGACAGCGACATCGGCGTGAGCGAGACAGCGCTGAGGAAGCACACGTATGCCGTCAGGGCGAAGGCGACGGCAACGAGCACAGCGCCGGGGAAGGCGAAGACAGGGGCGTCGGTGAAGCTGCGGGCCAGGAGCAGCGCGATCCCCGCCCAGCCGAGGAGCGCAGTGACGGCATACGCGAGCGCGATGGCGGCGATGTCGTACCAGCGCAGTCGGTCATCGCGCATCGCGAGCCCGTCGCTGTGGATGACACGGCGTCCCGGGCGGACACCGAGCCGCCCCAGCAGCGCCGACAGCACCGCGACGACCGCGCCGCCGATCGACGCGTACGTGCCGATCGAACGATCACCGACGATCGACAGCTCATGCCCCCAGAACACGAACACGGACACGACGAACCCGATGGCGAAGAACACCGCTCCCACGAGCAGAGCGGCCGTCTCGAGCGAGACCGCCCCCTGCGGCGGGCGCAACAGCGTCCGCCAGGAGAACTGTTCGGACGTGTTCACAGCAGGATCGGACTCTCGATCGGTCACGCCGTGGGCGCGAGACCCAGGTCTTCTTCGCGGACCGTGCCCTGGAACGACCACGGGAAGTTGATCCACAGATCGGTGTCCTTCCACGCGTAGTCGGGCTGGATGATCGTCGACGGCTTGGTGTAGATCGTCACGGATCGCACCTCTGCGCCCTTCGCCTGCAGCAGTTCCACGGCCAGTGCCAGCGTGCGCCCTGAGTCCGCCACGTCATCGACCAGCAGTACACGGCGCCCGTCGAGATACGCCATGTCCAGTTCGGGCGGCAGCACCTCCGGTGCATCCAGGACCGTGCCGATGCCGGTGTAGAACTCCACGTTGATCGCTCCGCAGTTCTTCGCGCCCAGCCCGTACGCGATCGCTCCTGCGGGCAGTAGCCCACCGCGGGCGATCGCGACCACGACCTCCGGCTCGAATCCGCTGGCGACGATGCTGCGCGCGAGGTCTCGCGTCGCTGCTCCGAAGCCGTCCCAGGTGAGTGTCTCGCGTTCGATCGCAGCATCCGTCATGCGTCTATTCTGCCGTTAGAATCGTCGATGTCCGGATTCCCTGGAAAGGGGCGCCGGTGCCCGAAAAAGGGGCACGAAGCATTCGCCGCGATGTCGCGCGAAGCGAGACACACACGGAATCGATCCGTCGTCTCGAAAGGCATTCCCCATGCCCACTGTCTCCGCTCACGTCGCCCTCACTCTCGCTCAGCACATCGACGCCGTCTTCGGTGTGATGGGCAACGGCAACGCCCATTTCCTCGACGCGCTCGAGCGCCAGACGCCGGTGAAGTTCACCGCCGTGCGCCACGAGCAGGGCGCGGTCGTCGCCGCCGATGCCCATCACCGCGCGTCCGGGAGGATCGCCGCCGCCACCACCACCTACGGCGCCGGGTTCACGAACACCCTGACCGCGCTCGCGGAGGCGGTGCAGGCGCACGTGCCGCTCGTGCTCGTGGTGGGCGACGAGCCCACCTCCGGCCCACGCCCCTGGGATGTCGACCAGATCGCGCTCGCTTCGGCAGTGGGCGCACGGACGTACACGGTCGGACGAGCGGATGCCGCGGCGACGACGATCATCGCGATCGAGCACGCACTGACCTATCGCGTGCCTGTCGTGCTCGCGATCCCCTACGACGTCGCCGCGCTCGAAGCCGGACCGGTACCTCCTGCACCGGCGCCGCGCATCCCGACACCGCTCTCGCCCAAGGGAGAGTTCGCCGACGGGATGCTGGATGACATCGCCGCCGCGCTGCGCGATGCCGAGAGGCCGTTCCTGCTCGCCGGCCGAGGAGCCTGGCTGGCTGGCGCCTCTGCCGCGCTGGGAGATCTCGCCGATGCGACCGGGGCGCTCACGGCATCCACCGCGCTCGGGCGCGGCGTCTTCCCCGCAGCGGAGTACGACCTCGGCGTCACGGGCGGGTTCGGCGCCGAGGGCGCGATGCGGCTCGTCCGCCAGGCCGATGTCGCCGTCGTCTTCGGCGCCTCACTGAATCAGTTCACGATGCGCTTCGGCGAACTGTTCGCGCCGGGTACGCGAGTGTTCCAGATCGATGTCTCCCCGACAGCGACGCATCCGCACGTGGGCGGGTTCCTGCGCGGCGATGCACGGATCGTCGCCGAGCAGCTCGTGGCCCGGCTTCAGGACGGGCACCTCGGTGCACGCGTTCTTCGGAGAAGTGCACGTACTTCGGAGGAATCCGACGAAAACGTCCGAGCGAAGAGCACTTCTCCGAACGAAGTGCCCGGATCGTGGCGGGAATCCGTCGACATCGACGCTGCCCGCGCATACGAGCGCGGTGATGATCTCGCCGCCGACGGCAGGCTCGACCCTCGCTCGGCGGCCCGGCGGATCGCAGAGCTCCTGCCGGAGGACAGGATCGTGGTCTCCGACGGCGGGCACTTCATCGGCTGGGCGAACATGTACTGGCCGGTGTCGGCGCCGGATCGGATGATGATGGTCGGCACGGCGTTCCAAGCCATCGGCCAGGGCTGGCCGAGCGTCGTCGGCGCGGCCAGGGCACGGCCGGACTCGACGATCGTGCTCACCTCGGGCGACGGCGGGGGGCTCATGGCGATCGCCGATCTCGAATCGGCAGTCCGCGCTGCCGGCGGTCGCGGCTGCGCAGTGATCTGGAATGACGCCGCCTACGGTGCCGAGGTCCACCTCTACGGTCTGAAGGGTCTCGCCGAGGAGCCCATGCGCATCCCCGAGGTCGACTTCGCGGCCTTCGCCGGGGCGGTCGGCGCCGAAGGCGTCGCGGTGCGCACGCTCGAAGACCTCGATCGGCTCCGCACCTGGACCGCGGAAGACCCGTCGACCCGCCGGTTCCTGCTGCTCGATCTGCGCATCTCGGGCGATGTGGTCGCGCCGTATCAGCAGGAGATCATCCGCGTGAACTCCTGATCGGCAGCGCGGGCGCTGTCAGTCGATCTGCTCGATCCCCTGCATCCGCACCTGCTCGAGATCGAGTCGCGCGGAGATGCTGCGCACGACGAGATCATCGACGGTGCCAGCGCGCCGCAGACCGTGCAGCACCTCGCGCTTGTGCTCGAGCACCGCGAGCTTGAGCCGGGCGTACTCCTCGTGCCGGATGAGCGGCGAGCGCTGCAGGACGTCGACGTCGGCCGACGTGGCCACCATCTGCAGCGTCGTGCCGTCCGTGATCTCATCCGACGCGCTGACGCCGACCGGGTCGGGATCCAGGTCCGCGATCGCGCCGCCCGCCAGCGGATCCGGCTCATCCAGCAGATCCTCCATCGCACCGACCTCGGCGTCGATCAGTGCGCGCTCCCTCGCCATCGCTCGAGCATTGGCGAGCTCGAGCATCTCGTAGCCGTCGCGGCGCACCCGATCGCGCACCTCGTCGCTGATGCCGTGCTCTGAGGCGAGCGCATCCAGCGCCGCCATCGCCGCCCCGGAGATCGCACGCTCTGCGAGTTCGAACTCCTCATCGGCCGCGTTGTCATCAGGGAACCCCGCCCACCTCACGACAGCGGGCAACAACGGACCCTGCACGAGCAGGCTGAGCAGGATCACCCCTGCCGTCACGAAGATGATGTCGTCCCGACCGGCGAGCGCCGTTCCGTCCGGAGCGGTCAGAGGCACCGACAGCGCGATCGCGAGCGACACGGCCCCTCGCATGCCCGCGACAGTGCTGACGATCTGCGCCCGAGTCCTCAATCCCCGCGGATGCACGGCGACCCGGGCTCCGCCGAGCCGCTGGAAGGGCACTGACAGCAATTGGAAGCCGAAGCGCACCAGCAGCAGCGTCACCCAGACGGCGATCGTCGTCAGCACGAGCCACCCGATCATCTGCAGGGAGGTCTGATGCACGACCCACTGCACTTCGAGTCCGATCAGCACGAAGAGGGCGCCGTTGAGCAGGAAGACTCCGAACGGCCATACCGCCTCGGACTGCCGGCGCGACGCGGCCGTCGTGATCCGCGGTCCGAGGTATGCCGCGATGAGACCTGCGACGACCACTGCCAGCACGCCGGACGCGTGGATCATCTCGGCGAGCAGGAAGGCGACGAAGGGCAGGAGCAGCAGCGTCACGTTGATCGTGATCGTCGTCCTGACCCGTCGCAGCACCAACCACCCCGCGGCGGCGACGAGGGCGCCCACGGCAATGCCTCCGAGATACGAGACGACGACCGTCCAGGTGACGGAGAGGGGCGTCACGTCGCCGCCCACCGCGAGTGAGACGGCGATCGCATAGAGCACGAGAGCCGTGCCGTCATTGGTGAGGCTCTCGGCCTTCAGCTTCATGAACGCCCGCTGCGGCAGCAGTCGACCGAGGGCGGCGACCGCGGTGGCATCGGGCGGAGCGACAGCCGCGCCGAGGATGAGCGCGATCTCCCACGGCATCCCGAACAGCACGGCCACGCCGGCCACAGCGAAGGCCGAGGCGACGACCAGCAGGGTGCTCATCGGGAGGATGTAGCGGAAGTCACGGCGGATCGAGCGCAGCGATGTCGTCAGGCTCTCCCAGTAGAGCATCACCGGCAGGAAGAGCAGCAGCACCGTCTCCGGCGGCAACTGCACCTCGCGCAGCGCGGGCACGAACCCGAGCAGCAGGCCGAAGACGACCAGCACCAACGGCAGCGCCAGACGCACCCGCGGCGCCAGCATCGTCCCGATCAGGATCGTGAGCCCGAGCAGGACCGTGATCTCGAGACCTTCCATGCGACCACCCATCTGCATCGCGGGCTGATCCGCGAACGTGCTCAGGACACAGCATCCATTGTGCTCTCGCTATTCCCTCCGCGACAGGCCGGGCCGATGCGGGTGCAGCCTCTCACTCCGGATGCGGGGGCTCGATGTCCAGGCGCACGCGCTGTGCGGCGAAGCGCGTCACCAGGTGCTGCAGGGGGGTGCCGTCGGGAAGGGTGTCGAGCGCCTCGGCGACGAGCACGATCGCTCCTGGACGGATCTCGAGCATCTCCGTCTCCTGCGCTGTCGCGTGGCGCGCGCCGACCACGGTGGACGCGCGTACGTAGTCGTCGACGCCCTGCGCGGCGAGGGCCGCTGTGAACGACCCGGTGCGCCGGAATGCTCCTGCGATGTCCGGCAACCGTTCGGCGGCGAACCAGTGCGTGCCGATGGAGATCGGATGGCCGCCGACCGACCGCGTGCTCTCGATCCTGACCGCCTCCCCGCCGGGTATGCCCAGCCGGAGCGCGATGTCCGCCGGCGCGGGTTCAGTCGCGCTGTCGAGCACGCGGCTCTTCGTCCGAGTGCTCTCCTCCTCACCGAGGCTGCGCATCATCCGGGTGCGCAGGCCGATCCGGTGCACGAGCACCGACTCACCCGTGACGAACGTGCCGCTCCCCCGTCGCGATTCGATGAGCCCGTCGTGCGCGAGCGCGGCGATGGCCTGGCGTGCCGTGTGACGATTCACGCCGTACCGCTCCGCGATCGCGTTCTCGGTCGGCAGCCGGTCCCCCGGCCGCAGACGCCGCTCGGAGATCTCGCCGCGCAGTTCTTCGGTGATGAGCCTCCACGCGGAATAGCCGCTGTTCGAGCGCGGGGCCGCGTCGGGGTTCGTCATCGCACTCCTGCCCTCCGGACCCTGCGGCCGTGACCGATTCACCTGTTGTTCATCGTCTGGTGCGCCGAAGTTGTCCCCGTGCGCTTTCCTTCTCGACCATACCGGCCTACTGTCGAGTTGTATAGATACGTAGATAACTTTACGCAGCAAGAAGGAGTCGGACGTGAAGGACATCGCATCGTGACAGCGGACACGAACGGGGCGCACGAGACCTCGGTCGACGAACGTCGACGCGCCGCCCGCGCGCTGTCACAGGCGTCACTCGATGAACTCAGCGCGCTGTGGGCTCAGTGGTCGCAGCGGCCGGACGTCACCTACCTGCGAGGACCGGAAGCCGGGCTCGTCATGGTGCAGGGGCGCATCGGCGGTACCGGCGACCGGTTCAATCTGGGCGAGGCTACCGTGGCCAGGGCGACAGTGATGCTTCATGGACCGGGCGTCGACGGCGTGAGCGGCACGTCGTATGTGCTCGGCAGCCACCCCGAGCACGCGGGACTCGCCGCCGTGTTCGATGCCCTGCTGAGCGCTCCCGCGCAGCGCGAACGCGTCCTGGCCGAGGTGATCGAACCTCTCGAACGCGCCCAGAGCACGCGGGATGCCGAAGCCGGAGCGGACGCGCGGAGCACCGTGGTCGACTTCTTCACCGTCGCAAGGGAGCACGAATGAGCATGCTGACCGCCCGGAACCACACTCCCGGGTTCGCCCATCCCGTGCGAGACGCGCAGCGCGTGTTCCGTGCGGTGATGGAAGCCCTCGCACGGCCCACCATGCCCCAGCGCATCGATCCCGTGGTCGCACCGCCGGAGCCGCTGGGCGCTGCACTCGGCGCGGTGATCCTGACTCTGTGCGACGAGCAGACCCCCGTGTGGCTCGACTCCGCACTGCGCAGCGCACCCGAGGTCGAGGCCTGGATCGTGTTCCACACCGGTGCACGCATCGTCGACGCCCCGGCAGACGCATCGTTCGCGATCGCCTCCTCACCGGAGACCGCGCCCGCGCTGTCGGCGTTGTCGCGCGGAACCGACGAAGAACCGCATGAATCGGCGACGCTCTTGATCGATGCGCGCGCGTGCGCGGGCACCGACGGCCTTACCGCCAGCGGTCCCGGCATCCGCGAAGCCCGCACATGGGACGGCGCCGGACTCCCCGTCGGATTCCTTCCGCAGTGGCAGGAGAATCGCGCGCTGTACCCGCGGGGCGTCGACCTCATCCTCGCCCACGAGCAGACGGTGTGCGGGCTGCCCAGAACGACGGCGCTCACGGGCGCCCTGCCGCACGATCTCGAAAGAAGGAGCGCCTGATGTACGTCGCCGTCAAGGGAGGCGAGAAGGCGATCGCCAACGCGCACGCGCTGCTCGCGAAACGCGGTCGTGGCGAGACGGATGCCGCCCGCATCGATCACACGCAGATGCGCGATCAGATGGGCGTGCTCGTCGCACGCGTGATGACGGAGGGGTCGCTCTACGACCCCGACCTCGCGTCGAAGGCACTGCTGCAGGCCCAGGGCGACGTGCTCGAAGCCGTCACGCTGCTGCGCTCGTACCGCACCACACTGCCCCGGTTCGGCCACACGGTCGCGATCGACACCGCCGGATTGCCGTCGGAGCGGCGCGTGTCGGCCACCTTCAAGGATCTGCCCGGCGGTCAACAGCTCGGCGCGACGTTCGACTACACGCACCGGCTGCTCGTCGACGAGCTGGAGACGCCCGACCTGCCCGCCTCGGATCCCGTCGAGGAGCAGTCCATGCCGAGAGTCACCGACCTGCTCGGAATAGACGCCCTGATCGAACCGGATCGTCCGGCCGAGGGATGGACGGACCCGGACCCCGCGGATCTCACGAGGCAGCCGACCGTGTATCCCATGACCAGGGCGGCGCGGCTGCAGGCGCTCAGCCGTGGCGACGAGGGGTTCCTGCTGTCGCTGGGATACTCGACGCAGCGCGGGTTCGGCAACAACCATCCCTTCGTCGGAGAGGTGCGCGTCGGACAGGTCGAGGTCGAGCTCGAGATCCCTGAACTCGGTCATGCGGTGCCGATCGGACGGATCGAGGTGACCGAGTGCCAGATGGTGAACCAGTTCGTGGGCAGTGCCGAGCAGGCACCGCAGTTCACCCGCGGGTACGGCCTCACGTTCGGTCGCGCCGAGCGCAAGGCCATGTCGATGTCGCTCGTGGACCGTGCATTGCGCCGCGAGGAATTCGACGAACGCGTCGTGTCGCCGGCACAGGACGAGGAGTTCGTGATCTCGCACGCCGACAACGTGCAGGCCACCGGGTTCGTCGAGCATCTCAAACTGCCGCACTACGTCGACTTCCAGGCGGAACTCGGGCTGATACGCCGACTCCGCGCCGAGTTCGACGCACGCCACGCTGAGGACGCGCATCCTGATGACGCTGCAGAGCAGGGAGTCAGATCATGAGCCTCTCCACCTCACCGCGCATCGTCTACAACGAGGGCTACCTCGATGAGCAGACCAAACGCGTCGTGCGCAGAGCGCTGCTCAAGGGCATCGCGATCCCGGGCTTCCAAGTGCCGTTCGCATCGCGCGAAGTGCCGATGCCCCGAGGCTGGGGCACCGGCGGCGTGCAGGTGACCGCGTCGATCATCGGAGACGAGGACACTCTGAAAGTGATCGACCAGGGCGCCGACGACACCACGAATGCCGTGTCGATCCGGCAGTTCTTCGAACGCGTCGCGGGAACGGCCAGCACGACCCGCACGGACGAGGCCACCATCATCCAGACCAGGCACCGGATCCCGGAGACGCCCCTGGCCGAGCAGCAGATCATCGTCTACCAGGTGCCGATCCCCGAGCCGCTGCGCTTCCTGGAGCCCAGGGAGACCGAGACCCGGCGCATGCATGCGCTCGAGGAGTACGGTCTGATGTACGTCAAGCTCTACGAGGACATCGCCAGGTACGGGCACATCGCGAAGACGTACGACTATCCGGTGCTCGTGCACGGCCGCTACGTGATGGCCCCGTCGCCCACGCCGAGCTTCGACAACCCGAAGATGCATCAGAACCCCGCACTGCAACTGTTCGGCGCGGGGCGCGAGAAGCGCATCTACGCCGTCCCTCCCTACACCGACGTCGTGAGCCTCGGCTTCGACGACTTCCCGTTCGAGCCGCAGACCTTCGAGCAGGCGTGCGAGATCTGCGGCTCGCGCGGGGTGTACCTCGACGAGGTCATCACCGACGACAGCGGCGGGGCGATGTTCGTCTGCTCCGACACCGACCACTGCGAGCGCACGGCCGCCGCCGCGCGGCTCGACCAGGACGCTGAACGCCACGACACGGAGATGAACGCATGATCGACGAGACTCCCCTGCTCAGCGTGGATGCCGCCGGGCATCGCTATGGGGATCGCTTCGGCTGCCGGGACGTGAGCTTCGACCTGTGGCCGGGTGAGGTGCTCGCCGTCGTCGGCGAATCGGGCTCGGGCAAGTCGACGCTGCTCGGGATGCTGTCGCAGCGGCTCTCCGCGGATGAGGGCCGGATCAGCTACCTGACGACTTCCGAGAACGGGCCGGAGGGCGCACGGGGCGCCGGCCACGCGCTGCTCGATCTCGCGACGCTCAGCGAACGGGAGGTGCGCCGACTGTGGCGCACCGAATGGGGGTTCGTGCACCAGAACGCCGCCGACGGACTGAGGATGCACGTCAGCGCCGGAGGCAACGTCGGCGAGCCGCTGATGGCCAACGGCTGGCGGCACTACGGCAGCATCCGAGCCGAGGCGGAGGCCTGGCTGGGGCGTGTGGAGATCCCCGCCGAGCGCATCGACGATTCGCCTTCGACCTTCTCGGGGGGAATGCGGCAACGCGTGCAGATCGCCCGGAATCTCGTGTTCGGACCGCGTCTCGTCTTCATGGATGAGCCCACCAGCGGTCTGGATGTCTCTGTCCAGGCGCGTCTGCTCGATCTGATCCGCTCGCTCGTGACCGAACTCGGTCTGGCCGTCGTGATCGTCACGCACGATCTCGCGGTCGCACGTCTGATCTCGCACCGGACCCTCGTCATGAAGGACGGCGCCGTGGTCGAGTCGGGCCTCACCGATCGGGTGCTCGATGACCCGCAGGCCGCGTACACCCAACTGCTCGTCTCCTCGATCCTCCAGGGATGAACCTCATGATCCACAACGAATCGCCCGATCTGCCGACGGATGCCGTGCTCTCCGTGATCGACGTCGCGAAGACCTTCACCCTTCACCTGCAGGAGTCCCAGCGGCTCCCGGTGCTGCGCGAGCTGACCTTCGACGTGGCACGAGGGACGTGCGTCGTGCTCGGCGGCGAATCGGGCGCTGGCAAGAGCACCGTGATGAAGATGATCTACGGCAGCTACGGCACCGACTCGGGGCGCATCCTGCTGAGTCATCACGGTGAGGTCCTTGACCTCGCCGCCGCACAACCGCGGCAGGTTCTCGCGGCGCGGCGCGACACCGTGGGCTACGTCAGCCAGTTCCTCCGCGCCGTTCCTCGCGTTCCCGCGCTGGACGTCGTCGCCGAGCCGCTCGTCGAGCGCGGTGTCGACCGCCCGGAGGCCCGTGATCGTGCGGGCGCCCTCCTGGCCCGGCTGAGCATTCCCGAACGGCTGTGGAAGCTGCCTCCCGCGACGTTCTCCGGCGGCGAGCAGCAGCGCGTGAACGTCGCGCGCGGCTTCATCATCGATCGTCCCCTGCTGCTGCTCGACGAGCCGACCGCATCGCTCGACGCCCGCAATCGCGCGGTCGTGATCGACCTGATCCGCGAGAGCCTCGGCAGAGGGTCCGGCATGCTGGCGATCTTCCATGACGCGGACGTGCGCGAGGCCGTGGCCGATGCCGCGGTCGATGTACAGGCGTTCACGCCGGCACGAGAGGAGGTCGCCGCGTGACGAGGTACGCCGTGTACGCCGTTCCTGGAGCGCATGACGCTGATGCGGATGCCGCCCGCCGTCTGCGGGACGCAGCCGAGGCCTGGCTCGCCCGTGGGGACGTGCGAGACCTCACATCGGATGCGCGGCGCTACGGGTTCCATGCCACTCTCAAGGCGCCGATGCGCCTGGCGGACGGGCGCACCGAGGCGGAGCTGCGTGCTGCGGCCGACGCGTTCGCGGCTGAGCACGGACCGCTGAGCATCCGCGCACCGCGCGTGACCGCGATCGACGCGTTCCGTGCGCTGGTTCCGGCACCAGGACAGCAGTCCGCGCTTGCGGACCTCGCCGCCGAGTGCGTGCAGGCGTTCGACGAGTTCCGTGCGCCGCTCAGCCCGGAGGATGTCCGTCGGCGCCGACCAGAGCGGCTCACGCCCCGGCAGCGCGAGCTCTTCGAACGCTGGGGCTACCCGTATGTGCTCGACGAGTTCCGATTCCACCTGACGCTGACGGATGCCGTGCCCGTCGAGCGCAGCGCAGGGGTGGACGCCGCACTCGACGAGCACTTCGCTCCGGTGACCGGCGTCGACGTACCGCTCACGGCGATCGCGATCTGCGTCGAACCCGCTCCGGGCGCCGCATTCGAGCTCTTTTCCGTCCATCCGTTCGCCCTCCCAACCCCACAGGAGCCCACCTGATGTCATACACGTTGACCAACGCGCGCATCGTGCTCGAGAACGAGATCGTGCACGGATCCGTGCGCGTCGCGGATGGGCGCATCACCGAGGTCTCGGCGGTCGCGCACCCTTCGGCCGACGGCACCGTTCACGAGGACCTGGGCGAGGACTACCTGCTGCCGGGTCTCGTGGAATTGCACACCGACCAGGTCGAAGGCCACCTCCAGCCCCGGCCCCAGCGGTTCTGGGACCCCATCCCCGCGGTGATCGCCCACGACGCGCAGATGGCCGCATCAGGCATGACCACGGTGCTCGATGCGCTGCGGATCGGAAGCGGTCCCGGGGAGAACCGTCTGGCGGGCAGGGCGCGCGTGCTCATGGATGCCGTGGTGCACGCGGCCGAGGCGGGACTGCTGCGTGCGGATCACCATGTGCACCTGCGCTGCGAGGTCGCGACGCCGGATGTCGTCGAGGTCTTCGACGACATCGGAGGGCACGAGCGCGTGCGGCTGATCTCTCTGATGGATCACACCCCTGGTCAGCGCCAGTACGCCGATGTCGAGGCGTTCCGCACCTACATGGTCGGCAAGCACAGTTTCACGAACGAGCAGTTCGACCAGCACGTGGAGGCTCTGCACCAGTACTCGTCGCAGTTCTCCGCGGACAATCGACGACTGATGGTCGAGCGCGCCACCGCGCGCGGCATCACGATAGCCGCGCACGATGACGCCACCCAGGCGCACATCGACGAGTCGGCCGCGGCGGGCGTGCGGATCTCGGAGTTCCCCACGACGATCGAAGCCGCTCGTGCGGCACGTGCCGCCGGTCAACTCGTCGTGATGGGAGCCCCGAACATCATCCGCGGAGGTTCTCACTCCGGCAATGTCGCCGCGACCGAACTTCTCCGCCTCGGGCTGCTGGACGTGCTCTCCAGCGACTACGTTCCCTCGAGCCTGCTGAACGCTGTCTTCCATCTGTTCCACAGCGGAGACGTGACGCTTCCGCAGGGTGTCGCACTGGTGAGCGCCAACCCCGCCCGCGCGGCAGGCTTCGACGATCGCGGCGTCATCGCGGCCGGTACGCGCGCCGATCTCGTGCGCGTGCACGCGTACGCCGGCGCTTCCGCGGAGCAGCATCCGCTCGGTTCGGTCCTCCCTATCGTGCGCGGTGTCTGGCGCGAAGGGACCAGGGTCGCATGAGCGGAGTGTTCGTCGCGATCGTCGGACCGAGCGGAGCCGGCAAGGACACCGTCATCGAGCATGCGAGGGCCGCGCTGGCCGACTGCGACGACATCGTCTTCCCCCGCCGCCTCATCACGCGCCCCACAGGCGACGGCGAGGACTGCATCTCGGTCACGGACGACGGGTTCGCGCATGCCGAGGATCGCGGCGAGCTCGCCCTGACCTGGCGAGCGCATGGTCTCGCGTACGGCGTCCCCGCGTCGGCGCGGACGACGGTCGCCGCCGGGGGCGTGGTCGTGGCCAACGTCTCACGCGGCGTGGTCGCGCAGCTGCCGGCACTGTTCGGAGAAGCGCGGGTGGTGCGCATCACCGTGTCGGACGAGATCCGCCTGGCGCGCATCATCGCCCGCGGCCGGGAGACCCGCGAGGCGGCCGCGGCGCGCGTCTCCCGACCGGACCCGGCGCCCGAGCACGCTGTCGACCTCGAGATCGTCAACGACGGCACACTCGACGAGGCCTGCGAACGCCTCGTCGAGTTCCTCCGCCACGTGCGGGAGGTCGTGCCGCGCTGACCCCGAGGGACTGTGCCGCGTCGACCTGCCGTATCAACTCCGGTCGGGAAGCTGCTGCAGGGTCCAGGTGTTGCCGTCGGGGTCGTCGAACGTCACGAACCGGCCCCACGCCTGTTCGTCGACGCCGTTCGCCTCGACACCGGCATCGCGCAGCTGTGCGAGCGCGGCATCCGCGTCAGGCACCACGACCTGGATCGTGTTCTGCTGACCCGGTTCGAGATCGAGGCCGAGGCCCTCGCCGAAGGCGATCGAGCAGGCCGACCCGGGCGGAGTCATCTGCACGAACCTCAGACCTTCGTGGACGACCTGATCGTGGTCGGCGTTGAAGCCGATCTTCACATAGAAGTCCTTCGCCCGGTCGACGTCGCTGACCGGCACGTGGATGAGTTCGATCTTCCAGTCCATCACTCGCTCCTTCTGACGGGCGTCGGCGCCCGTCGACGTTCACGGTACGCGCGGTCACCGACATCGCAACAGGGCACCGGTGGCGGATACTGGTCCGATGACACGAGATCCGGAGAGCGGCCGGCTGCAGACCATCCTCGAGGCGTTCGGTGCCGGGCCGGAGGACGAGCCCGTGCTTCGCCTGACCGAGGCGTTGGGCGGCGGGCCCGTCGAAGCTCATGAACGTCGGGTCGGAGAGCCGGCAGTGCTGTCGCGGCATGTGCGCTTCTGCTCAGGCGGCGAGCTCGTGTTTCACGACGATGCGATCATCGCCGTGATCCTGCATATCGCGCCGACACCGTTCGCTCCGCGCGGACTCGACGTGGCGGATTGGATCCCGGGTGTCGACAATGACGCGACCTTCTCCGATTTCAGGAAGGTCTTCGACGTGACATGGCGTTTCGCCGCCGGCGACCGGTACTTTGTTCTCGAATCCGGGTATGTGCGACCCGAGTTCGTGAAGCACGGGGGCTATCGGGCCGGTGACCTGCAGCGCGTCGTCGTCACCGTTGACGATCCTGGGCGCACCTGCCGTCCGGCGGACGAGGACTGCCCTGTGTGTCGCGACCTGATCGTACGCCGAGGCGACGGATCCTTCGATGTGGACGGGACTGTCGACGCCCTGCGTGCAGCTGTGGGTGCCGGTGAGCTCGAGGAGCAACGAGGAGTCGTCCCACTCGCCGACCTCGACCTCCTTCATGCTTCCGCCCTGATGAAACAGGTGGAGAGCCAGGTCGCCTGCTCGGCATGCCACCGGGTCGCGTGCCTCACGCTGTATCGAGACGCCGCACCGACGTTCGCGTACTACCCCTTCGACACCGCGATGAGGCGTCCGCTCGAGGCGATTCCCCCCATCGGGGAGTGGGGCGATGCCGCTCGCATTGCAGAGGCGCAGGGCGCGATGCGATATGTCGATCACGAGCCGGGCTCATGGTTCCTGGTCGAGCAGAAGGGCGAGCTGTACCTCGAGTCGCGGTACACGATCAATACGATGGCGGACGACCAGTGCGTGATCCGCTTGGACGACTCGGAGCGACGGCGATATCGCGACGACGGCCATGACTACCTCACCGGTCTCGCCAGAGAAATCGACGACAGCAGCCCCCACCGGGAGGACTCCCCCTTCCACCTGAGGAATCTCCTCCGACACCCCGACGGCGCACGTGACTACTCCGAGGAGGTGCGTGCCGCGGTCGCCAACCACACCTGGCTCGCACGGCAGAAGCAGGCCGCGGCGCAGCGAATGCGGGCCGAACCCGCAGCGGACGGCTGAGCGGCCGACAGGTGGGGTCGTGCAGCGTCAGATCCAGCCCTTGTCCTGCGCGATCCGCACCGCCTGCGCACGATTCGCCGCGCCGACCTTGCCGATCGCCGACGACAGGTTGTTACGCACGGTCCCCGCCGACAGGAACACCTCGGAGGCGATCGCCGCGGCGCTGCGTCCGTCTGCGGCCAGTCTGAGCACCTGCTGCTCGCGCTCGCTGAGGGGGTTCGCGCCCTCGAAGACGCTGGCTTCGGCGAGTGCGGAGTCCACGACCCGCAATCCTGCGTGCACACGGCGCACGGCATCGGCGAGCTGTTCGGCCGGCGCATCCTTCACGACGAATCCGCTCGCTCCCGCATCCAGTGCGGCGCGCAGGTAACCGGGCCTCGCGAACGTCGTCACGATCAACACCCTGGTGGCCGCGCTCGCGGCCCGCACCGCCCGCGTCGCGGCGATTCCGTCCATCCCCGGCATCTGGATGTCCATGAGGCACACATCCGGCGCGGTGTCGGCGACCGCCCTCACCGCGTCCTCACCGTCTCCGGCGACTGCGACGACCGTCAGATCGTCCTCGAGCTCCAGCAGTGCAGTGAGGGCACCTCTCAGCATCGCCTGATCATCGACGATCACCAGTCGTATCGGGTCGGTCACCAGGTCACCTCCACGCATGTGCCGCCGCTCTCGCCCGCCCGCACCGTGAAAGCCGCGCCGCTCATCGTGGCCCGCTCGCGCATGCCCTTCACTCCGTTGCCCTCGATCCCTCCGTAGCCGCCGCCGTCGTCGATCACCGCGAGGTTGCCTGGTGCGATGCGCACCGTGACCGTGCGCGCCTCCGCGTGCCTGAGCACATTGGTCGTCGCCTCTCTCAGTATCCAGCTCGCCGTCAGCGACTGCGCGGGCGAGAGGGCGGCGGCGTCACCGTCCACGAGCATCGCGACATCGGCCGACTGCAGTGCGTCCCGGCAAGAGGCCAGCTGCTCGACGAGCGCCGCGCTGCGCACGCCCGCCACCGTGGCGCGCACACCCGCGATCGCCTCGGTCGTGAGCGACTCGATGTCGGCGAGCTCGGTCTTGGCGCGCTCCGGATCGCTGTCGATGAGCCGCCGCACGAGCTGCGCCTTCAGACTGACGACGGTGAGCGAGTGCCCCACGAGGTCGTGCACGTCGCGCGCCACCGCCTCTCGGCCCTCGCTCGTGGCGAGTTCGAGACCGAGCTGCTCGGCCTCTGCTGAGCGGATGATCAAGCTGGTCGAGACGGTGTTGACGACGCCGAGCAGCAGGACGATCGCGAAGATGGTCAGGTAGTCCATGCCCTGCGGCGCGAAGAAGAGCATCACCGCAGTGAGCGTGACGCACGCCGCCATCGTGGTCCAATGAGCGAGGCGGGTCAGGCCGTACGACGCAAAGGACATGATGAACGGCAGGAAGCCCAGCGCCGCGCCGCCCACGCTGGGGACGACCAGCGCCGCGCACACGATGAGACCTGCGAACGCCGCCCACTGGATCGGCTTCGGCGGAGTGGTCAGCCCGCCACCGCCGAAGCTCATCCCGTTCATGAAGCCCGCGACGTAGACGACGATGAACGCGCCGAGCCCCACCCAGCCGATGACGATCCACCCCTGGGCGGCATCCGAGCGCAGCAGCGCCATCAGCGGATACACCAGGAACACGAGCCAGATGACGGCCATCAACCAGCCGAACCGCTCCCACGGCGCGCCGGAACCGACGCTGCGTCGGCGGCTGCCCCGAGTGGCCCAGGCTACGGGAGCCGCACCGACGGCAGCCGCCGCCGCGGCATCCCTGGTCACGTCATCCGCCATGCTGTCGACCCTATCGGCGCGAACGCGAGCGCTTCACTCCGGCGGCCACGAGCACGGCGAACACCGCGAGCCACACCACGATGTTCAGCAGGAGCACCCACAGCGGATCGCTCTGCCCTGTGGTGAGCGTGCCGTCGGTCAACGGCCACCTGCTCAGCGCGACGTAGCCGTAGAGCGGCGTGAACCGGGCGATGTCGAGCATCACGCCGTCGAGCGGCAGGAACACGTTGCCGAAGAACGCGAAGAAGGTCATCGAGATCGACGCGAGTGCGGCGGCCGTGTCGGAGTTGAAGAACAGTCCGACACCGAGTCCGTAGAGGCCGTAGACGAGGCCGACGGCGAGGATGATGCCGATCGCGGCCCACCAGCGCCAGGCGTCGGTCGCCTCCGCCCCGGTCAGCAGCCCGGCGACGAAGACGGCCAGCACGGCGAGCGCCGCGAACGCGACAGCGGTGAGCAACTTCGTCATGGCGTAGCCCGCCGTACCGAGCGGCGTCATGGCGAGCTGCCGCCCCCAGCCCTGCTTCGCCTCCGTGGCCGCGAGTGAGGTGAGCGAGCTCATCGCGACTGCGGTGCCGTAGGCCGCCATCGAGACCATCACATAGAAGGCGACGTTGCCGTTGCCAGCCGGCTCTGACGCGTATGCCGCCGTCGCACCGAACAGCAGGTACATCGCGACCGGCATGCCGAGGGTGAAAGCGAGTGTGTAGGGGTTGCGGATCTGGCGCATCGCCTCGACGCGCAGCATCGTGGATGAGATCGAGATGGTCATGGTCAGTCCTCCGTCAGGGCCGTGAAGGCGGATTCGAGCGTGGGGGCGGCGATCTCCATGTCGTGCGCTCCCGCGGCGAGAAGGGCGGATGCCGCGGCATCCGAGTCCAGTGCACGCAGACTCACCCGTTCGGCGTCGACCCGAACATCTGTGATGCCCTCGGTCTCCTTCAACTGCCGCACGAGCGCGTCTGCGCCTGCGGCGGGAAGACTCGCGGCGAGGGTGCGGCCGCCGAGGTTCGCGCGCAGTTGCGCGGTCGGGGCGTCGGCGACGATGCGGCCACGGTGCATCACGACGGTGCGGCGTGCGAACTGCTCGGCCTCCTCGAGGTAATGAGTGGCGAAGACGATCGTGCGCCCGGCATCGGCATCGGCGCGCATGACGTCCCAGAAGTGACGCCGCGCGGTGACGTCCATACCGGCGGTCGGCTCGTCGAGCACGAGGATGTCGGGGTCGGCGACCAGGGCGAGAGCGAACTTGACGCGCTGCTGCTCACCACCGGAGCACTTGGCGATGCGGCGTCGGGCGATCGATTCGAGATCGGTGCGGACGAGCACCTCCGGCACGCGGGAGAGGGCATCGCGACCGTGCAGCGAGGCGATCACGTCTACCGTCTCGCGGACCGTGAGGTCGGAGAGCAGTCCGCCGGTCTGGAGCACGCCAGCGATCATGCCCGCCTTGGCGGCCTTGATCGGTTTCTCGCCGTACACGGAGACCGTCCCGTCACTGGGATCGGTGAGCCCCAGCAGCACGTCGAGCGTGGTCGTCTTGCCTGCACCGTTCGGGCCCAGGAGGGCGACGACCTCGCCACGGCGGATGCTGAGGTCGAGGCCGTCGACGGCCTTGACCGTGCGCTCGCCCGAGCCGTAGTGCCGGCGCAATCCGGTGATCATGACGGCGGTGTCGGATGCCGTGCCCGTGGCCCTGGTCGGAGTCTGAGTGTCCACTGCTGTGCTCATGGCTCCAGCCTGGCGGCGACGCGGTGTGGAGTCCGGGGCCCGGTGTCATCGGATCCGCATGACACGTGTCACGGAGCGCCGGGAACGCCCGAGCCGTCCGGGTCGCACTTTTTGTCGCTCTGAGCGGCGCGAAGCGACAAAAAGTGCGACCTGAACGCAACGCACGAGCGCAGTCAGGCGGTCAGGAACACCCCGGACAGGAACGCGTCGAGCTCGGACACAGCATCCAGCGGGAGCACCGCGGCCACGTACTGGTCGGGGCGCACGACCACGACCACGCCGTCGCGCGACAGCTCGCGTTCCGCGAAGATGTCGGTCTTCGACCAGGCGTTGGGAGCGGCGGTGTACACCTTCTCCCAGTCGATCAGGCCGAGTGGGCCGGTCTTCGGCAGGAACAGCGAGGGTGTCGACATGATGTCGATGTCCTCGAACGACTGCTGATGGATCGCCTTCACATCGATCACGGCATCCACATCGGCATCCGACGGCGTGTACCTGGCGATGATCGGCGCGACGGCCGACGCCCACTCGCCGAGTCGCGCACCCGACGCATCCGCGAACGCGTACACACGCCAGCGCCCGTCCGCCCTGGCGTGGTGACCGAGATGCACGACGTTGCCGTCGCACACGCGAACGACCTCGGCGGACTTGAAGCGTCTGCCGACGGGGAAACCGGCGGCGAGCGCCTGGTGCTCACCCGTCGACGTGATCTCCGACGGGGTGTACTGCGTCATGAAGCCGGATGGGAACTCGGCAGTCGCCAGGTAGTAGTTGGCCAGCTCCTGCGGGTCGGAGATCTCCCCCGGCTTGCGCGCCATGAGCGATGACCATTCGCGGTCGAAGTCGATCAGCTGCTGCGCGACGGGTTGGCGTTCGGCGGAGTAGGTCGACAGCAGCGGCTCAGGGCTCCGCCCTGTGAGTACGGCGCCCAGCTTCCAGCCCAGGTTGAATCCGTCCTGCATCGAGACGTTCATGCCCTGCCCCGCCTTCGCGCTGTGCGTGTGACAGGCGTCGCCGGTGAGGAAGACGCGCGGTGCACGTTCCTCGTCCAGGGCGTCGTCGAAGCCGTCGGTGACGCGGTGGCCCACCTCGTACACGCTCGACCACGCGACCTCCTTCACGTCCAGCGAGTACGGATGAAGGATCTCGTTGGCTTTCGCGATGATCGCCTCGATGGGGGTGCTCCGCACCTGGTGGTTGTCGTCGGCGGCGACCTCGCCGAGGTCGACGTAGACACGGCTGAGGTAGCCGCCCTCGCGCGGGATATGCAGGATGTTCCCCGCCTCGGCGTTGATCGCGCACTTGGTGCGCCAGTCGGGGAAGTCGGTGTTGACGAGCACGTCCATGACACCCCACGCGTGAGCCGCGAACGCACCGACGTGCGTACGGCCGATCGCCTCGCGCACGCCGCTGCGCGCGCCGTCGCTGCCGACGACGTACTTCGCGCGGATGGTCCGTTCCTCCCCCGCGCGCGGCCCTGCGGTGTGACGCACCCGCACCTCCACCGGGTACTCGCCGTCGCCGTGCACGGTGAGGCCGACGAACGCGATCCCGTAGTCGGGGGCGATGCGCCCTGGCCCGTCGGCGGCGGCTTCGGCGAAGTAGTCCAGCACCCTGGCCTGGTTCACGATCAGGTGCGGGAACTCGCTGATCTTGAGCCCGTAGTCCTCGGTGCGCGTGGTGCGGACGATGTTGCCGGGGTTCTCCGGGTCCGGGCCCCAGAAGTTCATGTACGCAATGTTGTACGCCTCGGCGGTGATGCGCTCGGCGAACCCGAACGCCTGGAACGTCTCGACGCTGCGAGGCTGGATGCCGTCGGCCTGCCCGAGGACGAGACGTCCGTCGCGCTGCTCGATGATCCGGGTCGTCACATCGGGGAACTGCGACATCTGCGCCGCGAGGAGCATGCCTGCGGGGCCGGATCCGACGATGAGCACGTCCATCTCGTCCGGCAGGTCGGCTGGACGATCGACTCCGGTGCCCGCCGCCGCGACGATCCGCGGATCCTGCGAGACGTAGCCGTGGTGATGGAACTGCATCGGTACTCCTTCTTCTGCGTGAGCCGCGGGGCGGATGCGGATCGCTCCGCCCCACGGGGATGTGTCAGGCCCTGGCGAGTCCGCGGATCGGACTGACCGACTGCTCTTCCTCGTGATCCGGACCCAGCGGGATGCCGCTGCGGTCGCGGAGCAGGAGCGTCGCGATCAGGCCGATCACGGTCATGCCGGCCAGGTACCACGTCACCATCTCTGTCGATCCCGTCGCGTCGACGATCGCGGCGGCGATGGTCGGGGCGAACGCGCCACCCGCTATCGCGCCGATCGCGTAGGAGATCGAGACGCCGGAGAACCGGATGGATGCCGGGAACAGCTCGGTGTACAGCGCGGCCTGGGGCCCGTAGGTGAATCCGAGTCCGATGGTGAGGATCGCGAGGCCGAGGAACAGCAGCCCGATGTTCGCGGTGTTCACGAGCGGGAACAGCAGGAAGACACCGACGAGCTGCATGATCCACCCGGCGATATACGTGTTGCGGCGGCCGATCCGGTCGGAGATCCACCCGGCCAGCAGTGTGGTGATCAGCCAGGTCACCGCGGAACCGGTCACCGCCCAGAGCACGGGGCCGCGGTCGAGCCCGATGGGTCCCTCGGGATCCGTCGCGTAACCCTGGATGTACCCGCCGGTGGTCATGTATCCGATCGCGTTGTTGCCCGCGAACACCAGAGCGGCGATCACGACCAGCAGCGCGTGCTTGCGGAAGAGCTGCACGATCGGCATCTTCGCCTTCTCCTTGCGTGCGGCGAGCTCGGCGAACACCGGGCTCTCCTCGACGTTGCGGCGCACGTAGTAGCCGATCAGGATCAGCACGACGCTGAGCAGGAACGGGATGCGCCAGCCCCAGGCGAGGAACTGATCCCCGGGTGCGATCGCGGTCATGATCGCCATGACGCCGGAAGCCAGCAGCAGGCCGAGCGGCACGCCGATCTGCGGCGAGGCACCGAAGATGCCGCGCCTCTTCTTGGGTGCGTGCTCGACGGCCATGAGCACGGCGCCGCCCCATTCGCCGCCGGCCGAGATGCCCTGCAGGATGCGCAGCAGCACGAGAAGGATCGGGGCGCCGACGCCGATGACCTCGGCGGTCGGCAGCACGCCGATGAGCGCGGTGGCCGCGCCCATCAGGATCAGTGTCCACATCAGCACGCGCTTGCGGCCGAGCTTGTCGCCGAAGTGGCCGGCGAGGAAGGCGCCGAGCGGACGGAACAGGAAGCTGATTCCGACGGTCGCGAAGCCGAGGATGACGGTGTTCGTGCCGAGCGCAGAGAAGAACAGCTGGCCGAAGACGAGTCCGACGGCCGTTGCGTAGATGAAGAAGTCGTACCACTCGACGGTGGTCCCCACCACTGTGGCGAACACCACACGGCGCCGATCCGCGGCGCTGGCGATGGTGCCGGTCGGCGTGAAGCCGGGCTGATCAGTCATTGAAGCTCCTTGTGTGACGTCGTTGTCCGGGTGCGGATCTGATCCTTGCCACCCGATGTCAGGATGATATACGATTTCAAATACATCACACAAGAGCGATGCTCAGACGCAAGGAGGCGCCCCACGTGACGGACCCGATCGCCCGCCCCGGCAAGATCATCGCGATCCACCTCAGCTACGCCTCCCGTGCCGACCAGCGCGGCCGTCGCCCCGCGCACCCCTCGTACTTCTTCAAGGTCTCGAGCTCGGTCGCGGCATCCGGCGGCACCGTCGAACGCCCCGCGGGAACAGAGCTCCTCGCCTTCGAGGGCGAGATCGCCCTCGTGATCGGCTCCCCCGCCCGCTACGTCGGCATCGCCGACGCCTGGTCGTACGTGGCCTCCGTCACCGCCGCCAACGACCTCGGACTGTACGACCTGCGGGCGAACGACAAGGGCTCGAACGTCCGCTCCAAGGGCGGCGACGGGTACACGCCGCTCGGACCGAACCTGATCGACGCTCGGTCGGTCGACCCCGCGGACATCCGGGTGCGCACCTGGGTCAACGGCGAGTTGCGCCAGGACGACGACTCCTCCGGCCTCATCTTCCCGCTCGCGCAGTTCGTCGCCGACCTCTCGCAGCACTTCACGCTCGAGACCGGCGACGTGATCCTCACCGGCACACCGGCGGGCTCATCGGTGATCGTTCCGGGCGACGTCGTGGAGGTCGAGGTCGACGCCCCGAACGCACCGGGCGCACCGTCATCCGGACGCCTGGTGACCACCGTCACGCAGGGCGATGTGCCCTTCGACGAGACACTCGGATCGATGCCGGCCGTCGATGACACGCAGCGCACCGAAGCCTGGGGATCCGCCGAGGCCGCTGGTCTCGCCGCTGAGGAATCGACGACCGCCCTGACCGCCCTCTCCCCCGAGCTGCGCGCCAAGCTCGAGAAGGCGCCGACGGCCGGGCTGTCGTCCCAACTGCGCAAGCGCGGCCATCACTCCTGCTTCATCGACGGCGTCGCCGCCAACATCGCCGGAGCCAAGATCGTCGGCACTGCGCGCACGCTGCGCTTCATCCCGGCCCGCGAAGACCTGTTCACGACCCACGGCGGCGGCTACAACGCGCAGAAGCGGCTGTTCGACGCGGTCGGCGACGGCGAGGTCATCGTGATCGAGGCCAGAGGCGATGCCACGACGGGCACCCTCGGCGACATCCTCGCGCTGCGTGCGAGGACGCGAGGAGCGGCCGGCGTCGTCACCGACGGCGGAGTGCGCGACTTCGACGAGGTCGTCCGCATCGGACTGCCCGTGTTCTCGAAGGGTGCGCATCCTTCCGTGCTCGGCCGCAAGCACGTGCCGTGGGAGCTGGACGTCACGATCGGATGCGGTGGTGCCGCCGTTCAGCCCGGTGACATCATCGTCGGCGACGGCGACGGCGTCATCGTGATCCCGCCGGCTCTGGTCGAAGAGGTCGTCGACGCGGCGCTCGCGCAGGAGGACGAGGACGCCTGGATAGCCGCGCAGGTGGAGGCAGGGCATCCGGTCGACGGCCTGTTCCCGATGAACGCCGAGTGGCGCGCGAAGTACGTGGCGTCGACGACGGAAGACGACCGCGCATGACGAAGATGCTCAGCAAATCGCAGCAGGCGTATCAGTGGATAAAGGAGCGCATCGCGAGCCAGACCTACACCCCCGGCTACCGGCTCGTGCTCGGCACCATCGCCGGTGAGCTCGACATGAGCGTCGTGCCGGTGCGCGAGGCTATCCGCCAGCTCGAGGCCGAAGGGCTCGTCCACTTCGAGCACAACGTCGGAGCCAGAGTCGCCATGGTCGACGACTCCCAGTACCGGCACAGCATGGAGGCACTCAGCATCCTCGAGGGCAGCGCGACGGCGATGTCGGCGCGGCACCTGAGCGCCGATGACCTGCGCTTGGCTCGTGCGATCAACGCCGAGATGATCCAGACGCTCGACCACTTCGATCCTCCGGCTTTCACCAGACTCAACCAGCAGTTCCATGCTGCACTGATCGCCCCGTGCCCCAATCCTCGATTGCAGGAGCTCGTGACCGTCGAGATGGCACGACTGAATCGGCTGCGCGACTCGACGTTCAGCTTCGTTCCCGGCCGCGCGCACGACTCGGTGCGCGAGCATGAGCACATCGTCGCGCTGATCGAGAACGGCGCCCCGGTCATCGAGATCGAGCGCGCAGCGCGCGACCACCACTCCGCGACCCTGGCCGCGTACCTCACGAAAGAACACCCCGACGAAGCCGTCGGCATGCACGTCCACTGACACCGGAGGAACCATGACTGATCCACGCATCCCCGCTGATCTTCCCGATCACATCCAGCACTACATCGACGGCGCGTTCACCGACTCCGTCGACGGCGACACGTTCGACGTGCTCGACCCGGTGACGAACGAGAACTACACCACGGCATCCGCGGGCAAGAAGGCCGACATCGACCTCGCTGTCGCGGCCGCGAAGCGCGCGTTCGACGACGGCCCCTGGCCGAAGATGCTGCCGCGCGAGCGCTCGCGCGTGCTGCACCGCATCGCCGACATCGTCGAGTCGCGCGACCAGCGCCTCGCCGAGCTCGAGTCGTTCGACTCGGGCTTGCCGATCACCCAGGCGCTGGGTCAGGCACGCCGCGCCGCGGAGAACTTCCGCTTCTTCGCCGACCTGATCGTCGCGCAGGCCGACGACACCTTCAAGGTGCCCGGTCGCCAGATCAACTACGTCAACCGCAAACCGATCGGCGTCGCAGGCCTCATCACGCCGTGGAACACGCCCTTCATGCTCGAGTCGTGGAAGCTCGGTCCTGCCCTCGCGACCGGCAACACGGTGGTGCTGAAGCCGGCGGAGTTCACCCCGCTGTCGGCATCGCTGTGGGTGGGGATCTTCGAGGAAGCCGGTCTGCCGAAGGGCGTCTTCAACCTCGTGAACGGCCTCGGCGAGGATGCCGGCGACGCGCTCGTCAAGCACCCCGACGTGCCGCTCATCTCCTTCACCGGCGAGAGCTCGACCGGCCAGTTGATCTTCGCGAACGCCGCTCCGTTCCTCAAGGGCCTCTCGATGGAGCTCGGCGGGAAGTCGCCCGCGGTCGTCTTCGCCGACGCCGACCTGGACGCCGCGGTCAACGCCACGATCTTCGGTGTCTTCTCCCTCAACGGCGAGCGCTGCACCGCCGGCAGCCGCATCCTCGTCGAGCAGTCGATCTACGACGAGTTCGTGGAGAAGTACGCCGCACAGGCGAAGCGCGTCAAGGTGGGACTGCCGAACGACCCCACCACCGAGGTCGGCGCCCTCGTGCATCCCGAGCACTACCAGAAGGTCATGAGCTACGTGGAGATCGGCAAGACCGAGGGGCGCCTCGTCGCCGGCGGCGGTCGGCCGGAGGGCTTCGAGACCGGCAACTACGTCGCCCCGACCGTGTTCGCGGACGTCTACCCCGACGCGCGAATCTTCCAGGAGGAGATCTTCGGCCCCGTCGTCGCCATCACCCCGTTCTCGAACGACGCCGAAGCCCTCGCGCTGGCGAACAACACGAAGTACGGTCTCGCCGCCTACATCTGGACGAACGACCTCAAGCGCGCCCACAACTTCGCGGGTGATCTAGAGGCGGGCATGGTGTGGCTGAACAGCAACAATGTGCGTGACCTGCGAACACCTTTCGGCGGCGTGAAGGCCTCCGGCCTCGGCCATGAGGGCGGATACCGCTCGATCGACTTCTACACCGACCAGCAGGCAGTGCACATCAACCTCGGCGAGGTCCACAACCCCGTCTTCGGAAAGCAGTGAGGACGCTGACATGACCAATCGCGAAGACATGACCCTCACCTCCTCCGGCTACTACGTGAGCCAGGAGGCGCCGATCAAGACCGACAACCCGGTCGCGACACCGCAGGCGACACCGCCGGACATCCTCCGCTGCGCGTACATGGAGCTCGTGGTCACCGACCTCGCGGCATCCCGTCAGTTCTACGTCGACATCCTCGGGCTGTATGTCACGGAAGAGGACGACGAGGCGATCTACCTGCGCTCCACCGAGGAGTTCATCCACCACAACCTCGTGCTGCGCAAGGGGCCGGTCGCCGCCGTGCGCGCGTTCTCGTACCGCGTGCGCGACGCCGAGGATCTCGACCGCGCCGTCGCCTTCTACACCGAGCTCGGCTGCGACGTGCGCCGTGAGACGGGCGGTTTCGTCAAGGGGATCGGAGACTCGGTGCGGGTGGTCGACCCGCTCGGCTTCCCGTACGAGTTCTTCTTCCAGGCCGACCACGTCGAGCGGATGTCGTGGCGCTACGACCTGCACACGCCCGGCGAGCTGGTGCGGCTGGATCACTTCAACCAGGTGACGCCTGACGTGCCGCGCGCGGTGAAGTACATGCAGGACCTCGGCTTCCGGGTCACCGAGGACATCCAGGACGAGGAGGGCACGGTGTACGCGGCATGGATGCGCCGCAAGCCCACCGTGCACGACACCGCCATGACCGGCGGCGACGGACCGCGCATGCACCACGTGTGCTTCGCGACGCACGAGAAGCACAACATCCTCGCGATCTGCGACAAGCTCGGCGCGCTGCGCCGCTCGGATGCCATCGAGCGCGGCCCCGGTCGCCACGGCGTCTCGAACGCGTTCTACCTGTACCTGCGCGACCCGGACGGTCACCGCGTCGAGGTCTACACCCAGGACTACTACACCGGCGACCCCGACAATCCGGTCGTCACGTGGGACGTGCACGACAACCAGCGCCGCGACTGGTGGGGCAACCCCGTCGTCCCGTCCTGGTACACCGAGGCCTCGCTCGTGCTCGATCTCGACGGCAACCCGCAGCCCGTCGTCGCGCGCACGGACGACAGCGAGATGGCGGTCACCATCGGCGCCGACGGGTTCTCGTACACTCGCAAGGACGAAGGCGAATCGATGCCGGAGTACAAGCAGGGCGAGTACAAGCTCGGCCACCAGCTCTAGGAGCGCGCATGCTGTCCACCCAGGAGATCACGCAGATCGCCGAGGAGCTGGCTGAGGCCGAGCGCACGCACGGCGTGATCCCGCGGATCACGGCACGCTTCCCGGATGCCACGATCGAGGACTCGTACGCGATCCAGGGCGTCTGGCGCGACAAGAACCTCGCCGCGGGGCGCAAACTGGTCGGTCGCAAAATCGGCCTGACGTCCAAGGCGATGCAGCAGGCGACCGGGATCACCGAGCCCGATTACGGGGTCATGTTCGACGACACCGTCTTCGCATCGGGCTCCGAGATCCGCTTCGACGACTTCTCGAACGTGCGCATCGAGGTCGAACTCGCGTTCGTGCTCAAGTCGCCTCTCGAAGGTCCGGACTGCACGCTCGACGATGCTCTCGCCGCGATCGACTACGCGGTCCCCGCGCTCGAGGTGCTGAACTCGCATATCGAGCTGGAAGGCCGCACGATCGTCGACACGATCAGCGACAACGCCGCCTACGGGGCGATGGTTCTCGGCGATGTGCACCGGAGACCGGACGAGATCGATCTGCGCTGGGTGCCGGGCGTCCTCTCCCGCAACGGGGAGATCGAAGAGACCGGGGTCGCCCAGGGGGTGCTCGGCCACCCCGCGACCGGAGTGGCATGGCTGGCGAACAAGTTCCACCAGCACGGCGCCAGACTCGAGGCTGGGGAGATCATCCTCGCCGGCTCATTCACACGGCCGATGTGGGTGTCGAAGGGCGACGACGTACGCTGCGACTACGGAGAGATGGGAATCATCGAATGCCGCTTCATCTAGTGCCTGCGCCGTCGTTCCGAGATCGACTGGCCGCGGCCGAGCGTCCTCTCGTCGGCGCCTGGATCTGCTCCGGCAGCCCGATCGCCGCCGAGATCGTCGCGGGCTCGGGTCTGGACTGGACGTTGATCGACGGCGAGCACAGCCCGATCGGGTTGGAATCGACGCTGTCGCTGCTGCAGGCCGTCGCGGCGTATCCGATCACACCGGTGGTGCGGGTGCCGTCAGCGGACGCCACGCTGATCAAGCAGTTCCTCGACCTCGGGGCGCAGAACCTGCTCGTACCGATGGTGAACAACGCCGCGGAGGCGGCTGCGGCCGTCTCCGCCTCCCGCTACCCGCCTCGAGGCATCCGCGGGGTCGGCAGCGCGCTCGCGCGCGCGGCGCAGTTCAACCGCATCGAGGACTACCTCCTGCGGGCGCACGAGATCACCTCTCTCACTGTGCAGATCGAGACGGATGCCGCGGTGCAGAACGCACACGCCATCGCGGAGGTCGAAGGGGTCGACGCGGTCTTCATCGGGCCGAGCGATCTCGCGGCGTCCATGGGTCTGCTCGGCCAGCAGGAGCATCCTGATGTCATCGCCGCCGTGGAGCAGACGATCGCCGCTGTGCGAGATGCGGGAAAGCCCGTCGGCGTCAACGCGTTCGCTCCGGCGACCGCCCGCCGCTACCTCGATGCCGGAGCATCCTTCGTGCTCGTCGCCGCCGATGTCTCGATCCTCGCCCGCGCGACCGAGAAGCTCGCCGCCGAGTGGATCCCCGAGCAGGACGGCGACGAGCGCGCGAGCTACTGAGCTGCTCCTTCTCCGAGGGCTGCCAGAAACGCCGTGTGGGGAACCCGCTCTCACACGGTGATCGACTCGGCAGCCGTCGCCACACGGCGGCGATTGCGCATGTGCTGCACGATCGACACTCCTGCGATGACGGCGAGGATCGCGTACAGAGTGATCGTGAAAGGACTCGAGATCAGGATCATCGGATCTCCCGACGACACCGCGAGCGCCCGCCGCAGTTCCGTCTCGGCGAGCGGTCCGAGAACCACCGCGATCATGACGGGCGCGAGCGGAATGCGGAATCGGCGCATCAACAGGCCGATCAGCCCGATCGCGATCAGCGCCCAGACATCGACGACCGAGGAGCCCATCGCGTACACGCCCAGCACGGCCAGCACGGTGATCGACGCGTAGAGGTAGTGCTTCGGTATCAGCAGCAGCTTCGCCCACATCGACGCGAAGCCCATGTTGAGGATCAGGAGTGCGACGAGTCCGATGAACAGCGAGGCGATCAGCGTCCAGACGAGCCCCGGAGTGCGCGTGAACAGCAGCGGCCCTGGCTGCAGACCGTACTGCTGGAAGGCTGCGAGCATGATCGCCGCCGTGGCCGATGTGGGAAGGCCCAGTGCGAGCAGCGCTCCCATCGCGGTGCCGGCCGTCGCATTGGCGGCCGCTTCAGGTGCGGCGACACCGCGGATGCTTCCGACAGTTCCGAAGTCGGCATCCTTCCCTGCCTTCGCGAGGCGCTTCTCCATGCCGTAGGCGAGGAAGGTAGGGACCTCGGCGCCGCCCGCCGGGATGATGCCGAAAGGCAGCCCGAACGCCGTGCCCCGCAGCCAGGCTGGGGCGGCACGGCGGAAGTCGGTCCAGCTGAGTCGGGCGCGGCCCTGTGCGATGACCTCGGCGGAGCCGTCCTCGGTGTAGATGCGCGAAGCGACGGAGAACACCTCGCCGAGTGCGAGCAGACCCACGGTGATCACCACGATCGACAGTCCGTCGAACAACTGCGGAAGCCCGAAGGTGAAGCGCTCGGTACCGCTCGGCCCGTCGATACCGATCAGCACGAGTGCAAGACCGACACCGAGCGAGAGCAGCCCGCGGACGATCGACTCGGAAACCACCGAGCTGACGGCGAGGAAGGCGAAAGCCGCAAGCGCGAAGTACTCCGCCGGGCCGAACATCGTCGCCATCGAGACGAGCAGCGGCATCGCGAAGACGGTGACCAGCGTGGCGAGGATGCCTCCGAAGAAGGCTCCGATCGCAGCCGTCGCCAAGGCTTTGCCCGCCCGCCCGCTACGGGCCATCCGGTTGCCCTCGAAGGACGACGCGATAGCGGATGAGTTGCCGGGCGTGTTGAGCAGGATGCCTGCCGTCGAATCGCCGAACAGGCCTCCGAAATAGATCCCGGCGAACATGATGAACGCGGCGATCGGATCGAGGCTGAAGGTGATCGGCAGCAGCAGCGCGACAGCCATCGATGACCCGAGGCCGGGCAGCACGCCGACAGCGGTGCCGAGCACGGCGCCCACGAGCACCCAGACGAGGTTGATGGGAGTGAGCGCTCCGGCGAAGCCCTCGAGAAGAAGCGTGATCTGGTCCATGTCAGAAGATCCATCCGATGAAGCCGGCCGGCAGGTTGAGTCCCAGTCCCGCCCCGAAGGCGATCTGGACGAGAGAGGCGAGCAGCAGCCCGACGCCGATGTCGAAGACCGGCCTCCTGCTGCCCAACGCGTACGCGACGATCCAGAACAGCAGGGTCGCGCTGAGGATCCACCCGACGGGTTCCAGAAGCACCGCGAAGACGACGACCGCCCCCAGCACGAGGCCGAAGGTGCGCCAGTCGAAAGCCGGCGCCGCATCCTCGGTGGGGCCTGCACCCGTCGCGACCGCGGGTGCCCCAGCCCGGCCACGGCGCAGCCCGCGCCGTGACGCCTCCAGTTGGATCACCTCGGTGTTCGTACCCGAGAGATCCGCGAGCATGTCCTCCGAGATGTCCGGCCTATGCCAGACCTCCGGCTCCTTCCGCCGAGGCAGCAGCGCACCGATCGTGAGCCATCCGCCGGTGAGGATCAGCAGGCAGACGACGATGATCGGGAAGAACTGCGGTCCTGGCTCCGATTCACCGCGCACATCCATCGTGACTGTACCGACCAGCAGCAGTCCTGCGGCGACGAGGGCAGGCACTCCGACCGACAGGTCGCCCCTGCCCATCCACCACGAGTCGCGTCGCGGGCTGAAGGTCACGGCCGGGCCGGTGTCACGCCCCGAGAACTCTTCGGTCACAGTCACAGTCCCAGCTCCTCGATGATGATGTCGACTTCGTCCTGCTGCTCTTCGAGGTATGCCGTGAAGTCCTCACCGGGCAGATAGGAGTCCGTCCAGTTGTTGCGCTCCAGGACCTCCTGCCAGGCATCCGATTCGCGCATCTCATCCACGATCGCCGCCAGCTCCTCGATCTGCGCATCATCCAGTCCGGGCGGTGCGACGAAACCACGCCAGTTCGACATGCTCACGTCGATTCCCTGCTCCATGAAGGTCGGCACGTCGACGCCCTCCATCCGCTCCGGCGACGACACGGCGAGCACTCGGAGCTGACCGGCTTCGACCTGACCCGCGATCTCGTTGTAGCCCGACATCCCGCCCGTCGTGGTGTGGGACAGCATCGCCGACAGCGCCTCGCCTCCGCCGGAATAGGCGATGTAGTTCGCCTGCGTCGGGTCGATGCCTATCGTGCGTGCGAGCAGCCCTGTCATCAGGTGGTCGATGGAGCCGAGTGAGCCGCCGGCGATCGATGTGCCCTCCGGATCGGCCTTCCAGACCTCGACGAAGTCATCCAGTGTCTTGATGTCGGAATCGGCCGGCACCACGAGGGCTGCGTAGTCGTCGGCGACTCGCGCGATCGGTGTGACGTCGGCGAGCGTCTCCGGTGTGTCTCCGAGCGCGATCGCACCGACCATCACGCCGCCGGTGGCCATCAGGATGTCATCGCGTCCCGTCATCCCGACCAACTGCGACAACCCGATCGTGCCACCGGCACCGGGGACGTTGACCACCTGGACGTTGTTGACGATGCCCTCTGATCGCATCGCGGTCTGCGATTCGCGCGAGAAGCCGTCCCAACCGCCACCAGGAGAGGCGGGCGCCATGATCGTCAGCTTGCTCCGCACGGTGGATGCCTGGCCGGAGCCGGCCGCGTTGGTGAATGCGAAGCCGGCGGCGATCACGACCACAGCGCCGAAGAGAACAGTGCGCAATACTGGTTTCACGAAGGAACGTCCTTACATCGTCGTAGGAGATCGGCTGGTGCCCCAACTTATGTCCCCGGATCATCGACCAGGGATTTGTGCACATAGCTCGTCATATTGGACATTTCGGACATGGATGACGGCGTGAACGGATCCGCCCCCTCCCGACCCTTCGCACGCCGCTCCCATCGCCGGATCGGGTTCGGTCTGTTCGCCGTCCAGGTCGGCATCATCCTTCTCGTCGGTGCGGTCGCCGCCGGCATCGCCGTGTTCGCGCAGATCGAGCAGGTCCGCCGCGGAGCGGAGAACGATCTGCTGGTGCTGGCGCGCTCGGTCGCGACGCTGCCCGTCGTGATCGAGGGGCTCAGCAGCGACGACCCGACGAGCCGCATCCAGCCGGTCGCCGCCGCCATGCAGGAGGCCGCGGGGGTGGAGTACATCACTGTCGTGGACATGGACGGCATCCGCGTCGCACACCCGCAGACCGATCTCATCGGAGAGCCCGTCTCCAGCGACCACTCCGCTGTCCGGGCGGGCGAGGAGTTCTCCGGCTCCGAGGAGGGGCCGATGGGGCTCACCTTGCGCTCCAAGGTTCCGGTCGTCGACGAGGACGGGGAGATCGTCGGCACCGTCTCCGTCGGCCTCGCGCAGAACGCGGTCGACCAGCAGGTCCTCTGGCGTGTGGCCCAGGTCTCGCTGCCGACGCTGATCGCGGTCCTGGTCGGCGTAGCGCTGGCCTGGGGCGTGACGAGCGGGCTGCGCCGCCGACTCTACGGCGTTCGGACGGATGAGATGCTCGCCATGGTGCAAGCCCATCAGGCGATCACCGACGGTGTGCGCGACGGGATCGTCGGCGTCGACAACGACGGACGCATCGCTGTCGTCAACGCCGAGGCGCAGCGACTGCTCTCGTTGGACCGCCCCGACAGGGAATCCATCGTGGGCATGCCGGCGGAGTCGATCCTTCCAGCATCCGTGCTGAGAGTCCTCACCTCCGACTCCGCGCGCCTGACCCGACAGGTGACGGCTGCGGGCCGCACGCTGATCATCGCCCGATCGCCGGCGATCGCCGACGGGCGCGATGTCGGGGCGATGGTCGTCATCCAGGATCGCAGCGAGCTGGATGCGATGCTCTCGACCCTCGAGCAGGAACGCGCTCGTACCGAGACTCTGCGCATCGAGACGCATGACTTCGAGAACCGGATGCACGTCGTCGCCGGCCTGCTCGGCCTCGGCGATCTGGACGACGCCCGCGCATATCTCGCTGCGCTTCCTCGCGGCGAGCGCCCGGGTGACGGGCAGCAGTGGGAGCGGCTGCGCTCACCGTTGATGGCCGCATTGCTGGCGTCACGTCATGCACAGGCCGAGGCCCGCGGCATCATTCTCACGCTCACCGAGGACAGCCGGATCGATGCCGGCTTCACCTGCGGGCCGGAGGAGATCACGGTGGTCGGCAACCTGGTGTCCAACGCCATCGAGGCGGCTCGCCACGTCGTCGACGTCTTCCTGCTCGGAGATGAAGACGGTCTGGACATCGTCGTCGACGACGATGGCGAGGGCGTCTCCGACGACGAGGCCGACGGGATCTTCACACGCGGACGCACTTCCAAGACAGCGGACGCCTGGCGCCACGGCATCGGGCTGGACGTCGTCAGGGCCCACGTGCAGGAGCGCGGCGGTCTCGTCAGCGTCGGCCATGCCGACAGCGGCGGCGCCCGCTTCACCGCGCATCTGCCTTCGCCCTGGCCGACGGGGAATGACGACGCGAACAGGGAGCAGCACGCGTGAATCCGATCAGAGTACTCATCATCGAGGACGACTTCGCCGTCGCGCGACTGCACAGGCGCTTCCTCGAGCAGCTCGAGGGTTTCGAGGTCGTCGGCGCCGAACTCACCGCGCAGGCGGCGGCATCGCGTCTCGCCGACGGGGACGTGGATCTCGCTCTGCTCGACATGTTCCTCCCCGACGCATCCGGTGTGCAGCTGCTGCGCCGCATCCGTGCCGCGTCCGCGACCCCGCTCGACGTGATCATGGTGACAGCCGCGCCGGAACCGGAACTCGTGCGCCAGGCTTTCGAACTCGGCGCGATCGACTACGTGCTCAAACCGTTCCAACCCGACGACTTCGGTGCACGGCTGCGCCGGTACGCCGCTCGACGCGCGCAGGCGAACGCCCTGCCGGACACTGCTCTCACTCAGGAGCAGATCGATGCTCTGCGGGGCAGACCGCCCGTTCGGCGTCGGACGTCATTGCCGAAGGGGCTCTCCGAGAGCACCGCGCGGCTGGTCGCCGACGACCTGCAGCGCCGGGACGAGCCCGCCACTGCGGCCGATATAGGCGAGGCGCTCGGAATGTCGCGGGTCAGCGCCCGCCGCTACCTCGAGCACTTCCTCGACCAGGGCGAGGTCGAGGTGAAACCCAAGTACGGCGATGCCGGGCGGCCGCAGAATCTGTATCGCTGGCGCACCACGGAGTTGTGAACACCGAGACGCTCAATATGTTCAATATGTCCTAATCCAGGCGAGGCTCCGCAATCGACGTATTCTCACAGATATGTCTCGATGTCGAGATAAATCAGTCAAGGAGGATGTTGTGGCGGAGATCGATGTCATCGTGGTCGGCGGCGGAAACGCCGGATTCACCGCGGCCCATGCCGCCGCAGCACGCGGCCGCAGCGTCGTACTGCTCGAGCGCGGCACCCGCGACGAGGCCGGTGGGAACAGCTTCTACACGGCGGGCGCGACACGCGTGCCTCACGACGGCCTCGACGATCTGCTCCCGATCATCGAACCCGACGAGCGCCACGAGCGCTCCACCGTCCCGCCGTACTCGGCCGAGGACTTCCGAGCCGACCTGGTCAAGGTGACCGAAGGCCGCAATGATCCTGAGCTCACCGAGGTCCTCGTCACCGAGGCCCGCTCGACAGTCGACTGGTTGGCCTCGCTCGGGCTGAAGTACCGGCTCATGTACGAGCGACAGGCCTACGACCGACCGGACGGGTCGTTCCTGTTCTGGGGCGGTCTGCACGTCGGAAACGTCGGCGGCGGCGAGGGTCTCATCGCCGATCACACGCGTGTGGCGCTCGAAGAGGGCGTCGATGTGCGATACGGCCAGCACGTCACCGATCTCGTCACCTCCGACGATCGTGTGGCCGGTGTGCGTCTCGCCGACGGCACCGAACTGCACGCGCACTCCGTGATCATCGCCGCCGGCGGCTTCGAGTCCAACCCCGAGATGCGCGAGGCCGAGCTGGGTGCGGGGTGGGCGAATGCGAAGGTGCGCGGCACGCCTTTCAACACCGGCGAGCTCCTCTCCGCAGCGCTGGCGCTCGGTGCGGCCCGCGGCGGCGACTGGACGACCTGCCACTCCGTCCAGTGGGACGCGTTCACCGAGAACAACGAGTCCAACCGCGAACTCACCAACCGCCTCACGCGGCAGTCGTACCCGCTCGGCGTCATCGTCAACCGCGATGGCCAGCGGTTCCTCGACGAGGGAGCGGATTTCCGCAACTACACGTACGCCAAGTACGGCCGCGAGATCCTCGCGCAGCCCGGCTCGGTCGCATGGCAGTTGTTCGATGCGACGCTGCGTCCGATGTTGAGAGTGGAGGAGTACGACATGCCGGGCATCTCCGTGGAGACCGCGGACTCGATCGGCGAGCTGGCCGATCTGATCGGCGTGCCGTCCGCGGCGCTGGAGCGAACGGTGTCGGAGTTCAACGACTCGATCGATCGTTCCGTCGCATTCGACCCCACGGTGAAAGATGGTCGCCGTGCGGAGGTCGAGCCCCCGAAGAGCAACTGGGCGTCGCCACTCGAGACCGGGCCTTTCTACGCCTACGGCGTCACGTGCGGCATCACGTTCACCTTCGGCGGGGTGAAGACCGACACCCACGGACGCGTCCAGCGCGAGGACGGCACCTTCATCGACGGACTCTTCGCGTGCGGCGAGGCACTCGGCGGCCTGTTCTCCAAGAACTATCCCGGCGGCTCCGGCCTCACCGCGGGAATGGTCTTCGGGCGACGGGCCGGCGCCGCGGCCTGATGCGAGCGCGCCACCACGTGCGTGAAAGCGGTTTCTCGGATAGCCTGGCGTCATGCCTGCCGTCTCTGCCGACCGACCTCTCAAGCTGGAGCGGCTGCGCCGCATTCTCGATGCGCACGATGCGGAATCGATCACTCTGACACGGCCGGAGAACCTCGCCTGGTACTTCGACGGAGCGCGCACAGGCGTCCCGTCCGGCGGCCCGGCGGTGTTCTCCGCCGTCGTCCACTTGGACGGGACTGTGATCGTGACGGCACCGGTGAACGAGGCCCAGCGTCTCTCCGACGAAGAGATCGCCGGCGCCGAGATCCATACGGTTCCGTGGTATTCGGATCCCGCGCAGTCGGGCGCTGAAGCGCTCCGCGATGATGAGCTCATCGAGGAACTGCGACGAGCACGGGCGACGCTCCTGCCCGCGGAACGGCAGCGCTACCGCGCTCTGGGCCGGGATGCGGCCGCGGCCATGACCTACGTCCTGCAGACCGCACGCCCGGACATGACAGAGCACGATCTCGCCGCCGACGTCGCTCACGCCGTCCGGTCCACAGGCGCCGAGCCTTCGGTGATCCTCGTCGCGGGTGCTGCGCGGGGCGGCATCCAGCACCCGCTGCCGACGTCTGCCGCCATCGGCGAGCGCGTCATGGCCGTCCTCACCGCCAAGCGCTTCGGTCTGCATGTGAGCGTCACCCGCTGGGCGCGGTTCGGCGGTGCCGAGACTCCTGCGGAGATCGCGCTTCGGGAAGTCGAAGCCGATGCGTTCGCAGCCACCCGGCCCGGGCGCGAAGTGCGCGAGGTTCTCGGCGACATCGCATCCTCCTACGCCCGGCACGACTTCGGTGCTGTCGACCGGCCCGCGTGGTGTGAGCATCACCAGGGCGGACCCACCGGCTACCTCGGAAGAGATCCCAAGGCGACCCCGACCGACTCGATGCTCGTCGCCTCCGGAGGAGCTTTCGCGTGGAACCCCTGGGTGCCGCACGCGAAACTCGAGGACACCGTCATCGTCGACGCCGACGGCATCGAGGTGCTCTCAGCCGATCCTGTATGGCCCACCGTGCAGGTCAGGGGCCTTCCCCGCCCGACCGCCCTCGATCTCTCCTGACCCCGGCCAACCCTCCCGGCACCGTCCGGCACGCAAGGAAACCAGACATGCACCTCGATGACATCCAGATCCGAGATCCGTTCGTCCTCACCATCCCCGGCGAAGAGCGATCCTGGCTCTTCGGCAGCACCGATGAGAACATCTGGAGCGGTGCCGCGACCGGGTTCGACACCTACTGGACGACCGATTTCGAGGAGTGGCACGGGCCGCTCCCGGCTTTCCGGCCGACCAACGGCTTCTGGTCGCACACCCAGTACTGGGCACCGGAGGTGCATGCATACCGCGGCGCCTATTACATGTTCGCGACCTTCACGGCCGAAGGCCGACGTCGCGGCACGCAGGTCCTGCGATCGATGAGGCCGGAGGGTCCCTACGAGCCGTGGTCGGATGGCCCGCTGACGCCGCACGATTGGGAGTGCCTGGACGGCACGCTGCACGTCGAGGACGGCGTACCGCACCTCGTGTTCTGCCACGAGTGGAAGGACGTCGGGGACGGTGAGATCCACGCCGTGAGGCTTAGCGACGACCTGCGCGCCGCCGTCGGCGAACCGATACTGCTGTTCCGTGCCTCCGAAGCGCCTTGGGCGCGCTCGATACCGAGACCCGAATTCGATGAGGTGTTCGTCACGGACGGCCCGTCGATGCATCGCACGGCCGACGGACGCCTCCTGATGCTGTGGTCGAGCTTCGGCGAATCCGGGTACGCGATGGGCGTCGCTACGTCGGCGTCCGGTGCGGTCCTCGGACCGTGGACGCAGAGCGCGGACGCGATCTGGCCCGCCGACGGCGGGCACGGCATGATCTTCGCGGCTCCCGACGGGCAACTGTTCCTCACGTTGCACACGCCGAACCGCACACCGGACGAGCGTGCGCGATTCTTCCGCCTCGAGGAGACGGCGGAGGGGCTGCGGCTGCGGCGCTGAACGGCGCGAGCGCGAGCCGGTGCGTCAGGCGAAGACGGGACCGACGAACTCGACCTCGACGCGCTCCGACGGGACTCCCCCGGCGAACACGACGCGCTCGTTCGGCGCGACGCTCAGAGCGATCGTGCCGCTCGGCAGGCTCAGCTCGCCCGCCACGGGTTGCGCCGTGAGCCCGATGACCGCGCTCACGTCTCCGCCTTCGTCTGTCACCACGCGCCACCCGCGGGGGAACGAGAACGCGGGCGCACCGTCGCGGAACACCTCGACGAGATCGTCGTCGGCCACCAGCTCCCACTCGACGCCGTGCACGGTCCTCGCGTATCCCATCGCTTCGGCAGCCGCGCCGTGGTCGAGCCTCGTCGGCGCCAAACCGGAGAACCAGATCTCTCCATCCGGTCGCACGAGCACTCCGCTGTGGCGTTCCACCGCGTCGAGGAACCACAGGATCGACGGGGAGTACACCTCGGTGTAGCCCGCAGCGCCCGACCACGGATCGAGGCACTGGGGAAAGCGATCGGCCACGGCGAGAGCGGCGAGCACCGGCGATGACGCCAGAGCGAGCTCGGCGACGTGACCATGGCGTTCGAAGGCATCCGGGGCGCGCAGCTGTGCGAGGAAGTTCACCGGGCCGCCCCAGGAGTTGCGCGAGGAGTCATGGTCGAACCTCGGGTCATCCATCGCCACGGTCGTGAAGCCGTAGTGCGCGAGGAACTTGCCGGTGTTCATCAGGTAGCGGCGCAGGCTGGCGGCGAAGAACGACTCGTCGCCCACCTCGCACGCCAGCACCCGCGCGAGCACATCGGTCTGGATGCGCACGTGCCGACCAGAGCGGTCCCTGTCGTAGTAGAAGCCGTCCTCCTCGTGGAAGCACTGCTCGTGCAGCGCCTCGAGCGACGCCTGCGCGGCGTCCCGCCATGCCTGACCGTCCTCGCCCAGCTCCTCTGCGATGAGTCCGAGATAGGTGCGCTGGCATGCGACGTTCGCCGTGAGGTCGGGCGCCGCATACGGGATGCCCGATGCGGCGGGATCGTACTCGCGGGCGTCTGCGCGGAATGCGCGATCAGGGGCGAACCAGAACCGGGGAGAGAGGTCGTGTCCGGTGTCGAACGTGCAGAACGCCTCCACGGCGCCCGTCCCCCTGGTGTCGCGGTAGCGCGCGAGCCATGAGTCGTAGCGGACCATCACCGGGTACATCGTCTGCAGCAGCTCACGATCGCCCGTCGACGCGAAATGACGCCACACGACCCTGGCGAGCGGCGTGACGATCTGGATCTGGCTGAAGCCGGCGCCGTCAGCGGTCACCTTGTAGGGGATCATCCCGTCATCGCGCTGGTGCTCGGCGAACAGCAGCAACGTGGCCTTGGCGATCTGCGGCGCGAACCGCCCGAGCACCTCGACGTTGATGGTCCCCGTGCTCTCGAGCCAGGAACCGTGATAGACGCCGCCTTCGTTGAGCACCGGAGCGCTGCCGGCGAGCGGCCGGATGCAGCGGTCGAGCTCGGCGAGCGCGGTGTGCCAGCGCTCCTCCAGCGGACCTCCGAGTGCGACGAACCGCACGGAGGATGCCGCGAGCTCGATGCCGAGCGGCGATCCCGCGATGTCCGCGCTCGCGGCCGGCTCTGAGGCTCTCAGCCGTCGAAGGGCCTGCGCCCGTGCATCCTCGGTCATCATTCCCCTTCGTCATCCGTGTGCACGGGTGCGGACGACGACGCGTGTCGCCGTCCGCACCCGTGCACATCGGAGCCTTACTGCAGAGCCGCTCCGAGCTCGTCCACCCACTGCTGCCCTGCTTGCTCGGGCGTGGCCTTGCCGAACAGCACGTCGGATTCCATCCGCTGCGACAGCTCATTCATGATCGCACCGCCTGCGGGCTGCGGAGGTGCGACGACGCCCTCTTCGAGCACGACGTCGACGTAGTCGGCTGCGACCTGTCCCGGCTCGCTCAGCAGCGGCGCGACGACGGCGAGCGTCTCGGGGTTGAACGGCACACCGCGTGTGTCGAGGATGAGCTCCGCCGCAGCCGGCTCGTTCAGGAACCAATCGACCAGCAGAGCTGCGGCCTCGGGGTGAGGTGTCGCCGCGTTGATTGCCCAGAACGCCGACGGGAGCAGGGCGACTCCGGAGGTCTCCGTCGATGTGGGAGGCAGCATCATCTGCACGTTCTCGCCCGCCGTGGCGTAGGCGCCCATGAGGTTGCTGTAGCCGAAGGTGACTGCGGCCTGGCCCAGCGTGAACGGCTGCTGGTCGGGCGGAAGCTGCCAGTTGGCGGTGACGACGGACGGGTCGGGCAGGCCTCCCCCGTCGGCGAGCTGCTGCTCGATCTCGTACCAGCCCGTGATGTCCTCGGCGGTGACGTCGAGGGCGCCCTCCCAGTCGTACATGCCGAGCTCGCTGACCTGACCGGCGTACGTGCCCATGATGTCCTGGATGCGAAGATCCAGACCGTAGATCGGCTGACCCGCTGCATTGGTGAGTCCAGCGCTGCCGATCGCGTTGGCGGCGTCGATCAGGTCGTCCCAGCTCCAGCCCTCGCTCGGCGCCTCGACTCCGGCCTGCTCGAAGATGTCGACGTTCACGAAGGCCGCGGTCGCGTTGCCTCCCGACGGAAGGCCGTACAGGGTGTCATCGACCAGTGCGCTGGTCAGCGAGAACTCCGGGTACTTGCTGTAGTCGAGCTCGTCGCTCACGGTCGACAGGTCGAGCAGGGCACCGAGCTCGCCGTACTCCTGCGGCTTGGCTCCGCCGAGGGCGAAGACATCGGGGGCCGTGTCGCCGCCTCCTGCGAAGTCCGTCGCCAGGCGGTTGAACAGATCGTCGGGGGCGCCGACCGGCGTCTCGACGACGGTGATGTTGGGGTATTCGGCCTCGAACAGGTCGATGACCTCGGCGAACATGGTGGCGCGGGCGTCGTCGCCCCACCAGGACATCTCGAGTTCGATCTCCTCATCGGGGTCGAACTCGCCGCCGTCGGCCTGAGAGCCGCCGGAGCAGCTGGTGAGTACGAGCGCTGTGGCGACGGCGATCGAGCCGATGGCCGCGCGGGAGCGTGTGTTACGCGTCATTGCGCCTCTTTCGGGTTGAGGCCGCCATCGTGGCGGCCGAATGGATTGCGGGTGTCAGGTGCAGCGATCTCGCACGTCGAGCTCAGCTCGACCTGGTGGAGAAACCGCTTTCACGTGAAGCTAGCATCACGAGCTCGACGTGTCAACGGATTCTGCGGAGCCGACAACAAACGACGAGTTCGTCGGCGCGGAAGGGCGCGAACGGGTCAGACCTCGTCGGTCGAGGGCGCGGCTGCGGTGGAATCGCGCGTTTCGACGCGCGGCTGGAACACCACATTGTGCCCCGGTTGCTCGCCGCTCATGAGCGCGCGCATCCGCTGCCACGCCAGCACGCCGAGCTCGGAATGCGAGACGGATGCCGTCGTCAACGCCGGAGCCACGTACTGGGCCAGCGGGATGTCGTCGAAACCGGTCACCGAGACGTCGTCAGGCACGCGAACGCCCAGCTCCCGCAATCCGCCGATCAGCCCGATCGCGACGAGGTCGTTGAACGCGAGCGCCGCCGTGACGCCGCTCTCGTGCACCGCGGGTGCGGCCGCCCGGCCGTCTTCCGACCCGGCGCCGGCGGGGATGCGGACGAGGCGCACGTCCGGGTGCTCGCGGATGAAATCGTCGAGTCCTCGTTCGCGGTGCGCGTTCGAGGCGCTGCGCTCCGGACCGTACACGTACGCCAGGGAGCGATGCCCCAGATCGTGCAGATGCTGCGCGAGAGCGGAGATCCCCGCTCGGTAGTCGATCGCGAGGGACGGCGCCGTGATCCCGGGCACGCTGCGGTTGATGAGCACCAGAGGATGGAGCTGCGCGGCCAGAGCGGCGAGCTCCTCCTCGGGCATGCGAGGGGCGCAGAGCACGATCGCATCGGTGCGCCGACGGATCTCCACCGACAGCGGTCCCTCCTCGGAAGGGGTCTCCCCCGAGTCGGCGACGAGCACGCGGTAGCCGTCGAGCGCGGCGGTCTTGCTGAGCCCGGCGAGCACCGATTGGAAAGCGGGGTTGGCGAGGTCGGGCACGACGAACGCGATCGCGTGCGTGCGCCCCAGCGCCAGGCTGCGCGCCAACGGACTGGGCGCGTAGGCGAGCTCGCGCGCCGCCTCGCGAACCCGCTCGGCGACGTCCGGCTCTCCGCCGAAGCGTCCGTTCATCACCCTCGACACCGTGGCAGGGGACACGCCTGCGCTGCGCGCCACATCGGCGATCGTGACACTCCCGCGGTGTGCGGTCATCGCCATCCCTCCTGGCCGGGCGGGTGCCCGATCAGTGCCACCATACCGGCGTCGGCTTGACGAATCGCCTCGGACACGTCAATAATCGGATCATTCGTGAAACCGCTTTCTCGAGAAATCCGATTCGTCTCGAGAGCGAGAGATCTGACAAGGAGGTCACGTGAGCAGTCTCGGCGAACTTCGCACCATAGCGCGTTCTCGACGCGCCGGAAGTGGGCGCGTCAGAGAGAAGTACCCCGACAACAAGGCGGCGCTGGTATTCCTGCTGCCCTGGCTCGTGGGGCTTCTCGGCCTCACGATCGGCCCGATCATCGCTTCTCTCTACCTCTCATTCACCGACTACAACCTTCTCCAGCCCCCGGTCTGGTCGGGCCTGAGCAATTTCTTCGAGATGTTCGGAGACGCCCGGTTCTGGAACTCGGTCCGCGTCACGATGATCTACGTCTTCGTCGGCGTGCCCCTGCAGTTGGCGCTGGCGCTCGCGCTCGCGATCCTGCTCGACAAGGGCATGCGCGGGCTCTCGTTCTACCGGTCGATCTTCTATCTGCCCTCGCTTCTCGGCGGGTCGGTGGCGATCGCGATCCTGTGGCGCCAGGTGTTCGGCAAGGACGGCATCGTCAACGGCTTCCTCGCCTGGTTCGGCATCGACGGCCCAGGGTGGATCGGGCATCCCGACTTCGCGCTCGGCACGCTCATCGTGCTGCACATCTGGACTTTCGGCTCGCCGATGGTGATCTTCCTCGCGGGACTCCGGCAGATCCCGGAGATGTACTACGAGGCGGCGTCGATGGACGGCGCAGGCCGGATCCGTCAGTTCTTCTCCATCACCTTCCCCCTGCTGACCCCGGTGATCTTCTTCAACCTCGTGCTGCAGATCATCTTCGCCTTCCAATCGTTCACCCAGGCCTACGTGGTCTCGGGCGGAACGGGCGGCCCGAGCGATTCGACGATGTTCTTCACGCTCCTGCTCTACAAGGAGGCCTTCACCGAGCTCGACATGGGATACGCCTCGGCGATGTCCTGGTTCCTGCTCGTCGTGATCGCGGCCTTCACCGCGTTCAACTTCTGGCTTTCGAAGTATTGGGTGTTCTATGACGACTGAAACCGAGACCCTCCTGCGGCCGAACCGGACCGACCGGCCTGCGCGTCGGTTCGCCAACTCCCGCTCCCGCCTCCCGCAGCGACTGCGGTCGATCGGCAAGCATGTGATGCTCACCGGCGTCTCGTTGCTGATGATCTACCCGCTGATCTGGCTGGTGGTGTCGAGTCTGAAGCCCAACGATCAGATCTTCCGCGACCTGAGCGTCTTCACCACCGACCTCACTCTGGAGAACTACACCAACGGGTGGAACGACCTTCAGGCGCCGTTCGGCGTCTTCCTGGTCAACTCCTCGATCATCGCGCTCGGGGCGATCGTGGGAAACCTGGTCTCCTGCTCGATGGCCGCGTACGCCTTCGCACGATTGAAGTTCCGCGGCCGCACGCTGGCGTTCACCCTGATGCTCGGCTCGATCATGCTGCCCTTCCAGGTGCTCCTGGTGCCGCAGTTCCTGATCTTCAAGGAACTGGGCTGGCTCAACACCTTCCTGCCGTTGGTCGCACCGAAGTTCCTGGCAACCGAGGCGTTCTTCGTGTTCCTGATGGTGCAGTTCATCCGCGGACTCCCGAAGGAGCTGTTCGAGGCCGCCCGGATGGACGGCGCCGGCCACTTCCGCAGTTACTTCCAGATCACCCTGCCGATGATCATCCCGTCGCTCGCGACCACCGCGATATTCACGTTCATCTGGACCTGGGGCGACTTCTTCGGGCCGCTGATCTACGTCAGGCTGCCCGAGCTGTTCCCTGCTTCCCTCGCGCTGAAGGGCTTCCTCGACGCGCAGTCCAGCTCCGACTACGGGTCCATGTTCGCGATGAGCGTCGTATCCCTCCTGCCCCTGTTCCTCGTCTTCCTGTTCGGTCAGCGCTTCCTCATCAAGGGCGCAGCGACCTCAGGCATCAAGTGATCGGAAGAACCCTCGAATGACCCGCCGCCGCTACGCACTGGTCGGTACCGGCTCCCGCGCCCAGATGTACCTCGACGCGATAGCCACCACGCACGCCGACGTGGCCCAGCTCGTCGCCTGGTCCGACACCAACCCCGGCCGAGCGCAGTGGTCGTCGGACCGCCACCCCGCTCTCGGCTCGCCGGCGTGGTTCGCGCCCGATGACCTCGCAGACGCCGTGCGCACGCACCGCGTCGACAGGGTCATCATCACCTCCCCCGACTTCACGCACGCCGACCACATCGTCACGGCTCTGGATGCCGGAGCGGATGTCGTCGTCGAGAAGCCGTTGACGACCGACGAAGAGGGTGTGCGGCGCATCGCGGAGGCGGTGGAGCGCACCGGGCGTGATGTCACCATCACGTTCAACTACCGCTACTCGCCGCGCAACACAGAGCTCAAGCGCGTCATCGCCGCCGGTGAGATCGGCGAGGTCACCGGCATCCACTTCGAATGGGTGCTCGACACCGCGCATGGAGCCGATTACTTCCGTCGCTGGCACCGCATCAAGGAGAAGTCGGGCGGACTGCTCATCCACAAGTCGAGCCATCACTTCGACCTCGTCAACTGGTGGACAGCCGATGTGCCCGCTCGCGTGTTCGCGTCGGGAGGACTGCGCTTCTACGGCGCGCAGAACGCCGCGAAGCGCGGACTCGCCGCCCGACCCGAACGCGGCACGACGGATTCTCCTCTGCGAGACGCGTTCAGTCTCGATCTGCGCACGGATGCGACCTGGAAGGGCCTCTACCTCGACCAGGAGCAGCACGACGGGTACCTGCGCGATCGTGACGTGTTCGATGAGGGGATCACGATCGAGGACAATCTGTCACTCGTGGTGGACTACGCCGGAGGCGCCTCCATGTCGTACTCGCTCAACGCGCACTCCCCGTGGGAGGGCTACACCGTCGCGATCAACGGCACGCTCGGCCGGGCCGAGCTGACGGTCGTCGAACGCGGAACCGTGCTCGTGGACGAGGACGGCCGCACGGTGGTCGACCCCAGCGCCCGCCCCGATCTGGTCGCGGACGACGCCACCCGGCCGGTCTCGGAGCGTCTCGTCGTGCAGAAGCACTTCCAGCCTGCGCGCGAGGTCCCGATCCCGGAGGGGGTCGGGGGCCACGGCGGCGGCGATGCCGTGCTGCTGCGCGACGTGTTCGTCGGCGGGCAGGTCGATCCGCTCGGGCGCACGGCGGACTGGAGCGATGGGGTGCGCAGCATGGTGGTCGGACTCGCCGGCAACCGCTCGCTCGCCGACGATCGCGCTGTGCGCATCGACGAACTCGATCTCGGTCCGGCCGGCGCCGCTCTCGCCGGCTTCGCGCAGTGAAGGCCGGCGGTCGGGTCATCGTCACCGGCGGCGCCGGGCGGCTCGGACGCAGCGTCGTCCGGGCTCTGACGGATGCCGGATACGAGGTCGTCTCGATCGACAGGGCGAAGGTCGAGGACCTTCCTGCCGAGCAGCGGCAGACCGACCTTCTGGATGCGGCCGCCACGCGCTCCGTGTTCGCCGAGCTCGCCCCCGATGCCGTGGTCCACCTCGCCGCCATCGCCGTGCCGGGTGCACTGCCCGACCCCGAGGTCTTCGACATCAACACCCGTCTGGTGTGGAACGTGCTCGAGGCGACCATCGCGGCGGGGGCGGGCGCCCTTCTCGTGGCGTCGAGCCCGACCGTGATCGGCTACGGGTCGCCGTCGGGGTGGAGCCCGGCGTACCTGCCGCTCGACGAGCAGCATCCGCTCGCCCCGTGGAACGGTTATGCGGTCTCGAAGGTCGCCATCGAGCAGATCGTACGGATGGCCGCGCGCCGTAGCGGCGACACCGTGCGCTTCGGCGCCTTCCGCCCCTGCTACGTCATCGCCCCCGAGGAATGGGCGGGGGCCGAGACCCAGCAGGGCCACACCATCGCCGAGCGTCTCGCCGACCCGGCGCTCTCCGCCGTCGCGCTGTTCAACTACGTCGATGCCCGCGATGCCGGAGAGTTCGTGCGCAGCTGGCTCGAGCACGCGTCCGAGATCCCGAACGGAGAAGTCTTCTTCGTCGGTGCTCCGGATGCTCTGCTGGATTCGCCCACCGGCCCCGCGCTGACAGCGTTCGTGCCTGGTACCTCGGAGATGGCGGCGGGCCTGCCCGCCGATGCCGCAGTCTTCTCGTCCGCTCACGCGGAACGACTGCTCGGCTGGCGTGCGCGTCACACCTGGCGCACCGAGCTGGGTGACCTCGCAGCATCCGATCAGCCCCAGGAGTCGTTCCGTGCGTGAGCCCGCTCCACTGATCACGGACGTGCGCACCCGGCTCATCCGCATCCCGCTGACTCGGCCATGGGGCGCGGACGTCACCGACATCCGCGTCGTCGAGGTGACGATCGTGTGCGAAGACGGCAGCGAGGGCCACGGGTTCTCGTGGACGCCGTCTATCGGAGGCGGCGCAGTGAAGGCGATGCTCGACGAGGACCTCGCGCCGTTCCTGCGCGGCCGGCCTGCGCATCCCGAACTGTGGGATGCCGCGTGGGTGCATCTGCACGAAGCCGGTGGGGGTGGAGTGACGACCATCGCGCTCGCGGGTGTCGATCTCGCGCTCTGGGATCGGCTGGCGCGGGCGGCCGGCACGAGCGTGACCGCCGTACTCGGCCGGAATCACGACCGGCTTCCCGTCTACGGCAGCGGCGTGAACCTGCACTACACGCTGGATGAGCTCGTCGCGCAGGCCGAGCGCTGGGTCCGCGCAGGGCACGAAGCCGTGAAGATCAAGGTCGGCCGGCCCGACCCTGCCGAGGATCTCGATCGCGTCGCCGCGGTGCGCTCCGTGATCGGCCCCGATCGCCGTCTGCTCGTCGACGCCAACCAGCGTTGGGATCTGGAGACAGCGACCCGACGCATCCAGGCGTTGTCCGCCCACCGAATCGGGTGGGTGGAAGAGCCGCTGCGTGCGGATGATCTGGCAGGACACGCAGAGCTGCGTCGGCGCATCGACGTGCCGATCGCGCTGGGTGAGAATGTGCACACCATCCACCGTTTCCGGGACTTCCTCGATGCCGGAGCCGTCGACGTCGTCCAGCCCAACATCGTCCGCGTGGGCGGCATCACGCCGTTCCTGCGGATCGTCGAGCTCGCCGGGCAGCGACAGGTGGAGCTCGCACCTCACCTGCTTCCCGAGCTCTCCGCTCAGGTGGCGTTCGCCCTCCCGGAGCAGAGCTGGATAGAGGATGTCGAAGACGCCGGATTCGCCGCCCTCGGGGCGTTGAGCGAGACCGCGCGGCTCGCGGTCTCGAACGGCTGGATCACGGGCGGGCCGTCGCTCGGTCTCGGGCTGCGGTTCCGTTGACGGCGGCCGCGCTCAGCGCGGACGTCACTGCGTGAGCGACTCGAGCGTGCGCGCCGGATCGTTCAGCAGCGGCGCGAAGGCTGCTTCCGCCGCGCCGATCAGGAGGCGGTCGGCGCCCAGGGCCGCGGGGCGGATCTCCACCTGCTCGCCGGGCGCAGCGAGCGAGTTCGCCCGTACGTCGGCGGTGAAGCCGTCGGGGTCGCTCTCGCTCAGCATTCCCAGGAACCCGCCGAGCACGATCATGGACGGGTTGAGGACGTTCACGGCGTTGGCGAGGGTCGCCGCCAGGATCCGTCGCTGACGCACGATCTCCTCGACCACCTGCGGACGATCGACGTCCGCGAGCGCTGCGGCCAGGGCCGGGTCGTCGACCGATCCGAGGCCGGTGACCTGCAGCAGCCTCGCCCTGTTGACCTCGTCCTCGAGGACCCCGCCCTGGGTGCGACGATCGGCCTCGGCCGGGATGCTCGGGCGCGTCTGACCCCACTCGCCGGCATATCCCCCTGCGCCGGAGATCAGTATGCCCTGCAGGATGAGACCGCCACCGATGCCGCTGGCACCCCCGTTGAGATACACGACGTTCCCGTGCTCACGAGCCGCCCCGAACAGGCGCTCCGCTCGCGCGCCGAGCGAGGCGTCGTTGTCGATGGCCGCCGGCAGTCCGAGCCGCTCGCAGAGCGGGGAGCGGAGGTCCTCGTCGTGCCAGTCCAGGTGCGGAGCCAGTCGTACGAGGCCGTCCTCGACACGGACCAGACCGGGAACGGCGACGCCGATCCCGACGAAACGGCTCTCAGCGAGCGGACCCGCCCTCCAACCGGCGACGACCTCCTCGACGACACGGACGACTTCCTCGATGCTCGGCGCTGCGTCGCAATCGATCCGAGCCCGTTCACGCACCCGCCCGGAGAGGGCGACAGCGCCCACCTCGATCGCGTCGACCTCCGGATTCACGGCGACGGCGATCACGTCGTCGCCCGCCGCCACGATCGGCGACGGCCTGCCTACTCGACGAGTGGGGTCGGGTTCCTGCTCGACGACGAGCCCGCGCGAGGCGAGCTCCGCGACCAGGTCTGCGACGGTCGAGCGGTTGAGCCCGGTCTCCGCCGTGATCACCGCGCGCGAGCGCGCGCCGAGCTGATGCACGAGTCTCAGAACCTCGCCGAGGTTCGCCGCACGTACGCGTTCGACGCTCGATGCCCGCTCTGCCATCGTGTCCCCCACCGTCTCCCATTAAGTTGCTCATGACACGTTATCCGGTCGGCGGCCGTCGATCAGCGAGGCACGTCGGAGGAGATCGCCTCCTCCGACAGCGAACCGGATGCCGCGTCGAACTCCACGGCACCGGATGCCACCACGGCTGCGGTCGCTCTACGCGGATCCGCCGTCGTGAGCACGTGCACGTCGCCCGTCACCGCCACCGTCGAGCGCGCGGTCGCGTCGCCGGCCGCCGCGGTCGCCGCTGCGTCTGCGCCCACCCACACCTCGACGTCGCCCGGTTCGACGACCCGGGTCATCGTCCGATCGCTGAAGGCGAAGCGCTGGGTGGGGACGTCGAACCTCACGGTCGCCGACTGCCCAGGCTCGAGCGCCACACGGTGGAAGGCGAGCAGCTGCGCCACCGGCCTCGTCACCGAGGCGACGACATCCCTGCCGTACAGCTGCACGACGTCGTTCACCGCACGCTCACCGACGTTGGTGACCTCGACGGAGGCGGAGAAGGTCTCCCCTGCGCCCACCTCCGGATCCACCACGAGGTCCCCGTACGCGACACGCGAGTACGAGAGTCCGAAGCCGAACGGCCGGACCGGGGTCGGGTCTGTGGCCGTGACGTCCGACGCCCCGCCGAGTCGCGGGTGCAGGTAGGTGAACGGCTGCGCTCCCGCCGCCCGCGGCAACGACACGGGCAGCCTGCCGGACGGATTGACCCTGCCGGAGATCACACCGGCGAGCGCTGCGGCCCCTTCTTCCCCTGGGAAGAACGTCTGCAGCACCGCGGCAGGCCGGTGCTCGCCGTCCAGCGCCCAGCCGATCGCGTACGGCCGACCGGTCAGGGCGACCATGACGACCGGAGTGCCGGTCGCGACGACCGCCTCGATGAGATCGCGCTGCACACCGGGCAGCTCGAGGGTCTCGGAGTCGTTCCCCTCCCCCACGGTGCCGCGGCCGAACAGACCTGCCTGATCACCGACGACGACGATCGCCACCTCCGCACCCGCGGCGGCCGCGACGGCCTCCTCGAATCCGGTGCGGTCGTCGCCCTCCACGTCTGCGCCCCGGGCGTACACCACGTCCGTGCCTGCGCGGGCCTCGGCCCTGAACGCCTCCAGGAACGTCGGGATCTCGAAGCCGATCTCGTATCCGGGATGGTGCGCGAGAACGTGATTGGCGAACGAATAGCACCCCATCAGCGCTTCTGCGCGGTGCGCGTTGGGCCCGATCACCGCGATGCGGGTCGGGGCGGCCTGCGCGCCCTGGAGCGGGAGGATGCCGTCGTTCGACAGCAGCACGATCGACTCCTCCGCGATGCGACGGGCGATGTCGCGGTGGCGCAGTGAGTCCAGATCGATGAGGGCCGGCGGCTCGTCCTCGAACACGTCCGGCTCGAGGAGTCCGAGCTCCTCCTTCTGCGCGAGCGCGCGCAGGACCGCCCGATCGACGAAGGCCTCATCGAACTCGCCCGCCCGGATCCGCTCGGCGAGCGGGGCGAGATAGGCGTCGCCGGTGGGCAGTTCCACGTCGATGCCCGCGGTCAGCGCGGCTGCTGCCGCACCGCCGCGGTCAGCCGCGACGGCGTGCATGACCTCGAGGAACGCCACCGCGAAGTAGTCGGCGACGACCACGCCGTCGAAACCCCAGCGCTCCCGCAGCAGATCCGTGAGGTACTCCGCGCTGGAACCGAGCGGCACACCGTCGATCTCGGCGTAGGAGTTCATGACCGATCGAGCGCCGCCGTCGAACAGCGCCATCTCGAACGGCGGCAGGAACACGTCCGCGATCTCCCGCGGCCCCGCGGACACCGGAGCGTGATTGCGCCCGGCGCGCGAACCCGAGTACCCGACGAAGTGCTTCAGCGTGGCATGCACGCCGGCGGACTGCAGACCGGTGACGTACGAGGTGCCGAGCACGCCGACGACGTACGGGTCCTCCGCGATGCATTCGTCCACCCGTCCCCAGCGAGGATCGCGGATGACGTCGAGCACAGGTGCGAGACCCTGATGGATGCCGAGCTCGCGCATCGACTCCCCGATCGAGGCGGCCATCTCCTGCACGAGGTCGGGGTCGAACGTCGCGCCCCAGGCCAACGGCGTGGGGAACGCCGCTGCCTTCCAGGCCGCGAGACCTGTGAGGCATTCCTCGTGCACGAGGGCGGGGATGCCCAGTCTCGTCTCGCGCTTGAGACGCCGCTGCTCCGCCCAGAGCCACGCGGCGCGCTCGGCCGGTTCGACAGGGCGGGTGCCGTACACGCGCGTGTAGTGGCCGAGACCGTTCCTGGTCACGTCCTCCAACTGGCCGCCGTCCTGCTGGCCGGCCGCCATCTCGGACTGCATCGGTGCGACGACGCCGTTCTGGTCGAGCCAGTACCCGACGATCTGCGCGAGCTTCTCCTCGAGCGTCATCTGCGCGTGCAGCGCACGCACTCGCTCCGACACTGCGGGCATGGCGGGAACTCCCGCGTTGGTATCCGACACGGATCTCTCTTTCATCTCTGCTGAGACCTATGTGGTCGGTTCAGCCCTTGACCGCGCCGGTGAGCCCACCGACGATCCGACGCTCGAACATGCTGAAGAAGATCAGCGCGGGCAGCATCGACAACGACGTGTACGCGAGCACCCTCGCGGTGTCGACCGAGTACTGCGACGAGAAGTTCTGCACCCCGAGCGGGAGGGTGAACAGACTCGCATCGTTGAGGATGAACAGCGGCAGCATGTATCCGTTCCACGATCCGATGAACGCGAGGATGCCCACCGTGATCACGCCGGGCAGGCTCAGCGGGATCACCATCCTCCAGAAGAAACCGAGCCTGGAGGCGCCGTCGATGGATGCCGCTTCCTCCAGCTCCTTCGGGATGGCCCGCAGGAACGGCACGAGGATGATGATCGTGGTCGGCAGGGCGAAGGCGATCTGCGGCAGGATGATGCCGCCGAGGCTGTTGACCAGGCCGAGGTTGCGGATCAGCAGGTACAGCGGTGTGATCGCCACGGTGATCGGGAACATCAGACCCGCTGCGAAGAACGAGTACATGATGGCCTTGCCGCCGAAGTCGTACCGGGCGATGACGTAGCTGGCCATCACACCGAGGATGACGGCGCCGAGCGTGGTGCCGACTGCGGCGATCGTCGAGTTGACCATCGCGGTCCAGAACTCGCTGCTGCCGAGCACGTCGGTGTAATTGCCGATCTCCCACGGCGCGGGCCAGCCGGACGGGTCGGTCGTGATCTGCGAGTTCGTGCGGAACCCGCCGATGATGATGTAGAGGATCGGCGTGATGCAGACCGTGATCAGGATCAACGCGACCAGGTAGACGCCGGGGCTCCCCCATCGCACACCGGATGGCGAGCGTCGGCGTCCGCGCGGCCCGATGGCCTGAATGGCCACGGAGGTCTTCAGAGTGTCGGTCATCGCCGGCGCCCCTTTCGGCTGTCCCCCGTCAGCGCACCCTCGGTGTCGCGGCGGAGCACGAACCGCTGGTACACGAGAGCGACGACGAGTGAGATGAGGAAGAGCATCACGGCTACCGCGTTGCCGTAGCCGTAGCTTCCGGCCAGATGCCCGTTCTGGTACATGTAGGTGGCCATGGTCGATGTGCCGGCGGTCGCCGCGATGTACTGGCCCCAGATGATGTTGACGAGGTCGAACAGCTGCAGCGAGCCGATGATCGACAGGAAGGCCCAGATGCGGATGGTCGGTCCGAGCAGCGGAAGAGTGATGCTCCACTGCGACTTCCAGAATCCGGCGCCGTCGATGGCCGCCGCCTCGTAGAGCTCTTCGGGGATGGACTGCATACCGGCGAGCATCAGGATCACGGCGAAGCCGATGTACTTCCACGTGATGATGATCATCAGCGACCACATCGCTATCGCCGGATCCGCGATCCACGAGTTCTGCAGCGCGCCGAGGCCCACCTTCTCGAGGAGGGAGTTCAGCGCCCCGGCATCCTGGAGCATGAGGCTCCAGCCGGTTCCGACCACCACCTCGGCGATCACGTACGGGGCGAAGATCAGCACGCGGATCACGGAGCGTCCGCGGATCTTCTGGTTCAGCAGAAGTGCGAACAGGATCGCGATCGGCCCTTGCATGAGCAGTGAGAGGACGACGATCGTGAAGTTGTGCCCCACGGCTGCGCGGAACGTGTCGTCCTGCAGCATGAGGGCGTAGTTGTCGAGTCCGACGAACTCGGTGGGCCAGCCGTAGCCGTTCCATTTGAAGAAGCCGTAGAACGCGGCCATCATCACCGGGAAGATGACGAAGCCGACGAAGATCAGCAGTGCGGGTCCCGCCAGGAGCGCGATCTCGCCACGTTTGCGCCAGTCGGGACGCCGCGGCGCCCGTGTCGGGACCGATGCACGATCGGTCCCGACACGGTTGCTCCTCGCAGGCGCAGTGGATGACATCAGCGCCTGAGATTCGGTCATTTCGCTTGTCAGCCCCTCGCCGCGGCGTTCGCGATGCTGTCGACGAGCTTCTGCGGGTCGCCCTGACCTGCGAGCATCTCGACGACACCGGTGTTCAGCGCGTTTCCGACGTTCTGGCCGAGCGCGGTGTCCAGCCACAGCGACACGTACGGTGCCTTGCTGTATGCCTCCATGAGCGGCTTCAGCGACGGGTCGGTCACTGCACCGGTCGCATCCTGGTTGGCGGGGATCGTCTGGAAAGCGGTGGCGTACCCCTCCTGCCATTCCTTCGACGAGACGAAGTTCAGGAACTCCTCGCAGGATGCCGGGGAGTCGGTCGAGCACGAGTACCCGTCGACGCCGCCCATCATCGCGCCGGCTTCGCCGTCGCCGCCGTCAACCTCGGGGAACGGGAACCAGCCGAGGTCCGGCAGCGGCTGCTCGTCGGGGGTGAGACCGGCGATCACGCCGACGTCCCACGCGCCCATGAGCTCCATGGCGGCCTTGTGGTTGGCGACGAGACCGGCGGACGAGTTCGCGCCCTGCTGAGCCGTCGTCGTCAGGAAGCCCTCGTTGAACGGCTCGGTCTCCGCGAACTCGTTGAGGTTGTCGGCGGCGTCCAGCCAGCACTTGTCGGTGAAGTCGGGGCTCGTCGCCAGGTTCTCGATGACGTCCTGTCCGCAGGCGCGCACCGCGAAGAAGTAGTACCAGTGCGCCGCGGGCCAGGCGTCCTTCGGGCCGAGAGCGATCGGCGCGATCCCTGCCGTCTTGAGCTTGTCCACCGCGTCCTCGAGCTCGGCGACGGTCGTCGGCTCGGAGGCGATGCCGGCCTGCTCGAACAGATCCTTGCTGTAGAAGATTCCGCCGGGCAGCACGGCGCTGGGCACGCCGTAGATCTTGCCGTCGACGGTGAACGCACTGAACGGAGCCTCTCCGAGAGCCGTCTTGACGTCGTCGTCGATGAGGTCGGTGAGGTCCTTGACCTTGCCGGCAGCGACGATGTCGGCGAGCTTGCCGCCGCCGCGCGCCATGAAGATGTCCGGCATGTCACCCGAGTTGACGGCGGTCTGGAGCTTGCCGTCCATGTCCTCGTTCTGGATCGAGGTGACCTTGACCGTCACCTCGGGGTTCGCCTCGTTGAACGCGGCCGCGGCGTCCTCCCAGTACTGCTTGCCGTCACCGGTCGTCGAGTTGTGCCACATGGTGAGCGTGGTCTCGCCACCCTCGCCTTCGCCGCCGCCACCGCTGGTGCCGCTGCACCCGGCCAGGACGAGCGATCCCAGTGCGACGACTGCGGCGCCTGCCGCCAATGCCTTTCGCATCTTCATGCTGTGTTCTCCTCTTCTTCGAGTTCTCGTGCAGCGCGACACGACATTTGTTGCCAGCCACACCAATGTGTTCGTGTGCCCACTCTGACACCGCTCCCACGAACATGTCAAACGATATCGATAACGTTTTCTATTCGGTTAGGCTGACTGGCATGAATGCTCGGCCAACCATCACCGACGTGGCCCGAACGGCCGGCGTGTCGGTGGCCACCGTCTCGAAGGCGATCAACGGACGCGACGGCGTCTCCGCCACGACTCATGCACGCGTGCTCCGCGTGGTGGCCGAACTCGGCTACGAGAGTTCTCTGGTCGCCACCTCGATGCGGCGCGGCAGGACGAACGTGATCGGCGTGCTCGTCGCCGAGTTCGAACCCTTCGCCCTCGAACTGCTGCGCGGAGTCTCGACGGCGCTGGACGGCACTCCCTACGACGTGCTCGCGTACGCCGGCACGGTCTCGGCCGGCGATCACCTCGGGTGGGAGCGCCGCTCGCTCTCACGTCTCGGCGGCACGCTGATCGACGGAGCCATCCTCGTCACCCCCACCACCACGCCCGAGCGCTCGAACGTCCCGATCGTCGCGGTCGATCCACACACCGGCGCCGATGGACCGGCGACCGTCGCCGTGCACAGCCTCGACGGCGCCCACGCCGCGACCGAGCATCTGATCTCGCTCGGACACCGTCGAATCGGGCATCTCCGCGGCCGCACCGACCTCGAGTCCGCCCACCAACGCGAGCGCGGGTACCGTGCCGCACTGAAGAGCGCCGGCATACCCTTCGATCCCGCGCTCGTCGCAGAGGGCGGGTATCGCGCCGCGAGTGCGACCGCCGGCTCCCACGCGCTGCTTGATCTGGACGACCGACCGACCGCGGTGTTCGCGGCGAACGATCTCTCCGCCCTCGAGATGATCAGGGTCGCGGCGGAGCGCGGCCTGCGGGTGCCTGACGACCTGTCCGTCGTCGGGTTCGACGACATCCCGGAGGCGGCATCCCATGTCCCACAGTTGACGACGGTGCGCCAGCCCCTGGCCACCATGGGCACCGCCGCCGTGCGCGTGCTGCTCAGCATGCTCAGCGGGGGCGAGCCCGAGCACGTCCGCATGCCGGCCGAACTCATTGCGCGTGGTTCCACGGCCGCGCCGACGCGCTGACGCACCCCGTTCGGCATTGCGACCGGGGCGGTGCCCTGATATGTTTTTACTCACAACAATTCACCATCGATGTTGAAAGCGACTTCCTCATGGCACTCACCCCCACCCGCGAAGACAAGTTCTCGTTCGGACTCTGGACCGTCGATTACAACGGCACCGACCCGTTCGGCGGCCCCACCCGTCCCCGTCTCGACGTCGTGCACGCCGTCGAGAAGCTCGCAGAGCTCGGCGCTTACGGTCTGACGTTCCACGACGACGACCTGTTCGCGTTCGGTTCGACCGACGCCGAGCGCCAGAAGCAGATCGACCGCCTCAAGGGCGCGCTCTCCGACACGGGCATCGTCGTCCCGATGGTCACCACGAACCTGTTCAGCGCGCCGGTGTTCAAGGACGGCGGCTTCACCTCCAACGATCGCCAGGTTCGCCGCTATGCGCTGCGCAAGGTGTTCCGCCAGCTCGACCTCGGTGCAGAGCTCGGCGCCAAGACCTTCGTCATGTGGGGTGGCCGCGAGGGCGCCGAGTACGACTCCGCGAAGGACGTGCGCCAGGCCCTCGAGCGCTACCGCGAGTCCGTGAACCTCCTCGCCGACTACGTCACCGACAAGGGTTACGACATCCGCTTCGCGATCGAGCCCAAGCCGAACGAGCCCCGCGGCGACATCCTGCTGCCGACGCTCGGCCACGCGATCGCCTTCATCGGCTCCCTCGCACGCCCCGAGCTGTTCGGCGTGAACCCCGAGGTCGGCCACGAGCAGATGGCGGGCCTGAACTTCGCGGCAGGCATCGCCCAGGCGCTGTTCCACGAGAAGCTGTTCCACATCGACCTCAACGGTCAGCGCGGCATCAAGTACGACCAGGACCTCGTGTTCGGTCACGGCGACCTGCACAACGCGTTCGCGCTGGTCGACCTGCTCGAGAACGGCGGCCCCGGCGGCGTCCCCGCCTACGACGGCCCGCGTCACTTCGACTACAAGCCCAGCCGCACCGAGGACGAGAACGGCGTGTGGGACTCGGCAGCTGCGAACATGCGCACCTACCTGCTCCTGAAGGAGCGCGCAGCGGCGTTCCGTGCAGACCCCGAGGTGCAGGAGGCGCTGGCCGCCTCCAAGGTCGCCGAGCTCGCACAGCCGACGCTGAACCCCGGCGAGAGCTACGACGACTTCCTCGCCGACCGCAGCGCCTTCGAGGACTTCGACGCCGACGCCTACCTCGGCGGCAAGGGCTTCGGCTTCGTCCGTCTGCAGCAGCTCGCCACCGAGCACCTGCTCGGCGCTCGCTGATCCATGTCGAACGGCACGCAGACACTCGTCGCCGGCGTCGATTCGTCGACGCAGAGCTGCAAGGTCGTCGTGCGCGACCTCGCGTCCGGAGCGGTCATCCGCTCCGGACGCGCCGGTCACCCTGACGGCACCGAGGTCGACCCCGCGGCGTGGTGGGAAGCGCTGCGCAGCGCCATCGCCGATGCCGGCGGTCTCGACGACGTCGCCGCAGTCGGCATCGGCGGACAGCAGCACGGTCTGGTCGCCCTGGATGCGCAGGGGCGGGTCATCCGGCCCGCTCTGCTGTGGAACGACACAAGATCGGCGGATGCCGCGACCGCACTGACCGCAGAGATCGGCGCCGCGGAGTATGCACGGCGCACCGGCGTCGTACCCGTCGCTTCGTTCACGGCGAGCAAGGTGCGCTGGGTGGCTGATGCCGAGCCGGAGAATGCGGCCCGTATCGCGGCGATCGCACTCCCCCACGACTGGCTCACGTGGCGCCTGCGCGGCTACGGGCCGTCCGACGAGTCGCCGCTGGGCCCCGTGCTCGACGAGCTCGTCACAGATCGATCCGATGCCAGCGGCACCGGCTACTTCGACTCGGCTCGAGGCGAGTACGACCGTGAACTGCTCGCGATCGCGCTGCGGCGGGATGCGACCGGCATCGTGCTCCCCCGTGTGCTCGGCCCCGCCGAGCACGTCGAAGGTCAGAGCGGGATCCTCGTCACGGCCGGCGCGGGCGACAACGCCGCCGCCGCACTCGGAATGGGCGCGGGCAGCGGTGACATCGGAGTCTCGATCGGTACGAGCGGAACGGTGTTCGCCGTCACCGATGTGGCGGTCGCCGACCCGACCGGCACCGTGGCGGGATTCGCCGACGCGGCCGGAGGCTTCCTGCCGCTGGTCGCGACGCTGAACGCGGCGCGGGTGCTGGATGCCACGGCATCCCTCCTCGGGGTGGATCACGACGAGTTCTCCCGGCTCGCGCTGAGCGCAGAGCCCGGCGCCGACGGTCTCGTGCTGCAGCCGTGGTTCGAGGGCGAGCGCACGCCGAACCTCCCTGACGCCACCGCTTCACTGTTCGGCATGACCCTCACCTCGACGAGCCGCGAGAACCTCGCTCGCGCGGCGATCGAGGGCGTGCTGTGCGGCCTCGCAGACGGCCTCGACCGCATCCGTGCGCACGGCGTGAAGGCCGAGCGCATCCTGCTCGTCGGCGGCGCAGCGCAGAGCGAAGCCGTGGCACGCATCGCGGCGCAGGTGTTCGATGCGCCCGTCGTGGTTCCTGCACCCGGAGAGTACGTGGCGCTCGGAGCAGCGGTACAGGCCGCCTGGGGCCTCAGCGGCGCCGCGCCGGAGTGGCCGGTGGAGATCACCGCGCACCCGGAGGCCGACACGCGCCCGATCATCCGAGAGCAGTACGCCGCCCGTCTGCCCTGACTACTCCCCCGCTCGCCGTCGACACAGGCCATCCCGTTTCGTGCCGGGTCGACGGCGAGCAGGCGGTTCGTCGTGAGAAGATCGGCGGATGCTCTCGTCGAAGCCCCGTTCATGATCCGAGGCCTCGCGGCCATGCAGGATCCTGGCTTCCGCTGGTTCTTCATCGCACGCGCGATCACACTGGTCACCGGTTCGATGTCGTCGATCGCCCTGGCCTTCGCGGTGCTGCAGGTCGACAACGATGCGCTGTCGCTCTCCTACGTCCTCACCGCCTTCACGATCGCGAACATCGTGTTCGTGCTGTTCGGCGGAGTGGTCGCCGATCGGCTGCCACGGGCGCTCATCATCCAGAGCTGCTACGTCATCGACATCCTTTCCATGGGCACGATGGCCGCGCTGCTGTTCAGCGGAACGGCCACGATCCCGCTGATGGTGGTGCTCGCAGCGGTGAACGGCGCCTCGACGGCGTTCGTGCTGCCCGCGATGCAGGGCATCATCCCGCAGCTGACCACACCGGCCCACCTGCAGCAGGCGAACGCACTCCTTTCATTCGTCCGATCAGCCGTCACCATCGGCGGCCCGGTGATCGCCGGCATCCTCGTCGCGACCGCCGGTCCCGCCTGGGCGATGCTCGTACAGGTCGCGGGCTGGCTGTGCGCGATCCCCGTGCTCGCTCTCGTGAAGCTGCCCCCGCCGGTCGGCTCAGGCGAGTCGACGCTGATCCGCGATCTGCGCACAGGATGGGACGAGTTCCGCAGCCGCACGTGGCTGTGGGTCATCGTGCTCGCGTTCATGATCATGAACGCGATACACGTCGGCGCCTGGGGAGTCGTCGGTCCGTACATCGCCAAGAACAACGAGCTCCTCGGCATCACCGGATGGGGCTGGGTGATCAGCGCGGAGGGCGTCGGCGTACTGCTCATGACGCTGGTGCTGATGTGGTTCCCACTGAAGCGCCCGCTGAGACTCGGCATGATCGGCATGGCGTTCTTCGCGATCCCGCTGACGATGCTCGGGCTGCACCCGGCAGTGGCGCTGCTGGCCATCGCCGCGCTGCTGGCCGGTGCGGGCCTCGAGGTCTTCAGCACGGGCTGGAACGTGGCGATGATGGAGACCATCCCCGGTGACAAGCTCTCACGGGTATCCAGTTACGACATGCTCGGCAGCTTCGTCGTGATGCCGATCGGCACGCTCGTCTACGGGTGGATGATCACGCACGCCGACGTCCGAATCGTGCTGGTCGCCTCCGCGGTGCTCTATGCGGGGTGCGCGCTCGTCACGCTCGCGGTGCCCAGCGTCTGGCGCATGGGCAGGGCGGCGGATCGCGACGCCGCTGAGGTGGCGGAATCATAGGAATCAAGGCCAGACTGGGATCATGACCTTCGCAGCCTTGCAGCCTCTTGCCGATCGCGCAGCACTGTTCGCCACACTCCGCCAGGACGCGCTCACCACCGCGGTCGACGCCCTCGGCGAGCACCGGTGGGACGCCGACATGGCCGCAGGCACCCTCACTTTCACCGCGAACGCGAACCCCGCGCATCAGTTGGTGACCCGCCCCCACCTGGTCGCGACGATCGCGCCGGGACCGCGATCCCTCCTCTGGGCATGGGCGCACCCCCAGGGTGACGCGCAGGGCGTCGCCGCGCAGTTGCGCGACTACGGCACCCAGTACGGCATCACCGAACTCAGCCAGCCCGAGCTGCCGTTCCCGGAGGACACCGGCGCAGATCTCGACGACTGGATCGCACAGGTCTCACATCAGATCGGCACTGTGGCCGTGGAGATCACCGGCCGCTCCCCGTACTACTCCGCACCGATCGGCGGCGGGACGCGCGCCGTCTTCCTGCTGGATGCGCCGATCGCACCGCTCACGGTGCGCGACGCCGTCGTCTCGACACCGCGCGTGCTGTCAGGGCTCGCGCTCAGCGATGCGCGCTCGTCGGTGTGGGATGCGGCGCGTCTGGCCGGATGGAACCTGCAGTGGACGGATGAGGCGTTCAGCGGCGCGGTGGTGACCGATGCCACCGGCTCGGCCACCTTCCGATTCGACGAGCACGCCAGGATCGTCGGCGTCGAGGCGCCCGGCATCACCGGCTGATCCCTGTTTCTTCCGCACGGCGATACAGCGCCGTAGGCTGACACTCATGAAGACCTGGACCGTCCGCGCCGTCTCCCTGTACGTGTTCAACGTCGTGGTGCTGCTGCTCATAGGCCTGCTCATGTCGAGCGTCAGCGTCGGCTGGAACGCGCTGTGGGCCGCAGTCATCCTGACTCTTGCGACCCTCGCGCTGAAACCGACGCTGCTCAGGGTGTTCCGCGGCGCGGCGTCGAAGTCGGCGCAGACGCGGACGAAGGTCGGCGAGAAGATCGTCCAGTACGTGCTGGTGTTCATCGTCGAGCTGATCGTCTGGGTGCTGACCGTCCTTCTCAGCGGTGTCGACGTGAACGGCTGGTTCTGGGGCTACGTGCTGCCCCCGCTGTACCTGCTGCTCGCCTGGGTCGTCTACGACCTGGTCGATGACCGCATCGAGGCGCGCGCCGGTGCGGTGTTCGACACGGTGCAGTCGAAGGTGAAGGGCGGTCGTGCTTCGACGACCGCGAGCACCGATGCTCCGGCGACCGGGCCGCAGAGCGGTGCGACCGCCGCTGCCCGGGAGGAGCTCGATGACGGGCTCACCCCCGAACAGCGGCGGATGCTGGACGAGCTGTAGCTCAGCCTGCCGCGCGCTCGGCTGCTTCGACGACGTTCGTCATCAGCAGCGCGACGGTCATCGGACCGACTCCGCCGGGGTTCGGCGACACGAACCCGGCGACCGAGGCCACATCGGGGTGCACGTCGCCGTAGACCTTCGACTTGCCGGTCTCGGGATCGTCCTCGCGGGTGACTCCCACATCGAGCACGGCGGCGCCGGGCTTGACGTCCTCCGCGCGGACGAGGTGCTTGACACCGGCCGCCGCGACGATGACATCGGCCTCACGGAGGTACTTCGCCATGTCGACCGTGCCGGTGTGGGTGAGCGTCACAGTGGCGTTGAGCTCGCGACGCGTCAGCAGCAGGCCGATCGAACGGCCGATCGTCACGCCACGACCGACGACCACGACGTGCTTGCCCTTGAGGTCGTAGTCATTGCGCATCAGCAGCTCGATCACACCGCGAGGCGTGCAGGGCAACGGGGTGTGGATCGGCGCGTTGACGTTCAGCACGAGGCGCCCGAGGTTGGTCGGATGCAGGCCGTCGGCGTCCTTGTCGGGGTCGATGCGCTCGAGGATCGCATCGGTGTCGATGTGCTTCGGCAACGGCAGCTGCACGATGTATCCGTGGCATGTCGGGTCGGCGTTGAGCTCGTCGATCAGCGCCTCGACCTCGGCCTGCGTGGCATCGGCCGACAGCTCGCGCTGGATCGAGTTCATGCCGATCGCCTCGGACTGCCGGTGCTTCATCCCGACGTACAGCTGGGATGCCGGATCCGCGCCGACGAGCACGGTCGCGATGCCGGGGACGATGCCGCGCGCGCGCAGCGCCGTGACCCGCTCGGTCAGTTCGCTCTTGATCTCCGCAGCCGCGGCCTTGCCATCGAGGATGACCGCGGTCACTGCTGCAGCTCCGGGTAGAGCGGGAACGCACCGGCAAGAGCATCGACGCGGGCCTTGAGCGCTGCCACATCCGCGCCGGGCTGCAGGGCCAGGGCGATGATGTCGGCGACCTCGGTGAACTCGGCATCGCCGAAGCCGCGGGTCGCGAGGGCCGAGGTGCCGATGCGCAGACCGGAGGTGACCATCGGCGGACGCGGGTCGTTCGGCACGGCGTTGCGGTTCACGGTGATGTGGATGTCGTGCAGCAGGTCTTCGGCCTGCTTGCCGTCGATCTCGGCATCACGGAGATCGACGAGCACGAGGTGCACGTCTGTACCACCGGAGCGCACCTTGATCTGCGCATCCGCGACGTCCTGCTGCGTGAGGCGCTCGGCGAGGATGGCGGCACCGCTGAGCGTGCGCTGCTGGCGGTCCTTGAACTCCGGGGTCGCGGCGAGCTTGAACGCCGTGGCCTTGGCCGCGATCACGTGCATGAGCGGGCCGCCCTGCTGACCCGGGAACACGGCGGTGTTGATCTTCTTCGCGATCTCGGCGTCGTTCGAGAGGATGAAGCCCGAGCGAGGGCCGCCGATCGTCTTGTGCACGGTCGACGAGACGACGTGCGCGTGCGGGACCGGGTTGGGGTGCAGGCCGGCGGCGACGAGTCCGGCGAAGTGCGCCATATCGACCCAGAGGTACGCGCCCACCTCGTCGGCGATCTCGCGGAACTTCGCGAAATCGAGCTGGCGGGGATACGCCGACCAGCCGGCGACGATGACCTTGGGCTTGTGCTCGAGCGCGAGGCGGCGCACCTCGTCCATGTCGACGAGCGAGGTCTCGGGGTTCACGCCGTACGCGACGATGTTGTAGAGCCGGCCGGAGAAGTTGATCTTCATGCCGTGCGTGAGGTGTCCGCCGTGATCGAGCGAGAGGCCGAGCAGGGTGTCGCCGGGGCGGGCGATCGCGTGCATCACGGCCGCGTTCGCTGTGGCGCCCGAGTGGGGCTGGACGTTCGCGAACTCCGCGCCGAACAGCGACTTGACGCGCTCGATCGCGAGGGACTCCGCGACGTCGACTTCTTCGCAGCCGCCGTAGTACCGACGACCGGGGTAGCCTTCGGCGTACTTGTTCGTGAGCACCGAACCCTGCGACTGCAGCACGGAGACGGGAACGAAGTTCTCGGACGCGATCATCTCGAGGAACGTGCGCTGGCGGTTCAACTCGCGATCGAGGACCTCTGCGATCTCGGGATCGACCTCGGAGAGCGGAGCGTTGAAGTACGGATCGGTCATGTCGTCCTCTTTCGTTGCGGAATGAAATGTCATCGGTGGTGGATGTCATCGGCCCAGGCGCGCGGTCGAATTCCGTAACGGTCGCTCCCCGGTGGTGACCCACCCAGACGCCAGTCGCGACCGTTCGAGCATAGCGGAATCCCGAAGACCCAGAGTAGTGCGCGGATCTGGCCGCACCGGCCGTCGCACGGTAGGTTTTGTTCATGGTCCTACCACTTGTGCCGCTTCCCTCGTCCGTCACGGAATCGACCGGAGCGCTGTCATTGACGACAGCCACCCGCATCGTCGTCGAGAGCGGTGCGGATGCCGCGGCATCCGTCGTCGCCGACGTGATCGCTGATCGCACCGGGCTGCGTCCCGCGATCGTCCACGGCGAGGAGCGCCGCGCCGGCGACATCGTCGTGCGCCGCTCCGGAGAAGGCGAGCAGTACTCCCTTCAGGTCGCAGAGACTGCGCAGCTGCAGGGTTCCGACACGGGCCTCTTCTACGCAGCGCAGACGCTGCGCCAGCTCCTCACCGCGGACGATGGCGCCTGGACGCTCCCCCACGTGCAGATCGACGATGCTCCCCGATTCGCGTATCGCGGCGTCATGCTCGACGTCGCCCGCACCTTCTTCGACGTCGACACAGTGAAGGCGTTCATCGAGCGGGCGTCATCGCTCAAGTTCAACCGGCTCCACCTGCACCTCACCGACGACCAGGGGTGGCGGTTGCAGATCGACAGTCGTCCGCTGCTCACCGCGCGCGGCGCCACGACCGCGGTCGCCGGCCGCCCCGGCGGCTTCTACACGAAGGACGACTTCCGTGAGATCGTGCGCTACGCCGCCGAGCACCGCATGATCGTGGTGCCGGAGATCGATCTCCCCGGTCACACCCACGCGATCGGCCTCGCGTATCCGGAGCTCAGCGAGGCGCCGGTCATGAATGACGGCCTCCTCGCTCAGGCCGAGGCGCTCGGCGAAGCGCTCCCCGTCGCCGGAGAACCGTACCTGGGAACCGGTGTGGGGCATTCGTCCGTGAAGATCCACGACGACGCGACGTGGGCGTTCCTGCAAGACGTCCTCTCCGAGCTCGCCGACCTCACCCCCGGCCCGTTCCTGCACCTCGGAGGCGACGAGTGCCACGGCACGGCGCCGGCCGACTTCGATGCCTTCATCGAACGCGTCACCGCCCTGACCACCGCGCTCGGCAAGACACCGATCACGTGGCACGAAGCGGGTTCGGCGATGGTCGCCGAAGGCACGATCGGGCAGTACTGGGGCAGCACGAGTCCTGACGCAGCGCACGCCGATCACGCACGTCGCTTCGCCGAGCGCGGCGGTTCGGTGATCATGTCGCCGTCGAACACCGCGTACCTCGACCAGAAGTACGACGCCGATTTCCCGCTCGGACTCGATTGGGCGGCGTTGATCGACCTGCAGACGGCATACGAATGGGAGCCGACGGCCATCGTCGATGCCCTGCCAGCCGAGGCGATCCTCGGGGTGGAGGGCCCGCTGTGGGCCGAGACCGTCGAGACGCTGGACGACGTCGATCAACTGATCTTCCCGCGCGTCGCAGCGATCGCCGAGGTCGCCTGGTCCCCGGCCGGATCGCGCGAGTGGACGTCGTTCCGCGAGCGCGTCGGCGGTCTCGGCGCCGCCTGGGATGCCGCAGGATGGGGTGGCCACCGTCCCGCGGAGATCGCCTGGAGCTCCCGATGACGTCGACCCTGATCCACTCCGCCCGGCTGATCACCGACGGCGTCGAGACCGCTGACGCCTGGGTGAGGTTCGAGGACGGCCGCGTGTCCGCGACGGGAACCGGCGCCGGCCGGCCGGACGCCGACCGCGTGATCGACGCTGTCGACCTCGCGGGAGAGGGTGCGATCCTCACGCCGGGGTTCATCGACATCCACGGGCACGGCGGCGCCGGAGCATCCTTCGATGACGGAGTCGACGCCATCCGTCTGGCGCGCGAACTGCACCGCGCTCACGGCACGACGCGTGCGGTCGTCTCGCTCGTGACCGCTCCGCTCGACGACCTCGCTCGCCGTGTCGGCGAGATCGCCGATCTCATGACGACGGATGCCGACATCCTCGGATCGCACCTGGAGGGACCGTTCCTCGATCCCGGTCATCATGGCGCTCACGAGCCGTCCCTGCTGCGCGCACCGGTGGCCGCAGATGTGCGACGGCTGCTCGAGGCCGGCCGTGGGACGGTGCGCCAGGTGACGATCGCGCCGGAGCTTCCGGGCGGCCTCGAGGCGATCGCCCTGATCGTCGCCGCAGGCTCAGCCGCCGCAGTCGGCCACACGAACGCGGATGCCGCGACCGCCGTCGCCGCGTTCGAGGCGGGCGCGACGATCCTCACGCATGCGTTCAACGCGATGCCGGGCATCCACCATCGGGCGCCGGGACCGGTGCTCGCCGCAGCAGCTGACCATCGCGTCGTGCTCGAGGCCATCGCCGACGACGTGCATCTCGACCCGCATGTGATCAAGCTGCTGTTCGACGCGGCCCCAGGCAGGGTGGCGCTGGTGACCGACGCGATGGCGGCGGCAGGCAGCGCGGACGGGCGCTACGACCTCGGCGCCGTGAAGGTGACCGTGACGGACGGCATCGCCCGCGCCGACGACACCGGATCGATCGCAGGTTCCACGCTCACGCAGGACGTCGCCCTGCAGCGCGCAGTCGCCGCCGGTGCGCCGCTGGTCGAGGCGGTGCGCGCGCTCACGCAGACGCCCGCCGCAGCGGTCGGCCTGGCCGGCGAGCTGGGCAGCCTGGTGCCGGGTCATCTCGGCGACGCAGTACTGCTGGATGCGCGACTGCGCGTCGTGCATGTGCAGACCGGTGCGTCGCTCGGCTGACCGGACGGAAGGAGGTCGCCGCTCCCCAGCGGCGACCTCGTCTCCCCTCCGAGCTGAGAGCGGGTGGGCTCGAACTCCTCCCCCGAGGTTCTGAGCCCACCCGACCGGTGCAAAAGCCCCCGCACCGGTGCCGAACTCCGCCCCCCGGTGGAGTTCTGATGGCTGTCTCTGGTTGATGAGACGACGACGGAGCCGATTCATCACGCGATACGGCAGAAAACTTTTTGGGAGTTCTCTCCGAGTTGTCCACAGGGCTGGCCTACCTGAGAGTTTCGAGGGAGAATGGTCCGGGCGCGTGAGCATCGACCTGATCACGCGTCTCTTCATGTGAGAGCTCATCCGACTCTCACGACAGATGGAAGCCAGTGCAGAACCACGACCACACCGCCATCAGGGCATCAGCAGATGCCGACCTGATCCTGCGTACCCGCTCGGGCGACGCCGACGCGTTCGCGGAACTGTGGCGACGTCATTATCCGTCGGGTGTGTCCGTCGCCCGTTCGATCACGTCGAGCCTCGATCCGGATGATCTGGTGCAGGAGTCGTACACTCGCATCTACCAGGCGATCATCAAGGGCGGCGGTCCGAACGGATCCTTCCGCGCGTATCTGTTCACCAGCATCCGCAACACCGCGGCCGCGTGGGGCCGATCCCGCCGCGAGACGGCGATGGACGAGCTCGAAACGGTCGCCGATCCGGACAGCACGGAGCAGGCCGCAGATGAGGCACTCGACCGCAGCTTGACGGCGCAGGCTTTCCGCGCCCTCCCCTCGCGCTGGCAGGAGGTGCTCTGGTACACCGAGATCGAGCAGATGAAGCCGTCCGAGGTCGCTCCGCTGCTCGGTATGAAGGCCGGCGCGGTATCGCAGCTCGCCTTCCGCGCCCGCGAGGGGCTGCGCGAGGCGTGGATCCAGGCGCACCTGCGCAACGCCGAGTCCGGGTCCGAGTGCCAGTGGACCATCGAGCATCTCGGCGCCTACTCGCGCGGAAACCTGAGCTCACGCGATCAGAAGCGTCTCGATGAGCACATCGAGGACTGCGCGCGCTGCATGATCGTCGTCGCAGAGGCGAAGGACGTCTCCAACCGTCTCGCTCTCGTTCTTCTCCCCCTCGTCCTCGGCGTCGGCGGAGCAGCCGGCTACACAGCGACGCTTCAAGGGGGCGGCATCCCGATCGTGGCGTTGGCTGCGATGCCGTCCAGCGTCGTCGAAGGCGGGGCCGTCGTCGGAGGTGCCGGTAGCGGTGCCCTGGGCGGTCTTGCCGGCGACGGCGGCAGCCCGGTCGGCGCCGGCACGGCGGGCGCCGGCGCAACCGGGGGTTCTGCGACCGGTGCAGTGACCGGCATCGGCGCCCTCGTCGGAGCAGGATCAGCAGCGCTGGTAGTTGCCGGCGTCGTGGCTGCGACCACGATCGTGCCGGGGCTCATGGAGGCGAACCCCGTGACCTCAATGCCCAGCGCGAGCGAAGCAGGCGATTCTTCGATCTCCTCCGAACTCAAGCCGGGAGCGGCGATCGAAGACGAGAAGTTCATCCTCGAGATACCGGAAGAGAAGCCCGAGAACCCAGACGACGTCGACAAGGCACCCGCGGTCAAGGCGCCCGCCATCGACGATGAGACCGCCTCGAGCTCGACAGCCACTGCGCCCCCGGTCGTTTCGCCGGTTCCCGAGGACGGCAGCGGCGGCGACGAAGACCCGGGCACGACAGACCCGGGCACGGATCCGGGCGATGGTGAGGACACAGACCCGGGTACGGACCCGACCGATCCCACAGACCCGACCGATCCCACGGATCCCACGGACCCGACCGATCCCACAGACCCGACCGATCCCACAGACCCGACAGATCCCGGCACAGACCCAGGAACTGACCCTCCGGCAACGGGTCCCACAGAACCAGTCACCATCGGCGGATCTCGCATATGGTTAGACGACGATCTGAAGTTGCATGTCACCGTACCGGTTTCCGGACTGGCCGGAGCCACAGTTCAAGCGCTGCTGGACGGAAGTTCGGGCGGCGCCGATCAGATCGTTCTCGACACCGACGGCAGCGGCTCGATAGACCTGAGACCCACGCTCCGTCAGATACTTCTCGGTGCGGATGTCACGATTCACTATCTGACGGACAATGGCACCGAGTTCCCGCGACACACGACGCTGGCAGAACTCGGACTGGGATCCTCGTCGGTCGCGACGGCGACTTCAGACGTCGACGCGACGAATGTCGCGTCGGGCGAGCCCATCAGCGCGGAGCAGAAGGTTCCTGCTGCGGTAGAACAGCCAGCAGTATCGACTGCACCCGTTGATGCGCCGCCGGCACCCGTCGAGGTCGCTCCTGTACCCGAGGAACCACTTGCGCCCGTCGACGAGGTACCGGTACTCGAGGCACCGGCAGACGAAGCACCGGTCATTGACTCGCCAACGATGGACGAGCAGCCTGCCCCTGCCGCGTCCACGGTGATCGACCCAGCTTCGACCCAAGCCACGCCCCCGGCCGAGGACACCACGCCCGCCGAATAGACTGGGAGCATGCCCGAAGCCCCCGACGCAGTCCCCGGTGTCAATCGTCCAAACATCACCCCGCTCGACATCATCCGGGCCGTCATCCTCATCGCGGCGATCGCCTCGCTCGCGCTCTGGGGCTTCGCGATGTGGCCGTTCCCGTGGAACGTCGTGCTCGGGATCGGCACTCCTCTGCTGGTCCTCCTGGTGTGGGCGCTCTTCCTCTCTCCACGACCTGTGCTGAGCCTGCATCCGTTCGTGCGCGCAGCCGTCGAACTGCTGATCTACGCCGGTGTGACACTCGCCTGGTGGTCGATGGATCAGGCCTGGGTCGGCCTCGGCTTCGCCGTCGTCGCCGTCGCCTCGGGACTCTTCGCGGGCAGGCGAGACTTGCGATGACGGTCGCCGCGGCCCTGCGGAGCGCGCTCGGTGACATCGTCGACGTCACCGAAGCCGCCCTCGAGGCCGCACGGGCGGATCGTTCAGGTCATTCGTCCGCCGGGCGCCCCGTCGCCGTCGTGTATGCGCAGACGATCGATCAGGTCCAGCAGACGATGCGGATCGCCACAGAGACGCGTACCCCGGTCGTGGTGCGCGGTGCTGGCACCGGTCTGGCGGGAGCCGCGAACGCCGGCCCTGGCGAGATCGTCCTGTCGACGCTGCGCATGAACCGCGTGCTCGAGGTGCGGCCGGACGACCTGTTCGCCGTCGTCGAGCCTGGCATCCTGAACGCCGATCTGAACGCGCTGCTCGCCGACCACGGTCTGTGGTGGCCCCCCGATCCTGCCAGCCGCGACATCTCCAGCGTGGGCGGCAACATCGCCACCGGAGCAGGAGGGCTGCTGTGCGCCAAGTACGGTGTCGTGCGCGATGCCGTGCTCGGCGTCGACATCGTGCTCGCCGACGGGCGACTCCTGCACCTCGGTCATCGCAGCGTCAAGGGCGTCACCGGACTCGACCTCACGTCCCTCGTGATCGGTTCGGAGGGCACGCTCGGCGTCGTCGTCGGTGCGACGCTGAAACTGCGGCGCCTCGTCGTCGGAGGCATCTGCACGCTCACCGCCCTGTTCCCGACCGTGCGTGCTGCGGCGGCCGGGTCGGCAGCGGTCACGGCATCCGGTGTGCAGCCGGCGATCATGGAGCTGATGGATGCGAAGGCGCTGAGCGCCGTGCACGCCCTCCTGGCACTGCCCGCGCCGACAGCCGGCAGCTCGCAGCTGACGATCCAGACCGACGGTCCTGCGGCCAGGGCGGAGGCCGACCTCATCGCCGCCACGCTACGGGGATGCGGCGGCGAGGTCGCGCTCACGTACGACCGCGAGGAGGGAGACCGTCTGCTCGCGATCCGGCGCTCGATGCATCCGGCGATGGCGGCCCTCGGCACCACGCTCATCGAGGATGTCTCGGTGCCCCGCAGCGCGTTGCCTGCGATGTACGACGAGATCGCCAGGATCGAACAGGTGTACGGCCTCGACATCCCCACCGTCGCGCACGCCGGAGACGGCAACCTGCATCCGAACTTCATCTTCGAAGGCGAGGTCGTACCCGACCGGGTCTGGGCGGCCGCTGACGACCTGTTCCGCTCCGCGATCCGGCTCGGCGGCACGCTCACCGGAGAGCACGGCATCGGAATGCTCAAGAGCCGCTGGCTCGCGGAGGAGCTCGGTGACGACCAGTGGCAGCTTCAGCGTCAGATCAAGGCCGTGTTCGACCCGCTCGAGATCCTCAACCCCGGAAAGGTCTTCACCCGTGCCTGACATCCACGTGAGCGCAGCGATCATCCACGATGCGGACGGCCGGGTGCTGGTGGTGCGCAAGCACGGCACGACGAAGTTCATGCAGCCAGGCGGCAAGCCGGAGCCCGGCGAGAGCCCTGCGCAGACCCTGGCGAGGGAGCTCGACGAGGAACTCGGACTCAAGGTCGACGAAGCGGGCCTGCGACCGCTGGGACGGTTCGTCTCGGCCGCCGCGAACGAACCGGGTCACCGCGTGGTCGCCGATGCCTTCGCGCTCACGATCGAGGCCGACACCGTCACGGTTCAGGCCGAACTCGCGGAACTGCGCTGGATCACGCCCGACGAGATCGGCACACTGCCTCTGGCACCGCTCAGCGTCGAGCATCTGCTGCCGCTCGCGTGGCCCGCCCGCTGACCTGTTCGGCGGGTCAGAGCCCCTGCCACACCGGCTTGTTGTCGAACGTGTAGCGGTAGTAGTCCGAGAGCGTGAGCTCGGAGGCCGCCGCCTCATCCACCACGACCGTCGCGTGCGGGTGCAGCTGGATCGCCGACCCAGGCAGCATCGCCGTGAGCGGTCCCTCGACCGCGTCGGCGACCGCTCGCGCCTTGCCTTCGCCGAAGGCGAGCAGCACGAGGTGACGAGCCTCGAGGATGGTGCCCAGGCCCTGCGTCATGCAGTGCATCGGTACCTGGTCGATGGAGTCGAAGAAGCGCGCGTTGTCCTCACGGGTCTGCTTCGTGAGCGTCTTCACCCTGGTGCGGGATGCGAATGACGACCCGGGCTCGTTGAAGCCGATGTGACCATCTGTGCCGATTCCGAGGATCTGCAGATCGACACCGCCCGCGGCGGCGATCGCCGCCTCGTAGTCGGCGCCCGCGTGCTCTACGCCCGAGACCGCGCCGTCGGGCACGTGGATCTGCTCGGGGTTCAGCCCGAGCGGCTCCACCACCTCGCGGGTGATCACCGAGCGGTAACTCTCCGGATGCGCGGGATCGATGCCGACGTACTCGTCCAGGGCGAATCCGCGCACCCGGGACACGTCGGTGCCGGCGAGTCGTCCGTGCAGGGCCTCGTAGACGGGCAGCGGCGTGGACCCCGTCGCCAGTCCCAGCACCGCATCAGGGCGGCTCACGATGAGCCGCACGATCTCGTCCGCGACCAGGGCACCCGCTGCCGCTGCGTTCTCGACGATGACGACTTCAGCCATGGGCGACGATCTCCTCTTGAGGTATGTGCGCTCCGACCAGAGCGGCGCCGAGAGCAGCCGCAGGGGAACCGGTCGGGAGCAGCTCGATTCTCTCATCCAGGTGCAGCGACCGCAGAAACGGCGAACCCGCTGCGTCGGCGATGAGAGCACTGCGGATGCCGTCTCCGAGGCGGTCGCCGAGGGCGGTGATCCCGCCCCCGATGACGACGGTCTCGACATCGGCGGTGAGCACCAGCACGCGCACCGCGGCGGCTGCGCCGCGGGCGAGGTCTGTGCGGAGCCTGAGCGCCTCCGCGTCGCCGCGGTCCGCAGCGTCGAAGATGTCGCGGACGGGAAGCGCACCGGGGCGACCCCAGGCGCGGGCGAGGGCGCCACCACCGCAGAGGGTCTCGATGCAACCGCGTTGTCCGCAACTGCAGACGCGGCCGTTCGGGTCGACCGAGATGTGTCCGACCTCGCCGGCGGTGCCACGCGATCCGCGCCAGATCCCCCCATCGGTCACGATGCCAGCGGCGACACCGGTACCGAGGTTCAAGTAGGCCATGGAGGTGGCATCGCCCCGCAGCGCCGCGGCTCCGAGCGCCGCCGCCTTCACGTCGTTCTCCACCACCACCGGCACGCCGAGAGGCTCAGAGGCTCTGGCAGCGAGGTCCAGCGACTCGACGCCCAGATTCACCGCGTGCAGCACGCGGCCTCTCGCGGTGTCGACGAGACCGGGGATGCCGACACCGACGCTCACGATGTCAGAGGCCGCTATGGCGAACTCTGCGCGCAGTTCGCGCACGCCGTTCACGACGTCCGCCACCACCGCCTCGTCACCGTGGCCAGTGGCACGACGCAGGCGACCGATGATCTCGCCGCCCTCGGTCACCGCGACGGCATCTGTCTTCGTGCCGCCGATGTCCAGGCCCACGCGAACGGACCGGCCGACCGGGCCGGTCTGCACTGCCGATGCCACTATGAGACTCCCAGCTGCCCGGAGAGCACCATGACGGCCGCTCCTCGCAGCACGATGTCGTCCTGCCCTGTGAGGCGGATCACGACGTCGTCGAAGACGCCCTCGAGCGTGCGTTCGCGCAGGGTCGAGGTGGCCGCATCGATGAGCGTGCCGTCGAGAAGATCCGCCGGGCCGGACAGCACGACCTCCGAGAGGTCGAGCGCCGTCACGATCGGCGCGATGGCGATGGCCATCCGATTGCCGGCATCACGCAGGATCTCGTCCCTCGCGGCGGGCTGCGCTTCCACAGCATCCCGAAGACGCGTCACGCTCAACCAGGCTTCAAGACAGCCGTCCCGGCCGCAGACGCAGCGAGGACCTCCGTCGGTGCCGACGACGACGTGACCGATCTCTCCCGCCGCGAACCGGCTGCCGAGCAACGGCTGGCTTCCGGCGATGAGTCCCGCACCGACGCCGACGCCGATCTTGATGAGCATGAAGTCGGCTCTGGCGTCGCCGAAGGTGTACTCGGCGAGCACCGCCGCGTTCGCGTCGTTTCGGGCGAGCACCGGCAGATCGAGATCTCGACCGAGCTGCGCCTCGAGTCGGAAGTCCGTCCATCCGAGGTTCGGCGAGCTCAGCACGACCCCGTCGGGGCGCACCACACCCGGAGTTCCGACGCCCACCCCCAGCAGCGGCGCGGTCGCGGCCGCGATCAGAGCGTTCGCGAGTTCGAGCAGCGCGGCATAGGCGAGGTCGCTGTCCGGCAGTTCGGGGCGCGCCACCTCGCGCCGCTCGATCACGTCGCCGTCGAGGCTCAGGACGGCGCCTCGGAACCCTTCGGCATCCGAGAGATCGATGCCGATGATCTGGTGACCGAGTCGATCGATGTCGATCAGGATCGGCGGCTTGCCAGGACCGGCCGTCTCTCGCACACCGAGCTCCACGACGATGCCGTCGGCGATGAACTCCGCCACGAGGTCGGAGATCGTCACCCGCGTGAGGCCCGTCTCGCGCGACAGGTCGGCGCGGCTCATGGCACCCGAGTGATAGAGCGTCTGCAGCACCAGGGCGCGATTGTGTCCGCGCGCGTGCTCGGGCAGGACCTTCGTGCGCGATCGCAGGTGACGGGACGGTCCGAAGGCATGCGAACTGGCACCGGCGTAGTCGGTCGGTGCCGGTTGACTCAGATCCGATTCGGACATATTTGTTAGTAGACCTTACGAACAAAAATTTCGCAACCTGTGACCCGCCGGAGCGACGGGAGGGTTACCGAAACGTTATTTTGAATTCTCGCCGTGCGTCGACGATTCCGCGGACTCGGCTCGCAGTCCCGCGACGAGCTCTGACACGATCTGCTCGCGTGCGGCGACGGTCATCGGTTTCCCGGGAACGCCCGGTCGCCGCTGATCGAGTGCCGGCCCGTCGAGTGGACGATATCGTACCCCTGCCCCGGCCAATCGTCGCAGATGCACGCGGAGGCGGCGCACGAATGCCTCGCCGTCCCCCGGCTCGCCTCCGAGCCAGAGGCGCTCGGCGATCGCACTGAGCCGCGGGAACATGGCGAAGTCGACTCGCTCCCGACTCGGAAGATGCTCGGTCCAGACGTTGGTCTGGCCGCCGACGACCCCTTCGGGCAGCCGAAGGGTGTACGCGTGCTCCAGCGTCAGCGGCGGCCCCACAGGCACCGGTTCGTCGGCCGATTCGGACTGCCGGTAGTCGAGATAGGTCTCCAGGTCAGGGCATCCGACCACGGGGATGCCGCGGCGGATCGCCGTCTCGAGTGCGACAGGACCGCGCCATGCGAGTATGCGCACGCCATCCGGGACGTCGCCCTCCAGCACCTCGTCCCAGGCCAGTGCCGTACGTCCGTGCGTGCGCACGTGCTCGACGAACTGCGCCGTGAACCACGGCTGCACCTCTCGCGGCGATGCGAGCCCGAGCTGCTCCATCCTCTCTGCGGCTGCGGGGCTCTCCGCCCACTCCGTGACCGGCACCTCGTCCCCGCCGATGCCGATCCACGGCGAGTCGAAGATCGCGCACAGCGCGTCGATCGCCGCCCTGCCGAAGGCCAGCGACTCGTCGGTCGGCGCGAGCGTGCGCGGGTTGACGCCGAAGCGCTCCCACGGCCCTGTGATCGGTCCGTCGACGCTCTGCACGTCTGTGTTGCCGAGTGCAGGATATGCGGCGAGCGCAGCCTGCACATGCCCGGGCAGCTCGACCTCGGGAACGATCGTGATGAAGCGCGCAGCGGCGTATTCGACCAGTTCGCGCAGCTCCGCGGAGGTGTAGAAGCCCTCGTGCACGCCGGGCTCGACCGTGGCGAGCGGCCCGTGACCGCGCTGGGTCGCGTCCCGACGCGCACCGACTTCGGTGAGCCGCGGGAAGCCGGGTACTTCGAAACGCCAGCCCTGATCGTCCGTCAGATGCAGGTGCAGGATGTTCAGCTGGTGCAGCGCCAGCAGATCGATGAGGCGGCGGATGTCTTCGGCCGGGCGGAAGTGCCGCGCCACGTCGAGCATCGCGCCGCGCCAGCCGTAGGCGGGCGCCCCCTCCCAGCCACCGGCGGGGATGCGGGAGGACTCTTCGTCGGGGTCGCGCAGCTGGCGCAGCGCCGTCGTGCCGCGGAACACGCCTTCCGCGGATGCGCCCCTCACCTCGATGCCGTCCGATGCGACGGTGATGCGGAACGCCTCAGCGCCGACATGGCCGGCGTGCTCCGCGTCCTCCCCCACGGCGACATCCAGGGTCAGGGTGATGGCCGGGGCATCGCTCGCGTCGCCCTCAGGCGTACCGTGCCGCAGGAGTTCGGCGACAGCCGCGAGCGCCGGGGGCGCATGCACCGGAGTGTGCGGCGTCCAGACGAAAGGCGCGGCCGCCGCGTCGATGTGCCCCTCGATCAGCGGCACGGTGGCGCGGTGCGGCGGTGGCGGCATTCTCAGCGCATGCCCTGGCGTGTCGCCCGTGACGACGCCGCCGGCGACGACAGGGACTCCACCGACCAGCACCTCGATCACGCCCACCGGATCCGTCCGCGGCGCCTCGAACGTCGCGCCGGCTGCGATCGTGTCGGGATCGAACAGCACGAGATCAGCCACCGCCCCCTCGCGGATCACGCCGCGCGGCGCATCGCCGCGCTGCAGCCCGAGGCGGACCGCCGGCGTACCGGAGAGGTGCCGGATCGCCTCCTCCAGCGTGAGCACGCCCTCCTCGCGCACGTAGTGGCCGAGGTAGCGTGCGAATGCGCCGAACCCGCGCGGATGCGGCTTCGCACCGATCAGGATGCCGTCGCTGCCGCCCGTGTGCCGCTCGTGCTGCATGATGGCGCGAACGTTCTCCTCGTCGCCGATGTGCATCAGGATGCCGGTGGCACCGGCATCCGCCACGATCGTGTCGAGGACGACGTCGACGGCTCGCCGCCCGTCGTCCTCGGCGATCTGGGCGACCGTCCTGCCGACGAGCGGCGCGAGGTCAGCGTTCGCGGTGCCGACGATCTCGATGCTCGTCCAGTCCGCGCGTTCGCCGTGGAACCCGTCGCACCCGATGTCCTCGAGCTCCACTCGCACCTGCTCACGGCCTTCGGCGTCCAACCTCCTGATCGCGGCGATGAGGTCGCCGCCCTCGGCGAGCCGGCTCGGCAGCAGTGCCGTCAAGGTGGTCGCACCGGGCAGGTACGGGTAGGTGTCGAGTGTGACGTCCACGCCGTCAGCGATGGCGTCGTCGATCAGCGCGAGCAACTCGGCTGCGCGGCCCCGATTGGGGACGAAGTTCATCGTGGCGTGCGTCAGGTGGATGGCGCACCCGGTGCGGCGACCGATGTCGAGGGCCTCGCGATAGGCGTCGAGCGCGGCGGCGCCGTAGCTGCGGGTGTGCGGTGCCCAGTAACCGCCGTGCTCCGCGACGACGCGGCACAGCGCTTCGAGCTCCGCCGTCGAGGCGTACATCCCCGGCGTGTAGGTGAGCCCGCTCGACATCCCGAAGGCCCCGGCGTCGAGCGCCGCGTCGAGCATCTCGGTCATCTGGCGCAGTTCGATCCTGGTCGCCGGCCGGTTCTCGTGCCCGACCGCGATCATGCGCAGATTGCCCTGCGGCACGAGGACGGCGACGTTCGCGGCTGTCGCAGCGTCGATCGAGACGAGCAGATCGTCCATCGTGCGCCATGGGACGTCGGCGGGCAGACCGTTCCAGCCTGCGATCTGCGCGGGGATCGCGGATGCCGTGGCGTCGTCGAGCGGTGCGTATCCGAGCCCGTCCTGCCCGATCACCTCGGTCGTGACGCCCTGCAGGATCTTGGCCCGATGCGCTGCACCCTCCAGCACGGCCAGATCGCTGTGGGCGTGCATGTCGATGAACCCCGGCGCCAGCACGAGGCCACGAGCGTCGATCTCGACATCCTCGAGGTCGGTGCCGCCCTGCTCGATCTCGATCTTCCGCGCGTCTTCCGGTGTCACGATCGCGACGACCCGTGCACCTTCGACGACCACGTCGGCGACGTACCGTGCAGCGCCGGTGCCGTCGACCACGGTCGCGGCCCGGTATACGCGCACCTGTCCGGCAGCGGCACGCTCCGCGCTGAGGAGCACGCGCGACGGCGACTGATCCGTGATTTGTTGAGGCATCTAACAAGGCTACTAGGCTGGTCGGATGAGCACGAAGACGCGAATCACGACCACCTCCGCCCCCGCACCCGCGCACACCTTCTCGCAGGGCGTCCGCAAGGGCCCGTTCGTCCAGGTGTCCGGTCAAGGACCGGTCGACGCCGCCACCAACGAGTATCTCTTCCCCGGCGACGTCGCCGCACAGACCACCCGCACGCTCGAGAACGTCAAGGCCATCGTCGAGGCATCCGGTGCGACGTTCGACGACGTCGTGATGCTGCGCGTCTACCTCACCAAGCGCGAGGACTTCGCGATCATGAACGACGCCTATGGCGAGTTCGTCAGCGCGCACACGCCCAGCGGTATCCTGCCGTCTCGCACCACGGTCTTCACCGGCCTTCCCCGGGAGGAGATGCTCGTCGAGATCGACGGCATCGCCATCGTCTCCGAGTGACCGCAGGGGCGCCGGCGAGCCCATGGGTCCTTCTCCCCATCGTCGTGCGGACGCGACTTGTGTTTGACTGGTCGCACGACCGGAGAATCGCACCGCAGTCCGTGGTGCCGTCATTGAGGGGAAACCTATGAACCGCCGTATCGCCGCTTGGACCATGGCTGCCGTCGCAGTGCTCGGCCTGACCGCTTGCTCTGGCACGCCCGCTGCTGAGGGCGACAAGTCCGACGAGGCAGGCGACTCCGCCCCCGTCGAGGAGACGAACACCGACCAGTCCGTCGAGGAGGCCTGTGGCATCGTCCTTCCGAAGCTGCAGGAGGCCAGCAGCGCAGCGGGTGAGATCGACACGACCGGCGCCACCGACCCGCAGACCACCGTCGACCAGTTCAGCACGGTCGTCGACGCGTTCGGCGAGGCTGCGGACAGCGTCTCGAACGCCGAGGTCAAGGACGCGACGACCGCTGTGCACGAGAACTTCGTCGCCCTCGGCGACGTGCTCTCCGCAGTCCTCATCGATCAGGACCTCGAGGCGGCATCCGACATCACCACCATCACGAGTGATGTGACCACGTCCGCGACGGCGCTGCAGGAACTCTGCAGCTGACATCCGCGCGATGAGAGCCCCGTGACCTCGACAGGTCGCGGGGCTTTCATCGTTCATGGCGCACAACCGTTGCCTTGTCGTTATCTGGCGGCCGGTATGATAAAGAAACATGTCACGCTGAATCACGGGGGGTGAGTTGGTGACCGGTCTTATCGAAGCACCTGACGCGAACACCGCGCAGACCGCTGTCGTCGCGTCTGTCGACGGCGAGCGTTCGGTGGAGTGGGCTCCGCGCGAGCCGGCTCCCAAGAAGCGCAGGGTCGGGCTCTGGGTAGGGATCACGGTCGGCGCACTCGCTCTCGGCGCGGCAGCCGCATCGACGATCCTCATCGCCCCCGGCACGACGATCGCCGGAGTGCCAGTGGGCGGGCTGACGCCGGGCGCCGCTGCAGACGTCGTCACCGCGCATCTCGCGAACACCGAGATCACGCTGACCGGCGCCGGTGACGATCAGATCGTCACAGGCGCAGACCTCGGCGCGTCGATCGATGCCCGCGCACTGGCTGATGAGGCGTTCGCCTCGCACCCGATGTGGAACGTCGGCGCATGGATGCCTGAGCCCATCGCCGGCGACATCACCTTGGACACCGATCTCGCGCACGACACGCTGCGCGAGATGATCCCCGCCAGCTACACGGATGCCGTCAACGCCGCCGTGTCGTTCGACGCCGCCTCCGCGAAGTACGTCACGACCCCCGCCGTGCCGGGCACTGGCGTGGATCTGGACGGACTCACGACGGCGCTGACCGCTGCGCTCGCCGACGGGGACACCGCACTCGCGTATTCCGGCGACCCGACGGAGGCACCGGCCCCCGTGACCGATGCAGACGCCACCGGCCTCACCGAACAGCTGAACACGATGCTCGCCACGATCGGCTTCTACGTCGGTGAGGAGCGCACGGTCCCGATCGCCCCCGCCACCGCTGCGACATGGATCGAGATCGTCGAACAGAACGGCGAGCTGAGCGTCGTGGCCGACGAGGCTGCGATCCAGTCCGCAGTCGACACGCTTCCCGCTGCCGTCAACCGCGCCCCGGTCGACGCCGAGTCGATCGTCAACGCCGGCGGCGACGTGCTCGAGGAGCTGACCGTCGGTGTCACCGGCCGCACGCTCGGAGACACCGGTGCGCTCGCGTCCGACTTCGCCGAGAAGCTGGAGGGCGGCGAGGCCATCCAGCCCATCGAGGTCACCGAGGTTCCGTTCGCGAGCACGACCCTCGTGCGCGAGATCGACGTCAACCTCTCCAACCAGACCGTCTCCGCGATAGAGAACGGCGTCGTCGTCGACTCATGGAGCGTCTCCTCCGGTGCCGGCGAGTTCGCCACGCACACCGGCTCGTTCCAGGTCGGCTGGAAGACCAGCAGCCAGAACATGGGCAACCGCGACCTCACGCAGGCGCCGAACTACTTCCAGCCCGATGTGCCGTGGGTCATGTACTTCAACGGCGACGAGGCGCTGCACGGTGTCTACTGGCACAGCAACTGGGGCACGCCGATGAGCCACGGCTGCGTCGGCATGCCCGTCTCCGCCGCACAGTGGCTGTACAACTGGTCGCCCGAGGGCGTCAACGTCTACGTCCACTACTGAACGACGGAGCCCGCCGCCGACCAGCGCGGAGCTGCAGGACATATGAGGAAGGGCCGGATGCTGTCAGCATCCGGCCCTTCCTCATGTCGACGTCAGATCGAGTCGATGACGCCGTTCAGGGTCTGCGACGGACGCATCACCTTCGTGACCTTCTCGACGTCGGGGCGGTAGTAGCCGCCGATGTCGGCGGCCCCGCCCTGAGCGCCGTTGAGCTCGGCGACGATCTCCTGCTCCTTGGCAGCGAGGTCTGCGGCGATCGGCGCGAACGCCGCAGCGAGCTCGGCGTCCGTGGTCTGCGCTGCGAGTTCCTGAGCCCAGTACAGGCCCAGGTAGAAGTGGCTGCCGCGGTTGTCGATCGTGCCCAGCTTGCGTCCGGGCGAACGATCCTCTTCCAGGAAGGTCCCGGTGGCAGCATCCAACGTCTCAGCGAGCACGCGCGCCTTGTCATTGCCGTTGCGCTGCGCGAAGTGCTCGAACGACGCCGCGAGCGCGAAGAACTCGCCCAGCGAATCCCATCGCAGGTAGTTCTCCTCGACGAGCTGCTGCACGTGCTTCGGCGCGGATCCGCCTGCACCCGTCTCGAACAGTCCGCCTCCGGCGAGCAGCGGGACGATCGAGAGCATCTTCGCGCTGGTTCCGACCTCGAGGATCGGGAACAGATCCGTCAGGTAGTCGCGCAGCACGTTGCCGGACACCGAGATGGTGTCGAGGCCGTGGCGCATGCGTGCGAGCGTGTAGCGGGTCGCCTCCTCCGGCGCGAGGATCGAGATCTGCGCGCCCTTGGTGTCGAGCGTCGCCAGCGCCTGGTGCACCTTGGCGATCAGTTGCGCGTCGTGCGCCCGGTTCACGTCCAGCCAGAAGACGGCGGGGTCGCCGGTCGCCTGGGCACGCGAGACCGCCAGGCGCACCCAGTCGATCACGGGGATGTGCTTGGTCTGGGTCGCCCGCCAGATGTCGCCGGCACCGACGGTGTGCTCGATGAGGACAGTGCCTTCGCTGTCGACGACCTCGACCAGGCCAGGGGCCGCGATCTCGAACGTCTTGTCGTGGCTGCCGTACTCCTCCGCGGCCTGCGCCATGAGGCCGACGTTCGGCACCGTGCCGATGGTGGCCGGGTTGAGCGGTCCGTTGGCGACCACGTCATCGATCACGGCCTGGTAGACGCCGGCGTACGAGGAGTCGGGGATGACGGCGAGAGTGTCGGCCTCGCCGCCGTCGACGCCCCACAGCTTGCCGCCGTTGCGGACGAGTGCCGGCATCGAGGCATCGACGATGACGTCCGAAGGGACGTGCAGGTTGGTGATCCCCTTGTCGGAGTTGACGTACGACAGCCGCGGGCCGCCCTCGAGCGCACGGGCGAACTCGTCGGCGATCTCCTGACCGCCTTCGATCCCGGAGAGTCCGGACAGGATCGAGCCGAGCCCGTCGTTGGCGCTGAGGCCGGCGGCGGCGAGCTTGTCGCCGAAGCGGTCGAAGACGTCCGCGAAGAACGTCTTCACGACGTGGCCGAAGATGATCGGGTCGGAGACCTTCATCATCGTGGCCTTCAGGTGCACGGAGTAGAGCACGTCATCGGCCTTGGCCGCCGCGAACGTCTCTGCGAGGAAGGCGTCGAGCGCGGATGCCGACAGGAACGTCGCATCGATGATCTCGCGCGGCAGCACCTTGAGGTCGTCCTTGAGCACGGTGACCGTGCCATCCTCAGCGGTGTGGCGGATGCTGAGCACATCGTCGTGAGCGGCGACCCAGGACTTCTCATTGTGCTTGAAGTCGTTGTCGGTCATCGTGGCGACGCGGGTCTTCGACCCCTCAGCGAAGGGCTTGTTCGTGTGCGGGTGCTTCTTCGCGTAGTTCTTCACCGCGAGGGGTGCACGACGGTCGCTGTTGCCCTCGCGCAGCACCGGGTTCACTGCGGATCCCTTGATGCGGTCGTAGCGAGCGCGGACGTCCTTCTCCTCGAGCGAGGACGGCTCATCGGGGAAGCTCGGGATGTCGTAGCCCTGAGCCTGGAGTTCGGCGATCGCGGCCTTGAGCTGCGGGATGGATGCCGAGATGTTCGGCAGCTTGATGATGTTCGCTTCGGGCAGCGTCGCGAGTCCGCCGAGTTCGGCGAGCGCGTCGGACACCTCCTGATCAGCGCTGAGCCTCTGCGGGAACGCCGCGAGGATGCGTCCTGCCAGCGAGATGTCGCGGGTCTCGATCTCGATCCCCGCCTTGCCTGCGAAGGCCTGGACGATCGGGAGGAGCGACGCGGTGGCCAGAGCCGGTGCCTCGTCCGTGTACGTGTAGATGATGGCGTCGTCGGTCACCGGGAGTTTCTCCGTTCACGAGTCAAAACTGTCTCGATACCAAGATACCGGAGTGGCCGAGCGGCTTTCGCAGTGTTCTTTCGGGCGCACACCGCGCCCGGAGAGGTTACCCTGGGCGTATGACGGAACTGCGCGTGGTCGAACTCTCCGCTGCGACGATCGTCGCCGTGAACAATCTGTCTCTCAAGCCAGGGCAGGAGCAGTACCTCGCCCCGGTCTCGTACGGCATCGCGGCGACCGTGATCAATCCGCAGACCTCGTGGCAGCGTGTGATCCTCGATCGCAACGAGGTCGTCGGGTTCGTGAGCGCCAGCTTCGATCCCGAAGCCGAGGAGGAGCACTTCCGCTCCGTGCTCTGGCGGATCAACGTCGACGCCGACGACCAGGGCCGCGGCGTGGGACGGTTCGCCGTGGAGAGCCTCCTCGATGAGGCACGGGCGCGAGGAATGGATCATGTCAACGTGATCTACGAGTCCGGCGACAACGGCCCTGAGGCGTTCTTCCAGCGCGTCGGCTTCACGCCAGTGGGCGAGACCGAGTACGCCGAGGTCATCGCGGAGATCCGACTCGCCCCTTGAGACCGGCGGCGGGGCCTCGGATCCCCTCCCCCACCGAGGCCTCGTCGCCTTCCGGGCATCGGACTGCGCGACGAGGATCCTGTCGGTCGACACGATTTGTTGGCAAAAGCCACAAATGGCTTGCGCTCACGAGCACTGTTGTCTACGATTTCTCAAGAAGCGCCGTCGAAACGCTTCGATGATCCCGCAGCGACGATGGAGTGCACATGTCGACGATCCACGAGGTGGCCAAGGCCGCCGGAGTGTCGATCAGCACCGTGTCCTACGCTCTCAGCGGTAAGCGTCCCGTCTCCGAGAAGACGCGCCTGCGCATAGAGCACGCCGTCACCGCCCTCGGCTACCAGCCCGAGGCCGGCGCGAGGATGCTCGCCGGGCGCCGCACCAACATCTTCGCCCTCACCGAGCCGTTGCGTGCTGACACGCACGCACCGACCCACATGGCCTTCGTGCTGGCCGCGGCGGTCGCGGCACGCCGTCGCGGTTACGACATCCTCCTGCTGACCGACGAGCAGGCCTCTGAGGGCATGAACCGGGTGGCGGCGAGCAAGCTCGTCGATGCCATCCTCGTGCTGGACGTCGCACCTGACGACGAGCGCGTGGCCATCGCTCGTTCGATGCGGACGCCCACCATCTTCATCGGAGTCCCCGACGATCACGACGACCTGATCTGCGTCGACCTCGACTTCGCCGCTGTCGGCCACATCGCCGTCGACCGCCTCGCCGACGCCGGACACAGGCGCGTCGTCCTGCTCGGGCAGACCGAGGTCTCGTATCGCAAGTCCAACTTCCCCCGCAGGCTTCTGCATGGCGTGCAGGAACGCGCCGTCGAGCGCGGCGTCGAGGTCGACTGGGTCACCACCGGCGAGACCGCCACGGACACCGCGGTCGTGCGCGCCGCCGTCGAGGCCGCGCTCGACGACGGTCAGCGCGCGTTCATCGTCCACGCCGTGGGCGATGTCCACGAAGTGCTGCTGTCGTCGCTCGCCGAGCGTTCACTGCGCGTGGGTGTCGACGTCGCGGTGATCTCGGCAGCCGCCTCCTTCGAGACGGCATCCCTGCCCGTGCAGGTCGACACCATCCCGCTCGTGCCGCAGCGATCGTGCGAGTTCGCCGTCGATCTGGCCGTTCGCCACGTCGAAGGCGAGCGCCTTCGACCCGAGGTCCACCTCCTCGCTCCCGAGTATCTGTCGGCCGGTTCGGTCGCTCCCACTCGAGAGTGAACCTTCTTCGCTTCCCTGTCCGCATGTCCCGTGTCGAAACGCTTCGACGCACAGCAGCACCACAACTGAACACACCCCACCGAAGTGTCCGGCCGCATGGCCACTGAGAAAGGAGTGCCGACGATGGCACGCATCATCCGAGGAAAGAAGACGCTCGCCGCCTTGGCGGCGCTGACCGCGACAGGTCTCGCCCTGAGCGGGTGCACGTCGGGCTCGACCGACGAAGGCGGCGACGGCGACACGCTCAAGCTGTGGCATTACGAGGGCGCCGACAGCGCCATGGGCAAGGCCTGGGCCGAGGCGATCAAGATCTTCGAAGAGGAGACCGGCGCCACGGTCGAGTTCGAGGAGAAGTCGTTCGAGCAGATCCAGAAGACGGCGAGCCAGGTGCTCGACACCGATGCGGCCCCCGATCTGATGGAGTTCAACAAGGGCAACGCCACGGCAGGATTCCTGGCCTCGACGGGCCTGATCACCGACATCTCCGACGCTGTGGCCGAGTACGGGTGGGACGAGCAGCTCGCCCCGTCTCTGCAGACGACGGCCAAGTACAGCGAGGACGGCGTCATGGGCGGCGAGTCGTGGTTCGGCATCCCGAACTACGGCGAATTCGTCGGCGTCTACTACAACAAGGACGCCTTCGCCGCCGCGGGTCTCGAGATCCCCACCACCTACGAGGAGTTTGTCGACGTGCTCGACGCCTTCGTCGCCAAGGGGATCACGCCGCTCGCTGAGGCCGGTGCCGAGTACCCGCTGGGACAGCTGTGGTATCAGCTCGCGCTCCTCGAGGGCGACCGCGGTTTCGTCGACGACTACCAGCTCTACAAGGACCCGGTCGACTGGGAAGGGCCCGAGGTCACCTCGGCCACCGAGACGCTGAAGGAGTACGTCGACAAGGGCTACATCGCCTCTGACGTCTCATCGGTCAAGGCCGAGGACGCCGGTGTCTCCTTCATCAACGGCACCTCCCCCATCTTCGTCTCCGGGTCATGGTGGTTCGGGCGCTTCGTCGCAGAGGCCACCGGTTTCGACTGGACGCTCACCGCATTCCCCGGTGCCGATCTGTCACTCGGATCATCGGGCAACCTCTGGGTCGTGCCGGAGAACGCAGCGAACAAGGAACTCGCCTACGAGTTCATCGACATCACGATGCGCCCGGAGATCCAGGCCATCATCGGCAACAACGGTGGCCTCCCCGTCGCCGTCGACGCCGCCGACATCACCGACGCGAAGAGCGCCGAGCTGATCGAGACCTTCAACGGCGTCCTCGATGCCGACGGTCTCTCCTTCTACCCCGACTGGCCGGCACCGGGCTTCTACGACGTGCTCGTCCAGGAGCTTCAGGGCCTGATCACCGGTGCGCAGGACGTCGAGACGACCAACGCCAACCTCGGCGAACAGTACGACGAAGGCACCGCAGAGTTCCGTTGATCCACAGCGGGGGCGGCCGTCCGACGGCCGCCCCCGCGCCCTTCTGGAGTTGAACATGTCACTTGACACACGACGGGGCCGCACGAAGCTGCCGCCCGAACAGCCGTCGATCCCGCAGCGCAGCGGCGGGACCGGCGCCTACTGGATGTATCTGCTTCCGGGCTTCGCCCTGCTGCTGATCATCGTCATCGTCCCGCTCGTATGGAACGTGTACCTCACCTTCACGAAATGGAAGGGCGTGCGCGCACCGGAGTTCATCGGGCTCGAGAACTGGCAGAAGATCCTGACCGACGGCGACTTCTGGACATCCTTCATCAACTCGGTGTGGATGATCCTGGCGATGGTCGTCGTGCCCACGATCGTCGGTCTGATCGTCGCGGCACTGCTCTTCGACGTCGTCGGACGCAAGTTCGGCGGCAAGGTCGGCAGCTTCCTCCGCGCCACCTACTACCTGCCGCAGATCCTGCCGATCGCCGTGGCAGGCATCGTCATCGGCTGGATCGTCCGACCCGGTGGCGACGGCGCGCTCAATCAGATCCTCGGTTGGTTCGGGGCTCCCGCGTACGACTGGCTCGGCCAGATGCCCTCGGCACTGATCGTGCTCATGGTCGTCATGGTCTGGGTGCAGCTGGGCTACCCCGTCGTCGTGTTCATGGCGGCGCTGCAACGCGTCGATCCCGAGCTGTACGAGGCGGCAGAGCTCGACGGCGCGAACTGGCTGCAGCGCTTCTCGGCGATAACGATGAGCATCATCCGCCCGGAGATCTTCGTCGTCACGCTCACGTGCACGATCGCAGCCCTCAAGGTCTTCGGTCCGGTCTACATCATCACGCGCGGCGGTCCCGCTGGTTCCACCCTCGTGCCCGCGTACTACGCGTACCAGGAGTTCTTCACGAAGCGCAACGTCGGCTACGGCGCGACGATCGCAACTGTGCTCACGATCGTCGTGGTCATCGTCTCGATCGTCTTCATCCGCGTCCAGAACTCCCTCGAGCGCAAGGAAAGGGCGGGACTGTGATGCACGCCACCACTGCCATCGTCACCGGAAAGCCCGCCAAGAGGCGCGCACGCGGCGGAATGACCAAGAAACGCCCCGTCGACTGGCTTCTGCTCGCGCTCGTCGTCATCGGCGCGCTCCTGGTCATCGCCCCGTTCTACCTCGTGCTGGTGAACTCGTTCAAGTCGCCCGTCGACTATGCGACCTCCGGGCCGCTCGCGCTGCCTGAGTCGATCGACCTCGGCGGCATCATCAAGTTCTGGGAGCGCGTCAACTTCCCCGAGAAGGTGTGGAACTCGATCTTCATCGCCGGGATCGTCTCGGTGCTCGCAGTCGTCATCTCGATGCTGAACGCGTTCGCCATCGGCATCGGGCGCGTCCGTGGACGCTCCTGGATCGTGCTGCTGTTCCTGCTGGCCAACCTGCTGCCGCAGGAGGCGCTGCTGTATCCGCTGTACTACATGTTCAAATCGGTCGGCCTGTACGACAACGTCTGGTCGGTGATCATCGTCTTCACCGTCATCCAGGCGGCGTTCGGGACCTACCTGCTGTCGTCCGTGTACGGCACCTTCCCCAAGGAGATCCTCGAAGCCGCCTCCCTCGACGGCGCCGGCCGCTGGCAGATCCTCTGGAGGGTCGTCTTCCCGATCAGCCGTCCGACGCTCTCCGTGCTGCTCATCTTCTTCTTCATCTGGACCTGGAACGAGTTCCTGATCCCGCTGACGTTCCTCGCCTCGAACGCGAACCAGACGGTTCCGGTCGCGATCAGCGTGCTGCAGGGCGATCGGTTGATGGACGTCACGACGACGAGCGCATCGGCACTTCTCGGCATCATCCCCACTCTCATCTTCTTCCTCATCTTCCAGCGCACGCTGACACGCGGCATCACGGCAGGAGCAGTCAAGTAATGAAGTTCACCGACGGGTTCTGGCAGCTTCGTCCAGGCGTCACCGCGCTGTATGCGCAGGAGGCCTACGACATCGCCACCACCGACGACACCCCCGACGGACGCGGCATCGTCGTGACCGCACCGACCATGGTCATCGCCAAGCGCGGCGATGTACTCAACCGGCCGGTGCTCACGACGACCCTCTCCTCCCCTGCCGAGGGCGTGATCCGCGTGCGCATCGCGCATCATGAGGGCGGACGCTGGCACGGCGGGTTCGCACTCCCCGGCGCGACCACGGCGGGCGAGGCATCGGTGTCGGACGACGGCGGTGCGCTCACCAGCGGCGCGATCACCGCCAGAATCACCCCCGGCGCACCGTGGAACCTGTCGTTCGAGGTCGACGGCAGGCGCGTCACCGGCAGCGGCAACAAGGCGCAGGGCTATCTGCGTCTCTCCCCCGACGCGCAGGTCGACCACGGCATCGTCGGCAACGCCCGCAGCGGCGCACCCGCGCTCACGGAGACGACTTTCGTGCACGAGCAGCTCGACCTCGGCGTCGGCGAGCTCATCTACGGTCTCGGCGAGCGCTTCGGCCCGCTCGTCAAGAACGGCCAGACCGTGGAGATCTGGAACGCCGATGGCGGCACATCGAGCGAGCAGGCGTACAAGAGCATCCCGTTCCATCTCTCCAACCGCGGCTACGGCATCCTGGTCAACGATCCGGGTCACGTCTCCTACGAGATCGGCTCTGAGGCCGTCGAGCGCGTGCAGTTCTCGGTGCCGGGCGAGGTGCTCGAGTACTTCGTGATCGCCGGCCCCACGCCGAAGGAGGTGCTCGGAAGATACACCGCGCTGACCGGACGCCCCCCGATCGTGCCCGCGTGGTCTTACGGCCTCTGGCTGTCGACGAGCTTCACGACCGACTACGACGAGCAGACGGTGAACTCGTTCATCGATGAGATGTCGGCACGCGAGCTGCCGGTGTCGGTTTTCCACTTCGACTGCTTCTGGATGCGGGAGTTCAACTGGTGCGACTTCGAATGGGACCCTCGCGTCTTCCCGGACCCGACCGGCATGCTCGAGCGGCTGCATGAGAAGGATCTGCGGGTCTCCGTCTGGATCAACCCCTACATCGCACAGCGCTCTCCCCTGTTCCGCGAGGCCGGCGACGCCGGGTATCTCGTCACGCGTCCGGATGGATCGATCTGGCAGTGGGACCTGTGGCAGGCCGGCATGGGGCTGGTCGACTTCACCAACCCGGATGCCGTCGCCTGGTACCAGGCGAAGCTGCGCGGCCTGATCGACCAGGGCGTGGACTGCTTCAAGACCGACTTCGGCGAGCGCATCCCCACCGACGTGGTCTGGGCGGACGGCTCCGACCCCGCACGCATGCACAACCTCTACGCGCAGCTGTACAACCGGGCGGTGCACGACGTGCTCACCGAGGCGCGCGGCGAAGGAGAAGCCGTGCTGTTCGCACGTTCGGCGACGGCCGGCGGCCAGAGCATGCCTGTGCACTGGGGCGGCGACTCGACGTCGACCTTCGCGTCGATGGCCGAGACGCTGCGCGGCGGACTGTCGCTCGCGCTCAGCGGATTCGCCTTCTGGAGCCACGACATCGGCGGTTTCGAGGGCATGCCCGATGCCGGTGTGTTCAAGCGATGGACGGCGTTCGGCCTGCTCGGCTCGCATTCCCGCTTCCACGGCTCTTCCTCCTACCGGGTGCCGTGGGCGTTCGATGACGAGGCGGTCGATGTCACCCGCTTCTTCACGCGTCTCAAGATGCGCCTCATGCCGTACCTGTATCAGGTGGGCCTGGATGCGACGCGCACCGGAGCACCGATCATGCGACCCATGCAGCTGGAGTTCCCCGACGATCCGGCCGTCGCGCACTTGGACCGGCAGTACATGCTCGGACCGGATCTCCTGGTGGCACCGGTCTTCGCCGAGTCGGGCGAAGTCGAGTTCTATCTGCCAGAGGGCGAGTGGACCTCGTTGCTGACTGGAGAGGTCGTCGAGGGCGGACGCTGGCTGCGTGAGACGCACGACTACATGTCGTTGCCGCTGTACGTGCGCCCCGGGACGCTGCTGCCGTGGGGTTCCCGTGAAGACCGCCCGGACTACGACTACCATGACGAATTGACCCTGCGCGTGTTCCGCGGCGGGTCGGGCACGCGCTCGATCACCGTCACCGCACCCGACGGTGTCAGCCGCGAGTACACCGCAGATCTTGAGGAGATCACCGAATGACCGCCATCGGTTCACCCGACTACCGCGACTCAGGACTCGTCTTCCCCGAAGGGTTCACGTTCGGCTCGGCGACCGCGTCCTACCAGATCGAGGGTGCCGCGGCAGAGGACGGCCGCACCCCGTCGATCTGGGACACGTTCAGCAAGACGCCGGGGAAGGTCTGGAACGGCGACACCGGCGATGTCGCGTGCGACCACTATCACCGCGTCGACGAAGACCTCGATCTGATGAAGGGGCTCGGGCTCGAGGCATACCGGTTCTCGATCGCCTGGCCACGGATCCAGCCGACCGCAGACGGCGGTGTGAACCAGGCCGGCGTCGACTTCTACTCGCGTCTGGTCGACGGGCTGCTCGAACGCGGCATCCGCCCCGTCGCGACCCTGTACCACTGGGATCTCCCGCAGTATCTGGAAGACGCGGGCGGCTGGACCTCGCGCGGCACCACCGATGCCTTCGAGCGGTACGCCGAGATCATGGGCGCGGCACTCGGCGACCGCGTGCACACCTGGACCACTCTGAACGAGCCGTGGTGCTCCGCCTACCTCGGCTACGGACAGGGCGGGCATGCACCAGGGCGCACCGAACCCGCTTCGGCGCTCTCGGCGGTGCATCACCTGAACCTCGCTCACGGGCGCGCCGTGCAGGCGCTGCGCGCGACCTCGACCGGCGACCCCGACTACTCCGTCACGTTGAACTTCCACGTGCTGCGTGGACAGGGCGACGGTGCGGCAGAGGCGATGCGCCGCATCGACGGCCTGGCGAACCGTGCCTTCACACATCCGATGCTGCGCGGCGAGTACCCGTCCGATCTGCTGGCGGACACCGCCGAGGTGACGGACTGGTCGTTCGTGCAGGACGGCGATCTCGCCACGATCAACCAGCCGATCGACGTACTGGGCGTGAACTACTACTCGACGGCGACCGTGCGGCTGTGGGACGGCGTGTCGGAGAAGCAGCAGAACGACGGCCACAAGGGCACGTCCGCCGGTACGGCTTGGCCGGGCAGCGACCAGGCCGTCGAGTTCGTGCAGCAGCCCGGACCGTACACGGCCATGGGCTGGAACATCGCACCGGAGGGACTCGAGGAGCTCCTCGTCTCCCTGTCGGAGCAGTTCCCCGAGCAGCCGCTGATGGTCACCGAGAACGGGGCCGCATTCGAGGACGAGGTCGCCGAGGACGGCTCTGTGCCGGACCCCGAGCGCACCGACTACCTGCGTCGCCACTTCACGGCAGCGCACCGCGCGATCGAGCGAGGCGTCGATCTGCGCGGCTACTTCGTGTGGTCGCTGCTGGACAACTTCGAGTGGGGCTACGGCTACGCCAAGCGATTCGGGATCGTCCGTGTCGACTTCGACTCGCTGGAGCGCACGGTCAAGGATTCGGGCCACTGGTACGAAGAACTGGTGCGCACCCGCGCGATACCGGCGTAGCCGTCAGGAGTCGCGCCGCGGCACCGGCCAGATCTTCGGCGGCTTCGGCCCCGGCTGGTCGCCTGCCGCGGCGTCGGGCTCTCCGTCCGCGTTCGGCCTGTTGCGCGCGTTCCAGGCGGCGAACGCGGATGCCGCGGCACCTGCCGCCTTGTCGAGCACATCGGCCGACCGGGTGAAGACCTGCTGAGCGGTGTCCTGCCAGGCGGCGGTCGCATTCGGGTCCCTGCCGGCAGCGCGCGCCTTCGCCGTGTGCTCGGCGACGTCGAACGTCCGCTCGAGCTGGGCCACGGCATCCCGGTACGCAGCGAACTCAGCCGTCGTGGTGCGCGCCCCCACCGCCGGTCGCAGTTCCTGCGCGGTCCGCGAGGCGCTGAGGAACGCGGCCGTCGCAGGTTCCTTGGCGTCGCTCATCGTGGGATACGCGATGAGCTTCGCCGGGTCGGTCTCGTAGTCCATCCACCGCGCGGTGATCGCATCGTGCGCGCGGTGCAGGCGCGCCACCGGATAGCGTTCGGGCTTGGAGGCCAGCGGGATCTCCGCCCGTGCGACGTTCAAGTGCACCCGGCGTGCCCGCACATCGGCCGCCGCCGCCCGCGCATCCTGTTCCGCGGTCTTGAGCACGCGTCTGGCGCTGGCGACATCGGCGGCCGAGGCGCGCGCGGCGGTGCGTTCCGCCACGAGTCGAGCGTGCTCCGCCCTCGCGAGCTTCACGGCCCGCCGAGTCTCTGCCGCCCGGAACTGAGCTTCCTTCAGGTCTTCTCTCGCTGCATCGAACGCCAGGCGCCGACCGCTCGCGCTTCCACGTCGATGCATCCCCGCAGCCGTCACGGCGCCCGCTCCGACCACAGCGGGCGCGACCCACCACCACTCGGCTGCCAGTAAGACGGGATCCACTCCTTCATGCTAGTCAGCTTGCCACCCGTGCCGACCCCCGCGCATCAACTTCAGCGGCATGCGAACTAGACCAGCGTCTGCTGCCACGCCGCGTGCAGCTGCGCGAACTTGCCCGTGCCGCTGATCAGCGTCTCAGGAGTGTCGTCCTCGATGATCCGGCCGTGCTCCATGACCAGCACCCGGTCGGCGATCGCGACCGTCGACAGCCGGTGCGCGATGATGATGGCCGTCCGATCGGCGAGCAGCGTCTGCAGCGCATCCTGGATGAGCCGCTCTGACGGGATGTCGAGCGACGCGGTGGCCTCGTCGAGGATCAGCACTGCGGGGTCGGCGAGGAAGGCCCGCGCGAACGAGATCAGCTGCCGCTGTCCGGCCGACACGCGCCCGCCGCGCTTGTTCACGTCACTGGCGTATCCGTCCGGAAGGGCCTCGATGAACTCATCGGCCCCCACGGCCTTCGCGGCTGCGCGGATCTCGTCCATCGTGGCATCCGGCTTCCCGAGCGCGATGTTGTCCGCGACCGTTCCGCTGAACAGGTATGCCTCCTGGGTGACCATGACGATCGCCCGGCGCAGATCCTTCGGATGCAGCGAACGCAGGTCCACTCCATCGAGCGTGACGCGTCCGAGCGAGGGGTCGTAGAACCGCGAGATGAGCTTCGCGAGCGTGGACTTGCCCGCTCCCGTCGTGCCCACGAGCGCGATGGTCTGCCCCGCGGGGATGTCGAGGCTGAAGTTCGGCAGGATCGTCTTCTCGCCCGAGTACCCGAAAGTGACCTCGTCGAAGTTCACGTGGCCACGGGACTCCCACAGGTCGACCGGCTTCTCGGGGTCCGGTACCGTCGGCACCTCGTCCAGCACTCCGGAGACCTTCTCCAATGCCGCCGTGGCGGACTGGTAGGAGTTCAGGAACATCGCGATCTCCTGCATGGGCGCGAAGAAGTTCCGCACGTACAGGACGGCCGACAGCAGCACGCCCACCGTCAGTGCGCCGGTCGACACGCGGATGCCGCCCCAGAGCACGACGAGGCCCAGTGTGAAGGCGGCCACCGTCATGAGCCCTGGTTCGAAGGTGCCGAAGAGCAGCATCGAACGGCGGTTCACGTCACGGTAGTCACCGGCGACCTTCTGGAAGCTCGCGTCGTTGCGCGGCTCCTTGCGGAACGCCTTGACGGCGCGGATGCCCGTCATGGTCTCCACGAACTGCACGATGACCTTGGCACTGATGACGCGCGACTCGCGGAAGATGACCTGCGAGCGCGAGTAGAACCAGCGCATGAGCAGGTACAGCGGGATCAGGGCGATCAGCAGGATCACTCCGGACTGCCAGTCCCACACGAGCAGCGTGATGAACGTGAACGCGCCGAACAGCACGCCGGAGACGAGGTTGTTGAGACCGCCGTCGAGCAGCTCCCTGATCGAGTCGAGGTCGCTCGTCTGCCGCGAGATGATCCGCCCGGAGGTGTAGGTCTCGTGGAACTCGAGGCTCAGCCGCTGCGTGTGCAGGAAGATCCGCTTGCGCAGATCGATCAGCACCGCCTGGGTGATGCGTGCGGCGATCACGACGTACCAGCCGATCAGCGCTGCCGCGGCACCGCCCGCGACCAGGTAGATGATCCCGATTCCGAAGGTCGGCATCCAGTCGGCGTTGTCGATCACGGCCGGGAGGGCCCAGTCGAGTCCGACGCCGATCAGGATGGGGCCGGCGACCTGGAGGGCCGTCGACAGCACGAGCACGATCGCCGCGAGCACGATCTGCGCGCGCAGGGGGCTCACGAGAGAGCCGAGCAGCCGCAGCGAACGCTGACGGATCGCCTTGCTCTCCTCGCGGGTGTAGTTGGAGCGGTCCTCGCCCTCGGTCCCGGTGAGTGTCGCGCTCATGCCTGCACCTCCTCTTCCTCGGTGGCGGATGCTTCGACGGCGGTGCCCCTCGCTTCGAGGTCTTCATCCGTGATGATCGGGATGGCACCGGTGCGCGCGGCCTCCTCCGCCTCGAGGCTGGAGATCACGTGCCGGTAGTGCGAGCTGGTGCGCAGCAGCTCGGAGTGCGTGCCGACCGCCGTGATCCTGCCGCGCTCGAGCAGCGCGACCCGGTCGGCGAGCGCGACGGTGGACGGGCGGTGGGCGACGATCATCGCCGTGGTGTCGGCGAGCACACGCCGCAGGGCCTCTTCCACGAGGGCCTCTGTATCGACGTCCAGCGCCGAGAGCGGGTCGTCGAGCACCAGCACCCTGGGGTTCGCCGCGACGGCGCGTGCGAGCGCCAGGCGCTGGCGCTGCCCACCGGACAGGCTGAGCCCCTCCTCGCCGATCACGGTCTCCACGCCATCCGGGAGCGCATCCACGAACGTCGCCTGCGCGACCTCCAGTGCTTCGCGCAGTACGCGCTCGCCCTCTTCGCCGTGGATGTCGAGCTCGGCACGGCCGAGCAGCACGTTCTCGCGGACGGATGCCGAGAACAGCGTGGCGTCCTCGAATGCCATCGCGATGTGGCGGCGCAGCTCCACGAGCGTCAGGTCGCGTACGTCGACGCCGTCGAGCAGGACTCGTCCTCCCGTCACGTCGTACAGACGGGTCGGCAGGGTGGTGAGGGTCGTCTTGCCGCTGCCGGTGAGACCGACCAGCGCCATGGTCTCTCCCGGTCGCAGCACCAGGTCGATGCCGTCGAGAAGATCGCGCTCGGCCTCGCCGGCATCCTGATAGCGGAAGTGCGCGTTCTCGAAGACGAGCTCGCCACGAGGCTCCTCGATGTGCACCGGGTGCTCGGGGTCGGTGATGCTGTTCGTCTCGGAGAAGATGTCGAACACGCGGTCGGATGCGGTACGGGCATCCAGCATGAACGAGAACAGGAACCCGATCGACTCGATCGGCCAACGCAGTACGGTCGCCATCGCGAAGAACGCGAACAGCTCCGGCAGCTCGATCGCGTCCTGCGAGATTAGCCATATGCCCGACATCAGGCTGAGCCCGAAGGCGATCTGCGGCATCAGATCGAGCCAGAACCAGATGGATCCGACCGCTCGCGCCTTGCTGAGCTCCGTCGCACGCAGCGACTCGGCCTGAGTGCTGAAACGGCTGAGCGCGTGCTTTCCGCGACCGAACGCCTTCAGCACGCGGATGCCGTGCACGCTCTCCTCGACGCTGGTCGCGAGGTCGCCGGCCTGATCCTGGCTCTGACGTGCAAGGCGCCCGTAGCGCTTCTCGAAGCGGTAGCCCGTGATCCATAGCGGGATCGCGGTGACGATGAAGATCGTGCCCAGCAGCCAATGCCAGCGGAACAGGAGCACCGCTCCGATGATGATAGTCAGCAGGTTGACGACGAGCAGGATGAGCCCGAACGCCAACCACCGGCGGATGAGGCCGATGTCCTGCATCATGCGGCTGAGCAGCTGACCGGACTGCCAGCGATCGTGGAAGGCGACCGGCAGCGTCTGCAGACGCGAGTACAGCAGCGTGCGCATGCGGTACTCGACCTCGGTCGAGGGCTTCAGGATGAACCAGCGGCGCAGCCACACCATGAGCGCTTCGCCGAAGCCCAGCACGAGCACGACGACGGCACCGAGGACGATGAGACCGATCGACCCGGTGCGGATGGGGCCCTGCACGATCTGCTCGAGCACGAGCGGGATCATCAGAGCGATGACGGCGGCGCCGAGAGCACTCGCGGCGCCCCCCACGAACCGCCAGATCACGGGACGGACGAACGGTGCGAGGCGCCAGAGTGCGGCTGGAGTGGACAGCGAAGAGGACTGTTTCTGCGATGACGAGGAAGACATGACTCTCAGACGAGTTTCGATGCGGAAGAGAAGAGAGATGGGCTCGGCCGCGAGGCCAGGAGCCGGGAAATCGAAGTGCGGAGTGAAGCGCTATCCGCGGTACACCGGGTTCGAGCCAAGAACGGTGATCTGCGCAGCGGCGATCGAAATCATGGTGTCCTCCTCAGGCTCGGCATCGTCGCCCGGTCGGTGCGACAGCCCTCCAGCCTATTGCTGTGAACCAGCTGGACGCAAGAGACATTCCCTGTTCGCGTCGCTTCCGCTCGACGCGAGCTGATGCGTGCGCCTCGCGCTCAGGCCGCGGCTTCCCTTTCGAGCAGCGACTGCTTCACCGGCAGTCCCCAGGCGAAGCCGCCCAGCGAGCCGTCTGTGCGCAGCACCCGGTGGCAGGGGACGAAGAGCGCCGGCGCGTTGCGCGCGCAGATGGATGCCGCGGCCCGCACCGCCCGCGGATTGCCGAGCCCCGCGGCGAAGGACGTGTAGGTCAGCGGCTCCCCCGGTGCGATCCGGCGCAGCGCATCCCAGCCGGCCTGCTGCATCTCGGTGCCGAACTGGCGCACCGGCACGGAGTCGATGGCTGCGAGGTCGCCGTCGTAATACGCGTCGACGGCCGCCGCAGCATCCGTCTCCCCTTCCCGGATGTCGGCCGGGCGCGTGCGCGCGGCGAGCCGGGTGATGATGGCCTCATGATCGGAGGTCCACCCGGAGGCGAGCACGCGCTGATCGCCGTCGACGAGAAGGGTGAAGGCACCGTCTGCGGTGTCGATGGTCTGGATGAGAGCGGTCATGAGAGCTCCTTGATCGTCGTCTTCATTTTCTTGGGAGTGCGAACGGGCGCGGCGCGCCACAGGTGCGCGGTGAGATAACTGCGCCAGGGCGCGATGCGCTCGGCCCAGGCGGTGAGAGGTTTCGGATCTGACGGGAGTCCGGATGCCGCGGCCCCGGCGCGTACGGCGACATCGCCGGGGAGGAAGACATCCGGGTCGCCGATCACGCGCATCCGCACGTAGTCCGCGGTCCACGGGCCGATCCCCGGCATGGCGAGGAGCGCGGCACGCTGCGCCGAACGGTCGTCTCCGACCGTGAGCGTCAGCGATCCGTCGGCGAGAGCCGCGGCGGCACCGGTGATGGCTCTGATGCGCGCGGCCGGACCGCGCAGTACTTCCGCGCCGCGCTCGGCGATCGCGGACATCGTCGGGAAGAGGTGCCCGTCCTCGACCTTCTCCCCCAGCGCCACGGCCAGCGCCGTGAGCGCCGTGCGGGCTGCGACGACCGTGATCTGCTGACCGACCATCGCCCGGATGAGCATCTCATGCGGGTCCGCCGCGCCGGGCACGCGGATGCCGGGCACGCGCGCGACGAGCGGAGCGATCAGCGGGTGCGCAGACAGCGCCGCGTCGACGGCGATCGGGTCGGCATCCAGATCGAATATCCGCCGAGCGGTCGCGACGAGCGGGGCGAGGTCGCCGAGTTGGGCGACTCGAGCGCGCAGGCGCAGCGCGGAAGCACCGTCCTGGCGCACCTCGAACCACGCGGGGCCGCCTGGCATGCGCAGGTGCCTGGAGAACGAATTCGCGGTCGTGTTCTCCACCCCGGGCAGGGCGCGTGCAGCCATCCACGCGAAGATACCGGCCGCATCCATCGGCTCCCGATGCGGGAGGAGCAGGTCGATCGCCCCCGGCATCGCGACCGGCGAGATCTTTCGCCGTGCACGCAATTCGGTGGGGGTCAGCGAGAACACTTCTCGGATCGTGTCGTTGCACTGGCGGATGCTGGCGAATCCGGCAGAGAAGGCGATGTCAGAGATCGGCAGGTCAGTGCCGACGAGCAGCATCCGCGCGTTGTGGGCACGATGCGCACGAGCGAGGGCGAGTGGTCCGGCTCCGAGTTCAGCGGTCAGCAGTCGGGTGAGATGACGAGAGGAGTAGCCGAGCCGCGCGGCGAGCCCGGAGACCCCTTCCCGCTCGACGACGCCGTCGGCGATGAGCCTCATGGCGCGCGCGGCCGCGTCGCCGCGGAGGTCCCACGCAGGCGATCCGGGTGCCGCCTCGGGCAGGCAGCGTTTGCAGGCGCGAAAACCGGCTTCATGCGCTGCGGCACTCGTCGGATAGAAGCTGACGTTCTCCCGCTTCGGCGTGCGCGCCGGGCACGACGGGCGGCAGTAGATGCCGGTCGAGTGCACGGCCGTGACGAACTGGCCGTCGAAGCGGATGTCGCGCGCATCGATCGCCCGGTATCGCTCATCGAAGCTCATCGTGCTCAGTGAGGGGAAGGTCATGCCTACACTCTGACACGTCCGAATGCCGCTGACTCGCGGAAATCAGACACGGCAGTACTGACGTTCGAAAGACCCCGGAGCGCGTCGTATTGAATTCGATAATCATTCTCAGTAGGGTGAGCGCTTGTGTCCCACCTCACCGAACCGCCATCACTGCACGTCGGTCCCCCGCACCGCGAGAGCACCCCGCGCCCCGGGAGCCGGCTGGCTCGCCGCACCTCGTGGATCAGCGTCGCGCTGGGTCTGGTGATCGTGCTGCTCGTGATCGTCTCGGGCGCGGTCGGGGCGGTTCATGTCGATCCCGTGCAGGCCGCACAGATCGTCCTGGGGCATCTGCTTCCCGGGATGGCGTGGATGTCGGACGGCTCCCTGACCCCGCTGCAGGATCAGGCCGTCTGGCAGTTCCGCCTCCCCCGCGCCCTTCTGGCGGGCCTCGCCGGCGCAGGGCTGGCTCTCGCCGGGGCGCTCATGCAGGTCACCGTGCGCAACCCGCTCGCCGAACCGTACATCCTCGGTGTCTCCTCCGGTGCGAGCGTGGGCGCGGTACTCGTCATCGTGCTGGGATCGGCGACGCTGGGCGGCCTCTCACTCAACATCGCCGCCTTCATCGGGGCTGTCATCGCGTGCGCATGCGTCGCCGTGATGGCGAGGAAGGACGGCGCACTGTCCCCGACGCGCATGATCCTCGCCGGCGTCGCCCTCGGAACGCTCTTCAGCGCGATCACGAGCTACCTCACGATCTCGACCGACGCGCAGAACGTCGTGAGCGTCCTGTTCTTCCTCCTCGGCAGTGTCTCGGCCGCGACGATGCCGAGCCTCCTCGGGCCGGCGATCGCTCTCGCTGTCGCGATCGTCGTGGCGATGTTCCTCTCGCGCTCGCTCAACGCCCTCATGACCGGAGACGAATCCGCGACATCACTCGGCGTGAATCCCTCGCGGTTGCGGGCGCTGATGCTCGTCATGGCGTCGCTCCTCACCGGAGCTGTCGTCGCCGTGGCAGGCGGCATCGGCTTCGTCGGCCTCGTCATCCCGCACATCGCCCGCATAGTGGTGGGGGCCGATCACCGACGGATGCTGCCGGTGACCGTACTCGGCGGGGCGGTCTTCCTGATGATCGCCGACCTTCTCGCTCGCACCGTCGCCATGCCGACCGAGATTCCGCTGGGGATCCTCACCGCATTCGTCGGCGCCCCCTTCTTCCTCTGGCTGATGCGTCGAAGCGGCGCCGAGCAGGCGGGGTTCGGCCGATGAAGGTCGAGTTCGATGGCGTCACCGTCGCCCTGGGCGGCCGCGACATCGTGCACGAAGCATCATTGACCGCTGACTCGGGAAGTGTCGTGGGCCTGATCGGCCCGAACGGCAGTGGAAAGTCCACCCTGCTGCGGACCCTGTATCGTGCCGTGCGTCCACGAGAGGGCCAGGTACGCGTCGACGGCACGGATGTGCACCGCCTCAGTGGACGAGAAGCGGCCCGTGCCGTCGCCGTCATGCTTCAGGATCCGCACACTGATTTCGATCTCACCGTGCACGAGCTCGTGCTGCTCGGGCGCGCGCCGCACCGGGCCTCTTTCGGACGCGACAGTGCCGAGGACCTGAGGATCGTCGACGAGGCGATGCGCAGCGTCGACGTGAGCGATCTTGCGGAGCGGATGGCAGCCACGCTGTCGGGCGGCCAGCGACAGCGCGTCATGCTGGCCAGGGCGCTCGCCCAGCAGACACCGGTTCTCGTGCTCGATGAGCCGAGCAATCATCTGGACATCCGACACCAGCTCGAGCTGATGAGCATCGTCCGCGGACTGGGACGCACGGTGATCGCCGCCCTGCACGATCTGAATCTCGCACTTCAATACTGCGACCGCGTCGTGGTGCTCGCCGATGGCGGTGTCGTTGCTCAAGGCCCACCGTCGGAGATCCTGACTCCCGACCTCATCCGCGCGACATTCGGCGTCGATGCACGCCTCATAGGCGACCGCGCCGGCCAGGTGCTCGCCTTCCACCGCCAGAACGAAGAACGGCACGCACCCGTGCAATCGACCACCCGAACAGAAAGTGTCCGACCATGACATCCTCTTCCTCCATCGCGCTTCGCGTCGCCGGGGCATCCACCCTCGCCGTCGCCGCGCTGCTCGCCACCGGCTGCGGCTCCTCCGTCGCGTCGACGCCCGCCGACGACACCGACGACGCGCAGCGGACGAGCCTGCAGAACTGCGGTCGTGAGATCGTCGTCGACGGCGCACCGGAGGCGGTCGTCGGGATGCATCCCTCGCAGACGGAACTCCTGCTGCGCCTCGGCCTCGCGGATCGGCTCGTAGGACAGGCGCAGGCCACCGCCCTGGCCTTGCCGGACGACGTCGCCTCCCTCGCCGCAGACGTTCCGGTGCTCGCCGGGCTCACGCCTCCGAGTCGTGAGGATCTGCTGGCAGTCGCGCCCGACTTCGTGTACTCGCCCACGACCTACGAGTTCACCGCCGAGCAGGGCTTCGCCAGCATCGCGCAGCTCGAGGAAGCGGGGGCAGCGGTGTACGTCGCCACCGGCGGATGCTTCGACCGTCGCATGAGCGGCGAAGTGGCGGACCTGTTCATCGACCTGGAGAACCTCGGCGAGATCTTCGCGGTGCAGGACGCGGCGGCAGAGCTCATCGATGACGCGCGGTCGGATCTCGCCGAGGTCGCCGCCGTGATCGAGGGCGTCGACCGGCTTCGGGTCGCCGAGGTCTATGTCGAGGGCACGACGCTGTCCGCTATCGGCGCCGGCGTCGAGCACGACATCCTGACGCTCGCAGGTGCGGACACCGTCTACACGCCCGACCAGCCCGCGTTCTCCGACTTCTTCGCCGCGACGATCACGCCGGAGTCGTTGGCCGCGGAGCAGCCGGATGCAATCGTCTTCTCCGTGAACGATGCGGAGCACGAAGCCGCGGTGCGCGCGTACCTCACGACCACCTTCCCGGACATGCCCGCTGTGAAGGAAGACCGACTGATCGCCGTCGCCAGCGCCGACATGTTCCCCGGGACGCTCGGCAACATCAGCGTCGTGCGCCAGATTGCGGAGCACCTCTACCCCGAGCGGTTCTGACCGGTGATCCACCGACGTCTCCTCCAGCTCGCCGGCGCGGTGCCGGGCGCGATCGCGGCGCTCGCCGCGGTGGGGATGCTGATCTCCGGGCTGCATGTGACGTTCGCTTTCGTCACGGCGGCAGTGATCACTGCGCTGGTTCGTGGAGACGGGGACGTCGGTTTCGCGCTGATCATCCTCGTGGTCGTGGCGCTCGCCAGAGCAGGTGTGGTCTGGCTGCGCGAACCGCTTGCGGCACGGATCGGCGCGTCAGTGCGCATCGCGCTGCGCAGGCGTCTGCTGGCGAGGACAGCCGACATCCCCGCAGCGGAGCGCCGCTCCGGAGACACGGCGGCGACGGTCATCGACGGCGTGGACGGCCTCGATGCCTACTACACGCGCTACCTGCCGCAGCTCGTCGTGGTGCTCCTGGTGCCCGCGACGATCATCGCGCTGGTGTCTGCTCAGGATGTCGGCGCAGGGGCCGTGCTCGCGGTCGCCGGTGCCTCGGCGGTCATCGTCCCACGGTTGTGGGACGCCCGTCTGCTGCGCAACGGACGATCCCGCTGGGCTGCGTTTGCTCGGCTGTCCGGCGACTACGTCGAAGCGCTGCAGTCGATCCCGCTGCTGCGGGCGTTCGGAGCCGCCGAGAGATTCGGAACCGAACTCGAGCAGCGGGCCGAGGCACTGCGCCTGTCGACCATGGCGCAGATGCGCGTCTCTCTGATCGAGAGCGGACTGAGCGCGCTGGCGATGCATCTGGGGACCGTCCTCGCCGTCCTCGCCGCGGCATCCGCTGTACTCACCGGAAGCCCTGCGACGACAGCGATCGTCGTGCTGCTGCTGTCGCGCGAGTGCTTCCGCCCGCTCTCCGAACTGAGCACGCACTGGCATGCGGGCTACCTCGGACTCACTGCCGTCGATGGGCTCGACCGGCTGCTCTCGCTGCACGCGGCGGTGCCCGATGACGGCACAGTCGCCACACCCGCGGCGGGGGGCGCAGAGATCTCCATCCGCGATCTGACGTACAGGTACCCGGGTACCGACAGCGGAATCCGCGGGATCACGCTTGAGATCGAATCGGGCGAGACCGTCGCGATCCTCGGCGCATCCGGATCAGGCAAGAGCACGCTCGGACGGCTGCTCGAGCGCGAGATCGACCCCGACGACGGTGACATCCTCCTCGACGGCATCCCGTTGCCGCAGCGCACAAGATCGGCCCTCGCGCGGAGTGTGGTGACGGTCCCCCAGGATCCGGTGCTGTTCGCGTGGTCAGTGCAGGAGAATCTTCGGCTGTACCGGCAGCATGCGAGCGATGCCGAGATACAGCAGGCGGCGGTTGCGGCCGACATCGACCAGGTCATCCGCGATCTCCCGGAGGGATACGACACCGTCCTCGGCGAGAACGGTGATCAGTTGTCCGGTGGTCAGCGGCAGCGCCTGGCGATCGCGCGCGCCCTGGTCGCTCGCGCACCCGTGCTCATCCTCGACGAGGTGACGTCTGCGCTCGACGCCGAGACTGAACGGCGCGTCATGGACGGCGTCGACGCTCACGATCCGCGACGCACGACGATCCTCATCGCCCATCGCGAGAGCGCATGCGTTCACGCCGATCGCTGGATCGCCCTCGACCAGGGCGGCATCATCTCGTCGGGAGACGGACCTCCTGCACGTGGTCGACCGCATGCCCGGATCCACATCGGGAGCGCTCGATGAAAGCGATCCGCCGGCTGCTTCCCGTCATCGCCACATATCGTGGGCGGTTCATCGAGACCGTGCTGTGGAGCGTCGTCGTCCAGGGCGCGACCCTGGCGATCGCCCTCGGCCTCGCCGTGGTCGTCGGCCGGGTCGTCACCGGCTCCGGTGAGGACTTCCCGTCGTTCACCGTGATGCTCGTGCTGCTCTGCGCGGTCGTGGCCGCATCGACCTGGCGCGAATCGTGGGTCTCGCACGACCTCGCCTACCGTCTCATCGGCGTGCTGCGAGGGCGGGTCTTCACCTCCCTGCGGCGAGCGCTGCCTTCTCGACGCCGCCCCCGCCGCACCGGGGATCTCGTGTCGACTCTGGTCGCGGACATCGAGACCTTGGAGTGGCTGTACGCGCACACGGTGGCGCAGACGCTGTCGGCGGTGCTGGTGCTGTCGGCGAGCGCAGTCGTCTCGCTGACGATCAACCCTGCGCTGCTCGCGGTGTGGCTTCCGCTGCTGCTGATCGCCGTCGCCGTCCCGCTGTGCACAGCGCGTATCGCAGCCCGCAACGGCGCCGCGCTCGCCGCGGGGGCGGGCAATGTCCGGTCGGAACTGCTCGACACGATGCGGGGTGTGCGTGAGTTGCGCGGTGCGGATGCCCTCGAGGCTCGGATCGACCGCATCACCGAGGAGGAGCGACGGCTGGCGCGAGTCCAGGTGAAAGATGCGGCTCGAGTGGGGCTGGAGCGCGGGATCGCTGATCTGACGCTCGCCGCTGCGGTCATCGGAGCCGTCAGCATCGCGCTCCTGGCAGGTTCGCGCCTCGACCCGGCCGATGTCCCCCTGGCCGTGGCGGTGTCGGTCGCCGGGCTGGGACCGGCGGCACAGATCATCGATCTGCTCCGCGGCGCCGGAATGCTCCGCGCTTCGGCAGAGAGGATCGTGGAGGCCTTCGACGAACCGGCTTCGACAGCTGCATTCTCACCGACGGCAGAACCCCGCGAGGAAAAGGGCCTGGTGTTCGACCGCGTCGGCTTCAGCTATGACGGGAGTACAGCTGTGTTCGACCGATTCGACCTGCACGTTCGTCCTGGCGAGACCGTCGCGCTTGTCGGAGCGTCCGGCGCCGGCAAGACGACTGCGGCCCGGTTGGCGCTGCGCCTCTGGGATCCGGATGCCGGCGCTGTGCGTATGGACGGGATCGACATCCGTGCTCTGGCGGATCGAGATCTGCGCCGCCTCGTCGCCGTCGTACCGCAGTCATCGCCACTGCTGCAAGGCACCATCCGCTCCAACATCACGTTGGGCGATCCGGATGCCAGTGAGCAGTCGATTCGACGCGCGGCGGCGTCCGCGGGGCTGCTCTCCGCGGAGGCCGCGCTGCCCATCGGGCTGGAGACTCCGATCGGCGAGCACGGCGCAGGGCTCTCCGGCGGTCAGCGAGCGCGCGTCGCGATCGCCCGTGCGCTGCTCCGAGACCCACGAGTGCTGGTGCTCGACGAGGCCACGGCGTCCCTCGATCCGGAGGCGGACGAGGCGATCCTCGAGCTGCTGCGCGGTGACGAGGACAGGGCGATCCTGCTGATCGCACACCGCCCGGCGACGATCGCCGCGGCGGATCGCCAGGTGCATCTCTGACGATCCGTCGCGCGGCGGGCCCGCCGGACTCAGTGGAAGAAGTGGCGCTCCCCCGTGAAGAACATCGTCACCCCGGCGGCCTCCGCCGCAGCGATGACCTCGTTGTCGCGCACGGATCCACCGGGCTGGATGATCGTCTTGACGCCCGCGTCGATCAGGATCTGAGGGCCGTCGGCGAACGGGAAGAACGCGTCGGATGCCGCGACCGATCCCTTGACCCGATCGCCTGCGCGCTCGACCGCGAGGCGGCACGAGTCGACACGATTGACCTGGCCCATGCCGATGCCGACCGTGGCCTTGCCCTGCGCGAGCACGATCGCGTTGGACTTCACTGCGCGGCAGGCCTTCCACGCGAAGATGAGATCCGACATCTCGTCGTCCGCGGGGCGCTCGCCCGTGATGAGCTGCCAGTTGTCCGCCACGGCGCCGATCTCGTCGGGGAAGCGGTCGGCATCCTGCAGCAGGAGCCCGCCGGACACCAGGCGCACATCCATCTGCTCCTGCTGCCAGTCGTCAGGCAACTGCAGCACGCGTAGATTCTTCTTCGCCTTGAACACCGCCAGAGCCTCCGGCTCGAACGACGGGGCCACGATGACCTCGGTGAAGATGTCCTTGAGGTTCTCGGCCATCTTCAGCGTCACTGTGCCGTTCGTGGCGATCACGCCGCCGTACGCCGACACCGGGTCGCACTCGTGCGCGCGCAGGTGCGCGCTGGCGATGGGGTCGAGGGCGTTCGGCGCCGTCGTCGCGATGCCGCACGGGTTCGCGTGCTTCACGATCGCGACGGCAGGCAGCACCATGTCGAAGGCGGCGCGCAGCGCGGCATCCGCGTCGACGTAGTTGTTGTACGACATCTCCTTGCCCTGCAGCTGCACGGCCTGTGCGATGCCGTGACCGCCGACGCGGGTGTAGATCGCGCCGCGCTGATGGGCGTTCTCGCCGTAGCGCAGGGTCGACAGGCGCTCGGCCTTGATCGTCAAGTGCTCCGGCAGCTCGCCGCCGTCGTTGAGCGTCCCCTCCGCGAACCAGGCGGCGACGGCGGTGTCGTAGCTGGAGGTGTGCGCGAACGCGCGAGCGGCGAGTTCTCGGCGCTGCGAAAGCGTCGTGCCTCCGGCGGCGACGGCCTCGATGATCGCCGGATACGACTCGGGCGACACGACGATCGCGACGTTGGCGTGGTTCTTCGCGGCAGCGCGCACCATGGCGGGGCCACCGATGTCGATCTGCTCGACGGCGTCGTCGCCGGATGCCCCGGATGCGACAGCCTCGACGAAGGGGTACAGGTTCACGACGACGAGCTCGAACGGCTCGATCTCGAGTTCGGCGAGCTGGCGTTCGTGGTCCTCCAGGCGAAGGTCGGCGAGCAGGCCGCCGTGGACGCGCGGGTGCAGCGTCTTGACCCGGCCGTCGAGCATCTCGGCCACGCCGGTGACCGCTGCGACGTCGGTGACTTCATGGCCGGCGTCGCGGATCGTCGCCGCCGTCGACCCCGTCGACACGATCTCGACGCCGGCGCCGGCCAGCGCGGCCGCCAGTTCGAGCAGATCTGTCTTGTCGCTCACCGAGACGAGTGCGCGCCGGATCGGTACGGTGTCGCGTTCGCGGTACAGGGACGAGTCGTGGCGCGGACCGGCCATGGAGGGCTCCTTCATGCGATTTTCGGATGCGGTACAGGGGGGCGGAAATCAGTGTGTCAGCGCCAGATCGCCCGTGGCGATGCGTCGAACGACGTCGATGAGCAGCCGCCGTTCCACGGGCTTGATGCGCTCGTGCAGAGTCTGTTCGGTGTCGTCCTCGAGCACGGGAATGCGCTCCTGCGCGAGGATCGGCCCGCTGTCGATGCCGTCGTCGACGACGATGACGCTGGCACCGGTCTGCCGCGCACCGGCGGCGAGAGCGTCGCGGACGCCGTGAGCGCCGGGGAACTCGGGCAGGTATGCGGGATGAGTGTTGACGATCCGCGGGCTGTAGCGCGCCACCAGCGATGCCGGCAGCAGGCGCATGAGCCCGCTGAGCACGAGGAGGTCGGGGTTCCAGGCGTCGAGCTGACGTCCGAGCTCCTGCCCCCATGCTTCGCGATCGTCGAAGGCGCGGAACGGGGCCGTGAAGGTGGGAACGCCGAACTCCTCAGCATGGGCGAGCCCTTCGGCGTCGCGATCGGCGCCGACCACGACTATCCGCGCAGGGAAGTCGGGGTGGCGTGCGGCCTCGAGCAGAGCGCGGAGATTCGAGCCGGTGCCCGAGATGAGAACGGCGACCGTGAGCACCCGGCCAGTCTAGCGGTGCGTGGGAGTGCTGCCGTCCCCGAAGAATCCGTGCTCGTCCAGCGGTGCCGTGTCGTTCGCATCGGGATCGTCAGCGGCAGGCGTGTCCCCCGCCGCAGCACTCGATGGTGCACCGGCATCCGCAGTCGGAGACGCGCCCATCTCGGCGACCCAGCGATCAGTGCGCTCCTCCGCGAGCTCGTCGCGGTGCCGCGGTGCGAGCAGCAGGATCGCCGCGCCCACCAGCACCTCTGCGCCGATCGCGAGCGCGGTCCACCCGACGTGCGGCCCGGCCTCGGCCAGTCGTGCGGGCCCGATGGAGCCGGATGCCAGCGCAGCGGCGATAGCGACGACGCCCGCGCTGCCCAGCGCGATGCCGACCGTGATCGCGAGCCGCGGACCCAGCGGGCGGGCGACGTTCTCCCACACGAGCCTCGAGCGCACGATCCAGCCGGCGAACGCGCCGGCGCCGACCGGGAGCAGCACGACGATGAGCATCCAGATGGAGCTGTTCTCCGGCAGCAGGCCGAACATGGGGATGCCGGGGACGACGCCGAGCTGAGTACCTGCCGGAGAGACGGCGGTGCCTGCGCCCACCGCGACTCCGGGACCCGCCAGCCACGCGACGGCCCACACGAGCAGCGTCGGCAGGTAGGCGAGGTGACCGAGCGTGAGGATGGTGACCCCCGTCGCATCGACGCGCGCGGCCTCGAAGAGGGCGACCACCTCGCCGCCGCGCAGGGCCACGGCCACGGCGACGGCCACGCCCGCGATCCCCGCCAGGCTCACGATCACCACGGTGGTGCCGCGCACGATCTCGGTGGGCAGGACGCCCCAGTCGCCCCAGCCGTCCGCAATGTCGTGCAGGCGGTCGACGATGCCGCCGTCCCCCTCTCGCCAGGCGTAGCGGAGGGCACCGCAGAGCGCGCCCACGAGATAGACGGACGACGGCAGAACGATGGAGAGCGCGAAAGATGCCTCAGCGCCGGCGATGTGCGACGTCGACGCCACCCCTGCCGCGATCAGCGCGAAGGTGACCGACCCGGCGATGACGCCGAGCAGCCACGTGCCCGAGCGCGCAGCTCTCGTGCCGGAGCGTGCCGCGAACAGCAGAGTGAAGATCAGGAAGGCCAGCGGCGTGAGCGAGAGCGTGAAGCGCGCGGCATCCGGTGAGATGCCGACCGCTGTCACGACCTCATCGGGGATGACGATCTCCAGCGGCACCCCGTGACCGAACTGCCAGAGCGTCGCGGATGCCGGCCAGAGCGCTCCCCAATCGGCGGTCGCCCCGAAAGCGAGCGTCCACAGCAGCGTGAGGGGCGCGAGCAGCACGGCGAGGCCGACGGCGGCCGCGATGGCGGCATCGACCGCGGCGAGGATCGCGACGAGGAGGCGTTGCATGTCTCAACGAGACTACGACGAGAACCTGACTGGCCCACGGTGGCGCGCGCGACGCCGCGGACACGATATCGTCTCCACGGAGGTTCCCGATGACAACTGCCCCATCGCCCGCCCCGGAGCACACCGCTGAGCCGAAGAACGCGCTGGATCGCTTCTTCGAGATCAGCAGACGAGGCTCCACCATCGGCACCGAGGTGCGCGGCGGAGTCGTGACCTTCGTCACGATGGCCTACATCGTGATCCTCAACCCGATCATCCTCTCCACGCCGGACGTCGACGGCACGGTGCTCGACGGCGGCGCGGTCGCGGCGGCCACGGCGCTGACCGCCGGAGTCATGACGCTGCTGTTCGGCATCATCACCAGACTGCCGTTCGCGTTCGCCGCAGGACTGGGCATCAACGCCTTCCTCGCGTTCTCGGTGGTCGGATCGGTGACATGGCCCGAGGCCATGGCTCTCGTCATGATCAACGGCGCGATCATCGTGCTGCTCGCCGCCACCGGCCTTCGGAAGATGATCTTCGACGCGGTGCCCGTGCAGCTCAAGCTCGCCATCACCGTCGGCATCGGCCTGTTCATCGCCTTCATCGGCTTTGTGAACGCGGGCTTCGTCACCGCGACGGACAACGCCTCTCCCCCGGTTGATCTGGGTGTGGGCGGTTCTGTGGCGACCGTGCCGACCCTGCTGTTCGTGATCACGCTCCTGCTCGGCGGAGTGCTGATCGCCGTACGCCTCAAGGGCGCCATCCTGATCGCTCTCGTCGGCGGCACCGTGCTCGCCGCGATCGTGAACATGATCTGGCCGTTCGGCCTCGATTTCGGTTTCGCCGGCGGCATCATGAGCCTGCCCGATCTCAGCCTGATCGGCGCGGTCGATTTCAGCTTCGACTTCACGAAGGTCAGCTTCGTCGCACTCGTCATGTTCGTCTTCACTCTCGTGTTCTCGAACTTCTTCGACGCCATGGGCACCATGACCGGCCTCGCCAAGGAAGCCGATCTCGCGGATGCGAAGGGCGACTTCCCGCGCATCAAGTCGGCACTGGTCGTCGAGGGCGTCGGCGCGATCGTCGGTGGCGCGACATCATCGTCGTCGGCGACGGTGTTCGTCGAATCCGGCTCCGGGATCGGCGAGGGTGCACGCACTGGTCTCGCGACGTCCGTGACCGGTGCGCTGTTCCTGCTCGCGATGTTCTTCACCCCGCTCACGTCCCTGGTTCCCGGGGCTGTCGCCGCGGCCGCGCTCGTGCTGGTCGGTGCGATGATGCTCTCGCAGATCAGGCACATCGACTTCGGCGACTTCCGCGTGCTGCTGCCGGTGTTCCTCACCGCCACGGTGATGCCGATGACGTACTCGATCGCCAACGGCATCGGCGCGGGCTTCGTCAGCTGGGTCGTCGTGAACGCCCTCTCGGGCAAGGCGAAGACCATCCACCCGCTGCTGTGGATCGTCGCCGCCGGTTTCGTGCTCTTCTTCGCCCGCGGACCGATCGAAGCGCTCTTCGGCGTCGGCATCTGACACATTGATGTTCGAAGGGCGGATGCTGCGGCATCCGCCCTTCAGATCAGCGAGCCGTCGAAGCGCTCGCGCGCCCGTTCCACCTCGGGAAGGTGCGCTGTCGTCCAGAGCAGCAACGCGTCGATGAGGTCCTGCAGTCCCTGACCGACGGGCGCGATGCGGTACTCTACCGCGACAGGCCGATCGCTCACGACGACGCGCTCGACCATGCCGTTGCGCTCGAGACGCCGCAAGGTCGCCGTGAGCGACTTCTGCGTGATCGCCGGGATCATCCGACGCAAGGCGTTGAACCGCAGTGCGCCGTGCTCGCACAACTGGTCGAGCACATGCAGCGACCACTTGTCGAGCAGTTGGTCGAGCAGTTCGCGGTGGGCGCCGGTGATGATCGGTCGGTCGTCGGTCTCCTGCATGAAACCTAGTCTCGTTGAAGTAGCCGCTGCATACCAAGTAGACATGGGATACCACTCACGAGAGGACACTTCCCATGCCCGTCAAGACGTTCAGCCCCGACGGCCTCCTGCAGCCCGTTCCCTACCACCACGTGTCCGTCGCGACCGGCACGCGGCACGTCCACGTCGCCGGGCAGATCGCACGCGATGCCGACGGCGCGCATGTGGCCACCGGCGATCTGACCGGTCAGGTCGAGCAGTCGCTGCGCAACGCCGCCCGCGCTCTGGCCGGCGCCGGTGCGACCTTCGCCGACGTCGTGCGGCTGCGCTTCTTCGTCACGCAATGGCGCCCCGAGCACATGGGTGCGTTCACGCAGGGGGTCGAGAACGTCGCCGAGGAGATCGGACTCGAGCTGCCTCTGCCCCCGGCATCCCTCATCGGTGTCGACATCCTGTTCGAGCCGGACGTGCTCGTCGAGGTCGAGGCATACGCGATTCTCGACTGAGCAGCCGGAGATCCCGGGGCGGATGCATGCAGCATCCGCCCCGGGATCAGATGCTGCTCACGCGCAGCTGAGCAGCTTCGGCGCCTGGACGAGCATGTCCGCGTTCTGACGCTGCCCCGCGATCACGTGCGACAGCGTGAACGTGTACGTGAACATCACGGTGCCGTCGCTGGTCGGCGTGAACGAGGCTCCCGGCTGCTGGGATGCGGAGAAGGCAGGATAGGCGCTCAACTCGGCTGGCACATCCGACGTCGTCCTGTCGCCGACGTAGCCCTGCACGATGTTGGGCAGCGAGACACCGGCGCCCGCTATCGACACATCAAGATGCTGCGTGCCGAGATAGGCAGCGGAAGTGTAGATCGGAAGCGCGAACTGGTAGGTGACGCCCGCGGCGACGCCCGCCGCGAACCGCAGTGTAACGGTGACAGGATCGGATGCGGCACCCGCGGTGTTGTTGTGGTCATCCAGCGACAAGAAGCCGGGTTCGTCGATCTCACCACCGCCCTGCCACCAGCTGGCAGGCGCAGGAGCGACGGCCGCATCGGTCTGCGTGTAGCCGCTGGCCGCATCACCAGAGGGCGCCTTCGCTGGGGTCCAACCCGTGCCGAAGTATCCGTTCTGTGTCGGGACGGTCCCTTGAGCGCCGTTGTCGCTGAGTACGCCGCCGGACACGACGAACTCCCCCACCGGCACGACGGTGCACACGACGGGCGTCGCGACCGATGCGGCTGCCAGCGGCGTGGCGACGGCGACGGCGATGACGGGAACCGACCATGCGGTGGCCTTGAGCACCGCGCGACGATCGATTCCTGAATCGGATGCAGAGTGCGCGAATGCGCTGAAATGAGACAAGTTTCCCCTCCCCAGAGAACACATGAAAATGCCCCCGCGACGGCCGAACAGCCACAGCGCGGGGGCAACGAATCACCCAGCCTATCGGGCTTTGGGAGCGCTCCCAGATGCGATCACTGCCCCGCGTACGCCGCGCCGTACTCGTCCGACGGTTCGATCGGCTCGATCACGTCGATGAGCAGCCCGCCCGGCGCTTCCACGATGAAGTGCCGTTGCCCGAATGCCTCATCGCGCAACGCCAGCCGTTCCGGCAGGTGCAGCTCATCGACCATCCGCGCATGCTCAGCGGCGGCATCCGGTACTTCCACATTGAGCAGCAGACCGGCGGCCGATACTCGAAAGCCGTTCGGAATCGTCTCATGCGTCCGGTCGAGGATCGCCAACTCACCGGCATCGTGCTTCAGACTCACGTACCAGTCAGCCTCGAAGGTCGTCTCGAAACCCAGCACCTCCCGATAGAACCGCGCGGATGCCGCGACGTCATCGACCATGAGTACCGGATAGAAGCTTGTGATGTTCATCCTGATCCTTTACGTACAGAGTGTTTGTATTTACGGACCTAGAATACATACACACCGCACGTAAGGAAACAACATGGCGAGAACATCTGCCGCACACGCGGCCGAGACCGCAAGACGCATCCTCGAAGTCGCCACCACCCACTTCGCCGAGAAGGGGTACGCGGCTGTCTCGGTCGACGAGGTGGCGCGCGCGGCTGACGTCACGCGAGGTGCGGTCTATCATCACTACCGCTCGAAACCGCAGCTGTTCACGGCCGTCGCGTCCGCGCAGCAGCAGCACATCGCGGAAGCGATCGCGGAAGCCACTGATGAGCGGGACGGCACTGACGGCCTCCGGATCGGCAGCCACGCATTTCTCGACGCGATAACCCGCGGCGCGGCGGCGCGCGTCCTGCTGATCGACGGGCCCGCGGTATTGAGCTGGGAAGACTGGCGTCGCCTCGATTCCGACGGACCAACGGTTCTGCTGAGTGAAGGACTGGCCGAGGCTGGAGTCGATGCGGCACTTCTCGACGCACTCACCGCCACGCTTTCGGGGGCGATGAACGAACTCGCCCTATGGCTGTCGGAGCACCCTGGAGACTCCGTGGCGCGGTCCCGCGCGCACGAGTCGCTCGACGTCCTGCTCGATGCGGTGTCGCGCCCCTCGCAGCGGGCCCAGAAATGAACGACGGCCCCGGGGATATCCCCGAGGCCGTCGTTCAGAACAGCTCTTACAGCGCTTCGACGATCGCGCGCATCAGGTCAGCCGTCTCGGACGGCGTCTTTCCGACCTTGACTCCGGCGGCCTCAAGGGCCTCCTTCTTCGCCTGGGCGGTGCCTGCGGAGCCGGAGACGATGGCGCCGGCGTGGCCCATGGTCTTTCCCTCAGGAGCCGTGAAGCCCGCGACGTAGCCGACGACCGGCTTGGTGACGTGCGCCTTGATGTAGTCGGCGGCACGCTCTTCAGCGTCACCACCGATCTCGCCGATCATGACGATGGCCTTGGTCTCGGGGTCGGCCTCGAACGCTGCGAGCGCGTCGATGTGCGTGGTGCCGATGACCGGGTCGCCGCCGATGCCGATGGCGGTCGAGAAGCCGAGGTCGCGCAGCTCGAACATCATCTGGTACGTCAGGGTGCCCGACTTCGAGACGAGACCGATCGGGCCCTTGCCGGTTATGTTCGCCGGGGTGATGCCGACGAGCGCCTCACCAGGCGTGATGATGCCGGGGCAGTTCGGGCCGATGATGCGGGTCTTGTTGTCCTTGCTCTGCGCGTACGCCCATGCCTCTGCCGAGTCACCGACGGGGACGCCCTCGGTGATGACGACGAGCAGCGGGATCTCGGCGTCGATGGCCTCGATCATCGCGTCCTTCGTGAAGGCGCCCGGGACGAAGGCGATCGACACGTCGGCGCCGGTCTCCTTCATGGCTTCTGCGACGGATGCGAAGACGGGGAGCTCGACCGCGCCGCCGTCCTTGTCCGTGTGCGAGACGGTCGTTCCGGCCTTGCGCGCGTTGACGCCGCCGACGACCTGGGTGCCTGCCTTCAGCATGAGTGCAGTGTGCTTCGTGCCCTCGCCACCGGTGATGCCCTGGACGATGACCTTGGAGTCCTTGTTGAGGTAGATCGACATTTCTTCAGTCCTTGTGTCTCAGCGGCGGATCAGGCGTTCGCCAGCTCGGCGGCCTTGTCAGCGCCCTCGTCCATGGTGGCGGCGAGGGTGACGAGCGGGTGGGCGTACTCGGCGAGGATCGCGCGACCCTCGTCGACGCGGTTGCCGTCGAGGCGCACCACGAGCGGCTTGGAAGCGGTGTCGCCGAGCGTCTCCAGCGCACCCTTGATGCCGTTCGCGACGGCATCGCACGCGGTGATGCCGCCGAAGACGTTCACGAACACGCTCTTGACCTGCGGGTCACCGAGGATGACGTCGAGACCGGCCGCCATGACGGCAGCGGATGCTCCACCGCCGATGTCGAGGAAGTTCGCCGGCTTCACGCCGTTGTGGTTCTCGCCGGCGTAGGCGACGACGTCGAGCGTCGACATGACGAGTCCTGCGCCGTTGCCGATGATGCCGACCTGGCCGTCGAGCTTGACGTAGTTGAGCCCGGACTCCTTGGCCTTCGCCTCGAGCGGGTCTGCGGCGTCCTTGTCCTCGAGCGCCTCGTGCTCGGGGTGGCGGATCTCCGATGCGTTCTCATCGAGGGTCACCTTGCCGTCGAGGGCGATGATGTCGCCGTCTTCGGTGCGGACGAGCGGGTTGACCTCGACGAGCGTGGCGTCCTCGCCCTTGTAGACCTCGTACAGCTTCACGAAGACGTCCGAGACCTTCTCGATGAGGTCTTCGGGGAAGTTCGCGGCGCGAGCGATCTCGACGGCCTTGTCCTTGTCGATACCGGTCAGCGGGTTGACCTCGATGCGAGCGAGCGCTTCGGGCTTCTCGACCGCGAGCTGCTCGATCTCCATGCCACCCTCGACGCTGCAGAGCGACAGGTACGAGCGGTTCGCGCGGTCGAGCAGCACGGAGAAATAGAACTCCTCGGCGATGCGGGCGCCGGCTGCGACCATGACGCGCTTGACGATGTGGCCCTTGATGTCGAGGCCGAGGATCGACTTCGCGGCCTCGTACGCCTCATCGGGGGTCTTGGCGACCTTCACGCCGCCGGCCTTGCCGCGGCCACCGGTCTTGACCTGCGCCTTGACGACGACCACTCCACCGAGCTTCTCTGCTGCCGCTTTCACCTCCTCGGGGGTGTCCGCGACGATACCGGCGAGGACCGGCACTCCGTACTTCTCGAAAACGTCTCGTGCCTGGTACTCGTACAGATCCACTGTGCTTCCTTCACTGGGTCTCGGTCCGGAAAGTCTCTCGATGTCGAGACATCGACCAGTCCTCAAGCCTACTACCTCCGTCTGAGCACTCCGCGTCGCCCGCCCGTCGTTCAGAGTCGTAGGTATGTTCCTCTTTCCGATTCATACCCATTGTGACGTTCGTACATTTCGGCTAGTCTGGATTCATGGAACCTTGGTTCGATGATGTGGATGATCGGCCGCGTGATGCGGCGTTCTTCGTCGAGTCTGCGTTGGATGATCTGCAGTGTGCGGATGTCGATCTGAATCGGTATGAGGCGAGGCGGTCGTGTCGGATTGTGGATGCTGTCGCGTTGGCGCGTCGTAATCCTGAGGTGTATGTGCACCACACGGCGGATAAGGATGCCGTGGATCAGGCGGTGCGTGCGGCGATCTTCGATATCGCGTTGCGGCTTCGGTGTTCGGAGGAGTACGTGCGTGGGGTGCTGTTCACGGCGGAGCAGGCGATGGCGCATCTGCCGTTGCTGTGGGCGCAGGCCAGGGATGGGTTCGTGTCGATGTATCTCGTCGGCCGCACCGTCGGCGCGTTGGCGCGGGTGCGTGCCGATGTCGGCGCGTCGGAGGAGGAGCTCGACCTCGAACGTGAGGCGATGCGTCTGATCGACGAGGCCGCGTCCGAGTGGGCGCTGTCGTGTCCACCGGCGATGTTCCTGCGCCGGCTGCGCACCCTGGTGGACCGGCTGGATCCGGTCGGGGTGGACACGCGCCACGGCCGGAAGGTGCGGGAGCGTCGGGTGGTGGTGCAGGAGGATGAGGACGGCATGAGCTGGTTCATGGCGTACATCCCGACGGTCGAGGCGATCGCCGCGAAGCGCCGGTTGACGTCCACCGCGAAGCACCTGCAGAAGCATCCGGACGAGTGCCGTACGAGGGATCAGATCCGCGCGGACCTGTGCTCGGCGTGGTTGCGCGGGGTCGGCACCGACACGGCGGTGAAGACGAAGATCTTCGTCACCATCCCTGTCGAGCTCCTCGACGCCGAACGTGCGGCTGGTGCTGCTCGCCCTGCGGACTCGGCACCGCGGCAGGCGGAGCTTGTCGGGCATGGTCCGATCGATCCGCTCACCGCGAAGCAACTGTTCCTCGACGCGAACGCGTTCCGCCGGGTGATCATCGACCCGATCCGCAGCGTCGTCATCGACATGGACCGCCGCTCCCGCCGCGCCACCCGGGCACAACGCGAATGGCTCGCCCTTCAGCACGGCACCTGCGCCAGAGACGGCTGCAACCGCCTCGCCCAAGACGCCGACATCGACCACAAAACCCCCTGGGCCCACGGCGGCAAAACCAACCTCCACGAACTCCGACCCCTCTGCCCCCGCGACCACAGACACCGACACCTCACCCGAGCGATCTACCGCACCCGCCCAGACAACTCAGTCCAAGTCACCACACCCACCGGACACCAGAGCAAGCCACCACCGACCTCTTCCGCAATCGCCCCACCGTTCTGAACTGCGCTGAGCACGCATCCGTGTGCACACGCATCCTGCGCGCACACGTCTAGGCTTCTCGCTATGCAGCAGAACGCAGAACCGCGCACCGGCGTCGTGGCCGCAGCGCTCGACCTGTTCCGTGCCCAGGGCTTCGACCAGACCTCGGTGGAGCAGATCGCCAAAGCCGCCGGCGTCTCACGCTCCACCTTCTTCCGCCAGTTCGGAGGCAAAGAGGACGTCGTCTTCACCGACCACGAAGTACTCCTCGAGGAGGTGCGGGCCTTTCTCGCCGAAGGCCACCGCGACCCGTGGGAGGCCGTCTGCCAGGCATCCCAGCACGTCTTCTCCCACTTCGCCCGCGACCCGGAGATCGCCCGCCTGCGCTATCAGGTCGTACGGCAGGTGCCGGCGCTGCGCGAGCGCGAGATCGTGACGGTGTTCCGTTACGAGCGGCTGTTCGACGAGCACCTTCGGGGCGCGCTGCCCGGCATCGATCCGCTCGACGCCGTCGGCTTCGCCGCCCTCGTCACCGCGGTGCACAATCACGTGCTTCGTCAGTTGCTCCGCGGGACGAAGCGCGTCGCCCCTTCGGTGCTGCAGAGCGCCCTGGACGATGTCCGTCGCAGGTACGGCGTTCTTCCGGACAGCGCGGACGAAGCGCCTGACGACATGGTGGTCGCGGTCTTCCCGCGGGCGATGCCGATCGCCGAGGTCACCCGCCGCCTGCAGTCGGACCTCAACTGACGCGGGTATCCCTCAGCTTTCTCCCGCCATCACGTAGGCCCCGCCCTCGAGCCGACCGATGAGGGCTCGCGTCCATTCGAGTGCGCTGTCCGCGGTGTGAGCCCAGAGCCGAATCGCCTCCACGTGATGCTGCCAATCGGCGTCGGGTTCCTGTTCATATGGATCGACGACGCGGGCTCGCCACTCCGTGTACGAGCGCACGCGCATGCGCAGCAGGTCCAGCACCCGTTCCCGGGTCAGCTCGGTCATGAAGCCGATTCCAGCGATCGTCATGGCGAGGTCTGCGCGATCGGAGCTGAGTGCCTTCTCGAGCAGTCTGTGGAAGGCAGCTTCGCCCTTTGCTGTGAGGGTGTAGGTCGTGCGTACCGGCCCCGCCCCACCATGCTCCGTCGCCGCCTGCGCGAGTAGGCCGTCATCATGCAACTTCCGGAGCCCGTGGTAGATGGAACCCTGCTGGACGTTGCCCCAGAACTGCACGCCCCATGACTCCAGATCACGGCGCAAGCCAAGGCGTCTCCGGTTCAGGGCCGGTGTGGCTCGTCTACCAGGTCGTCGGATCAGCCGCACTCGCCGTGCTCTTCAGCATCCACCGTTCCCGACCACTACCTCCCCGCGCGCAACCACACTGAAAGTGAGATCTGTCATGGACATCGGCCTTTGGATCTCGCTGGTCGGCGGGCTCGCACTCGCCAACGCCGCGATCGCAGTGATCTGGTGAGGCCGTGGCGGATTGCAGGAACTCAGTCGCAGCTGCACCCGCCTGATGCGTTGCGCACCATGAAGCAGACGTCGCATGTGCCGTAGTCGCGTTCGATCGTCTTCGTCGGGCGCGGTGCACTGACTGCGGATGCCGCCTTGCGCGGCGCGCGCGCAGAAGCGGTCTTCTCCGCGATCGGGCGGAACTCGCTGGGATGGGTCACGTAGAAGTACGGCTCACGACCCTCGCTCGGGCGCAGCCGCAGGACGGTCCCGCCGACGACGATCTGCTCGCCCTCGGTGAATCCGTTCGTGTACGTCTTGCCGATGTGCAACGGCGCACCGTCGTCGGTGCGGATCGCTTCGATGTAGCGACCGCGATCGATGAACGAGGAGATGCCGACGGCATCCGTGATCGCGGTGATGTATTCGTGGTTCTGCGCGTCGATGCGGTGCGCGCGAAGCGCCTCGGTGAGGTTGCGGTATGGACGGGACGTGCCTGCGGGGGTCGGCCCCTGTGTTTCATTCATCGTTCTCAGGATGACACGTCTGGCTGTGAGCGCCAGACCATTCTGCGCACCGAAGAGCGCCCTTCCGCGGCGACGCGGGTACCGGGATGATGGACGCATGTTGTACGAGATCCCTGCCCCCATGCTCGCCAAGGCCGCAGCCGCCGTCCCCGACCCTGCCAAGACGGGCGGCGGGATGCTGTTCGAACCGAAGTGGGACGGCTTCCGCGGTCTGATCGCGTGGGACGGGGACGCGCTCGAGATCGGCTCGCGCGGGGCGAAGCCCCTCACGCGGTACTTCCCCGAACTCGTCGAGGCGCTGTCCGAGATCCTCCCCGGCCCGTGCCTGCTCGACGGCGAGATCGTGGTCGCCACCGGCGAGCCGGGCGCGCAGCGACTTGATTGGGAGGCACTCAGCCAGCGCATCCATCCCGCAGCATCCCGCGTCGCTCGGCTCGCCGCCGAGACCCCGGCGATGTTCATCGCGTTCGATCTGCTCGCCGACGGCGATGAAGATCTCCAGCAGCGGCCGTTCAGAGAGCGCCGGGCGCGACTTGAAGCGCTGCTCGGCGAGACGCACCATCCGCTCCACCTCACGCGCACCACCGAGGATCCCGACACCGCCCGGCAGTGGCTCGAAGAGTTCGAAGGCGCCGGCCTCGACGGCGTTGTCGCGAAACCCCTGGATCAGCCCTACGCGCCGGGCAAGCGCACGCTGATCAAGGTCAAGCACGCCCGCACGGCCGATGTTGTGGCCCTCGGCTACCGCATCCACAAGTCGGGCTCCGGTGTCGGATCGCTGCTCGTGGGCCTCTACGACGCGGACGGCGTCCTCCGTCAGGTCGGCGGCGTCGCCGCGTGGAGCGACAGGCGGCGCCAGGAACTGGTCGACGAACTCGCGCCGCTCGTTGAGCGCGATGAGGACGGCGCCGCGGTGACGGGCGAGGGCGAGCGCAGCAGGTTCTCGGGCTCGAAGGATGTCTCGTTCGTGCGGCTGCGCCCGGAGAAGGTGCTCGAGGTCCGCTACGACCAGTTGGAGGGTGCCAGATTCCGGCACACCGTGCAGTTCGAGCGCTGGCGACCCGACCGCGATGCGCGCTCGTGCACCTATGACCAGCTCGAAACCGTGGCCGGCTACGACCTCGCCGAGGTCCTGGTGTGATCGCGGACCTGTGATCGGGAGCGACGCCCCCGCTTGATAACCTCCTTTCCACAAGGAGGCGACCATGCGCGGTTGGAAGGCACTCATCGTGCTGCTGGGGATCACCGGCGCCCTCACTGCCGTCGGCGCGTGGGCGTTGGCCGCGTACCTGGTACCGGTCATCATTCCGATCGGGCCGCTCTGGCCCGCTCGGCCGAGCGATCCCTGGCTCGCCGCCTGCTGCCTGATCGGCGGGTCACTCGCCGCATTCGCCGTCGACTACTCGCCTACTTGGACGGCCAGACTGCCGCTCATGTCCGATGCAGGCACCGCCGCCTCCCTGTCGGGCGCGGCGATCGGCGCACTCGTCGCCACGGCCTCGATCGCATCAGCCGATCCGACCGATCCCCTGGCCATCCTCATCATCGCAGCCGTCTCGATCATCTTCGCGGCTCTCGCCTGGCGACGGATCCGCAGCGCGACGCGCGAGACGCGCACCCACGGCGACAACATCGTGCGCAGGAAGGCCCTTCACGAGATCGGCAGGCGTGTGCAGGGCGTCGTCGAACATGTCCACTTCCACAACACATGGCTCGGCGATCATCCGCTGTTCTCCGTCACCGTGAGCTACCCGACGCCCTCCGGGCAGCAGCAGGCGACGGGCCAGTTGTACACGCCCATCCCGGACGCACCGATCGCCGGCGGCACCGTCTTCGTCTGGTTCGCCGGTGATGGCGACGACACGGACAACATCGACATCGAGCAGGATCCGGAGAGCATCCGCGACCCGGATGCCGCCAAGACCTACGAGGCGCCGTCGTACTGAGCGAGCGAGTCGATTCGCGCTGGTCGCTCAGTCCTCGACGCGGTTGCCCTCGGCATCCCAGTTCTCCGCGACCTTCTTGCTGGGCTGCACACGGGGCGGCTCACCTGGCATCTTCGGGAAGTCCGGAGGGAACGACAGTTCGCCGAGGCCGTTCTCGAGATCGCGTTCCCACCACTTGAGCAGCGTGTCGATCCGACCGGGCTCGTCCTGAATACCCGCCCACGGGTCACCGATCTCTGCCAGACGGGAGGGGATGCTGCGGATGGTGAACGCTGTCGGATCCAGACCGTCGAGTTCGTCCCATCCCACCGGCGTCGACACCGTCGCGGCGGGGAGCGCGCGCGGACTGTAGGCACCGGCCATCGTGCGGTCGCGGTTGGCCTGGTTGAAGTCGACGAAGATGCGTTCACCGCGCTCTTCCTTCCACCAGTTCGTGGTGACCTGCTTCGGCATCCGCCGCTCCAGTTCTCGCCCGGCGGCGATCACCGCGTGACGCACGTCGAGGAACTCGTGCGTGGGCTGGATCGGGCAGAACACGTGCAGGCCGCGATTGCCGCTGGTCTTGATGAACGGTTCGAGCTCGCCCTCGCGCAGCACTTCGCGCAGACCGTGCGCGGCGGTGACGGCATCCGCGAAGTCGGTTCCCGGCTGCGGGTCGAGATCGATGCGCAGCTCGACGGGATTGTCAGTATCTGTCGCGAGTGACGCCCACGGGTGGAAGACGATCGTGTTCATCTGCGCGGCCCACACGATCGCACTGGGTCGATTGAGGACGATCTGCGGATGCTGACGCCCGCTGTTGTACGTCACCGTCACGGAATCCACGTAGTCGGGGGTGCCCTTGGGCGGGTTCTTGGAGAAGAAGCTCTCTCCCCCGATGCCCGCGCGGAAGCGCTCCAGAGACACCGGCCGGTTGCCGTTCGCGTTGAGGAAGGGCTCAGCGACAGCCTGGAAGTAGTCCGCCAACTCGCCCTTGGTGATACCGCCGTCTGCGGCGTCGGGCCAGATCACCTTGTTCGGGCTGGAGAGGTCGATCTCCTGCTCCCCCTCCGGGTCGGAGATCGTCAACGTCACGCGCTCAGAAGCCATGCTCCGAGACTAGGGCGGGCGATCCGAACGCGGTAGTCTCAGTCGCCGAGATCGACCGCGAGGACGAGCACCGCGCCCAGCGCATCGCGTTCGACGATGAGCGACGGCCCTGCCGAATCGACCAGCACCCCGGCGATCCCCGCGTGACTGGTGAGCACCTTCGCGAGCTGCTCGGGGCTGAACGGCAGCGGCTTGTCGCCACGTCCGAGGGCGACGACCTCGAGCGGGTGCGAGAACACCTGCAGGAAGCGGCGCCCATCGGTGGTCTGCGCCTCGGCGATGCCGACCTGCGCACCGCTCGTGCCGTCGCTGACAGCGACCCAGACCTTCGTCTTGGCGAGAGCGTCGCCGACCTTCTGCGCCGTGTCCTGCTCGCGCGGAGCGGCGAGGAGAGACTTGATCGTCATCTCGGCGTCGGCCTGCTCGAGCGCCTTCTTCAGGATCTCGACCGGGAACACCGCGCGGTGCACCCCTGAGGCGTTATCGACGATGAGCCCCGTGAAGCCACCGGAGATGACCTGCTGCAGCACAGCGGTCACCGGCTGCGCGACGGCTGAGGTCGCAGTGGGATCCGTCTCGCGCTGCACGGAATCGCGCACGGCGACCGCCGAGCTGAACGCGAGCATGAACGCCCGATCGCCGTCGCGCACCACGGCCACCGACAGCGGCTTGCCCTCACTGATCTGCGCGCGTGCATCGCCGCTCACGCGCAGGAAGAGGTGGCCCTGGAGCATCTGCCTCAGAACGCCGATCAACTGCTCGTTCGTCGCGCCCTCTTCGATCTCGGCGAGCGCGGTGCGCAGCAGCACGTTGTCCTTCATGCCGGGAACCGATTCGGTCTGCGCCGGCGGCAGCGCAGGAGCGAGCGGAAGCGAGCGCTTCTCAGGTACGGGCGCCGGCGCAGGTGCCGTGGGGCGCGCTGCCGCGACAGGGCTGCTCGGCTTCGACTCATCGGGATCCGGGAGCTTCACCTCGGGTCCGGCCGTCGCGCCGACTCCACGGAACGCCTGAACCGAGATCCCGATCTCGGGTACCGGTTCGCTGGGTGCCTGCTCCTGTTCGACGGCTTCGTCGAGAGCATTCGCCTCGATCGGCGTCTGCGACTCGGACGGCGCGTCGTCGGTCTTCTTGCGGCGGGAGAACAATGCCATATCGATCAGCCTAACCCGCAGCGCACTGACGCCGGCATCCACGCTGATCGTGCGCGAGATCAGTGGCGCCCGCCCGGCCCGTAGCATGGGCCCATGGCAGCCCCCGAGAAGCTCTCCGACATCGTCACGTCATTTCTCGACGTCGTGCACGATCGACTCGTCGGCGACACGCGAGGTTCGGTCGCCGACTACATCCCGGAACTGGCGGGCGCCGATCCGGAGCGTTTCGGGATCGCCCTGTGCGGACTCAACGGCCGTGTCTACGAGAGCGGCGACACGGGCGTGGAGTTCACGATCCAGTCCGCTTCGAAGCCGTTCGTGTACTCGTTGGCGCTCGATGATCAGGGGCTGGACGCAGTGCATGACAGAGTCGGAGCGGAGCCCAGCGGTGAGGCCTTCAACTCCGTCAAACTCGAGGCAGGCACCGGAAGACCCCCGAACCCGATGGTCAACGCGGGCGCGATCGTGACGACGTCGCTCGTCACAGGGCGGTCGGCCGAAGAGCGCTTCGAACGAATCCTCGCCCGCCTCAGCGCCTTCGCCGGCCGCGAGCTGAGCGTGGACGATGCCGTGCTGGCCTCCGAACAGGAATCCGGCGACCGTAACCGCGCGCTCGCCTATCTGATGCGCGGCGCTGGCTCGCTCACCGCGCCTGTGACCGAGACGCTCGACACGTACTTCCGGCAGTGCTCCGTGCTCGTCACCGCGCGCGACATCGCGGTGATGGGGGCGACTCTCGCGAACGGCGGCGTGAACCCGCTGACGGGGCTGCGTGTGACCAGTGCGGAGACCTGCCAGCACGTCATGACCATCATGGCCACGTGCGGCATGTACGACTACGCGGGCGAGTGGCTGCTTCGCGCCGGCCTTCCGGCGAAATCCGGCGTCGCGGGTGGACTCGTCGCGAGCTCGCCCGGTGAGTTCGGTCTGGGCCTGTTCAGCCCGCGACTGGATGCGAGCGGTGCGAGCGTGCGCGGCGTCGCGGCGGCTCAGCAGCTCGCGACGCGGTTCGGACTTCACGTGCTGCATCGTCCGTTGACGCTGTCGGCGGCCGAGGTGACCTCCGCCAATGACGAGCTGGCCGCCGGGCTCGGCGCGGAACAGGACGACGTCGCCTCGCAGATCCTGCAGGAGAACGCCGACGACCTGGCGGTGTGGCGTCTGCGTGGCTACATCGACTTCGACGGCGCCGAGCGTCTGCTGCTCGATCTCGACACCTGGCTCGAGGCGCGCCCGGCCGATCGCGATTCACCGGCGGTCATCGTTCTGGATCTCACCGAGGTGACGCAGCTGCAATCCGTCGCGGTATGGATGCTCGCCGCGCTGGCCACTTGGTGCCGTGCGCGCGGCATGCGGGTCATCGCGAGCGACCCGCAGGGCCGCAGTCTCGGTGTCGCCGGCCTGTCGCAATCGGCCGGCTTCGATGACGCCGTACGGGATGCCGCAGCCATGGCCGGCGCGAACCCGAACGGCTGAGCCCGCTACAGCTTCTCGATCGGTGCGATCTTGATGAGGAGCTTCTTCAGCCCGGCGGACTCGAATCGCACGTGAGCGATGCGCTTCGCGCCCTCGCCCGTGACGGCATCCACTCGTCCCTCCCCGAAATCGGAATGACGGATGCGGTCGCCGTCGGCGAGTTCGAGGTCGCCGTTGTCGCGCACCTTGCCGGTGACCTTGTTGGGGAACTTGTCCATCGAGGTCGACAGCGGCTTGAGTGTGTCGCGCGGTGCCAGCGGCTTCACGCCGAAGCGGTCACCACCCGAGCCGAAGCCGCCGGATCCGCCGCCGCGACGTGCGTTGAGCGCACGCGACTGCATGCCGCCGCGGGAGTTCACGTCTCCCGGAGACTGGCGCCAGTCGACCAGGTCGCCGGGGATCTCCTGCAGGAACCGGCTCGGCATGGCCACCGAGACCTCGCCGAACTGCGCGCGGGTCATCGCGAGGGAAAGGTGCAGTCGCTTGCGCGCACGCGTGATGCCCACGTAGAACAGACGGCGCTCCTCCTGCGGGCCACCGGGTTCTCCGGCTGAGATGCGGTGCGGGATGAGGTCTTCTTCGACGCCGGTCACGAACACCGCGTCGTACTCCAGTCCCTTGGCCGTGTGCATCGTCATCATCGACACCGAGCCGGACTCGTCGTCCAGGTCGTCAGCATCGGCGACCAGCGCCACCTCGGTGAGGAAGTCGACGATCGTGCCGTCCGGGTTGTTGCGGGCGAAATCACGGGTGACGGCGACCAGTTCGTCGAGGTTCTCGACGCGGGCCTCGTCCTGAGGGTCGCGGCTGGCACGCAGCGCGTCGAGGTACCCGCTCTTCGCGAGCAGCAGCGTGAGCCCCTCGGCCACGGAGGTCGACGGCGGCACCTCGCCTGACGACGGCAGCAGGATCTCGGTCGCCTCTTTCAGCACGGCGTCCAGCTGGCCGATGCCCGCCTGGATCTTCGGGCCGACACCGAGTTCGGCCGGCACAGACAGAGCATCGCGGAACGAGATGCCGCGGTCTTCGGCGAAACGTGCGATCGCGGTCTCGGTGACGTCGCCGATGCCCCGCCGCGGCTTGTTGAGGATGCGGCGAACGGACATCTCGTCTGCGGGATTCGCGACCGCGATGAGGTAGGCCATGGCGTCTTTGATCTCGGCGCGCTCGTAGAACTTCGTGCCGCCCATGATCTTGTACGGCACCGCCGAGCGGATGAAGATCTCCTCCAGCGCACGCGACTGCGAGTTCGTGCGGTAGAATACCGCCATCTCGGAGTAGGGCATGCCCGAACGGTGCAGCGCCTCGACCTCGTCGGCGACGAACTGGGCTTCGTCGTGCTGCGAATAGCCGGTGAAGCCGACGATCTTGTCGCCCGCTCCCCTGTCACTCCAGAGCTTCTTGTCCTTGCGGTCGAAGTTGTTGCCGATGACGGCGTTGGCTGCGGAGAGGATGTTCTGCGTCGAGCGGTAGTTCTGCTCGAGGAGCACGACGCGGGCCCCGGGGAAGTCGCGTTCGAACTCGCTGATGTTGCGGATGTCAGCTCCGCGGAAGGCGTAGATCGACTGGTCCGAGTCACCGACGACGGTCAGAGAAGCACCGGGGAGCTCTGGCGTGGTCTCCGGCTCGAAGATCATCATGCCGTTCGCGGCATATGGATCCGGAGAATCGCTCGACACGGGTCGCGTGAGCTCGTGGATGAGCGCGTACTGGGCGTGGTTGGTGTCCTGGTACTCGTCGACCAGGATGTGCCGGAAACGCCGTCGGTAGGTGTCGGCGACCTTCGGGAACGCCCGGAAGAGGAACACGGTCTGGCCGATGAGATCGTCGAAGTCGAAGGCGTTGGCCTTGCGCAGCTGACGCTGGTAGTCGGAGAAGATCTCGACGAACTTGCGCTCCGCGGGGTCGGACATGTTGGCCTGGCGCGCGAACGACTCGGCGTCGGCGAGCTCGTTCTTGAGCTTCGAGATGCGCGATTGCGTGGATGCCGGCGTCAGCCCGTACGCGTCGGCCTCGTGCTCCTTCACCAGCCGCTTGATGAGCGCGCGCGAGTCACCGGAGTCGTAGATCGTGAACGACTTGGTGAAGCCGAACTGGTCGGCCTCGCGACGCAGGATCCGCACGCACGCGGAGTGGAACGTCGAGATCCACATGCCGCGCGCAGCATCACCGACGAGATCGACCACGCGCTCGCGCATCTCACCCGCAGCCTTGTTGGTGAAGGTGATCGCGAGGATCTGGCTCGGCCATGCCTCCCGGCTTCGCAGCAGCGAGGCGATTCGTCGCGTGAGCACGCTGGTCTTGCCCGAGCCCGCACCGGCGACGATGAGCAGCGCGGGGCCGCGATACGTGACCGCCTCGAGCTGCTGGGGGTTGAGGCCGGCCAGGAGGTCGTCCTGGCCCGGCTGGCCCGGAACGGCGGGAACGATGAGAGGAGCTTCGGTCATGACCTTACGAGTCTAGGCCGGGGCACGGACGTCGGTCGCCGCCTCTAGCCGAAGCATCCGCCCTGCCGATAAGCTGACCGAGGTTGCGCGATCCGCGCACGATCGGGGGGTCGCGTTGGGACAGTGGCGGGTCGATCCGGACGGCGTGCTCGGCGTTCTCGCCGGCATAGACGACCTGGGTCCGCAGTTCGAGAGCGCATACACCGGCATCGACGATGCGGCGACGAACGGCAGGGCGGCTCTCACTGCGGACGGGCGCACCGTGCTCTCCTCCGCCTGGGAAGCGTTCATGTCGCAGCGCCGGCTCGTTCCGGGCAAGCTCATGCATTCGGTCAGCGGCTCAGCGGCGGCGGTGGGCGAGGCGACGGTCGCGATCGTCGCCGGAGACGAGCAGATGGCGGACAACGTCTCGACGGCGGAGAAGCACGCCGAGGATGCGTGGGGAATCGCGCCCTACGCGGCCTACGTCACCGACGGGTCATACCGATGAGGGCGGCCGTCTCTCCATCGCTTCCGCACGTGGTCGACGCCGGCGCTGTCGAGGCACTCGTGGACCGGATCACCACTGCCGCGACGACGCTGCAGTCGGCGATGCTCGACGCCCAGGAACGCTGGAAGCGCATCCCGGAGGTGTTCGACGTGACCGGCGCCGAAGGCGCCCAGATCATGCTCGACCCGCCGACGGCATCGATGCAGGATTTCGTCACGGCCATGTTCGAAGGCCGCCGTGTGCTGTCGGATGCCGCGACATACATCCTTCCGTCGCTGAAGGCGCGCCGTGAGGAGCTCGCCGCGCGGAACGTCACGGTGAATCAGGACCACGCCGACGCGCACGCGGAGGCTCAGACGGCGGAGACCGCCTACTGGGCGGCATTCGATGCCGATCAGGATTCTTCGACGACGACGAGTGCGCGCGCGGATCGCATGGATGCCCTGCACGCGGCGGACGCCGCCGATCGCGCGGTCGGCGATCTGCAGTCCGACATCGAGCGATTCCGCCGCGACATCGATGATGCCGAGGAGTCGATCGCCGGCGAACTGAAGAGGATCAGTGGCGGAGACGAGGTGCGCGGGGCTTGGGGCGAGGAGTTGCGCATATCGCAGACGTACTGGGGCGTCGTGGAGTCTTCGTATCCGATGGGTCCCATCACGCATCTCGGTCTGGCCGAGCAGCTGGAGGTCTCGCTCTCCGACGCGTCTGCGGCTCGGCTCGAATGGCTGAGCACGGCCGACAGCTCGAAGGCCGAGGCGTGGCTCGCATCGCACCCCGATTTCGCCAGCGCGGTCGGCTTCGTCGACCCTGCTCGTGCCATCCGACTGTGGGAGGGACTCGAGGCTCAGTCGTCTCGCGGATCCGACGGCGAAGGCGCATGGCAGACGGGACCGCTCGCCCAGCTCTTCGCACTCGCTCCGTTCGTCATCGGCAACCTCAACGGGCTGCGCGCGGCCGACAAGACGGAGTTCAATCGCGAGACGTTGAGGCAGCTGCTCGCGGGGGATCTGAACGAGACGCAGCGGAGTCAACTTGAGGAGCTTGATTCCCTGCTGAAGAGCGCCGTTGAGAATCCAGAACCACCAATGTCCTTGCTATCTCTATTCCTGGAGACAGACGACGGCAGTCCGCGGGTGAGCGTTGGGTTCGGTGACGTGGACGCGGCGAATCAGATCACGACGCTGACACACGGTATCGCCACAGACACGGGTCAGCTCGGCGAATGGTCAGACAGCGCCATCGAGTTGAAAGCTGAACTCGATCGCGAACTCGGAAAGCGCGACTCGTCTACGACGACCGCGACAGTCCTGTTCATGGAGTGGGACTCCGGCGACACAGGCAATGTGTGGAACATCGAGCGTCCGGACGCCGGTGCAGAGCGGATGGCGCAGTTGCTCCGTGGCCTCGAAGCGAACAATCCGAACGCGCAGCTCAATCTCGGCCTGCACTCTCTCGGCACGACATCGGGAACCCAGATGGTCGCCGATAACCCAGGACTGGTCGAGAATGCCTGGCTCTACGGTTCAGCCGGCATCACCGACGACACAGCCAGAGCGCTGAGCAGCCAGATCGATGATGGCCTTCTGGTTCTGCATGCGACTCATGCGGAAGACGACTTCATCGCCCCGATCGGCCGCTGGCCGGTATCCGAGCATTCGATCGATCCTCGCGAGATCGATGGCGTCGAGGTGTTCAGCGCCGACGGCGGGTGGGTGCCCGGCTACGGCGACGGGGCCGGGGAGCATGGAGAGCGCACCGAGGGCCACAACTCGCAGCGCAGTACGGAGTGGTACTACCGGTTCGACGGGTTCGAGCCGTCGCTGACCGGCGACCCCGTCCCCGTCATGGATGATGAGGCGGTCGGGTATCTTGACCCGATGTCACAATCCTTCAAGCAGACGATCATCGACCTCGTCGACGCTGCGGTCGCCCAGGAGGTTGCGCAATGATGCGTCGTCGCCGGATGAGCCTGATCGCCGTATCTATGAGCGCAGTGCTCATGTTGAGTGGATGTGGGGAATCTGTGAGTGATGAGGATCTGTTCGAGCGGGCCAGGACGGTGAACTTCGAGTACAAGGCCGCGGTCGCCGACGTGCAGATGCAGATCCTCGACGGGGAATGGCGCCTCGAACGATACGGCGACACTCCACGATCCTGCGGGAATGACGGTTACGACTTCCGCTTCGGCCGCACCACTCCCGAGGGATGGAGAATCGACGGCACACCCGCCGAGGCCGCGCACCGCATCGGAGAATGGCTGGATGAGAACGGGTGGACCGACATCAAGACCCGCACCTACACCGGTGAGGTCCTCAATGTTGCCATCCAAGCCGCGAAGCCCGACGCCCACGTGGAGCGCATCACCATCGACTTCAGCCCCGGCGAACACTACGACTCCGCCACCATCTACGCCGACAGCACCTGCGAACCCGGCGATTGGAAAGCAATTTCCGATTTGCGACGCCCCGGATATCCGAACGACGAGAAGAACCTCGAACTTCAGCCCACCACGGAGCACCCCACCGCTGACCCGAGCTTCGGGTACACCGTGGACGGCGAACGCCGATTCTGGAGCGACGAATCCGAGTGATGCGTGCGCTGACCCGGCACGTTGCAGCAATGCCCGTCCTCGTGGGTGCCTTGTTGGTGTTGAGTGGATGTGGGGAATCTGTGAGTGATGAGAATCTGTTCGAGCGGGCCAGGACGGTGAACTTCGAGTACAAGGCCGCGGTCGCCGACGTGCAGATGCAGATCCTCGACGGGGAATGGCGCCTCGAACGATACGGCGACACTCCACGATCCTGCGGGAATGACGGTTACGACTTCCGCTTCGGCCGCACCACTCCCGAGGGATGGAGAATCGACGGCACACCCGCCGAGGCCGCGCACCGCATCGGAGAATGGCTGGATGAGAACGGGTGGACCGACATCAAGACCCGCACCTACACCGGTGAGGTCCCCAATGTTGCCATCCAAGCCGCGAAGCCCGACGCCCACGTGGAGCGCATCACCATCGACTTCAGCCCGGGTGAGCTCTTCGACTCCGCCACCATCTACGCGGACAGCACCTGTGAACCCGGCGACTGGGCCACGATCGCGGAGATCCAGCTCCCCGGCGTCACCACGGCCACGAATGTCGAGGTCGAAGACCGACCTGCAACAGAGCATCCGACGGCCCGCCTGAGCTTCGGCTACAACGAGGACGGCACGCCCAGGTACTGGCCAGACGAATCCGACTGACCGACACCCCCAGCGCCTTCTCGGCCGCGGGTGTCAGAATCTGTGCATGCGCACGATCCTCAACGTCATCTGGCTGGTCCTGTCCGGATTGTGGCTGTTCCTGGGCTACACGCTCGCGGGCATCATCCTGTGCATCCTGATCGTCACGATCCCCTGGGGGATCGCCTCGTTCCGCATCGCGGGCTACGCCCTCTGGCCGTTCGGGCGGCAGATCATCGAGAAGCCCAGAGGCGGGGTCGGAGCCTTCCTCGGCAACGTCGTGTGGGTCGTCCTGGCCGGATGGTGGCTCGCGATCGGGCACATCGTCTCCGGCATCGCCCTGTGCGTGACGATCATCGGCATCCCGATGGGCATCGCCGACTTCAAGATGGTGCCGATCTCGCTCATGCCGCTCGGTAAGGACATCGTCTCGACGCGGAGAGGCCCGTTCGATTCGAAGCGCTGACCGCGCGCGCGAAAGCGCTGAGGGCGCGTGGAGCGATCGGCTCCACGCGCCCTCAGTGTTCTTCGGCTAGGCCGTCTGCCGCCGGCGGCGCAGGGTCACTGCGATCGCACCGGCGAACAGGAGTCCCAGTGCGAGCACGAGTGCGCCCGCCGGGAGTTCGGAACCCGTGGCCGCGAGACCGCCACCCGAGGCCGTGACCTGGATGTTCACCCAGCCCAGCAGCTCACCGTCCGCGGAGTAGACCGCGAGACGGTGGGCACCTGCTGCGGCGTCCTTCGGGATCGTGACAGTGATCGCTCCCGCGGCGTTCAGCGTGCCGTCTGCGAGGAACGTCGGATCTGAGTACATCCACACCTCGACGTCGGTGCCGGCGTGCTGCGCGACCGTGATCGTCACCTGCTCACCGGGTGCGACCGACGTCTTGTCGACCGTCGCTCCCCCACGGTTGCCCTCCACGATCGCATCGCCCGGCAGCGGCTCGATCGAAGGACCGGGCTGGTTTCCACCCTCGCCCGGACCCTCGCCCGGACCCTCGCCCGGACCCTCGCCAGGACCTTCACCGGGGCCCTCGCCGCCGCCGGCCGGCAGCGTGCTCGTGCGCAGCGCCTCGGAGGCGAAGCCGTCGGCGAACCACCACACCGGACGCTGACCGTTCGACGCGAGCGAGGCCGGCGCCGTGGCGAAGCCCTCGTTGTTGATGTCAGGCAGGCCTGCAGCTCGTGCGAAGTGCGCGATGCCCGGCTCCGCCGTGCCGTTGAGGGTGATCTGCGCCGACGCTCCGTGGCATCCGTCGTCGCATACGGCCCACAGCACTCCGAGCACCGTGTCGTAGTCCAGCGCCATGACGCCCGCAAGGCCGGGATCGATCGTCGAGACGAGCTGTGCCGATCCGTCGGCGGTCAGCGCGAACGCGTACACCCCGCCGTTGTCCTCGACAGCGACGAAGAAGAGTCCGTCGTTCTTGCCGGCGTACGCCGCGGGGTCGTAGGCGGCCTGCGCCTTGTCATCGAAGAGCGTGCCGGTGAGCGCGGCATCCGGCACCCACTCGACCGCCTCGATGCCGAGGTTCGCACCGACGGCCGGGAGCAGCGCAGTGAGGTCCCACTCGGTGAGTGCGACGAGGTCAGCGCCCGGATCCTCCGGGTCGACCTGCAGGATCGTGTTCTGGTTGACGCCCTTGGCGCTGTTGTCGCGCTCGGATGCCACGTACACCAGGCCGTCGGCATCGGTGGTGATGCCTTCGGTGTCCGGGCCGGCAGCACCGGGATCGGCAGCGTCCTTCTGGAAGCGCACGCGCTTGCCATCGGCCCAGCCGTCGACCATCGACACCGAACCGTCAGCCGCGGCCTTCAGCTTCCAGATGCGGCCTTCGCCGTTGTCCACGGCCCAGAGGAACGTTCCGTCGGCGGTCTCCTGCACGTCGAGTCCCGAGCTGTCCTCGAGGAACATCGGCGCGGAGTCGAGAACGCGCACATCAGCGGATCCGGGCCACGGAGCGAGCTCCGGCTGCGGCTCGGGCTCAGCGCCGCCTTCGCAGTCGTTGACCGCGCCCTTGGTCGAGACGGCGACATCGACGAACTCGTCGCCGCAGCGCGCCCAGACGCCCTTCGCGTGGTCGGCGTAGATGTGCTCGGCGACCGTCTTGCCGTTCGCGTCACGCACCGTGACGGTGTCGCCGCCGCCGAGGCCGAACACGAAGTCGGCCGGCTGATCGAACACGAAGTATCCGCCTGCGGCGAGCACGGTGCCCGCGGGAAGCGGCGTGGTCTCGGCCGCGTGGTCGACGGGCTTGTCGTCCATCACGCTCCAACCGGAGATGTCCACGGCGGATGCTCCGGTGTTGTGCACCTCGACCCAGTCGGTGGCATCGCCGTTCGACTCGATCTCGTTGATCACGACGGCAGGGGTGACGCATGTGTTCGGCGCGCCCGGTGTCGGCGTCGCGAGCGCAAAGGCTCCCTCGCCGTCGATGCAGCGGGCGAGTGTCGCGGCGGCGAAGTCGCCGTCGATCGCGGCGTGCCCCTCCCACGGAAGGGTGTCGTCGATCAACGCACCCGAGGTGTCGAAGAGACGGATGCGGTCGGCTGAGCCGATCCCGATCGGGTCGCGGAACGCCGTCTCGACGCCGTCGACGATGCCGACCGTTCCCTCTTCCACGAGCAGGAATCCGCCCGCGGGGATCGAGGTGCCCGGCGCGAACTGCCAGCGGTGGTCATCGGAGTTGTCGCGGATCTCGTACCCGGAGACGTCGAACGCCGCGTCACCGGGGTTGTAGAACTCCACCCAGTCGGCGGGCTGCGAATCGACCTCGTTGATGAAGATCGAACCGGCCACCGGCTCCACGGGCTCCTCCGGCTCCTCCGGGATCACCTCGAACGTGTTCTCCGCGCCCTTGGTCGAGGCACCCGTGATGCTCCAGACCAGCTCGCCGTCCACTTCCTGCGCGCCCCAGCTCGGCACGGCGTGCGTGCCATCGGGCCAGGTCGTCTGCAGCAGCGGCTCAGCCCCATTGGCATCTCCCGGCGCGAACACGCGCACGCTGTCGCCCTTGCCGAGCCCGAAGTCGAAGTCGCCTTCGCCCGCGTCGGACAGGGTGTCGAGCACGAGGTACGCACCCGGCGCGACGACCGTGCCCTCGGGGAACGTGTACGGGTTCTTGTCGCTGTTGTCCTGGACGACGTAGCCGCTCAGGTCGACGTCGGCGTCGGAGTGGTTGTAGAACTCGATCCAATCGTCGGGGCTGCCGCCGTTGGAGACGACTTCGTTGATCCGGACACCGAGCGGCGCCTCGGCGCCGAGGGCGGAGGTGGGGACTGCGAGCAGCAGAGTGGCGCTCATCGCGCACACCGCCGTCGTCGCGAGCCCGCGTTGCAGGCGAGACATGTGACTCCAGGGTCAGAAGAGGAACGGGATGGGATCAGACCATCGAGTCGCGCTTAAATTTCTGAGTCGGGAACGTGTACACCGAGTGAACGGGCCATGTCCGGCGGGCGCTTCGATGCGCGCGCCCGGACGGCGTCAGCCGCGGAAGAACGCGATGCCGAGGTCGGGGTGGTCGACGAAGACCCCGTCGATCCCGGTGTCGGCGAGCACAGCCCACTCCGACTCGTAGTCGCCGAATGCCGCCTTGCCTCCCTCGCCGCGGAACTCCGCCGCGAGGAACGCGTTCTCCGGCCGCGCCGTCCAGGTGTAGACCTTCAGGCCCCTGGCGTGCGCGTCGGCGACGATCGTGCTGCCTTTGGCGAGCAGCATCCGCTTGTTCACGCTGATGCCGTCGACCTCGCCGACCAGGGCGTCCAGCCCGTGCGGTGTGACCGTGGCCTTGTACGTCGCGGCGGCTTTGCCGTGTGCGACGAGCTGGTCGTACGGGCGACCGGATGCCTCGATGAGGTAGACGTACGAGGCGGGGATGCCGTGCGCGCGCAGACGGGCGAGCACCGTCGATTCGAAAGCCTCGATGATCAGGGGAAGCTCTCCATCGGCCCACCCCGCCTCTCGGAGGTCGTGGATGATCATCGGAACCAGATCCAGACCGATGCTCTCGAAGTAGGTGGCGTGCTTGATCTCGAGCACAACGCCGATCTCGCGGCCGTGCTCGGCGGAACCCTCACGCACGATGTCGAGCAGGTCGATGAGCCGCAGCACGCCCTGTCCGCCGTCGAAGGTCGCACTCGCCGCACGCACCGCAGGAATCCGCTCGGTGGTGCGCAAAGTGGCGATCTCGTCCCAGGTGAAGTCCTCGGTGAACCAGCCCGTCAGCGCCTGCCCGTCGACGCGCTTGGTCGTCTTGCGGTCGGCGAACTCCGGATGCTCCGCCACATCGGTCGTGCCGGAGATCTCGTTCTCATGGCGCACGACCAGCACGCCGTCCTTGGTCGCGACGATGTCGGGTTCGACGGCGTCGACGCCCATGGCGAGCGCGAGCTCGTACGAGGACCTGCTGTGCTCAGGGCGGTAGCCAGGGGCGCCACGATGACCGATGACGAGTGGAGACCTCCTGGGCATGCTCTCAGCGTAGAACACCCCATACATCACAAAGCCCGGGTATCGTTGAGGAAAGCGACCTTAAGACCCACTCGGAGTGAGGCCCACCATGAGCAATTTCGCATTCAACAACCCGGCATTCCAGAAGCAGGATCCTCGGAACGTCGCCACGTACCCCGGTGCTGCCGGCCAGTCCGCGCAGACCGCATCGCTCGCGCACGCGGGGATGGATGCCGCAGCCAACGCGCAGCTCGAGGGCATGTACGCCGCCCCGCCGGCAGGCGCCATCGAGACCGACCGCATGAGCGTCGAGGACACGGTCTGGAAGACCGCCGGACTGTTCGCGATCCTGCTCGTCACCGCGGTCGTCGGCTGGGTGTGGACGCTGGGCGGCGTGAGCGTCGACCCGCGGGCCGGCGTGTCGATGCTCCCGATGATCGTCGGTGCACTCGGCGGCTTCGTCCTCGCGATGATCATCACCTTCACGTCCCGTAAGAAGGTGCGCCCCGCGCTGATCTTCGCCTACGCCGCGTTCGAGGGCGTGTTCGTCGGAGGCATCTCGGCGTTCTTCGAACTCCTCTACCCCGGCATCGTCGTGCAGGCGACGCTGGCGACGGTCGCCGTCGTCGGCGTGACCCTGGCGCTCTTCGCCAGCGGCAAGATCCGCGCGTCCGCCAAGATGACGAAGATCTTCATGATCGCCATGGTCGGCTACCTGGTCTTCTCGCTGCTGAACCTCGTGCTCATGTGGACCGGCATCAACGACAACGCATTCGGCCTTCGCAGCGTCGAGATCATGGGCATCCCGCTCGGCGTCATCATCGGCGTGCTGGTCGTCTTCATGGCGGCGTACTCGCTGGTGCTCGACTTCGACCAGATCCAGCAGGGCGTGCGCAACGGCGCACCCCGCGTCTACGGCTGGGTCGGCGGCTTCGGCATCATGGTCACCGTTGTCTGGCTCTACATCGAGATCCTGCGCATCATCGCGATCGCCCGCGGCAGCAACTGACCGCGAAATGGTCTGCGGAAAGGCCCCAGCTCTTCGGAGTTGGGGCCTTTTCCCATATTCTCGACACGCGCGCAAGGGGGTGGCTTTTGTGCAAAGTGGGGAGCATAGTTGGCTCACCGCTACAGAAAGGGGATTTACATCATGGGTTTCCTCGCATTTCTTATCCTCGGATTGATCGCCGGAGCGATCGCAAAACTGATCCTGCCTGGTAAGCAGGGTGGCGGCTGGATCGTCACTCTCATCCTCGGCGTCGTCGGAGCCGTCCTCGGCGGCTGGATCGGCGGAATGCTCTTCGGTGTCGGTCTCAACGAGTTCTGGAGCCTCTCCACGTGGGCTCTCGCGATCGGTGGCGCGATCATCGTGCTGCTGATCTACGGTCTGATCGTCGGCCGCGGAGACAAGGTCCGCGACTAGATCCGACTACTCGGAGGCTTTCGCCTCCAGGAGGGCCCGTTCCCTTTCGTTCCCCGCGAGTCTCGCGGCGGTGGCGAATTCGGAACGGGCCTCTTCTCTGCGTCCGAGGCGCAGCAGCATCTCCCCCCTGGTCGCCGGAAGCAGATGGTAGCCCTTCAGAGCGTCGGATGCCGCGAGCTGGTCGATGATGCGGAGAGCGGATGACGGACCGGTGGCCATCGCCACGGCCGCAGCCCTGTTCAGCTCGATGACGGGCGACGGCGCGATGCGCCCCAGCGCCTCGTAGAGCACCACGATGCGCTCCCAGTCGGTGTCTTCGACGGATGCCGCGACCGCATGGCATTCCGCGATCGCCGCCTGCAACCCGTAGGCCGTGCGTCCTCCGCCCAGGCGGTCGGCCGCGGCGAGCGCGGCACGCCCGCGGGTGATACGGCTCCTGTCCCATCGTGACCGGTCCTGATCCGCCAGCAGCACCGGTTCCCCGTTGGCATCGACCCGTGCGGGAAATCGTGCAGCCGTGAGCTCCATCAGCGCGAGCAGACTGTGGGCGTCGCGCTGCTCGGGCACGAGCGCGGTGAGCACGCGTGTCAGACGGATGGCCTCTTCGCCGAGCTCGGGGCGCATCCAGTCGGAGCCGCTGCTCGCGGCATGGGCTTCGTTGAAGATCAGGTAGAGCACACCGAAGATCGCACTCAGTCGCTCCGCGTACTCGTCGCGCGGCGGCACCTCGAAGGGCACGTTCGCCGCCGCCAGCGTCTTCTTCGCGCGCACGATGCGCTGCTGGACCGTGGCGACCGGCACTAGGAACGCCCGAGCGATCTGCTCGGTCGACAGCCCCGCGACCACCCGCAGTGTCAGCGCGACCCGCGCCTCTCGCGAGAGCACGGGGTGGCACGAAACGAAGACGAGGCGCAGCACGTCGTCGTCGATCTCATCCGGATCCCAGGGGTCGGCATCAGCGGCATCAGCCTGCTCCCGCTCGAGATCATGGGCGATCACAGCGATCCTGTCGTCGAGCCGCTCCTGGCGGCGCCAGCCGTCGATCGCCTTGCGCTTCGCCACGGCTGTGAGCCATGCGGCGGGGTTTCGCGGTACGCCCTCGGACGGCCACTGCGTCAACGCGTCGAGGAGCGCCTCCTGGGCGAGGTCTTCGGCATGACCGAAATCACCGACCATCCGTGTGAGCGTGGCGACGATCTTCGCGGATTCGATGCGCCACACCGCGGCGACGGAGCGCTCCACGCTGCTGGTGGAGCGCTCCGTCTCGCCGTGCGGATCGAGGTCGGTCATCTCGTCGGGCTGCGGGCTCACTGCTGGGCGCGCTGCGCCTGCTCGTCGCGCCAGCCCTCTTCCTTCTGGATCCACTCGTTGTCGGCGGGGAAGTCCTCCATCTCGGTGACACGACGCACCTCGAGGAACGCGCCGGGGCCGAGGGGCGCGCGCTTCGCCCACTCCGCTGCCTCCTCGCGCGTGGAGACCTCGATGATCCAGAAGCCGTTGAACAGCTCCTTGGTCTCACCGTAAGGGCCGTCTGTGACCAGCGGCGCCTCCGCCGAGAAGTCGACGACGAAGCCCTCTGCGGCGTCTGTCAGGCCCTCACCGGCGAGCAGCACCCCCGCCTTCATCATGGACTCGTTGTACTTGCCCATCGCCTCGATGATCTGCTCGAACGGGATGTCCTTGTATGCATCGACACCCGAGTCGTCCGCGCGCATGATCAGCATGAACTTCATGATTTTCTCCTTGGTCCGGGGGGATCGTTCTCGACCCTCTCACTAAGACGTCGAACGGGAAAGACCCGAATCGACATCGTGAAGAAAAAAATCTGGATCAGCGGCGGGACGGCGCCGTCAGAACCTCGCGCACCGTCGCCGCGAACGCATCGATCGCGCGCTCGGCGCTCCACGCGGATGCCGCGACCGGTGCTTCCGCCACCAGGCGCGCATGCAGCTCAGGATCGGTGAGAACTCGGCGCAGCGCGTCGGCGAGCGCCGCCTCGTCACTGTCGGGTACGAGGATCCCACCGCCGCCGGCGAGCAGGTCACCAGGCCCGTAGCGCACGTCGTACGAGACGACAGGCACATCGTGCAGCAGCGCCTCGAGGATCGACAGCCCTTGGCCCTCGAACGCCGTGGACGTCACCACGACCGATGCCCGCTCGAGCACCCGCCCCGGGGAATCCGTATGTCCGGCGAGCATGACCCGCGAACCGACGCCGAGGTCGTCGATCAGCGTCTGCAGCGCGTCGTGCTCCGCTCCCCCGCCCCAGATCTCCATCCGGGATCCGGGGACGTCCGCGGCGACGAACGCGCGGATCGAATGGTCGATGCGCTTGCCTGGCGCGAGGCGGCCGAGCACGACGACGAGACCGGGTTCGCGCTCGAGCACGGTTGCCGCACGCGTTGCGGAATCGGGGGCCCCGTTCGGGATCACGACATGGCGAGTGGCGTCGCCGAACCGGGCGACGACATCGTCACGCTGCGTCCTCGTCGGCCATGCCACGGCATCGAAGTGATCCGCCAGCGCGAACCAGCGCGTCCACAGGGCGTTGAGCGCGGCATCCGGTGTGTACGGCGCCTCGAGGTGCATGGTGTGGATCGTGTGGATGATGCGCACGCGCGGGTGATCCCAGTCGGCGATGAGCTCGCCCAGCTGGCGTGACTCGCAGATCACGACGATCTGCTTGTCGGTGATGGCGGCCGTGATGTGCTGGAGCCATGCGGCGTACAGAGCCCGGAACCCTGCCACCCCGCCGATCACCTGTGCTGTCGCGTCGTACACGAGCACCGGCTCCTCCGTGAGGTGCCAATCAGGGTTCCCCGGGATCACGGGCAACGCGGCGAACGGGCGGTCCTCCTCGTCGCGAAGCACCCGGTACTCGCGATCGGGCGCTGGCGTCGACAGGTCTGCGGATGCCGCGTCGTGCAGCCACGCGGCCGCACCACCGCCGGGGAATGCGGCCTCGTCGAACAGGTTGCGCATGCGTGCAGGATCCACGATCGCACCGCGCCGTGCGAACGTCGCCCGATGCGCGGCATGGGCCGTGGCATCCGCCGGATCGAAAGTCAGCAGCAGGGGTCCTCGACCGTCGGCGACGCCGGCCGCGGCGAGCTGCTTCGCGCGCGACAGCGTCGCGATCGTGTAGCCCCCGTCGAGATCGGGGACGAGCCGGCTGGAGAGCACGAGGTACTCAGCATCCGGCAGTGCGGAATCTAGCGAGATCCCGCCCACGTCACTCCCACTCGATGGTTCCCGGGGGCTTGGACGTGACATCCAGCACCACTCGGTTCACGTCGCGCACGCTGTTGGTGATCCGGTTCGAGATCTTCGACAGCACGTCGTACGGAAGACGGGTCCAGTCGGCGGTCATCGCGTCTTCGCTCGAGACGGGGCGCAGCACGATCGGGTGCCCGTAGGTGCGGCCGTCGCCCTGCACGCCGACCGAGCGCACGTCGGCGAGCAGCACGACGGGGCACTGCCAGATCTCACCGTCGAGACCGGCCCTGGTCAGCTCTTCGCGGGCGATGGCGTCGGCCTCACGCAGAATCTCGAGACGGTCAGCGGTGACCTCACCCACGATGCGGATTCCGAGGCCCGGCCCCGGAAAGGGCTGGCGGCCGACGATCGCCTCTGGGAGACCGAGGTCGCGCCCGATCTGACGCACCTCGTCCTTGAACAGGGTGCGCAGCGGCTCGATGAGCTCGAAGTCGAGGTCTTCCGGCAGCCCGCCGACGTTGTGGTGCGACTTGATGTTCGCGGTGCCGGTGCCGCCGCCGGATTCGACGACGTCGGGGTACAGTGTGCCCTGCACGAGGAACTTGATCGGCTCGCCCTCTGCCTTGGCCTCGGCGACCAGGTCGAGCTGCACCTTCTCGAATGCGCGGATGAACTCGCGACCGATGATCTTGCGCTTCTGCTCCGGATCGCTGACGCCCTTGAGGTGCCCGAGGAACGTGTCGGCGGCATCCACCGTGATCAGTCGCACACCGGTCGAGGCGACGTAGTCCTGCTCGACCTGCTCGCGCTCTCCCTTGCGGAGAAGGCCGTGGTCGACGAAGACCGCGGTGAGCTGGTCGCCGATGGCCTTGTGGACGAGCGCCGTGGACACGGCAGAATCGACGCCGCCGGAAAGGGCGGAGATGACGCGGGCGGAGCCGACCTGCTCGCGGATGCGGGCGACCTGCTCTTCGATGACGTTGCCGCTGTTCCAGTCGGATGCGAGTCCCGCTGCCTTGTGGAGGAAGTTCTCGATGACCTCCTGGCCGTGATCGGAGTGCTTGACCTCTGGGTGCCACTGCACGCCGTAGAAGCGCTTCTCGGCGCTGCCGAAGGCGGCGACGGGGGTGTCGGCGGTGGATGCGAGGACATCGAAGCCCTCGGGTGCGCGGGCGACCTGATCGCCGTGGCTCATCCACACGTTCTGGGTGTCCGGCTGCCCGCCGAGCAGCACGCCGCCGTCGCCCGTGAGCGCGGCATCCGTCGCCCCGTACTCGCGGAGTCCGGTGTTCGCGACCTCGCCGCCGAGGGCGCGGGCCATCACCTGGAAGCCGTAGCAGATACCGAGCGTCGGGACGCCGAGATCGAAGATGTCGCCGTCGAGCGCAGGGGCGCCCTCCTCGTAGACCGACGATGGACCGCCGGAGAGGATGAGCGCGACGGGGTTCTTCTCGGCGATGTCTGCGGCACTGACCGTGTGCGGCACGATCTCGCTGTACACGCCGGCCTCGCGCACGCGACGCGCGATGAGCTGTGCGTATTGCGCGCCGAAGTCAACGACGAGGACGGGACGCTGTGCGGTGTCGGCGCTCATCGCGCTGCCTCCTGGTTTTCTGATGCTTCGGCGGCGACGGCCGCCTCACGTGATGCGAGGTACGCCTTGACCTCACGAGAGACCTTGGCCTCCATGATGAAGGAGAGCGCGGGGATGACGCCGCCGAGGGCGAGCGTGATGAAGCGGCTGAACGGCCAGCGCATCAGGCTCCACAGGCGGAAGACCGAGAAGAGGTACACGACGTAGAACCAGCCGTGCGCCACGAGGATGAACAACGACAGGTTCGTGCCGTCGCCCGCGGAGACGAGGTCGCACCCCATGCCGCCCGGCACGAAGAGCGAGAACCACTGGCAACCGTCGCCGACGATGACCGGCGCGAACCAGAGCAATCCGCCCGAACCGCCGGCGAACAGCTCGACGTGCGTCGGGCTGTACTTCAGGATCATCTCCGCCAGCAGCAGCAGCAGCATGACACCCGTGATGATCGACGCGATCTGGTAGAACTTCAGCGCCCCACGGATCTTCGGGAAGGAGGCGGCTTTCGGTTCGGGCATGCCGTCAAGTCTACCCGGGGTCGTCGCGGCTCCCGCCGCCACGATCGGACGCCGCCGCGCACGCGGAAGCGCCTGGCGCACCCGCGAGGGGCACCAGGCGCTTCCGATCTCACTGCGCTGCGCGCGGGGTCACTGCTCGATGCGGCGACGGCGGACGAACACGAACGCTGCACCCAGCAGCAGCAGGATCGCTGCCACCAACAGGTACGGCGTCGGGTCGGCACCCGTGACGCCCAGCTCACCGCCAACGTCACCGGAACCACCGCTTCCGGCCGCGGCCGTCACGGTGAGTGCCGCAGTGGCCTCGGCACCATCAGGCTGGATCACCGCGAGCGTGTGCGCACCGGCCGCTGTGCTCTTCGGGATCGTGACGCTGACCGAGAACGTGCCGTCACCGGCCACCGTCACGGTGCCGACCTGGACCGGCGTCGAACGCAGCTCGATCACCAGATCCAGTGCGGCGTCGAACCCGGTTCCGTCGATCGTGACCGAACCGCCGGCCGCGACCGAGGTCGCGCTCAGCGTGATCTCTCCCTCTGCCACCGGCGCGGCGGCGAAGGTGACGGGCACCTCGACGCTCGTGCCGTCCGAGGTGGCGACGGTGAGCCGCTGCTCGCCGAACACGCCCTCCGGGACGGTGAAGGTCAGGCTCGCGCGCCCTGCTTCATCTGTGGTGTCGACCACGGTCGGGTCGACAGTGCCCGCGGCGAGTTCGCTGTCTCCGAGCGAGACCGTGGCCTCGGTCGGTGCCGCATCTCCGCCCGTGAAGGCCAGAGAGGAGAGCGCGATGGTGACCTCGTCGCCGGCGCTGTAGCCGTCGGCATCCGCAGGGCTCAGCGCCACGCCGACCGCGCGCTGCGCGAGGCCGGGCGCCGCCGTGCCGTTGGCGTCGAACCACTCGACCGTGGACTGCAGGTCGACCTTGCCGGTGTCCGCCTTGCCGGTGCCCTCAGCGAAGGTGAAGAAGTTGTCTCCACCCGCGGCGAGGAACGAGTTGGCCGCCACGAGGTACGACGCCGCCGGATCGATCGGCTCACCGTTCAGGGTGACGGACGTGATCCGCTCCCCCGCCGACGCCGTCGGGTCGTAGGTGTACTGCAGCCCCTCGGAGAGGCCGAGCTTCAGGAACGGACGGCTCGCCTCCTCCGGCTGCCACTGCTCCTCGAGCACCGCCTCGACCTGTGCACCGGTGAGGTTCAGCGTCACCAGGGTGTTAGCGAACGGCTGCACCGTCGCGGCTTCGCGGAACGTCACGTTGCCGTCGGGGTCGGAGGCCCCCGACGACGCGTATGTGAGGTTCGCGCGGATACCACCGGGGTTCATCATCGCGATGTCCGCACCGGTCGCCCACTTGTGCACGTCGGCCACGAAGTTGCCGATCGTCGACTCGCCACCGCGGTTCTCGGTGCCGTCGCTCTGGCGAGCGCGGTTGAAGTCGCCCGTGATCTCACCGACGGATTCCGCTCCGAGCACGTCGGCCTGGGCCTTGGCCGCGTCGACGATCTTCTGCACCTCGGGGTCGGCGTCGTACAGCGGGATGACGACGTCCCTGCCGGTGACCGGATCCTTCTCGGTCCTCGTGAGGGGCTTGATCTCGTTGGTGATCGAGAGCAGCTCCTTCGTCTTCGGGTCGACGCTCAGCGAGGTGAGGGCGAAGCCCTCGCCGTACTGACCAGCCTGGAAGACCGGACGACCGTCGATCACGTGGTTGTAGACCTGGTGCGTGTGCGCGGTGGAGACCGCGTCCACGTCGGCGTCGAGACCGTCGAGGATCTCCCCCAGCGGTGTTTCGGGGGTGATGCTGGAGGCATCGGTGTTCGCCGCGCCCTCGTGCACGAGCAGGATGATGACATCCGCTTCGCCGTTGCCCTCGTCGCCGTCCTTGAGGTCTTCGGCCACCGCGTTGACGGAGTCCGCGATGTCGCGGATGTCGAGGTCGGCGAGCCCGTCCGCGGAGACGAGGCTCGGAAGGTCCTCGGTCACGGCGCCGATGAAGCCGACCTTCACGCCGTCGAGCTCCTTGACGAAGTACGCGTCGCCGGCGTGCTCATCGGTGCCCTTGAGGAACACGTTCGCTCCGAGGTACGGCCACTGGGCACGGGGCTGCACACGGTCGCGCAGGTCCTCCCAGCCCTGGTCGAACTCGTGGTTGCCCACCGAACTGACCTCGAGGCCCGCAGCGTTCAGGGCATCGATCGTGGGGTTGTCGCTGTCGATGAACGAGGTGAACGTCGATGCACCGATCGAGTCGCCGTTGGCGGCGAAGATCGTGTTCGGGTTCGCATCGCGCACGGAGTTGACGGCACCCGCGAGAACAGCGGCACCGGCTGCGACGCCGTCGGCCTCGATCCGGCCGTGGAAGTCGTTGATCGTGACGATGTCGATGCTGACCGGCGGGATCTCGCTGGAAATGCCGACGATCACCGGGTCGTGGTCGCTGGATCGGAACGGCGTGCCGGACTCGGCCGCGCCGAACGAATAGCCGCGGTCGCTCCACTCAGCGGAGTTGATCCCCCACACGCCTGTGCCGGTGACCGACGCGGTGAGCGAAGGCGATGCGATCGCGTGGTCGAGCGAGCCGAGCTCGCCGTCGAACGTGTACGTGTACTGCCCTGCGGCCTGAGCGGGCACGAGATCGGTCCAGCCGGCCTGCGCGAACACGTCGATCGGGTCCTCCTGGCCGTAGGCGTTGAAGTCGCCCAGCAGCAGGATGTCGTCACTTCCGCTCGTCTGAGCCAGCGTCTCGGTGAAGCCGAGCAGCGACTGCGCCTGAGCGGTGCGGTCGGCGTTGAAGTGGCCCTGGCCGTCGGCCGGCTCGTCGCCGTCGCCGGACTTCGACTTGAAGTGGTTCGCGACGACCGAGACGATCTTGCCATCGAGGTCGAAGGTCTGCGCGATCGGCTCGCGGGCGTTGCCCCACACGGTCTCATCGACCACTGTCGCGCTGTCGCCGACGGGCGTCGCGGCATCCTTCTTGTAGATGATCGCGTTCGTGATCACATCGGTGTCGGTCGACAGCAGCGCCTCCGGCGTAGGGACGTACTCCCAGACGTCGGAGCCGGCGTCAGCGTTGAGACCGTCGACCAGATCGGCGAGGGCCGTGTCGACCGGCTTGCCGAAGTGGATCGAGTTCTCGATCTCCATGAGCGCGACCACATCCGCATCGAGGTCGTTGATCGCCGTGACGATCTTCGACTTCTGCGCCGCGAACAGCTCCGCCGTCTTGGCGCCGCGCGCCTCCGGGTTCTCGCTCTGCAGCGTCGTGAAGTAGTTGAAGACGTTGAACGCGCCGACCTGCACGTCGCCGCCCACCTCGGGGGCCACGTCGGTGCGGGGGTTCTCGGTCGTGAACGTCGCCTTGTAGGCCGCGTCGCTCGCGTCGTCGATCGCGACGACAGGCTGCAGACGCCAGTCCTCGAAACCGTACTGCAGCACGTACCCGGCGTCGGCGAAGTCGACGACGTCGCCGTTGCGGACGACCGTGCCCGTGGTGAAGTACGGCTGCTCACCCGTGTGGGCGCCGCTGGTGACCTGCGAGTTCCAGCCGTCGTCGAGCAGGATGCGCTCGGCGCGGTTCGCGGCCGCGATGGCATCGGCGTCGGCACCGGGACGCGTCGTCTCGGTGCTCTTGACATTGAGCTCGCCCGGGGTGAGCCAGAGCGTGCCGAAGTTGTACAGCTGGTGGCTCGATGCCAGGCGGTAGGTGCCGGCGGGTGCCACGAACATGTTCTCGTAGGCCTCGCGGTCGGCGCCGCTCACCGTCTCGGGCAGAGGCGTCGCCTCGGGAACACCGACGCCTGCCGTGACCACCGAGACGTCCTCGACTGCCGCCGGCGAGATCTGGGTCTGACCGAAGTACTCCGAGACCGTACCGGTGACCGAGACCAGGTCGCCGATCGCCAGGGTCGGGGCGAGCGCGTTCAGGAAGACGAAGACGCCGTCGGATGCGCCGGGGGTGGCGTCGGCGTCGCCACCGCTGCCGGCGGTCTGGATCGAGATGCCCTTGTAGCCGCCCACGCGGTAGTCGCCGGTGACGATGCCCGTGGTCGTGACGGTCTGGCCGTCGAGCGGCGAGACATCGCTCGTGCCCTGCACCTCGGCGATCGACACGGTGGTCGGCTCGACCGGATCGACCGGATCGACCGGGTCGGTCGGCTCGGTGACACCGGAGCCCTGAGGGGTGATGGTGGCCGAGAGCGTGAAGTCGACGCTGTTGTCGTCGGTGTCCGCGCCGTTCGTGCGGTTGAGCGACTTCACGTCGGTGTTGCCCGCCGGCGGGGTCGCCGCCGCGGTCTCGAACGTGTTCGACGTTCCGTAGCCGAGCACGTCTACGACGCCGTCGACACCCGCGACCGAGCCGGGCGCGAGGTTCACGGCGTCCGTGCCCTCGACGAGGGCGAGCGTGCCGTTGGTGCCGCTCGGCGTCAGGGTGCTGACGACATCCGGGGTCGGCAGCGCAGCGCCGTTGGTGCCGTTGCTGTTTCCCTGCACGAGGAAGTAGCCACCCGCCGGAATGGTGCCGGTCAGCGGCGCCACACCGTTGAAGGCGGCCGTCCCCGTCGCGGAGCGGTACTGCAGCGACATCCCGTCGAGGGTGATGTCGGCGGCGGTCGGGTTGTACAGCTCGACGAACTTGTTGGTGAAGGCCGCGCCGGCGCTTCCGCCGGACAGATACGCCTCGTTGATGACCACCCCCGTGCCGGTCGTCTCGGCGAATGCGGGGGTTGCGACCAGGGCGCCTGCGCCGAGCGCGAAGACACAGGTCGCGGCAAGGGCGCCGATGCGGCCCCTGCCTGTACGGTGCGACACGGAGACCTTGAGGTTCCGGTCGTCAGGGGCGGACATCATCGGTGCTGTCTCCTCGATCGACTCGAACGACAGCTCGGGTAAGACTGCCGTCGTGCGCGCTCACAGCGCGCACACATGTTGGTGAGCATACGGAGCGGCGCCGACATCCTCAATCGAATTCGCCAATCGGTAACCAGAGCGTCATTCGATCGGCGCGGCAGCGGTCAGTGCGAGGTGGGGTCCTCGAACTCCTCGACCTCGAGTTCCCAGCGATCCTTCGCCAGGCGGTACCAGATGTAGAACGCGAATCCGGCGAACACGGCCCACTCGATCGCGTAGAAGATGTTCAGCCAATTGACGCTGGAGAGTTCGTCCGGCGCTGGCGAGTCGATGTCGATGAGGCCGTCGGGCGCCTCGACCGATGCGAGGTACGGGCGGTAGACCGACAGCTGCTCCGTGTCGTGCCACTGGCTCAGCAGCATCGCCGGAGACATCCGGTTCATCGCGAAGGGATCGTCCGAAGGCGGCAGAGCGGTGCCCTCGTCGGAGATCACGCGGCCGGTGATCGTCGCCTCGGTGCCTGCGGCGTTCTCCTCGAGGGCGGATGCTGCGGCATCCGCGGATTCCCGATCCGGTGCCCACCCGACCGCGACGGCGATCGAGGTGCGCTCGTCGACGCGCAGCTGCCCGGTGACCCAATACCCCTCGGCGCCGTCGTTGAAACGGGACGACACGACGAGGAAGTCACCGGCGACCCAGGTGCCCGCTGTCTCGACGCGCTGACCGACATACGGTTCCGGCAGGTACTGTCCCGGTTGGACGACGTCGGTGAGCGGGCGCACGTCCTCCGTGATCCCTGCGGGCGGGGGCTCGGTGTCGATCGCGCGTTCGAACTGCCACTGCCCCAGGAACGCGAAGACGCCGGCCACGACAAGCGCGAGCAGCAGCACGCCGATCCATCGCGGGCGCAGCATGACCTCGCGAAGAGTCGGCGGGAACTCCTGCGGGGTCGTCACGATCTGCGTGCCGGTCAAGAGTGGTACGGCGCGAGCACGACCTCGACGCGCTGGAACTCCTTGAGGTCGGAGTATCCGGTGGTCGCCATCGACTTGCGCAGCGCCCCGATGAGGTTCGCCGTGCCGTCGGCGACGGGCGCCGGTCCGTACAGGATCTCCTCGAGCGTGGCGATGCCCTCGACGGCGACGCGGCGTCCGCGGGGAAGCTGCGGGTGGTGCGCCTCCGGCCCCCAGTGGAAGCCGTGTCCTGGGGCGTCCGTCGCCCTGGCGAGCGCGACGCCGAGCATGACGGCATCCGCGCCCATCGCGAGCGCCTTCACGATGTCGCCGGACGTGCCGACGCCGCCGTCGGCGATCACGTGCACGTAGCGTCCGCCCGACTCGTCGAGGTAGTCGCGGCGCGCGGCGGCGACATCGGAGACGGCAGTGGCCATCGGCGCATGGATGCCGAGGGTCGCGCGTGTCGTGGACGCCGCTCCCCCGCCGAATCCGACGAGCACTCCGGCGGCGCCAGTGCGCATGAGGTGCAGGGCCGCGGTGTAGGTCGCGGCGCCGCCGACGATGACGGGGACGTCGAGGTCGTAGATGAACTTCTTGAGGTTCAGCGGCTCGGCGACGCTCGACACGTGCTCGGCCGACACCGTCGTGCCGCGGATGACGAACAGGTCGACGCCGGCGGCGACCACGGTCTCGTAGAGCTCCTGCGTGCGCTGCGGCGTGAGCGACCCGGCGACCGTGACACCCGCATCGCGGATCTCGGCGAGTCGCGCCTTGATGAGTTCGGGCTTGATGGGCTCGGAGTAGAGCTGCTGCATGCGCACGGTCGCCTTGTCGGCCGGAAGGCCGGCGATCTCGGCCAGCAGCGGCTCCGGATCCTCGTAGCGCGTCCAGACCCCCTCGAGGTCGAGCACGCCGAGGCCGCCGAGCTGGCCCAGCATGATCGCCGTCCTGGGACTGACGACCGAGTCCATCGGCGCGCCGATGATCGGTGTGTCGAACTGGAACGCGTCGATCGACCAGCCGGTCGAGACGTCTTCAGGGTTGCGGGTGCGCCGCGACGGCACCACCGCGATGTCGTCGAACGTGTACGCGCGACGTGCGCGCTTGCCTCGGCCGAGTTCGATGTCCATGCTCACCCGTCCAGCCTACCCGGGGCGCCGGGTTCGCGTGTCTACGCACTCCTCTACCAGAGGCGCGCGTGCCGCACCTTCGACGCGTCGGCGCCCCCTCGCGTCGCCCACGCCCCCTCGCGCGTGCGGCGGCCGGAGGGGGCGCGGACGGTCAGAGGGGGCGCCGACGGACATGGCAAGGTCAGCGCGCCCGCGCGACCCGCTGCTCGTCCCACACCGGCGCATCCGATTCGTACACGTCGCCGTCGCTGCCGAACACCAGGAAGCGGTCGAACGAGCGCGCGAACCAGCGGTCGTGCGTCACGGCGAGCACGGTTCCCTCGAACCGCGTGAGCGCCTCCTCGAGCGCCTCGGCCGACTCGAGATCGAGGTTGTCGGTCGGCTCGTCGAGCAGCAGCAGCGTCGCGCCGGAGAGCTCGAGCAGCAGCACCTGGAACCGGGCCTGCTGACCGCCCGACAGCGAATCGAACGTCTGCTGCGCCTGCCGCACCAGCCCGTAGCGGTCGAGCGCGGAGCTGGCCGCCTCGCGCGGCATCCCCGCCCTGCGCTCATCGCCACGGTGCAGCACTTCCAGCAGCGTGCGTCCGATGAACTCGGGATGCGCGTGCGTCTGCGCGAACAGACCGGGCACCACGCGGGCGCCGAGCGTCGCGCGGCCCGTATTAGCGACGGCATCCACCTGCTCCCCTGTCGACGTCACGTGGCCGAGGGTCGGATCGGGATCCGTGCCGCCTCTGGCGAGAAGCCGCAGGAAGTGCGACTTGCCCGAGCCGTTCGATCCGAGCACGCCGATCCGGTCGCCGTACCAGATCTCCGCGTCGAAGGGCCGCATGAGGCCGGTGAGCTCGAGTCGTTCAGCGACGACCGCACGCTTGCCGGTGCGCGATCCGCGCAGGCGCATGTCGAACTCCTGCGACGGCGGACGCTCCTCCGGCGGCCCGGCCTCCTCGAACTTGCGCAACCGGGTCTGAGCGGCGCGGTACCGCGAAGCGAAACCGTCGTTCGCCTCTGCCTTGACCTTGAGGTTCGCCACCAGGGTGCGCAGCTTCTCGTGCTGCTCGTCCCATCGGCGGCGCAGTTCGTCGAGGCGGTCCATCCGGTCTGACCTGGCCTGGTGATAGCTGCCGAAGCCGTCGCCGTGCACCCACGCCGATGCACCGGCGCCGCCCGGTTCGAGCGTCACGATGCGATCGGCGGCGCGGGCCAGCAGCTCGCGGTCGTGCGAGACCAGCAGCACGGTCTTCGGCGTCTCGCGCAGCTGCTGCTCGAGCCAGCGCTTCGCCGGGACGTCGAGGTAGTTGTCCGGCTCGTCGAGCAGCAGCACGTCATCCGGTCCGCGCAGGAGGGCCTCGAGCGCGAGCCGTTTCTGCTCTCCGCCGGAGAGTGTGTCGAGCTCTCGATAACGTGCGCGTTCGAACGGCACGCCGAGGGCCGCGACCGTGCACTGGTCCCACACGGTCTCGTGCTCGTAACCGCCCGCATCCGCGTACTCGGCGATCGCCGTGGCGTACCGCATCTGCGTGTCGTGCTCATCGCGCTCGATCAGGGCGTTCTCAGCCGCCTCCAGCGACTCAGCCGCGGCGCGGATGCGGCGAGGGGCCACCCGCACCAGCAGCTCCTGCACCGTCTGCCCCGCCTCGCCGTGCCCGACGAACTGATCCATGACGCCGAGGCCGCCGTCGATCGTGACGACACCGGCGTCCGGTGCCTGATCGCCGCGGACGATGCGCAGCAGCGTGGTCTTGCCGGCGCCGTTCGGTCCGATGAGCGCGCTCGTCGAGCCCGCTCCTACACGGAACGTCACTTCGTCGAGCAGCGGTCTGCCGTCGGGCAGGGTCAGTGAGATGGCCGAGATGTCGATGTAGCCCACGGGTGAAGCCGTCCTTCCGCCCGCATGGCGAGCCGATCAGGCTATCAGTTCCGTGGGACGGATGCTCAGACCAGTGCGCTGGAGGTCGGCACCGGGTTCGCGAAGAGGTCGAGCACAGGGCAGTGCTCGTCGACGACCTTGCGGAGGTTCGCGTACTCGTCGGCGCTGTTCGGACCCGAGATGTCGATCTTCAGGCGCACATCGTGGAATCCGGCGCGGCCGGACTCGTCGATCCCGAAGAGCTTCTGCACGTTCAGGTCGCCCTCGGCGGTGATCTCGATCTCGTCGATCGTGAGTCCCAGCGCCTGCGCGTAGAGACGGAACACGACGACCTGGCACGAGACGAGCGCGCCGAGGGCGTACTCGACGGGACTCGCCGCCGCATCGTCACCGGCGAGCGCGCCCGGCTCGTCGACGAGGAAGCGGTGCTTGCCCGCGCGCACCTCCGTGGCCACCGATCCGATGCCGCGGCCGACGACCTTGTAGGTCAGTTCGGCGTTTCCGGCATCAGCAGCGATGCGCTCGTTCCACGCGGTGCCCGCATCGGTGAGGCGCTGTGCACGCTCCTCGGGGGTGACATCGGCGACGGGTGCGATCTGGTCCTGGAGAAGAGTCATGACGCGACCATAACGACGCGCCGGCGGCTGCGGGGCGGATGCCGTCATCCGGCGTCACATCACGGATCTATGTCGCCGCGCGCGCGGCGCGCTTCTCCTGCTGGTAGACGCGGATCGCCTCGTAGCGGTCGGCCGACCTGGCCTGGCGCTTCGCGGCCTCCTGCTCGCGGTTCTTCGGCGGCGCCGAGGTGACGAGACCGTCGAGGAGGGCACGGGTCGCCTGCGCGATCTCTTCGACGGCCCGATCGAAGACCGCCTGATTCGCGCGCGAGGGCGCATTCGATCCGGAGATCTTACGCACGAACTGCACGGCCGCGTCGCGGCATTCGTCGTCGGTCGCGGCGGGTTCCAGGTTGTTCAGCGGGACGATGTTGCGGCACATGCCAGCACACGCTACGCCGAGCCGCCGACGCGCGCCAGGTCACTTCTTGTAGTTGGGCGCCTCGACGACGATCTGCACGTCGTGCGGGTGCGACTCCTTCAGCCCTGCCGAGGTGATGCGCACGAACTTGCCGCGCGTCTTGAGCTCTTCGATCGTGCGGGCGCCGACGTAGAACATCGACTGACGCAGGCCTCCGACGAGCTGATAGGCCACGGCAGACACAGGTCCGCGGTACGGAACCTGACCCTCGATGCCCTCGGGGATGAGCTTGTCGTCGCTGGGCACGTCGGCCTGGAAGTAGCGGTCCTTCGAGTAGGAGGTCTGCTTGCCGCGCGTCTGCATCGCACCGAGCGACCCCATGCCGCGGTACTGCTTGAACTGCTTGCCGGACTGGAAGACGATCTCGCCCGGGGACTCGTCGGTTCCGGCGAGCAGCGAACCGAGCATGACGGCGTCCGCACCGGCGACGAGCGCCTTCGCGATGTCACCCGAGTACTGCAGTCCGCCGTCGGCGATCACCGGCACGCCTGCGGGGCGGGCGGCGAGAGACGCCTCGTACACGGCCGTGACCTGCGGCACGCCGACGCCGGCGACGACGCGGGTGGTGCAGATCGATCCGGGTCCGACGCCGACCTTGACGGCGTCCACACCCGCGTCGATGAGCGCCTGCGCGCCCTCCCGGGTGGCGACGTTGCCGCCGATGATGTCGATGTGCGCGAACGACTCGTCTGCCTTGAGCCGCTGCACGAGATCGATGACGCCCTGCGACTGCCCGTTGGCCGTGTCGACGACGAGCACGTCGACGCCGGCGTCGCGCAGCGCCTCTGCGCGCTCCCACGCGTCGCCGAAGAAGCCGATCGCGGCGCCGACGCGCAGCCGGCCCTGGTCGTCCTTCGTGGCCAGGGGGTACTTCTCGCTCTTGTCGAAGTCCTTGATCGTGATGAGACCGGCGAGCTTGCCGTCCTCATCCAGCAGCGGCAGCTTCTCGACGCGGTGCTTGGCGAACAGCGCGATGACCTCACCGGCCGGCACGCCCACCTTGGCGGTGACGAGATCCGTCGACGTCATGACGTCCTTGACGAAGGTGGTCTGACGCTCGAAGCCGGAGACGAAGCGCATGTCGCGGTTCGTGATGATGCCGACGAGGTGCCCGTCGGGGTCGACGACCGGCAGGCCGGAGATGCGGTACTTCGCGCACAGGTTGTCGACCTCTTCGACGGTCGCGTCCGGCGTCGTCGTGATCGGGTCGGTGATCATGCCCGACTCACTGCGCTTGACGCGATCGACGTGCGCGGCCTGGTCGGCGATCGAGAGGTTGCGGTGGAGGATGCCGATGCCGCCCTCGCGCGCCATCGCGATGGCCATGCGGGACTCGGTGACGGTGTCCATCGCGCTGGACAGCAGCGGCGTGGCGACCGAGATGCGGCGGGTGATCCGCGATGACGTGTCGGCCTCGCTGGGGATCACATCGGTATGACCTGGCAGGAGCAGCACATCGTCATAGGTGAGTCCGACGAAGCCGAAGGGGTCGTGCTGTTCCATGGATGAGCCTCCTGCGCGCGAGTATGACTGGTCTGCCGTCTGTACAGATTCTAAACGCCGCAGGCTGAAGAACATTCCCGAAGTCGCCTCTCATGTGTCCGCCACGTCACGCCTGGATCACCAATCGGCCGCGTGGCTAGTGAATCGGTCGATCCCGCACTACGCTCAGACCCAGCCCGCAGTCGACCCGAACCCGCGGCGAGCACTCACAGTGGAGGTTGCGTGAGACCCACGTCTACAGCCGTCCGTCGCGTCCGGCCATGGTTGGTCGCGTTCCTCGGCGTGCTGATCGCTCTGTCAGCTCTGGTGCTCCAACCACCCGCATCCGCTCTCGCCGACGAGACGGATGACGGCCAGGAGATCACCGATTTCTACTTCGCCGGGGTGATCACGTTCGATGACGAGCCGATCCCCGACGTCACCGTCAAGATCGAGGGGAACGGCTTCGATGCCGAGACCGAGACGGATGCCGAGGGCAAGTGGCGACTCTACGTTCCGGAGAAGGACGCCTACACCCTGACGGTGGATGAGGACACCCTCCCCGAGGGTGTGATCGTCGAAGGCGACTCCGCATCGCAGGAGGTGGAGTTCGCCCTCACCAACACGAAGATCGTGAACCTCTTCCTCGGCGAAGGCGTGCGCGAGACGACCTCGTTCGTCGACCAACTGCTCTCGCGCATCGTCGGCGGCCTGAACTTCGGTCTGCTGCTGGGGCTCGCGTCCATGGGCGCGGCCCTCATCTACGGCACGACCCGCCTGTCGAACTTCGCCCACGGCGAGATGGTCACCTGGGGCGCAGTGATCGCATTGCTGTTCACGACGTTCTGGCATCTGCCGCTCTGGCTCGGCATCATCGCCGCGGTCATCGGCGGTGGTCTGCTGGGCCTGGCGATGGATGCCGGCCTCTGGCGTCCGCTGCGAAGGCGCGGCCTCGGCATCGTGCAGCTGATGATCGTCAGCATCGGGCTCTCGCTCGCGCTGCGCTACTTCATGCAGTACATGATCGGCGGCAGCACCTACCAGCTGCAGGGCGCGAGCCCCACGCCGATCAAGTTCGGCCCGGTCTCGCTCTCCTACATCGACCTGATCGGGATGGGGACGAGCCTCGTCGTCATCCTCGGCATGGCCTACTTCCTCACGCGCACCCGCGTGGGCAAGGCGACCAGGGCCATCTCCGACAATCCGCAGCTGGCCGCGGCATCCGGAATCGACGTCGACAGGGTCGTGCGGATCGTATGGATCGTCGCCGGCATGCTCGCCGCGATCTCCGGCGTCCTGTGGGCGTACTTCCGCCCCGGCGTGAAATGGGACATGGGCATGCAGATGCTGCTGCTCATCTTCTGCGCCATCACGCTCGGCGGTCTCGGTTCGGCGATCGGCGCACTGATCGGCTCGATCATCGTCGGGCTCGCCGTCGAGGTCTCGACGCTGCTGGGCGTACCGTCCGACCTCAAGTACGCCACCGCACTGGTCGCGCTGATCGTGATCCTTCTCGTGAGGCCCCAGGGCCTCCTCGGGCGCAGGGAAAGGCTGGGCTGACGCATGGACTTCGGAAACATCTTCGGCAACACCGCCTCGTACCTGTTCAGTCCCACCACGATCGCGTACGCGCTCGCGGCGACCGGTCTCGCCGTGCACTTCGGGTACGGCGGCCTGCTCAACTTCGGCATGGCGGCGTTCATGGCGGTCGGCGGCTACGGGTACGCGATCTCGATTCTCAGCTTCGGATTCCCCTGGTGGGCCGGCGTGCTCGTCGGCGTCCTCGCCGGTGCGCTGTTCGCCCTGGTGCTCGGCATCCCGACGCTGCGACTGCGCGCGGACTACCTCGCCATCGCGACGATCGCGACGGCGGAGGTGGTCAGACTGCTCTTCCTCACCGAGCTGTTCCGCGAGTGGACGAACTCGGCCGGTGGCCTCTCTGGCTATCACCAGAGCTTCCGTGACATGAACCCGTTCCCTCCCGGCATCTACGGCTTCGGCCCGTGGACGTACAACGAGAACGACCTCTGGGTGCGCGTGTTCGGCCTGCTCGTGCTCGCCGTGTCGGTGCTGCTGGTGTGGGCGCTCATGCGCAGCCCGTGGGGGCGAGTGCTCAAGGGCATCCGCGAGGACGAGGACGCCGTGCGCTCGCTCGGCAAGAACGTCTTCGCATACAAGATGCAGGCGCTCGTGGTCGGTGGCGTGATCGGGGCCCTCGGCGGCGTCGTGTTCGTGCTCCCGTCCGCGGTGATCCCCGGCAGCTACTCGACATCGCTGACGTTCTTCCTGTGGACGATCCTGCTCCTGGGAGGTGCAGCGACCGTTCTCGGTCCGACGCTGGGCGCCGTGCTGTTCTGGGTCGTGTTCGCGTTCCTCGGCGGCCTGCTGCCGGAGCTGGCGCGCATCGGCGCTCTGCCGATGACGACGAACCAGGCCGACGTGGTGCGATACATCGTGATCGGGATCGTGCTGATGCTGATCGTGATCTTCAGACCGCAGGGCATCCTCGGAAACAAGAGGGAGATGACCTTTGTCAAGTGAAATCACCCCCGGCGCTCCGGCGACCGGCAACGTCACGCGTCCCAAGACGACGGGTCTCGCGAAGGGGCCGGCCGAGCCAGGCGTCGCCAAGGTCGACCCGATCCTCGTCGCCGACAACGTCAAGCGGCACTTCGGCGGTCTCACCGCTGTCGACGTCGATCACCTCGAGATCCCCCGCGGCGCGATCACGGCTCTGATCGGACCGAACGGTGCGGGCAAGACGACCCTGTTCAACCTGCTCTGCGGCTTCGACAAGCCCAACTCGGGAACCTGGTCGTTCGACGGCAGGAACCTGTCCGGCGTGCCCTCCTTCAAGGTCGCCCGCATGGGGCAGGTGCGCACATTCCAGCTGACCAAGTCGCTCTCGCTGCTCACCGTGCTCGAGAACATGAAGCTCGGGGCGCCCGGGCAGCGCGGCGAGGGTTTCTGGGCCGGGCTCTTCCCGTTCCTGTGGCGCGCGCAGGAGGCGGAGATCGAGGAACGCGCCCGTGACCTGCTGACGCGTTTCAAGCTCGATGCCAAGGAGAAGGATTTCGCGGCCTCGCTGTCCGGCGGGCAGCGCAAGCTGCTCGAGATGGCGCGGGCGCTGATGAGCGACCCTCAGCTGGTCATGCTCGATGAGCCGATGGCAGGGGTCAACCCGGCGCTGACGCAGTCGCTGCTCGAGCACATCCTCGATCTGAAGGACCTCGGGATGACCGTGCTGTTCGTCGAGCACGACATGCACATGGTGCGTCACATCGCCGACTGGGTGGTCGTGATGGCTGAGGGTCGCGTCGTGGCCGAGGGCCCGCCGAGCACCGTCATGGACGACCCGGCCGTCGTCGATGCCTACCTCGGTGCGCATCAGGATGTCGATCTCGGCGCCGTCACCGGGCGGATGCCGGTGATCTCGGATGCCGCGGCCGCCGAGCTGCGTGAGCAGATAGAAGCCGAGGCGGAAGCCGAGATTGGGAACCCCGAGGAGGGGAAGGCATGACTGCGGACACCGTCGACTCACGAGACGTCGTCGTCGAGATGACCGACGTTCACGCCGGCTATCTGCCGGGCGTGAACATCCTCAACGGCGCCAACCTCATCGCCCGCAAGGGCGAGCTGATCGGCATCATCGGCCCGAACGGGGCCGGCAAGTCGACGCTGCTGAAGGCCATCTTCGGGATGGTGCAGGTGCGCGGCGGCGAGATCACGGTCAACGGCGAGAGCATCGTGGGCCTGAAGGCCGACAAGCTCGTCCGACGAGGTGTGGCGTTCGTGCCGCAGACGAACAACGTGTTCCCGTCGCTGACGATCGAGGAGAACCTGCAGATGGGGCTCTACCAGAACCCCAAGATCTACGCCGAACGGCTGGAGTTCGTCAGCAGCATCTTCGCCGAGCTCGGCACCAGGCTCAAGCAGCGCGCCGGCTCCCTCTCGGGTGGCGAGCGTCAGATGGTGGCGATGTCGCGTGCGCTGATGATGGATCCGTCGGTGTTGCTGCTCGACGAGCCCTCAGCGGGTCTCTCCCCCGTGCGGCAGGATGACGCGTTCATCCGCGTCTCCGACATCAACAAGGCCGGCGTCACCACGATCATGGTCGAGCAGAACGCTCGGCGTTGCCTGCAGATCTGCGACCGCGGCTACGTGCTCGATCAGGGCCGCGACGCGCACGAGGGCAGCGGACGCGAGCTGCTGAACGATCCGAAGGTGATCGGCCTGTACCTCGGCACGCTGGGGGACGCGGCGTAGTCCGTGTCCCTCTAGGCTCGTCCTCATGACGAGCATTCTGTATCTGGGTGGCACGGGAACCATCAGCGCGGCGTGCGTGCGCCGTTCGATCGAGCGTGGGCACGATGTGACGGTCGTGAACCGTGGCAGCGGGCGACGCGGTCTGCCGGATGACGTCACGGTCGTGTCCGCCGACATCCACGACGCCGCTGCGCTGCAGACCGCGCTCGGGGGTCGCGAGTTCGATGCGGTCGCCGACTTCCTCTCGTTCTCCCCCGCCGACATCGAACGCAACCTCGGCGTCTTCGAGGGCCGCACAGGGCAGTACGTGTTCATCAGCTCGGCGTCCGCGTACCAGAAGCCGCCGGCGCAGCTGCCGATCACCGAGCAGACGCCGCTGGAGAACCCGTTCTGGAAGTACTCCCGCGACAAGATCGCGTGCGAGGATCTGCTGTTCGGCGCGCACAGAGACCGGGGTCTGCCCGTCACCGTGGTGCGCCCGTCGCACACCTACGACGCGCAGTCCATCCCGACGATGGGCGGCTGGACCGACGTCGCCCGTATGCGCGCTGGCCGTCCGGTCATCGTGCACGGCGACGGGACGACCCAGTGGACCATCACGCACTCCGACGATTTCGCCGTCGCCTTCGCCGGGCTGATCGGCCGCTCGGAGGCGATTGGCGAGGCGTACACGATCACGGGCTCGCACGCACCCACGTGGAACCAGATCTACGGGTGGCTCGCGGATGCGGCCGGCGTGCCCTCGCCGCAGCTCGTGCACGTCGCCTCCGACACGATCGCGGCGTTCGCGGCGGAGCTCGGCCCGACGCTGCTCGGCGACAAGGCGCACTCGATCGTGTTCGACACCTCGAAGGTGCAGGCACTGGTGCCGGAGTTCCGGACGACCATCACGTTCGATGAGGGGGCGCGCCGCATCCTGTCGTACTTCGACGGCCATCCCGATGCTCAGCGTGTCGACGCCGACCGCGACGCGCAGTTCGACCGGATCGCGGCGCACGCCCTGTCCGCCGGGTAGCGCATGCCGCACGTGCACCGCCGGCTCGGCGCACAGTTGTCAGTCTCATTCACAGATGTCAGCGAATAACCGGTGATCTGGACTGACAAGCGTCATTTCGACTGACAGGTGTCGCCCGACTCGGCCGTCGCGAACGCACGAAGAAGGGGCTCCGGATGCTGCATCCGGAGCCCCTTCTCAGTGCGTGTTACTTGATGCGCGCGTGGACGTTGTCGGCGTCGAACTCGTAGACGCCGATGGCGGCGCCCTCGGGGTCGTTGTCGTCGTTGAACGTGACCTCGCCGGAGTAGCCGTCGTAGTCGATCGTGCCACCACCGTTGATGATCTCGGCGCAGTCGGCGAAGCTGGTGCACTTCTCACCCTCACCGGAACCGCCGGAGACCTCCTGCATGCGCCCGGCGATGTCCTCGCCCTCGACCGACACGGCCTGCAGCGCCGCGAGGGCAATGAGGATCGTGGCGTCGTACGCCTCTGCCGAGTAGGTCAGCGCGTCGATCGGCTCGTTGCCCTCGGCCGTCCAGACCTCGTTCAGCTGGTCGATGAAGTCGTCGGGCAGCTCAGCGCCTGCGCGCGTGCCCTTCGAGCCCTCGAGGCTCACACCGAGGTCCGGCCAGTCCTTCAGGTTTCCGTCGACGAGGTACAGCGCACCCGTGTCGACGCCCGCGTTGCCGAGCAGCGGCGCGATCGTGGCGAACTGGTCGTACGACACGATGGCGACGGCATCCGGGTTCGCCGCGGCGATCGTCTGCACCTGGGCGTTGAACTGTCCGTCGCCCTGGTTGTACGACGCCTCGGCGACGACCTCGCCGCCGGTGCCCTCGAAAGTCGCCTTGATGGCTTCGAAGAGGCCGGTGCCGTACGGGTCGTTCTGGTAGATGATGCCGAGCGTCTTGTGCCCGTCCTCTGCGACCTGGTTGCCCAGCACCTCGCCCTGGAGGTTGTCGCTCGGTGCGGTGCGGAAGTACAGCGGGTTGATGCCCGTGAAGTCCGCCGACGTGTTCGACGGCGAGACCGTGAGGATGCCGGATCCCGCGTTGCCGTCGAGGATGAGCTTGGTCACACTCGAGGACGCTGCGCCGACCATCGCGGTGACGCCTGCGCTCTGCAGGTTGGTGATCGAGGTCTCGTACGCCTTGTTGTCGAGGTCGCCCTCGTCCTCGGACGTGAGCTCGACCGTGATGCCGGCGCCCGCCTCGTTGATCTCGGAAACGGCGAGCTGCACACCGGCCTCCATCGGCGCACCGAGGAAGGACAGCGAGCCTGTGGAGGGAAGCAGCGAGCCCAGCTGGAGCGTCAGATCGACGTCGGCCGGACGATCGCCGCCGCCCGTGTCTTCTGTGGACTCCGGGGCCGGCGTGCTGCAGCCCGTGATCACGAGCGCCGATGCGCCCACCAGCGCGATGCCGGCAAGCCACTTCGTACGCGTCTGCGTGCGGTTCATAATGCTCCTTTGCGACGACGGGCATGGCGATACATGCCCGGATGATCCCACCTTATGGCGAGCGCGCTTTTGCTGGGTATCGGTGCGCTAACGATCTTGTTTCGCGTTGAATACGCCGCTCAGGCGCGCACTCACGCGACCGGCGCGACGCGGGTTCGTCTGCCTCGCCGACCCGCCCGCAGCAGGTCGATGACGAACACCGCGACCGCGATCCACACGATGATGAAACCGATCCATCGCTCAGGGGGCATGGGTTCGTGCAGCAGCAGCACACCGGTGAGGAACTGCATGATCGGGGTGATGAACTGGATCATCCCGATCACCGTGAGATCGATGCGACGGGCGCCGGAGGCGAACAGCAGCAGCGGCACAGCCGTGGCGACACCGGCGAGGAGCATGAGCACGGTGTGCCAGGTGCTCACGGTGCCGAAGGTGATGCCAGTGGTCTGCGCCACGACGACCAGCTGCACGATGGCGATCGGCATCAGCCAGAACGACTCGAGGGTGAGACCGCTCACGGCATCCACCGCGGGTCCGATCTTCTTCTTGATCAGCCCGTAGGTGCCGAAGGACGCCGTCAGCAGCAGCGCGATCCATGGGAACGCGCGGTACGCCACGATGATGACGACCACCGCGACGAGCGCGATGCCGATGGCCACCCACTGCAGTGTGCGGATGCGTTCGCGCAGCACGAAGACGCCGAGCAGCACCGTCGTGATGGGGTTGATGAAGTAGCCCAGCGCTGTCTCGACGACGTGCCCGCTGAGGGTTCCGATCAGGAACACCTGCCAGTTGACGTAGATCAGCAGACCGGCGAGCGCGGTCCACGCCAGCAGCCGCGGCTGCCGGATGATGGCGATGATGCGACGCCATCCGCGCGCGACGGTGAGCAGCAGCAGGCAGAACACGAGCGAGAAGACCACGCGCGCCGCGACGACCTCCCACGGCCCGGTCGGCACGAGCAGCAGGAAGTACAGCGGCAGGAGCCCCCAGATCAGGTAGGCGGCCACCGAGTACGCGGCTCCTGCTGCGCGGGTGCGGGGCGATGCTTCGAGGCTCACTGCTCCACCCTAGGACCGGCGGGGATGCGAAAAGGCCCGGATGCCGAAGCATCCGGGCCTTTTACGCTGTCGTCGAGTCGCTCAGCGAACGACGACGGCGAGAACGTCGCGAGCCGAGAGCACCAGGTACTCGTCGGCGCCGAACTTGATCTCGGTTCCGCCGTACTTGCTGTACAGGACGCGGTCGCCGACGGAGACGTCGAGCGGGACGCGGTTGCCGTTGTCGTCGATGCGGCCGGGGCCGACAGCCACGACCTCGCCCTCCTGGGGCTTCTCCTTGGCGGTGTCGGGGATGACCAGGCCACTAGCGGTGGTCTGCTCTGCCTCGACCTGCTGGATGACGATGCGGTCTTCGAGCGGCTTGATGGAAACCGACACGGTCTACCTCTTCTTTCTTGACGCTGACACGAAAGACTTGTTCGCACTCTCAACCCGAGAGTGCTAATCACAAGTGTAGGGCGTCGGCTGGCACTCATGCAATGCGAGTGCCAGTTTCGGCCGCGTAGGCTGAACCGGTGGAGATGTCCGAGCTGACCGCGCTGCTCACCCCCGAGGGCCTTCGGCTGCTCGACGAGGCGGGCACGATCTCATCGACCGCCGAGGTCGCGCAGACCGTGTCACGCCTTCGCGGAGCCGGGCACTCCCCTGATCTCGTGTCGGCTGTGGTCGGCCAGGCGCATCTGCGGTCCAAGGGCGCGGCGAAGTTCGGTGGCTTCGCCGAGCGGATGCTGTTCACCAGAGCAGGCCTCGAGCAGGCGACGCGTCTGGGAGTCGCCGCACGGCACGCCGGCCGCATGCGCCGGGCCGGGATCTCGCGCGTGGCCGATCTGGGATGCGGCATCGGCGGCGACTCCCTCGCCTTCGCAGGAGCCGGGCTCGACGTCGTGGCTGTGGACGCCGATGAGGTGACCGCCGCGATCGCCGCCTACAACCTGGCACCGTTCGGGGAGGATGCCGCGGTGCAGCACGGCACAGCCGAGGAGTTCGTGAGCGCGAACTTCGCGAGCGCTGACTTCGGAGAACTGCAGCATCGTCGGACGAGTTCGGCAGATTCCTCCGAAGATGCTGCACTTCTCCGAGATACGCGTACGGCGGTGTGGCTCGACCCTGCCCGCCGCACCACAGGTCACAGCGAGACGCGTCGGGTCACGGCATCCGACTACTCCCCCTCCCTCGACTGGGCGTTCGACCTCGCCTCGCGGATGCCGACCGGCATCAAGCTCGGCCCCGGCCACGATCGCGACGCCCTTCCCGCCGATGCCGAGGCGCAGTGGGTCAGCGCCGACGGCAGCGTGGTCGAACTGGTGCTGTGGTCCGGCGCTCTGGCGCGCGAAGGCGTGCGGCGTGCGGCGCTCGTGATGCGCGGCGACGAGTCGCACGAGCTCACGGCGGGGGCGGATGCCGAGGATGCCGGAGTCCGCGAGCTCGGCGCGTTCGTGCATGAGCCAGACGGCGCCGTCATCCGTGCCCGCCTGATCGGGGACGTCGCGCGGAGCATCGACGCGGGGATGCTGGACGAGAAGATCGCCTATCTCACTGGAGACGCGGCGCTGACGAGCCCGTTCGTGCAGTCGTTCCGGGTGCGCGGGGTGATGGCCGCGAACCCCAAGGCCATCAGCCAGGCGCTGCGCAGCAACGACATCGGCACGATCGAGATCAAGAAGCGCGGGATGGACGTCGATCCGGCGGCGTTCCGCAAGAAGCTCACTCTGAAGGGCTCGCAGAGCGCGACGCTGATCCTCACTCGTGCGGGCGACAGGCGGATGGCGATCCTGGCGGATCGCGTCTGAGGCTCAGCGAGGGGTCTCGCCGGTCTCGCCCTCGCTCACGAGGTCGTCGTGCGTCGGATCCTCGAACGTGAACTCGATCGGGTCGCCGGACCCTGGTCCGACCGGAGCGCCGGATGCATCGGCGTCGCGCGTGATCACGACCGACGCGATCATCTGGTCGGTGTAGCGCAGCGTGACGGACACCGAGCTCGGAGTCTCACCCACCCGGTACGGCACCATCATCGTCATCCCGTCCGTCTGCGCCTCTCCGATCGGCCCGCAGACGGAGGATGCGTCCGGACCACCCCCGTAGTAGATGCATGCCTGCTGACCGGACTCGCGCGTGCCGATCCAGATCTGCGTGTCGCCGTCGTACGCCGCGAGCATCGGCGACCATTCGTCGAGGCCGTCGTCGAGCAGTCTCTCGGCCGTCGCGCGCTGCTCGGAGTCGGTGAACTGGTCGAGGTAGTCCGTCCCGGAGGACGACCATCCCCGCTGGATCATCACGACCGGTTCGTCCTCCCGGACGAAGCCCATCGACGCACTGATCATCTCGGTGGCGTTCTCGGGCGCGTCTTCGAGAGAACCGGCCGGTGCGTCGCGGGACAGCATCCCGTACAGGCCGGTCTCGGCGATGGACTCCGTCGGCGCGCACGACGGCGCATCGTGTTCGCCGTCCTCGATGATCATGCACGTGATCTCGCCCGAGTCGCGCGTGCCCACCCACACGAGCACGTCGTCGTCCTCGGCCATCGGGAGGATCGAGCCGGCGTCGAGATTCGATTCCTCGGCGAGCTGCTCGCCGCGCACCTGCTGCTCGGCCGTGATCGGGATGCCCGGCCCGGTGTCGCGGCCGAACACGAGCCAGCCGATCCCGACTCCGAGGACGAGTGCGATGGATGCCGCGACGGCGAAGGCGAGCGGATGCCTGCGCCACGGCTGCCCCTCGGTCGAAGCGGACGCTTGGGGAGGGTCAGCGTTCGGCTCGTCTGACGAGGTGGTCGAGGTCGTCGAGGTCGACGAGGTCGTCGTACGGGGCTCGGGGTCTGGATCCGTCTCTGTTCGCGGAGCCGTCTCGGGCCCTGCGCCCGTTGCGAGCCCGCTCGCCTCAGGCACCGCGCCCACTTCGAGCCCGGCGTCCAACCTGCGATCCGGCGCTCCCGCTGGGGTCGCAGCACCCTCCGCCACCGCGGCGCTGCGCAGTCGGACGGGGTTCAACTCCCGCAGTCGATCGAGTTCCGCAGCGGTGATGCCGCCGTCAGGGCCGTAGGCCTTGGCCTGCAGCATCCGCAGCTCTGCGGTCTCGTCGGCGGACAGCATCCGTCAGCCCAGATTCTCGAACTGCATACCGGCCCAGATGAGCCAGCCCAGACTGTAGATGGTCGCGGTGATGCCGAGGATCAGCGCCCACAGCGCGATCGCGCGGCTCTCGACCGGTCGCCTGAGCGACATGATCGCGGCCACCACTGCGACGATCGCGAGCGGGATGCCCCAGCCGACGAACCACGATGCGCACAGCGCCACGATCGCCGCCAGCAGGGCCCACGGCGCCAGGCGGGTGTTGTCCTCAGCGACGGCTTCGTCATTCGGTGCCCACTGCACGGCCGGCATCCCCGCCGTGTCTGCAGGACCGCTGGCGACGACGGGCTCGACCCCGACCGGTCCGGTGGGCAGCTTCGTATAGCCGTCGCGAGGGGCGCCGGGCATCCGGGTCGCGCCGGCGGGGCGCTCGACCTCCGCCGAGGGCCGCTCGAGCGTCGGCTGATCCGACGCCGTGGTCTGCTCGCCGGGGTCGCTCATGTCGCGCTTGTCACTCATGCGGCATCTTCCGCCCGTGACTCGGCGATCTGGATCTCGGTGACCGGCAGGGTGGAGTCGGCCCCGAACGCGAGCGTCGACGGTCGGCGGCCCGAGCTGATGAGGTCAGCGGCGAGCGCGGCGATCATCGCGCCGTTGTCGGTGCACAGCGAAAGCGGCGGGATCCGCACGGTCACGCCGGCAGCCGCGGCTCGCTCGATCGCGACGTCGCGCAGCCGCTTGTTGGCGATCACGCCGCCGCCGAGCAGCAGTCGCGGCACTCCCAGATCGGCGCACGCGGCGAGCGCCTTCGTGACGAGCACATCGACGACGGCCTCGCGGAAGCTCGCGGCGACATCGGCCACCGGCACGTCCTCGCCCGCGGCCTCGCACCGCTCCACCCACCGGGCGACGGCGGTCTTCAGGCCCGAGAACGAGAAGTCGTAGCGGTGCTTCTCCATGTCGGAGGCACGAGAAAGGCCCCGCGGGAAGCGGATCGCCTTCGGATCGCCCTCTGCGGCCGCACGATCGATCTCCGGTCCTCCCGGGTACGGCAGCGAGAGCAGCCGGGCTACCTTGTCGAAGGCCTCGCCTGCCGCGTCGTCCATGGTCTCGCCGAGCAGTTCGACGTCGGTCGTGAGATCGCGCACGTGCAGCAGCGAGGTGTGACCGCCCGAGACGAGCAGCGCGATGGTCGGATACTCGAGCGGGTCGGAATCCGGCGTCACGATGTCGGCGGCGATGTGACCGACGAGATGGTTCACGGCGTACAGCGGCTTGCCGAGCGATACGGCGAGTCCCTTGGCCGCACCGACGCCGACCATGAGCGCACCGGCCAGCCCTGGGCCACTGGTGACGGCGACGGCGTCGAGATCTTCCAGCCGCACCTGCGCCTCGGCGAGCGCGGCCTCGATCGACGGCTGCAGCGCTTCGAGGTGCGCGCGGGCGGCGACCTCGGGGATGACGCCGCCGTAGCGGGCGTGCTCGTCCATGCTCGAGGCGATCGTGTTCGACAGGAGCGTGCGGCCGCGGACGATGCCGATGCCCGTCTCGTCGCAGCTCGTCTCGATGCCGAGGACCAGGGGTTCGCTCATGACGTGGTCTCCTTCGAGGCGGCATCCCGACTTTCGGTCTCACCGTGATGGGCGGAGTTCGCATCGTCGGGCGGAGGATTGCGGGGGATCTCTCCGACCAAGGCTGCGTTCTCCGCCCGAGCCTGCGGGGCCACCGACGCAGCCCACCGCCGTAGCTCGAGTTTCATCACGATCGCATCGACACCGTCCGGCTGGTAGTAGCGCGGGCGGCGGGCGATCTCCTCGAACCCCTCCGAGATGTAGAGGCCCTCTGCACCGGGATTGTCGGCGCGGACCTCGAGGAACACCTCACGGGCACCACGGGCGGATGCTTCGTCGAGCAGAGTCCGCAGCATCCTGCGACCTCTCCCCTCCCCGCGCCGCGCCTCGATCAGCGCGATCGTCTGGATGTCGGCATCCGCATTCCCACGGATCGAGCGGAGTCCGGCGTAGCCGATCACCTCGCCGCCGTCCTCGTCGACGAGGTAGTGGCTGTACTCGGTCACGAGCTCGGCCGCCATCGACTCCGCGCTCCACGCGTCGGTCGGAAAAGAGGCGTTCTCGATCGCCATGATCGCGTCGAGGTCGGCGGGGGTCGCAGTGCGGATGGTCACAGTCCCACCCGCTTCGGTGCGCCGGGCATCGTGACATCGGGCTGACGCAGGTAGAGGGGTTCGGCGCCGACGAGCTCGCGTCCGGCGTGCGCCGCGCGGATGCCGACGCGGGCCAGGGCCGCCCCGTCCAGCGTCGTGACCTCGCGCCCGTCGAGTCCGTCGAGGTACGCCTCGGCACCGGTGCGCGGCACGAGCACGGTCTCGGACATGAGATGCGGGATGCCGTCGTCGTCGAGCCCGCGGAACAGGCTGATCGCGACCTCGCGGCGGCGAGCATCCGTCACGATCGCGAACGTGCCGATCTGCGGGTTCTCCTCGAGAACGGCGAGGGCGGCGCCGAAGTGGCTGGGCACGGCGATCACGTCGATGCCGCGGCCGAGCGCGAACGCGCGTGCGGTGGCGATGCCGATGCGCAGGCCGGTGAACGGGCCGGGGCCCATGCCCGCGACGACGTGCGTGATCTCGTCGCCCGCTTCGGCGAGAGCCCGCTGCAGCAAGGTGCCGACGACTTCGGCGTGCCCGAGCGGGTCGGGGCTGGACGCGTCGGCGCGGCGACGACCATCGGCGTCGACGATCGCGACGGCCGTGCCCAGGGAGGTGTCGACTGCGAGAATCACCTCTCCAGGGTAGTCGGCCGCGCGCCGTGGTCGCTGAGGGGCGTCCTGGTCCCTTTCGCGGCGCTCACTGCCGGGAGTGGGTCCCGCCCGCCCGCACACTTGTCAGTGGATCTGCACACCTGTCAGCGTGAACTGCCCTGTTTCCGCTGACAACTGTGATCCGGACTGACACCTGTACCGGCATCCGCCGTGCGTGAGGCCCGCGGCGTCCAGCGCGGCGCGCACCGCCTAGCGGACGACGCGCTCGATCGTCACGACGCGCGGTGCGTCAGCATCCAGATCCTCATCCGCCACGTCGTCACCGGCGGCGCCGACCGGGCGCTCGAGTTCGATGTCCCACCAGGCGTCCGCGATCGACGGGGCCATCTCGCGCCCCCACTCGATCACGACGACGGAGCGCATGAAGTCGATGTCGAGATCGTCGAGCTCTGCGGCCGACCCCAGCCGGTACGCGTCGACGTGCACGAGCGGCGCACGGCCGACGAGCGACGGATGCGTGCGCGCGATCACGAACGTCGGGCTCTGCACCGGTCCGCGCACGCCGAGCCCCTCCGCGAGGCCGCGGGTGAACGTGGTCTTGCCGGCCCCGAGCGGACCTGTGAGCACCAGCAGGTCCCCCGGCTCCAGCTGCTCGCCGATGACGAGGCCGAGGTGCTCCATGTCATCCGACGTCGCGATCTCGCGGCGTCCGAGAAAGGCGGGGTCGATCATGCGTTCCGCCGCGGCACTCGATTTCCGATGCGGGCGACGACCTCGTAGTTGATCGTGCTCGCGGCGTTCGCCCACTCCGTCGCCGACGGCGCACCGAGCGTCGGATCCCCGAACACGACGGCCTCGTCGCCCACAGCGACATGCGTGTCGCCGACGTCGACGACGAACTGATCCATCGCGATGCGGCCGGCGACCGTGAACCGGCGACCGTTGATGAGCACAGGGCCTCGTCCGGACGCCTGGCGCGGGATGCCGTCGGCATAGCCGAGCGGGATCAGGGCGAGCGTGGTGTCGTGGTTCGCCCTGTGGTCGTAGCCGTACGAGACGCCGGCGCCGGCGGGTACGCGGCGGACGGCCGCGACGGATGCGCGCAAGGTCATGGCCGGACGCAGCCCCAGGTCGGCGGACGAGCGGTCATCGAACGGCGAGAGCCCGTAGATGCCGATGCCGATGCGCACGGCATCCAGTCTCGTCTCGGGAATGTCGAACGCGGCGGCCGTGGCGGCGAGGTGCCTGATCTCGGGGCGGATGCCGACGGATGCTGCGGCAGCGGTCCCCTCCTCGAATCGCGCGAGCGCTTCGAGGTCGTCGGCACGCGATGCGTTGGAGACGTGGCTGAAGAGGCCGACGACGCGGATGCGTCCGATCCTCTCGAGCCGCGCGGCTTCGGCGAAGACCCGACCCCAGTCGCCCGGGGCGACGCCGTTGCGCGAGAGCCCGGTCTCGAGCTTCAGGTGCACGTCGACGGGGCCGTCGGCGCCGGCGGCTGCGCCGGCCGCCTCGAGCTGATCGAAGGACGAGATGCCGAGCTCGATGCGGTTCGCTGCCGCCTCGGTGAAACGCTGACCGGGCTCGTGCAGCCACGCCATGATCGGCGCGTTGATGCCCTGCCGGCGCAGCTCGATGCCCTCTGCGATCTCGGCGACGCCGAGCCTTGTGGCACCGCCGGAGAGCGCGGCGACGGCGGCCGAGGCGGCGCCGTGTCCGTACGCGTTGGCCTTGACGACGGCGATGACGTCGACTCCGGTGAGACGACGGATGTGCCGGGTGTTGTCGGCGATCGCATCCATCTCGATCGTGGCCTCACGGAACGGGACGGTGTGCGCGCTCACAGCGGCTCTCCCTCGGCGACGACGAACGCGGTGGCGAGGCCGGCGTCGTGCGACATCGTCAGGTGGAGGTTCAGGATGCCCTTGTCCTTCACGGCCGCGGCCGTGGTGCCCGTGAGCAGAAAGTGCGGCCTGCCGGAGGGCTCCGACGCGATCTCGATCTCGGTCCAGTGCACGCCGTCCGATCCGCCGAGCGCCTTGATCAGTGCCTCTTTCGCGGCGTAGCGCGCGGCGAGCGACGGCAGCCGGAGAGTGCGCTCGGACGGGGCGAAGAGTCGCTCCATGAGCCGCGGTGTCCGGGACATGGTGCGCTCGAACCGCGGGATGTCGACGAGGTCGATGCCGGTCCCGATGATCACCGCTCCAGCCTACCGGCCCTCTCACCTCGTCCCCTGGTACGGATGTATGCCCAAAACCACTGATGCCGGGGCATCCCACCGATCTCGGCATACATCCGTAGATTCTGACCTGCAGCCGTACCCGAGGACTCGTTCTGCACAGGCGCGAGTCGTGCCCAGCGTCTGTGGACGACTCTCCTCGGCTCGGACCCACCATCAGAATCGGAGGATGTTTCAGCCCCCAGACCTCCTCGAGCGCTTCGGCGGCATCGCTCGCGGCACCTTTCTGCAACGCTTCCAATGCACCCGCAAACACCTGGCTGCACACACGAACAACGGCAGCATCATCCGCGTGCGCCCCGGCGTCTTCGCGGTTCCGTCGCTCGACGCGCGTGTGGTCGCGGCGGCCGCGCACGGCGGCGAACTCACATGCGCGGCCGCGCTTCGCTTGCACGGCGTCTGGGTGCTCCCGAATCCGGATGCCGAGATCCACGTGTGGCTGGGAGGCAGTGGCCGCCGGCATCCGCATCAGCCCTGCGAGTGCATCGCCCACTATTCGGCCGGCCGCGCCGGCCTCGGTATCGCCTCAGCGGCCACCGCGCTGATCCATGCATTCCGCTGTCTCAGTCGCGAAGCGTTCTTCGCCGCATACGAATCGGCGTGGAATCAGCGCCTGATCTCGGCATCCGATCGCGCGCGCATCCGTCGCGAACTGCCCAAGTCCATCGAGTGGCTGTTGGACCTCGCACGATCCGACGCCCAGAGCGGGCTGGAGTCGCTGCTCCGTCTCCGGCTGCATCTGCTGGGCATCCGACTCGATTGCCAAGTCGTCATAGACGGCGTCGGCCGAGTCGATTTCGTCATCGGGGGACGGATCATCCTCGAGGCTGATGGCAAAGACAACCACACCGGAAACAAGCGTCATGCCGACCTGATGCGGGATGCCGCGGCATCCGCCCTCGGTTACGAGACCCTGCGATTCGACTACGCGATGATCGTGCACGACTGGGACGCCGTCGTCGCTGCCATCCTGCCGGCGCTCGCCCGCGCCCGGGCATGAGTCGAGCCGGCCGCACGTCGATCAACTGCCGGACGGCCCGGGTACGGATGCATGCCCAGAACTACGGATGCCGGGGCATCCTCCCGATCTCGGCATGCATCCGTGCATCTCGACCTACAAGTGTGCCGAGGCACCCGAGAACCTACTCGACCGTGACGGACTTCGCGAGGTTGCGGGGCTGGTCGACGTCGAGGCCCTTGGCCGTGGCGAGGGCCATGGCGAAGATCTGCAGCGGCACGACCGCGAGCACCGGCTCGAACATGGGCCCCGCGAGCGGGATGTGGATGACCTCGTCCGCGAAGGGCAGCACTGCGGCATCCCCTTCTTCGGCGATCACGATGACGCGGGCGCCGCGGGCACGGATCTCCTGGATGTTCGAGACCACCTTGGAGTGGATCAGCGCGGAGTGGCGCGGCGACGGCACGATGACGAACACCGGCTGGCCGGGCTCGATCAGGGCGATCGGGCCGTGCTTGAGCTCACCGGCGGCGAAGCCCTCGGCGTGGATGTACGAGATCTCCTTGAGCTTGAGCGCGCCTTCGAGCGCGATCGGGTAACCCACGTGGCGACCGAGGAACAGCACCGAGCGGGTGTCGGCCATCCAGCCGGCGAGCTGCGAGACGTGCTCGTTCTCCTTCTCCAGCACGCTGGCGATCTTGGCGGGAAGGTCTGCGAGCTCCGCAACCGCCGAGTCGTCGGTCAGCGTCTGACGCACGCGGCCCATGTGAAGCCCGAGCAGCAGCAGCGCGGTGATCTGCGCCGAGAACGCCTTGGTCGATGCCACGGCGACCTCCGGCCCCGCGTGGGTGTAGACGACGGCATCCGATTCGCGCGGGATCGTCGCGCCCTGCGTGTTGCAGATCGAGAGGGTGCGCGCGCCGCGCTCGCGGGCGTACTTGACGGCCATGAGCGTGTCCATGGTCTCGCCGGACTGGCTGATCGAGATGACGAGCGTGTCGTCGCCGATCACCGGGTCGCGGTAGCGGAACTCGTGCGCGAGCTCGACGTCGGTCGCGACGCGGGCCCACTGCTCGATCGCGTACTTGCCGACGAGGGCTGCGTAGGATGCCGTGCCGCAGGCCGTGATGATCACACGGTTGATGCCGATGAAGAGCTCGTCGAGCCCGTCGAGCTCGGGGATGACGACTTGGCCGTCGTGCACGCGGCCGAGGATCGTGTTGGCGACGGCCTCTGGCTGCTCGGCGACCTCCTTGGCCATGAACGACGACCATCCGCCCTTCTCGGCGGCGGCGGCGTCCCACGACACGTCGAACGGCTCGGCCTCGACGGCGTTGCCCTCGAAGTCGGTCACGGAGACCTCGGACGGCGTGATCGAGACGATCTGGTCCTGACCGATCGCGAGCGCCTTGCGGGTGTACTCGACGAAGGCGGCGACGTCGGATCCGAGGAAGTTCTCGCCCTCGCCGAGGCCGATCACCAGCGGCGAGTTGCGGCGCGCGCCGACGACGAGGCCCGGGTGGTCCTCGTGCATCGCGAGCAGCGTGAAGGCGCCCTCGAGGCGGTTGACGACGTTCTGGAACGCCTCCTGCAGGTTGCCGCTCTTCGCGTACTCGCGTCCGAGGAACGCCGCGGCGACCTCGGTGTCGGTCTCGCTGCGGAAGCTGACGCCCTCGGCGAGCAGCTCTTCGCGGAGTACCGAGAAGTTCTCGATGATGCCGTTGTGGATGACGGCGAGCTTGTCGTCGTCCGCGAGATGCGGGTGCGCATTGACGTCGGTCGGACCGCCGTGGGTCGCCCACCGCGTGTGCCCGATACCGGTCGTGCCGTCGCCGAGCGGGGCGTCGGCGAGCGAGTCGCGCAGCATGCTGAGCTTGCCGGCCTTCTTGCGCATCCCGAGGTCGCCGTTGCCGTCGATCACGGCGACACCAGCAGAGTCATAGCCACGGTATTCCAGACGGGCGAGGCCGGCGAGAAGGATGTCCTGGCTGGGGCGAGGGCCCACGTATCCGACGATTCCACACATGGTCACAAGGATAAGCGCGGGTTTTTGCGAGGGTTCCGAACGAACTATGAACGGACGCTGCGCCCCCCTGTCAGAGCTTGCGCAGCAGCACGCTCTCGACGTTGTGATCGGCGCCCTTGTTCAGCACGAGGCTCGCCCGGTGCCTGGTGGGCATCACGTTCTCGACGAGGTTGGGCATGTTGATGTCGTTCCAATAGCCGAGGGCCGTGGTGACGGCTTCTTCGTCGGTCAGGTGCGCGAACACGTTGAAGTACGACGACGGGTTGCTGAACGCGCCCTGGCGCAGCGCGAGGAACCGGTCGACGTACCACTTCTCGATATGGGCGCTGTCGGCGTCGACGAACACCGAGAAGTCGAACAGGTCGCTCACTGCGACGTCGTTCGGCGCGGGCGGCGGCTGCAGCACGTTCAGCCCCTCGACGATCACGACGTCAGGGCGCCGGACGACGACGTGCGCATCGGGGACGATGTCGTAGCGCATGTGCGAGTAGAAGGGCGCGCGCACCTCGGGCGCTCCCGACTTCACCTCGGTGAGGAACGACAGCAGCGCCCGGCGGTCGTACGACTCGGGGAAGCCCTTGCGGTCCATGAGTCCGCGGCGCTCGAGCTCGGCGTTCGGGTATAGGAATCCGTCGGTGGTGACCAGTTCCACCCGCGGCGTTCCCGGCCACCGGCTCATGAGCTCGCGCAGCAGACGGGCAATGGTCGACTTGCCGACGGCGACCGACCCGGCGACGCCGACGACGAACGGCGTGGTGGTGTCGTCCTCCTGGAGGAAGGAGCTGGTCGCCGCGCCGAGCTGCTTGGTCGAGGTGGCGTACAGGCTGAGGAGCCTGCTCAGCGGCATGTACACCTCGCGCACCTCGTCGAGGCTCAGCCGGTCTCCGATGCCGCGGATCTCGACGACCTCCGTCTCGCTCAGCGGCTGATCCAGGCCCGCCGCCAATCGCGCCCATTCCGCGCGTCCGATCTCTCGATACGGCGACAGGGGCAGCGTGGGGTCGGCGGTGGTCACGCGTTACATCGTATCCGCGCCCACACGCGTAGTCTCGTCCCGTGCGCCTCGGAATCCTCGACATCGGTTCGAACACCGTCCACCTGCTCGCTGCGGACGCCCGGCCCGGTGGCCGCCCGCTGGCGACGACGAGCGATCGCACCGTCGTGCGCCTGATGCGCTACCTCACGCCAGAGGGTGCGATCACCGAAGAGGGCGTGCAGGCACTGGAGGCCGCCGTGAGCAGAGCGCGCGCGATCGCGGAGACGGAGCGCGTCGAGACGCTGCTGGCGACCGCGACCAGTGCCGTGCGCGAGGCGCTCAACGGCGAAGAGGTCATCGCCCGCATCGAGGCCGCTCTCGGTCAGCCGCTGCAGGTGCTCACCGGTGTGGAGGAGGCGGAGCTCACCTTTCTCGCGGTGCGGCGCTGGTTCGGGTGGGACGCCGGGCGCATCCTGCTGCTCGACATCGGCGGAGGCTCCTTCGAGTTCGCCGCCGGTGGCGACGAGGTGCCGGAGGTCGCGGCATCCGTCCCGCTCGGCGCCGGGCGCATGACCGTCCAGTTCCTGCCCGAGGACCCGCCCGGTGAGGATGCTGTCGAGCAGCTGCGTGCGCACGCAGCCGAAGTTCTCGCACCCGTGGCCGAGAAACTCAACGCCCTCCCCGACCCCGACCACATGGTGGGGTCGTCGAAGGCGATCCGCTCGCTGGCGAACCTCGCAGGGCGAGAGGTGTCAGGGCTCGGGTTCGACCGCACTGTGCTCTCGCGATCGTCGCTGAAGTCGTGGATCCCGCGCCTCGCCCGCATTCCGGCCGTCGCCCGTCAGGAGCTGCCGGGAATCACGCCCGATCGCACGTTCCAGATCGTCGCCGCCGCCGTCGCACTTCACACCGCGATGAAGATGCTCGACATCGACGAGCTCGAGGTGTCGCCATGGGCGCTGCGCGAGGGCGTGCTGTTGCGCTACACCGAGTCGCTCAGCTGGGGCGGCGTCGGGATCTGACGCGGACCCGACACAGTGTCAGCGCGCGGAGACGAGATGCCGCGGCGGGCCCTCGATTCGGGCGATTGCGACCTTCAGTTCCACCTGCTCGCTCGCGACCTTGTCGATGCGTGCGCCGAGCTTCTCCTCGACAGTGTCGATGCGCGCGCCGAGCTTCTCCTCGACAGCGTCGATGCGCGCGCCGAGCTTCGTTTCCACGTCATCGATGCGAGCGCCGAGCCGGCTCTCGCAAGAATCCATGCGCGAGTCCATGCGGTGGATCATCCAGCCGAAGCCACCGGCGAGCGCGAGCAGCATCGACACGACTCCGACCAGCGTCGTGATCATCTCGACGGACATGTACATCCTCCCATTGTGCCGGAGATTGGGTCATCGCGGCGGTGGATTCAACCTAGGACGGCGCATCAGAGCGCGGGGGCCTGATGCCGTCAATCGTGGACAACCGGAACTGAGTCCTCTCCTGTGCAGAGCTCACCGGTTCCCAAGCCCACGCACAGCCCGCCTCGCTACGCTCTCCCCATGCCCAAAGTGTCGATGCTCGCGCTGATCGCGCGCATCCTCCTCGTCCCCTACACGATCGCGTTGGCGTTGGTGGTGTGGCTTCCGGGCGACCAGGCGAGTCGGGTCACGGGGATCGTCGTGCGCCTCGCGCGCTCGTTGGCGTACCGCCTCGACGTGCCGTTCGTGTACACGTACACGGTGCTGGAGTTCCTCGCGAACATCGCTCTTTTCATCCCGTTCGGGCTCCTGCTGGCCGTGGCGTGGTCGTGGTTGAAGACCTGGCATCTGGCAGTGCTGGGCCTGGTGACCAGCGGCGTGATCGAGTTCGTGCAGCTGTTCCTGCCGTCGCGGTTCTCCACCGTCTCGGATCTGATCGCGAACACGGCGGGAGCGGTCGTGGGCTGCCTGTTCGTGCGCATCATCGCCCGCCTCGCGTCGACACCGGCGTTCGACGAATCCCGCCGCGCAGCGGTGCGCTGACGAGCGGCGCAGGCGAACCCCGCCGCGCAGTCGTCAGGCGACGGGCGCTGCGACGAGTCCGACGGCGGCGAGCTCGTCGATCACGTCACGCACCATCGACGACGCCTCACCGTTCGGCGGTGCCCCGTGGCTCTCGATCACCGCGTCGACGACCCGGTCGAGATCGGTCGATCCGCGCGTCGCGCGCAGCACCGTCGGAGCGATCCCCTCGAGTACGCGCAGCGTGCTTTCCGAGAACGTCACGACCGTGTCGCCGAAGTCCACGGCATCCGCCGTCGAGGCAGAATCCTCACCGGCCAGACGCATCCGCTCCCAGGGCGCGGGGTCGGGATCCCGCTCGAGGAGCGCGTCGATCACGGTTGGCACATCGGCGGCTTCCGCGTAGCGCAGCAGGCGCACGCCGCCGACCCGGTCGCACAGCTCGGCGAGAGCGCCCACGGTGCCCTCGTACTCGATCAGGTAGCTCGACTGCGCGGCGAGCAGAGGCGCCGCGTCTGCGAAGTGCAAGTGCTCGATCTCGGGCTCGGTGGCATCCGGATCGCGTTCGAGCAGCACGATCGCCGCGAGAGTCAGATCGGCGTCGGGCAGCTCGCGCAGTCCTGCATCCGCCGGTGACACCTGGTCCTTCGGCGCGCCGGCGCGCACGACGGACAGCGGCTTGCGGTACGGCAGGACGCGCAGCTCGTGGTCGAAGGCGATCGTCTCATCCGAGACGTAGCCGTACTGCTTCGCGAGCGTGCGGCTGAGCGTCGTCTTCCCTCGTCCCGACGGGCCGACGAAGGCGATCACGCGGCCGTCGTCGAGCGCGACACCGGCCGCGTGCAGCATCATGAGCCGTCCGCGATTGTGCACCAGCGCGTCGAGGGTCACCGTCGTCGACAACGTCTCCAGACGACGTTCGACGTCTTGCACGTCGTCGATCTCGATGCGCGCATCGGCGACCTGATCCGCATCGGACGCGGGTCCCGGCTCGATCGCCGCACCCGACCACGCACGTCGAACGCGTGCGATGACGTCTTCCGGCACGTTCTCGCCGAACGCCAGTTCGATCCGGGCGCCCAGCGCGGACACGGCGAGCGCAGAACTCGTCACCACAGCATCCACCCCCAGATTCTCGCCCCAACCGTACTACAGCGCGGGAGGCTTCGAACGTGCCCGCACTTCATTGACGACCCCGCAGGGCTCCCCTAGAGTCGAGCCGAAGTCGATATGTCGTCATCTCCAACTTATGACGCGTCGGCAGAAGCACGGTTCACGCAGTTCCGCTCGACGAGGAGAGACTCTATGAACAGGTACGCACGACGCACGCTCACCGGATTGACGGCGGTGGGGCTGACATTGGGCCTGACGGTCGTCGCCGCGCCCGCGGCGCAGGCCGAAAACGAATACAAGGTGCTCATCGTCGGAGAGACGCTCGGGTTCCGACACTCGCACATCGACGACACGACCCTCGCGATCATGCAGCTCGGAGAGGAGAACGGCTTCACCGTCGACGTGTGGGATTCACGGCAGGCCGACCTCACGCTTCCGAGCACGCCGTTCACGACGGCGGAAGACCTCGGCCAGTACGCGACGATCATCTTCGCCTCGCCGGTCGACGGCACGAACAACCTCGACCCGCTGCGGCCGCGGCTGCTGAACGACGATGAGCTGGCGGCGCTGCAGGGCTACATCCACGACGGCGGCGGCTTCGTGGGACTGCACGCCGCGACCGACGCGATGCACACCGTGCCGTGGTACAGCGAGCTCACCGGCGGCGGCGCGCGTTTCGTCGCCCACCCCCAGCAGCAGACCGCGACGATGCGGGTCGAGAGCCCGACGCATCCGTCGACCTCGATGCTGCCGACCGAATGGGTGCGCTTCGACGAGTGGTACAACTTCACGACCAACCCGCGCGAGGACGTGCACGTGCTGCTCACGCTCGATGAGTCGACGTACAACCCCGGGCGCGGCGCGATGGGCGACGACCACCCGATCTCGTGGTGCCAGAACTTCGAGGGAGGCCGCTCCTGGTACGAGGGCGCCGGTCACACGGACGCATCATGGAGCGATCCGCTCTTCCTCGAGCACATCCTCCGCGGCATCGAATGGACCGCAGGACTGGTCACGGGCGGTGGCGACTGCGTCACGTTCGGCGAGGTCGACGAGATCCTGGCCGGCCTGGACGACGGCTCGACGAAGTACACGAAGCTCTCGGCCCAGCTGACCGCGTACCTCGACGAGGCCGAGCTCTCGGCGGATGCCGGTGACCATGCCGCCGCGGTCGCCACGCTCGAGCAGGCTGAGGGCAAGGCGCACGGCCTGCAGGACGACGTGCTCGTCGAGAAGATCGCCGACCTCATCACGTGGCAGGAGGGCCTCGTCTCCTGATCCTGCTCGGGTCCGGGTGCGCTCCGCCTGCGCACCCGGACCCGAGTGCGTCGCACGAACCGAGTCGCGGGTTCCGCAATCCCGGCTCCGGGGATAGACTGCGGATCTGGGCCTCCGGTGCAAACCGGAGGAAAGCGGCGTTTGCTGGGGCAACGCTGACATCGCCACCTGTTCTGCAGGCGGCAGCTTCCGACGCTGTCGGGAGCAACTGGGGCGCGCATTCTCTGGGGAGGGATTGTGGCAATATCTGGGGACGTCATCCTGTCACCGCATACGCGGAGGCAGGGCCAACGGACGACGACGGCGATCACGGCACCACCACTGGTGACCGCGCCACCGATCGCGCGTGCGGCACCGACCACGGCGAAGAGCACCGCCGTCGCGGCGCAGGCCGGCCGATGGCAGCGCGAGTACGCGTGGCGACTGCTGCTGACCGATTCGCTGATCATCGTCGGGGTCGTGTTCGGCGCGCAGGCCCTGCGGTTCGGGCAGAGCAACGCCGACCTGTACATCCCGGGAGTCACGGGCGCGGGTTTCGAGGTCGCGTACACCCTGGTCTCGGTGGTGTTCGTCCTCGCGTGGGTGTGCGGGCTGCGCCTGTACGACACGCGAGACGCCAAGGTGGTCGGGAGCGGCTGGACGGAGTACCGCCGCGTGGCCGATGCCAGCATCCGCGTGTTCGGCCTGCTGACGATCTTCGCGTTCCTGCTGCACATCGACGTCGCGCGCGCCTATCTGCTGCTGGCGCTGCCCGCCGGGGTGGCGGCGCTGATCGCCAGCCGCTGGCTGTGGCGGCGCTGGCTGGCCGCGCGGCGCGAGTCTGGCCGCTACCTGTCGCGCGCCGTGATCGTCGGCGAGCACGCGAAATCGTTGCACATCGCTCGTGAGATGCAGCGTGACAGCGCCTCCGGGCTGGTCATCACCGGCGCCCTCACCGAACGCGGGCCCGGTGTCGAGCTGCTGCCGGGCATCCCCGTCGTGGGAAGCCTGGAGGATGCCGTCGCCGGCGCCGACCTCGCGGGTGTGGATGCCGTGGTCTACAGCGGCTCCGATCTGATCAGCCCCGCGCAGCTGCGGCAGTTCGGCTGGGATCTGCAGTCGCGCAGCGTCGATCTCATCGTCGCCGCTGCGCTGACCGACATCGCCGGTCCCCGCATCCACGCCAGACCTGTGGCCGGGCTGTCGCTCATCCACGTCGACTACCCGGCCTTCACCGGTTCGCGGTACGCCGCGAAGCGCGCGTTCGACATCGTCGTCTCCTCGCTCGCCCTGATCGTGCTGAGTCCGCTGTTCCTCGTGCTCGCGGCGATGGTGCGCCGCGACGGCGGCCCCGCCCTGTTCCGCCAGCGCCGGGTGGGACTCGAGGGGCGACGCTTCACGATGCTCAAGTTCCGCACGATGGTGACCGATGCCGAGCAGCGCCTGCCCGGGCTGCTCGCCGACTCCGACGGCAACGGCGTCATGTTCAAGATGCGCAGCGACCCGCGCGTGACCCGTTTCGGCCGCACCCTGCGCCGGCTCAGCCTCGACGAGCTGCCGCAGCTGGTCAACGTGCTGCGCGGCGACATGTCACTGGTGGGGCCACGGCCTCCCCTGATGAGCGAGGTCGACACGTACGAGAAGTGGGTGCAGCGCCGTCTGCTCGTCAAGCCGGGCATCACCGGTCTCTGGCAGATCAGCGGCCGCTCCGACCTGTCGTGGGAGGACAGCATCCGCCTCGATCTCTACTACGTCGAGAACCGCTCGCTGACGAGCGACGTGGCGATCCTGTGGCGCACGCTGCGCGTGGTGCTGCAGCGGCGGGGCGCGTATTGAGCACTCCCGCAGGAACGACCTGCCCCGTGCTCGTACGATGAGTTCATGACGACCAGAGCAGCCGAGCGCGCCCGACGCGCCGACCGACAGCGCCGCCCCCTGCTTCGCAGCTTCCGCCTGTGGGTTCCTGTCGGCATCGTGCTGCTGCTCATCGTGATCGCCGTCGTCGGTCTCATCGTCGGCACCCGGCTCTACGACAGGGCGATGGCCGCCAGGGATTCACTCGAGCAGGCGCTGCCGCTCGCGACGACCGCCAAGGATCAGATCCTCGCCGGCGATTCCGAGGGTGCCGCGGCGACCGCGGCGACGCTGTCAGCGCTCACCGCGGATGCTCGTGAGCAGACCGACGACGAGATGTGGAAGAACCTCGAGTGGGTGCCGTTCGTCGGCCCCAACCTCAACGCCGTCCGGACCGCGGCCGTCGTCACCGACGACCTCGTCAACGACGCGCTGACCCCCGCGACGGGCCTGAGCCTCAAGGCGCTCACGCCGGTCGACGGCGCCATCAACCTCGCGGCGATCACCGACATGCAGGCGGCTGTGACGCAGGCGGCGGATGCCGTCGAGAAGGCCGCGGCAGACCTGGACGGCATCGACCGGGACTCCCTCATCCCGCAGGTCGAAGGCGCGCTCAGTCAGCTCACCGGAGCCGTCGACGAGATGCAGCCGCTGCTGGGGCCGGCCAAGGACATCATCGGCATCCTCCCGACCGCACTCGGCGCCGAGGCACCCCGCAACTACCTGATGGTGTTCCAGAACAACGCCGAGTCGCGCGGCACCGGAGGCAACCCCGCCGCGATCGTGCTCATCACCGCCGACCAGGGCCGCATCAGCATCACGCAGCAGGCGTCGAGCGGCGATTTCGAGAACGCCCGACCGACCCCTGTCACCGAGCTGAACCCCGAGACCGTGGCGCTGTACGGCGACAAGATCGGCCGCTGGGTGATGGACACCACGCTGAGCCCCGATTTCACTGAGACAGCCTCGCTGATCCGAGCCTTCTGGGCTGAATCGTTTGGCACCCCTGTGGATGCCGTCGTTTCGTTTGACCCCGTCGCTCTGAGCTATCTGCTGGCCGCTACAGGACCGACGGTCATCAATCCCGAGCCTGCTGAGATCGACGGGAGCAGCTATCAGGTCATCGATCAGCCGATCGAGCTCACCAGCGAGAATGCGGTGCCGCTGCTACTCAGCCAGGTGTATTCCCTCGTCCCCGAGCCAGAGTTGCAAGATGCATTCTTCGCTGCAGCTGCGTCATCCGTTTTCGACGCTGTCGTATCTGGCAGCGCAGACACGAAAACGCTGCTCGACAGCTTGACGAAGGCAGTCGATGAGGGACGACTCATGTACGTGCCTTCGGCGGAGGCAGAGACCGCACTCGTGGCCGAGTCACGTCTGTCCGGACGCCTGCCCAGCGACAACTCAGCTTCCACGGCCGTCGGCGTCTACGTCAACGATGTCACAGAAGGCAAGCTCGACTATTACATGCAGCTCGACGTCGCAGCGCAGTCGACACAGTGCACGGCACCGGATGCTCCGGTGTTCACAACGACAGCAACACTGACGAACTCGCTAGCGGCGGATCAAGTGGCAGGTCTTGCCGATTACGTCGCGCCCGGCCGTTTCTTCGCGAAGGGAACGATCGCGACGGATCTCGTGCTCTACGGCCCGGTCGGCGCCACGGGCGCCACGGTGACCGTCGACGGCCAGAGCGCTGAGGCCAGGGCGCTGACCCATCTCGGCCGGCCCGCGATCAAGGTACCGGTGCAGAATGCCCCAGGCGAGACCCACACGATCACCGTGGAGTTCCATGGTGCCGCTGGCGAGTACGGGCCACTTGAGGTACGTCACACCCCGATGGTGCGCACCGTCGGAGAGCAGCTCACCGCAGAGGGCTGCGGCTGACCCGTCACGGCTCGTCGGGGCGTTCTCCGTGCAAGCTCTCGTAGATGTCGCCGACGAAGGCCGAGACCTCGTCGTAGCCTGACACCGGCCCGCCGGCCAGGTAGCCGTCGGCGCCGATCAGAACCGCAGTGGGCGTCGCCCAATCGGCGATCGAACCCTGCACGTAGAAGTACGGATCGTGCAGCGACTGCGGCTCGTCGTGCTCGGTGAGGGCGCTGTTCTCCGGTGCCGGCCACAGCAGGAATCGCACGGACACCTCCGGCAGCAGCGCGCGCCACCGCGGCATCGCCGCGATCACGGGAAGGCACGCACCGCAGTCCTCTTTCACGGCGAGCAGCAGCATCGGACCGCGTGCGGCGAGCTGTCGCAGATTCACCGTGCTGCCGTCGGCGAGGATGACGGGCACGGCCGGCGTGCGGGTGCGGATGTACTCCGCCGGGTCGGCCTGAGCTGCGGCACCGCCCTCCCCTCCCCTCGTCTTCACCGTCGGCACACCGGCCGCGACGGGCCGGTCAGCGGATGCCGGATGCCACAGCACGAGTGCGGACGTGGCCGCTGCCATAGCGGCGGCCACGAGCCAGGGCCACTGACCCCCGAGCGCGGCGAGCGGTCCGCCGAGCAGCGGCGCGGACCACGAAACGGCGGCGGTGACGATCGCCAGCAGCAGGAACCAGGCGTTGCGCACGACGGTGAGGGTCGTGATCGGTTCCGGCGCACCGAAGCAGGTGCACGACGCATCCGAACCCGACGCGCGTCGACGCACGATCAGCACGAGATACGCACCGAACAGCACGACCGCGCACGCGGCGGCCAGCGCGCCCAGCGCACTCCCGAACTCCAGCAGCGCGCCCGCGAGCATCAGTTCGGCCCACGGATGCAGCCTGATGAGCCAACCCCGGCGCAGCGCCGCCGGCACTCCGAGCTCGGCCCACGCCCCTTCGCTCTCCGGATGCCGCAGCTTCGCCACACCGCTGGCGACGAGCACGCCCGCCAATATCAGCGGCGCCACCATGAACACCGACGCCATCAGTCCTCCACCTCGTGCAGCAGCTTCACATCGATCAGCGCGTGCGTGAACAGCCCGGCATCCGCCGACGCCGTCTCCTGCGTGCAGACCCCGTCTGAGACCAACTGCGTCGCGAGCGAATGCAGGTCTCGTCCCGGCGCTGCGCGCCAGACGGCCGCGGCGATGTCGGCGAGCACGACGATCGGCCCGTCGGGCAGCGACGCGGCGAACACGCGGATGCCGTCGTCGATCACACCGACATCGGGAGCCTGGGCGAAGCGCGTCATGCGCGCCCCCTTTTCCGCGAACTGTCACCGGACAGCGCCGCGCCGATCCTCCGCAGGAAGGCGAAGAACATGTCGCGGCTGTCCGGCTCGCGACCCAGCTCGTGCGCGAGCACGGCGCGGTTGACGCGCGGAGCCCGTGCGGCCGTGCGGAGTGCGTCGCCGAAGGTCGGCGCCGCCTTGATCCGGCCCCACCACTCCGCGAGCTTTCCGCCGCCCTGCGACACCGTCTTCCACAGCAGATACTCGCGCCGATGCCGGTACCTCTCGAGATCGCCGAGGCCGGCCCCGAATGCGACCTCTGCACGCAGCATCCGCACGAGCCTCGACCGGCGGATGCGCGCCTGCTCCCCCTGGTCGGCCCACAGCCTGTGCGCCTCGCCGCCGAGCGCATCCAGATCGCGCGCGGCGTTGAGCACGAACAGCACCGCCTGCGCGTCCACCGAGGGGATCGCGCATTCGATGCCGGCAGAGGCATGCGCCTCGCGCGCCGCCCACAGCACCTCGAAGCCGTCCTGATCCGGCACCCCGATGCCGGGGAAACGGCGGTGCAGATCGAGGTAGCCCCACTCCGTGTGGTGATAGGTCTGCGCGTGCCCGAAAGGCGACCCCTCGACGAACGAGCTGTACACACTCCAGCCGTGATGCGTGAGGGCGGCGTGCATGGCTGGAACGGCGAGCGGATCGACCATGACGTCGACGTCGGTGCCGCTGCGCCGAACACGACGGAGGGAGCGGTCGAGCGTCGCGCCCTTGACGTGAAGCACGCGGATGCCGGCGCGACGCGCGATCACCTCGATCGCGGCGCGACTGAACTCGATCCGCACGTCGAGCGAGATGGGTGTCGTCTCCAGCGAGTCCACGGCGTCAGCTTATGCCCGGCGACTCTGGCGCACGCGGCACACGTCGTGGAACACGTCCGCGTGCCTGGCGGCGACCGCGGCGTCGTCGAGCAGGCCCGGCGTCCGCACGGCGGCCGCTCCGAGGCGCTCGCGCTGTGCGGCGTCGTCGGCGAGCTCCCCCAGCACCCTGGCCAGCGCCGCCACGCTGCGCGGTGGCACGGTGCGACCGTTGACGCCGTCGTCGACCCACTCCACGGGTCCGCCTTCGTCGGCCACGACCGCGACCGTGCCCGCGGCGAGGTACTGCAGCACGTTCTGCCCCATCGGCTCGGCCCTGGTCGAATACTGCACCGCGATGTCCCATCGCTGCAGCAGCGCGGCCGTGTCGTCGACGTGGCCGAGCAGGTGCACGCGGCCTGCCACCCCGAGCTCCCGCGCGCGCTCGTGCAGCTGCGCCGCGAAGCGGGCCTGATCGAACGGCGCACCGCCGGCGAGTTCGAGCTGGGCGGTGCCGGCGGGGAATGCCGCTGCGAACGCCTCGAGCAGTTCGAGCTGCCCTTTCCACGGATCGATGCGCGCGAGCATGCCGATGCGCAGCGGGTTTGAGGGCGCAGCATCCGCCGGCCGCCGCCGCGCGGTGGAGAGCGTGAGTCCCGAGGCGCTGTGGATGACCACGGCCTCCGTGCCCGGTCGCAGGAACGGCAACGCTCCGGCGAGCGTGGTGCGGGAGTTGCCGATCACCGCGTCGGCTCGCGGCAGCACGACCTTCGTCATGAGGGCGTAGCCGAGCCGGCCCAGGCTCTCCTCGTCGATCATGTCGCGCAGCTGCACGACCAGCGGCGTGCGCGAGAACTGCAGCGCGAGCGCCGCGTAGGCCGCCGCCCTCGTGCTGTTGGCGATCACGACATCCGCGGTACGCACGTTCGGATGGGTGCCGGTGAGCACAGCCTGGCACAGCAGACGTGCGGCGAGCCCCGCCATTCGCAGGGGTGACGAGCCGCTGCCCCCGGCGCTCTGACGCACTCCGCGGGTGCGCCGCACGACCGATGGCGGAAGCTGCGCGAACACGTCGTCGTCGTCGATCGTCGGCACGAGCACCGCTGGTGTCCATGCGGGTTCCGGCGCGGACTGCTCGGCGGCGAGCAGCCGCACGAGGGCGAGTTCAGCGCCGCCGCGCGCGGTCGTGTGATCGAGATGCACGACACGCAGGGCGCGCGCGCTCGAGTACGAATTCCCCAAAGATTGCCTCCCCAGAAGGCTGTATCCGTCCTGCACTCCCCAGCGCATGGATGGGCGGATAGTCTTGCTCACACTGAGCATATCCTGGGGAGGCGATGTGCGGGTACTACGGATTTCGCACAGCGCCGCGATCGCGTCATGGCGCGGTCGAGAGCGCGCTCTGCGGCGACGCGGCGACGATGTCGCGCTGATCACCGCACCGCGCTGGCACGCGGGCGGCGTGTGGGTCGAGCTCGATGCCGGGGCCGACGAGACCGTCATCCCCGCACGGGCGTTCGGCACGCATCCCGCCCTGTTCGTCTACGACCCGCGTCCGCTGTGGCGCGCGCTCGGCGAGCAGTGGAACGTGATCGACATCCACGAGGAGCCGTTCGCGCTGAGCACCGCCGAAGTGCTCGTGATGCGGATGCTGCGGCGCAATCCCGCACCGGTCGTGCTGTACACCGCCCAGAATCTGCGCAAGCGCTATCCGGTGCCGTTTCGCTGGCTGGAGCGCTGGGCGCTGGGCCGCGCCGCCGGCATCTCGGCGTGCAACGCAGAAGCCGCGCGCATCACCGAGGCGAAGGGGTTCGCCGGCCGCGCGCGCGTGATCCCGCTCGGGGTGGATGCGGTCTCCGACGCCGCCGCGACCACCCGCCGTCCGGTGGCCGACGATGGTCGCATCACGGTCGGCATGCTGGGCCGCCTCGTGCCGGAGAAGGGCCTGGCCGCACTGCTCGACGCCCTGGTGCTCGAGCCACGACTGCACGCACGGATCGGCGGATCGGGCCCCCTCGGGAGCGTGCTTGCGGACTGGGCGTCGCAGCGCGGGGTCGCGGACCGCGTCGAGCTCATCGGGCCGGTCGATCCCGCAGCCGTCGACGACTTCTACCGTTCGATCGACGTGCTCGCGGTGCCGTCCGTGGCACGGGCGGGCTGGACCGAGCAGTTCGGTCGCGTCGCGGTCGAGGCCATGTCGATGGACGTGCCGGTGGTCTCGAGCGATGCCGGGGCGCTGCCGGATGTCGTCGGCGGCGCCGGCATCGTCGTGCCGGAAAAGGATGCCGCAGCCCTCTCCGCTGCGCTCGTCGAGGCTGCCGGCACTCGGCGCGAGGAACTGGTCGCCGCCGGTCGCGTGCGCGCCGAGGAGTGCAGCTGGGACAGCGTCGCCGGTGCCTATCAGGCGCTGTACCGCTCGGTCGTGCGGACGGCCTCGAGCACTCCGGAGGCCCCAGTGGAGATCGTCGTCGTGGCGTACGGCGCTCCCGCCATGCTGCGCCGTGCGCTCGAGCCGGTCGCCGCACTCGCCGTCACGGTGATCGACAACTCCTCCCTGCCCGAGATCGCGGCGCTGTGCGCTGAGCTCGGCATCCGCTACCGCGACTCGGGCGCGAACCTCGGGTTCGGCGCGGCGGTGAACCTCGCGCTGGCCGACCGCCTGCTGCCGGGCGCCGACGTGCTGCTGCTGAATCCGGATGCCGAGATCGATCCCGCAGGAATCGATCAGCTGCACAGGGCGCTGCACGCGGATGCGTCACTCGCCAGCGTCGGTCCCGCGCAGGTCGACGGCGATGGGCGCCCTGCGCGCGTCGAGTGGCCGTTCCCCGCGCCTCACCGCGCTGTCATGGACGCTCTGGGCCTCGGTCGCCTGGAGCGCGGGCCGCGCTTCGTGATCGGTGCGGTGCTGCTGCTGCGCGCCGAGGCCCTCGACCAGGTGGGCGGCTTCGACGAGCGGTTCTTCCTCTATGCGGAGGAGACCGACTGGTCCTATCGCGCGCACCTTCTCGGCTGGCGTCACGGTGCCGTGCGCGAGGTGACCGCGCGGCACCTCGCCGGTGGCACGAGCACCGACCCGCGCCGCCGCGAGGCGTTCTTCTTCGCGTCGCAGGAGCGCTACTTCCGCAAGCACTTCGGCGCCGCCGGGTGGTCCGTCGCCCGCGTCGCGGGGTGGGCGGGCGCACTCGCACGATCGGTCGTGCTGCGCGGGGAGCGTGGCGCGCAGGCCCGGCGACGCGCGGCGATCTATCGGCTCGGTCCGATCCGCGTCGAAGCACGCTTCCGTCCGGGTGCCTCGCGACAGCCAGAGGCTGCGTCGTGACACCGTCGGGCGTCGTGGCACCGCTGCGCATCGTGCACACCGTCGCATCCGACCGCTTCGCCGGCGTGGAGCAGTTCGTGCGGCGCCTCGCCGCCGCCCAGGCCGAGCAGGGCCATCAGGTCACCGTGGCCGGCGGCGCCCCTGAGCAGATGCGCGCGCTCGAACGGGCCGGCGTGCGGGTGCTCCCCGCCCGCACCGCGATCGACGTCCTGCGCGCGGTGCGTCGCACTCCGGCCGACGTGGTGAATTCGCATATGACGGCGGCGGACGCCGCATCCGCCATCGCTCTGCTCGGCCGGCGCACCGCACTCGTCTCGACGCGCCATTTCGCGGGCCGGCGTGCGCATGCCGGCCCGCTGTCGATAGACCCGTTCCTTCGCCGGGTGGACGCCGAGATATCCGTGAGCAGGGCGGTGGCTGCGGCCACCGGCACCACGAGCACGGTGGTGCGTCCCGGCCTGCCCGCTCCTGGCGACGCCGCGGAGCAGCCCGGCCATCCGCCCGCCCTTCGCATCCTCATGGTGCAGCGGCTGCAGCCCGAGAAGCACACCGCGATCGGCGTGCGGGCGTTCGCGGCATCCGGTCTCGCCGACGACGACTGGGGGCTCGTCATCGTAGGCGAGGGCCCTGATCGCGCGGGGCTCGAAGCCCTCATCACCGATCTCGGTGTCGGATCATCCGTGCAGTTGATGGGCTTCCGCGATGATGTGCCCGAGCTGCTGAGGTCGTCTTCGCTCCTGCTCTCGACGTGCCCGGTGGAAGGGCTGGGTCTCGCCGTGCTCGAGGCCATGTCGCACGGCCTCGCCCCGATCGCCGCCGGTGCGGCGGGGCATCTCGATCTGCTCGAGGGGCTCGACGAGCGCGCCCTGTTCCGTCCCGATGACGTGGCCGATGCCGCGGCGGCGCTGCGCGCCTTCGCCGCTGACCCTGAGCGTCGCCGGATGCTCGCGCGCACGGCGCAGGAGCGCGCCCTCACCGCGTTCACGATGAATCGGCAGGTCACCGGCACCGACGCCGTCTACCGCGATGCGATCGCGAGGAGACGCGCATGAACGATCTCGTCGTGATCTCGCTCGAACGGTGGGACGCGGTCTGGCGACGCAACCAGCACCTCATCGCCGGGCTCATCGCCGCCGACCCGACGATGAGAGTGCTGTTCGTGGAGCCGTCCGACGATCCGCTGCACGATCTGCGCGGGCGTCGCAGCCCCGGCTTCGGCGCACCGCTGACCCGGGTCGGCGAGCGCCTGTGGACCCTGCGCCCGGTGAAGTGGCTGCCCCGCCGGCTGGACTCCCGCGGGGATGACCGCAGAGCGAGGGCGATCCGCCGCACGGCGATGCAGCTCGGCTTCACGGCACCGGTGCTCTGGGTCAACGACCCCGCAGCGGCCGGGATCGTGACGCTCACGGGGTGGCGGTCGCTGTACGACATCACCGACGACTGGCTGAGCGCCGCACGCCCGCCGGCCGAGCTCGAGCGGATCGCGGCTGGCGAGACGCTGCTGCTCGATCGCGCCGACGCGGTCGTGGCCTGCTCGCCGGAGCTCGTGCGCCGCAAGAGTCCGCAGCGGGGCGACATCCATCTCGTCCCGAACGGCGTCGATCTCGACGCCTACCGCACGCCGACCGTGCGTCCCACGGCGCTGCCGCCCGCCCCGGTCGCCCTGTACCTCGGCACGCTGCACGACGACCGCATCGATGTACCGCTGTGCATCAGGGTCGCTCGCGAGCTCACCGGTCGCGTGCGCCTCGTGCTGGCGGGCCCCGATCTCCTGGGCGCCGCCGATCGTGAACGGCTCGATGCCGCCGGGGTCGTGCGTCTCGGGCCGGTCGCGCGCGACGACGTGCCCGCGCTCCTGCAGCATTCAGACGCACTGATCGTGCCGCATCTGGTCACGGCGTTCACCGACAGCCTCGACCCGATCAAGCTGTACGAGTACCGCGCCGCCGCGCGCCCGGTCGTCTCGACCGGAGTGGCCGGGTTCCGAGACAGCGCCGACCCCCGCATCCGGATCGCCGGCGAAGAGGACTTCGCACACGCAGTGGGAGCTGCACTCGCGTCGTCGCCATCGGAGGCGTCAGCAGACACCGCCGACATCGACTGGAGCACACGCGTGCGCCAGATCGGTCAGATCCTCACGTCGATCCGCTGACGGATCGGCCCGGCCGTGCTGCTTACTTGCAGCAGTCCGGCGGCGTCGCTGAAACCGATACGGTGACCTGGATCGGTGCGTGCTCCATGTCGGAGCCGTCGCTCTCGTGGCCCCACGTGACACTGAAACCCAGATCGAAACTGAGGTTGGCGCTGTTCTGGCTCGTGGCGTTGAAGTTCACGTTCAGCGAGCCGCCGGCGGGAACCGTCCACGGCAGCGCCGGGATCGGGTTCAAGCCGAAGTTGATACCACTGGTGTTGACGTTGATGACGATCGCCGTCACGTAGATGGTCTTGTCGCTGGTGTTGTTCACCGTGGCGGGAACGCTGTAGCCCTTGACGATCGGGTTGCAGCTGTTACCCGGCGCCTTGCACGCCGCGCCAGGCGTGATGGTGGGCGTGTCACCCGATGCCGCGAATGCGGGCACCGGTGAGGCCACCGCGATCGCCGGTAGCGCCCAGGCCATCGCCTTGGTGACGGTTCGGCGGCTGATGCCTTCCGAAGCGGTCGATGCATTGTCAACCATGAGGTTCCCCAATTGTCCCCGTCGCCACCCCGGGCTCTCCCACAGAGCACTGAATGAGTGACGACGCGCTAATCTTAGCCTAATCTCGGCATTTGGGAACAGGTGTTCTGACGAGAGTCCCGACGCCATCGAAAGGTGAAGAATGAGCACCTCTCCCGGCATCCCGTCGATGCTCCGCCGATTGCTCCTCGTGACCGGGGCCAAGCCCGTCGCCTGGATCAGCGGAACGGTGTTCGCATCGCTCGCCCTCGCCGCACTCGACACCATCGGCGTCGCCGCCATGGTCCCGCTCATGCAGCTGGTGACGGGCGGGACCGGCGACAACTTCGTGATCACCGCCGCCTCTGACGTCCTCGGCACGGACGACGTGAACGTGCTGCTGCCGGCCGTCGCCGGCCTGGTCGCCGTCGCGTTCGTCCTGAAGAGCATCGGCGCACTCGTGTTCCGCTGGTGGCTGGTCGGCCGCACCTCGCGGGTGTCGGCGCGGGCCTCGTCCGAGCTCATGCGGCGCTTCGTGCTGTCGCCGTTCGCCAAGCACCGCACCCGCGCGATCAGTGAGACGTACTGGAAGATCACCGACTGCACCTCGCAGGCCGCGAGCGTGCTGCTGGGGGTCGTGAGCCTGTTCAGCGACTTCCTCGTGCTCGCGGCGATCACGATCGTGCTCGCGGTGAACTCCCCCGTGGCTACCCTGCTCACCGTCGTCGTGTTCGGACTGCTCATCGCGATCACGCAGCGCGTGCTGCGCCCTCGTCAGCTGCGCATCGGCGAGCAGACCGCTCAGGCGAGCCTGGAGAGCTGGCAGTTCCTCATGCCGGCGCTGGACGGCTTCCGCGAGACACGACTGGCGTCGAGCGCCGGCACCCTGGTCGACGGCTTCCGCACGACCCAGTTGCGCCGTGCTGACCTGAACCGCACTCGCTCGATCCTCGCCGAGATCCCCCGTTACTTCCTCGAGGTCGCGTTCATCATCGCGATCATCGCGATCGCGTGGGTGCTCGCCGCGATCGGACAGGGGGCGCAGGTGCTCCCCGTGCTCGGCCTGTTCGCCGCCGCTTCCATGCGCGCCCTGCCGACCATGACCCGCATCACCTCGAACTTCGCGACGGTGCGCAGCGGGCAGGCCGGGTTGCGCATCCTCACCGAGACGCTCGACGAGCTCAACGACGACGCCCCGCATGAGGAGCAGCGCCGAGACGACCGCCGGTTCGTCGGCGACATCCACCTGCAGAACGTCACGTTCCGGTACGACGATGCGGATGCTCCGACGATCGACGATCTGACCCTGACGATCCGCGCCGACCGGACCACCGCGTTCGTCGGCTCGAGCGGAGCGGGCAAGAGCACGCTGCTCGACCTCGTTCTCGGCCTGCTCACCCCGACCGGTGGCACGGTGACCAGTGGCGGCCGGGCGATCGACGAGGATCTCGCCGGGTGGTACGCCGAGCTGGGTGTCGTGCCGCAGGACGTCTTCCTCACGAACGACACCCTGCGCGCCAACATCGCGTTCGGCGTCGCGCCGGAGAAGGTCGACGAGAAGCGGCTCGACGCCGCACTCGAGATGGCGCAGCTGCGCGACCTCATCGGCCAGCTCGCCGACGGTCTGAGCACCGCGGTCGGCGACCGCGGTGTGCGCCTGTCCGGCGGGCAGCGGCAGCGTGTGGGTCTCGCCAGGGCCCTCTACCGCGAGCCCAGTGTGCTCGTGCTCGACGAGGCCACCTCAGCGCTCGACAACGCCACCGAGCACGAGATCGCCCAGACCCTGAACGCGTTGCGCGGACGGATGACGATCATCGTGGTCGCCCATCGCCTGTCGACGGTGCGCGGGGCGGACGAGCTCATCTACCTCGACTCCGGTTCGGTCGCCGCGGCCGGCACGTTCGACGAGGTGAGGCAGCAGAACGCCGACTTCGCACGGCTCGTCGAACTCGGCAGGCTGGAGTGAGTTCCGCCCTCGAATCACGAGCGGATGCGACGCACCACGGCCTGCGCTGACGACCAGGGCGTCAGCAGCACGTAGCCGACCAGACGCACGGCGTATCCCCCGTCGCGATGGCGGATCGCCGCGATCAGCTCACCGAGGTTCTCGTCGGCGGCCTCGTGACGCATCTTCCGCAGACGCTCCTCCAGCGCATCGACGACCGGCTGCTGCCCGCGCTCGCGCGCCTCGTCACGAAGGCGCCGCAGCGAACGGGGCGCACTCAGACGCCCGTCGAGCATCCGTCTGCTGACGTTGTCGGAATGGCGACGGTAGCCGACCAGCGCCTCGTCCACGGCCGCGGACCCGCCGTGCACGAGCAGTCGACGGATGAGCTCGTTGTCCTCGCCGATGCGGAGCTCTGGATGGAAGCCGCCGATCTCGTCGAACACGTCGCGGCGCACGAGCAGCGTGGTGATGCGCGGAAGCGGCACGGCGCCGCGCAGCATGTCGAGCGCCGGTACCTGCCGCACCTGCCAGCCGTTTCCGAACGCGGCGCCGTCGGCGTCCATGTACCAGCCGCCGGTGTGGCTCGCGATCGCCTGCGGGTCGGCGTCCAGCGCCGCGCGCTGCGCCTGGATGCGTCGCGGATGCCAGACGTCGTCGTCGTCGAGGAAGATCAGCCAGTCCCCCGTCGCCGCCGCGGCCCCGGCGTTGCGCGCGGTGGAGACTCCGGTGCCCGGCGAACGCAGGTACCGCAGAGCGTGCTCGCGGGCGAACCGCTCCAGCGCGCCGGCGGGTGCGCCGTCGTCGACGAGGATGATCTCGTGCACTGCCGAGGTCTGCGCCTTGACGGACTGCACCGCCTCGGCGAGGTACGGTCCGCCGCGGTTCGTCGCGATGATCACGCTGATCGTCCCTGACACGCACGCACCCCCAGACTCGTACCGCGGACCGTCGGGCCGCGGTCCACGCCCCATAGGCTATCGAGCATGTCACGTACGACGCCGTCCACGTTCCTGAAGCGGGCCCTCACGCACGCCCGCTGGCGCGTGCGTCGGGCCGTCGCCGTGACCCTCGACCGGATGCGGCGCGGCGACCGGACCGTGGTCATGACGCCGCCCGCCGGCCTCCGCTTCGGCAACTGGATGTACCTATGGCTCGACGCGCACCAGAAGACCGCGGCCGGTGCCCCGACGGTCGTGCTCGCGGCGCCCGGCATGGATCCGTGGCTGGAGGCCTTCCCGCACCTGCGCGCGCTGACGGTCACCCGTGATGAGCTGCGCTTCCACGATCGTCGCGAGTGGAACGACCGCGACTGGCGGCAGGTGTTCGGCGCCGACTTCACCCGCGAGTCGCTGCAGCGCTTCGTGCGGGAGTGCATCGCCGACGGCATCCCCCACGGCCCCGCCGAACGTCTCGTGATCAACGTGCGCCGCGGCGATTACTACGCACGCCCAGAGCTTCGCGAGCGCTACGGGTTCGATCAGGTCGGGTACCTGCGCGCCGCCCTGGCCGAGTTCGAGAACATCGACGAGGTGCTCGTCGTCTCGGACGACGCCGACTGGTGCCGTGCGAACGTGGCACCGCTCGCCCCGCCCACGGCGACGTTCGCATACGTCGAGCCCGATCCGGTGGGCAACTTCCTCAGCGTCGCCGGCGCACGGCGCATCATCGGCATGAACTCGACGTTCACCTACTGGGCGGGATATGTGGCGGATGCGATCCGCCAGGATGCCGAGATCGTGATGCCGCTGTTCCACAGCCGGTTGTACGACCCCACGGATGCGCATCAGCTCGATCCGCAGTGGACGGCGCTGCCCGGCTTCCACTGATCCCGTCCGCCGCGCCGGGTCACCGCCTGCGGCGAGCGCGACCGGACACGGTGCCGATCACGCCTGCGACGAACGCGAGCGGCGCACGACGCAGCCCCCACGCCGCGCTCCTGGCGGCGTCGCCGAGGTGGCCTCGCCGCAGCTGCCTCGGCACGTCGGCTCCGGCGATCCGCGATTCTGAGCGACGGTAGCGGTCCCAGCGTTCGGCGAAGTATCCGGCGACCTCGTCGTCTCCGCGTCCGCTCGCCGCCCACCGCTGCCGCTCGATCATGTCCTGCATCGCGAGCCGGCGCAGCCGCACGTTCGCCGGCGCCATCGAGGTCATGTTGGAGGAGTGGCGACGGTAGCGCACCAGCAGCTCGTCGATGTAGACGAGGTCGCCGCGCAGCGCGAGTCGCAGCCCGAGCTCGAAGTCGACGAGGATCGGGATCTCCGGACTGTGCCCGCCGATCGCGAAGAACTCTTCGCGACGGATCATGAGCGTCGGGCCCAGCGGTGTCGGTGCGGCCCCGCGCAGAATGTCGGACGCCGGCGTCTGACGGGATCGCCAGTCGGTTCCGAACGCCGCGCCGTCGGCGTCGATGTGCCGGTAGCCGGAGAAGGATGCCGGGGCCGCCGGGTTCTCGGCGTGACGCGCCACGTGCACGGCCAGGCGCTCCGGCACCCAGACGTCGTCATCGTCGAGGAACGTGATCAGCGGGCCGGTGGTGAACTCCACGCCGACGTTCCGGGAGAGCCCGGCCGTGGCTGAGCGCTCGATCGTGATCATCGACATCCGCTGGTCGTCGGCGATCAGCGCCTCGACGCGCTCCGGGTGCGCAGCACCGTTGTCCACGACGATCAGCTCCCAGTTGCGGAAGGTCTGCTCGCGGACGCCCTGCAACGCGGCGGCGAGGTACTCGCTGTCGTGTCCGAGTGCCAGCACGATGCTGACGAGCGGGGCAGGGCTGCTCACGGGGGCGGGCGCGCCCTCGTCAGACACCGCGCGCTCCGGTGCTCGCGCGCAGCGGCGCATTGATCGCCGCGGCCCGGTCGGTCGGTCGCACGGCCGCCCACAGTCCAGCGGCGGTGCCGGCCGCATCGACGGCCGCGCGGATCACGCCACCGCCGACACCGCGCATCCGCGCACCGGCTGAGTCCTTCGTGCTCCATTCCCGCACGCCGGTGAACGCCTCCCGCCCGAGACCGGCGACGACGGAGCCGAGATAGCGGGACATGTGCGGATCCGCCCATCCGAGCGTCGTTCGCAGCAGCAGCACGTGGTTGCGCGCGCCGTAGAACCGGTAGCGCCGATCGAAGCGGCGCCCCTTCGCGTAGTCACCGGCGACGTGGAGCACGGCGGCATCCGGAGCGAAGACGATGCGGTACCCGGCTTTGCGCACGCGCAGGGCGAGGTCGCTGTCCTCCCGCAGGCAGGTACCGGGGTAGAAGTCGTGGATGCCGCCGATCTCCGTGAGCACCCGGGTGCGCACCGACATGTTGGCGCCGAGCATGTGATCGGCGTCGACGATGCGTCCGGGGTCGGCGCCGAAGTTGCCGGTCAGCCGGCCGTTCGGCAGGAATCGGCCGATGCGGTCGTGCCCCTCGAGCTCCTCTCCGGCGCGGCCGTTGCTCGCCCTGCCGCCGACCGCGCCGACGTCATCGGGTTCGTAGGCTGCGAGCAGTTCGGCCAGCCACTGCGGCTCGGCGTACGCGTCGTCGTCTATGAACGCCACGACGTCTTCGGTCGCATCGAACGAGCCGATCGCACGGGAAGCCGCGAGCGTGCCAGCGCCGAGATCATTGCGGCGGTACTCGACGTCGGGGAAAGCGGAGGCGCCGATGAACTCGTCGACGACCGCATGCGTCAGGTCGTCCGGCGACGCATCCACGACGACGATGCGCTCTGGCGCGAGCGTCTGCCTGCCCAGATGCTCGAGGCACGTGCGCACGTATTCCGGGCGACGATACGTCGCCACGACCACCACTGCATGACGCGCCATCGTCCACACTCCCCTGGTGCATTCCCCTGGTGCACGGAACGTCCCCTGATCCCGCGCTGCCTCGACTATAGCGACCGCGACCCGCGACGGCACGCTAGATTCAGGCCATGCCCCAGCTCTCCATCACGACGATCGCGACGGACACGCCGATGGGCGCGCAGGCGTACCAGCGCCAGGTGACGTCGCGGGCGGCGGAAGCGCTGGCCGCGACGGAAGGATCGTGGACGGTGCGCGAGCACACCGTGCGCTCGCTGCGGTCGCCGTTGCCGGGCGATCGGCGTCTGCCGCTGGGACGGCTGGCTGTGGCCTCCGCGTCGACACGGGCCGCGGTGGGACGGTTGCTGTACCGCGGCGACGACGTCTCGCACCGGATGGCCCTGGAGCTGCCGCCGTCGCCGCACGCCGATGTGGTGACCCTGCACGACGTGGTGGCGTGGCGCTTCCCCGACGAGTCGCGGCCGGTGGCCGCCGCGGGTGAAGAGCTGCGGCGCAGCGCCGCCGTCATCTGCGTGTCGGCCTTCACCGCTGCCGAGGCTCAGGAACTGCTGGGCATCTCCGAACCGCACGTCGTCCCCAACGGCGTCGACTCCCGGTACTTCGATGCGGCGCCGCTCGCCCCTGCGCTGCTGCACGGGCTCGGACTCGACGGACCGTACGTGCTGCACGCGGGCGGCGCCGCCCGGCGCAAGAACCTGCGCGCCCTCGCCGCAGCGTGGCCGCTCATCCATCGCGAGCGGCCCGATCTTCGACTCGCGCTCGCCGGCCCGGCGCATCCCGAGCGCACGGCGCTGTTCGACGGCCGACCCGGTGCGCACCTGCTCGGACGGCTGCCGGACGAGCTCATGCCAGGACTCGTCGCCGCGGCCTCCGCCGTCGTGGTGCCGTCGTCGTACGAGGGGTTCGGGCTCCCCGTGCTCGAGGCGATGGCCGCGGGTGTTCCCGTGGTGGCCGCGAACACGAGCAGCCTGCCAGAGGTCGCCGGCGGCCACGCGATCCTCACGGAACCGGATGCCGCCGCCATCGCCGCGGGCGTCATCGATGCGACCTCGGGCGACGGTGCGATCGCCCGCATGGTCGCCGATGCCCGGTCGCACGCCGCGGAGTACACGTGGGAGCGCAGTGCCGCCGGCCACGCGCGCGTGTGGAACGCCGTGCGATGACCACGCAGAGGCCTGTGCTCGCCCTGGTCACGAGCATCCGGCATCCGCACAACAGCACCGACTACGCGTCGATCGAGTCCATGCTGCGCGAATCCCTGACGGCGTGGCTGGGTCAGAGCGATGCGCGGTTCGTGATCGTCGTCGTGGCGAACCGGCCCGTGGAGCTGCCCGGTGATGACCGCGTGCACCAGGTGCAGGTGTCGTTCCCTCCGCCGTCCGACGCGCGCACCGCTCGCACCGGCATCGCCGCCGTGCTGCGCGACAAGGGCACGAAGAACGCCGTCGGCCTCGCGCGCGCCCACCGACCTGCCACTCGCGCCGTTGCCGTTCCCCGGCGCGCTCTATCGGGTCGGCACGAGTCAGTCGCACTCCGGCAATGCGCTGGGCGGCGCGGGGCGCCCCATCAGTCGCGCGATCGCCGGCGAGTTCGGCGTGCCGGCGACCGGCTGGGCGCCCTGGCGGGTGGCACGAGCGGTGCTCCCGTCGGGGCGCGCCGTGCGGGAGCGGATGCGGATGCTGCGGGGCCGCGGTGAGGCCGCGCGTCGGCTCCGACTCGTTCGGCCCCTCATCCGCGCAGCGCCGACACGATCCCCGCCGGGAACGGCCGCTGCCCCAGCGGCAGCGCCGCCACCCGTCCGAGCGCGGCTTCCAGCCCGTCGTTCAGCCGGGCGACATCGCCCGCATCGGCCGCCCACGCCGATTCGGCCGAGTCCGCCAGCGGCTGCGACGCGTCGAACTCCCGATACCTCGAGCGCCCTGGTGTCACCGCCGCCTCGTAGTCGCGGAACTTGAAGTCGCCGCCGTCGAGCGGTGGATCCAGCACGGTCCAGACGGCCGGGATCCCGTACGAGTCGGCCGTGATCAGCCCGTGCAGCGACGTCGTGATCACCGCCCGCGCGGATGCGATCTCGCGCACCGCAGCACCGGCTCGCTGGTGCACGTTCACCACCCGCACGCCGTCACCGGCCGCCTCGACGAGAGCCGCCAGGCCCGGGTGCGATCGATGGTGCCCGTGCGGCACGACGGCGATCCTGCCGTCGTCGGCAGGGCGGGCCTGGTGGCGGGCCACGAGCAATCCTGGATCGCCGTAGGCGGGGTCGGTTCGCGCGCCGATGCGCTCGGCGGTGAGCGGGCCGCGCACGGCCAGGACGGATGCTGCGGGCAGCGGATGCGCGGCGTCGCGCATGAGACCCGACCCCCAGATCGCTCCCGAGAACTCCGGGGGCAGGAACTCGAGCAGGCTCCCCACGCCGACGAGCCGCGCGGCGCGCGGTTCGCGGTACTGCGGCACGAGCCCGTAGTGCGGCAGCAGCCATGGGGTGAGATCGTCGCCGAAGTTGGGGTGGCCGTCCCACCAGAACACCGGCACGATGTGCCCGCCTCTGGCGGCCGGGCTCCCGAGAGCGGAACCGAATCGCTGCAGTTGTCTCAACCGCCGCCTGGCGGCTCCGTGATACTTCACGTCGCACCTGCCGTCGCGCGGGTCGCATCGTGGAACAGGTGCTCGTACGACTCGGCGACCCGTGCCCAGTCGAACTCCGGCAGGCGCGCCCGGCCGCTTGCCGCCATGGTGCGACGAAGCGGCTCGTCGCCCAGCATCCGCCGCATCGCCGAGGCCAGCGCCTGGCGATCGGTCGGATCGACCAGCAGAGCGTCTTCGCCGGCGCGCACGAACTCGGCCGCACCGCCGCGCGACGTCATGATCAGGGGCGCGCCCGCGCGCCACGCCTCCAGCGCGACGATCCCGAACGCCTCGGACCGGCTCGGCACCACGACCGCGGTCGCCGCCGCCATCCGCGCAGCGACGCCCTCGGGCGTCATCTGTCCGGCCAACCGGATGCGATCGGCGTGCCCGACGCGAGAGATCTGCTGCTCCAGTGCCGCACGCTCTGGCCCTTCGCCGACGATCTCGAGCTCGACGCCGGGAAGATCGGCTTCGACGAAGGCGTCGACGAGCAGGTCGAAGCCCTTCATCCGCCCGAGACGCCCGACGGCCACCAGCAGCCGATCGGATCGCTGATCCTGTCGAGGCGTCGTCCCCGCCGCGCCGGCTTGCGCATCAGCCACCCCGTTCGGGATCACCGCTCCGTCGCCGTCTCCCAGCCCGAACCGCTCTCGCAGATCCGCGAGCACGTACTCACTGGGTGCGGTCACGGCCGACGCCGCGGCGATGGCGTCGCGCAGCCCTTTTCGCAGCAGGGCCGAGCGGGCGTGGACGCCGGTGTCGTCGCCGAGCGTCTCGCCGTGCGAGGTCACGACGAGCGGCACCCTGTACCGCCGATGCACCCCGAGCGCATACAGGCCGTTCGGCCCGAAGCACTGCACCGACAGCACATCGGGGCGGAACTCGCGCACCGCCCGCGACCATTTCGACAGGGCCCCAGGTGCCCGCGACGCGAACCGCCCCAGGTCGGCGGCGCTGCGTGCCGGCAGCGGTGTCGGCAGGTACCGCACCCCGAACGATCCTGCAGTGCACGGCGCGGACGACGCCCGGCCTCCTCGATCGACCGTCCAGACCTCGACCGCGTTCCCACGCACCTGCAGCTCTTCCGCGACGCGTGCGACGTGCTCCTCCACTCCTCCGACGAACGGCGCGAAGGACGACGAGATCAGGGCGATGCGAAGGCCGGAGGGCGCGTCATCTCTTCGTCGCACCGCGTCCGCCATGGCGTTCAGTCGGCAGGTCGATGCTCGCCGGCCGGAGAGGTCGTTCGGTCGGCGCATCGGCGCTCGCCGCGCGGAGCAGGTCGTCGATCGACATCGTCTCGTCCGCCTGATATCCGTCTGAGCGGTCAGCGGGGGCGCGTCGAGGACCGGACGGCTGCCGCGAGCCTCGGCGGGGCCGCGGTGCGGGGGCGGCCGTATCGTCCTCTGCGGGCACGGCCTGATAGCCGTAACCGTAACTCGTCCCCGAACTCGACAGGGCGACGCGGTTGAGCACGACGCCGAGCACGCGTCCGTGCACCTTCTCGATCGCATCCATCGCCTTGCCCACGATGTCGTAGGTGCTCGACCCTGCCGCGATGACCAGTATCGCGCCGTCGGCCTGATGCGTCAGGATCGCACCGTCGGTGATGGGCACCAGCGGCGGTGCGTCGATGATGACGGTGGCGTGATCGGCGAGCTGATCCAGCAGCGTCTTCATGCGGTCAGACCCGAGCAGCTCGCTGGGGTTCGGCGGAGTGGTGCCGGCGCCGAGCACGAGCAGCCCGGGCATGCCCGGTGCGCGCTGGAGCACGTCGGTGAGGTCGGCCCGGCCGGCGAGCACGTCGGTGAGTCCGGCGCCGTGCCCCAGGCCCATGGTGCGCGCCACGGTCGGGCGGCGCAGGTCGCCGTCGACGAGCACGACGTGCGCACCGTTGGCGGCGAGGGTCGCGGCGAGGTTCGCGGCGACGGTGGACTTGCCCTCGCCGGGCAGCGCGCTGGTGACGACGATCCGCCGCGGCGGGTGGTCGACGTCCATGAACTGCAGGTTGGTGCGCATGACCCGCAGCGATTCGGAGACCGCGAACGAGCTCTTCGACGAGCCGTCCTGTTCGGTGATGAGGCGCTGATGCTTGTCGAGTCCGGAGATGGTCGGGATGGCGCCGAGCACCGAGACGCCGAGGCGCTGCTCGACATCGTCGGCGGCGCGGATCCGTCGATCCGAGTAGGCGCGCATGAACGCGAAGGCGATTCCGGCTGCGAAGCCGATGATGCCGCCGATGACCACGGCCGAGCGCGTGTCGGGGAACGCCGGCGCCACCGGCAGCGACGCGGATTCGCCGAGGATGACGGTGACCGGCGATGAGCCCTCCGTGCCGTCGCCGTCGAACTGGTCGATCGTGGCCGTGAGCCCTCGCACCCAGGCCGAGGCGAGGTCGCGTGCCGCCTCGGGACTCGATCCCTGCGCGGTGATGCGCAGGATCGCGGTTCGCGCGGGATTCTCGACCGTGATGAGGCGGACGAGCTGCTCAGGGGTGGCGTCGAGGCCGAGCTCGGTCGCCGCGTGCTCGGCGACCGTGCGCCACAGCGCCATGTCGAGGTACGTGTCGACCTTGGCCTTGGCGATCGCGTCTTCGGCGCCGGGCGCGACGACGACGTCGGCTTCGGTGCCCATGTCGCGCGATTTCACGAAGCCGCTCGCCGAGGCCTCGTACACCGGTGTCTGCAACTTGGCCCAGCCGTAGCTGACGCCGAGACCGATTGCCGTGAGCAGCACGATGGCGAGTGCGTGCCGGCGCAGAGCTACGAAGTAGTCGCGGAGTTCCATGAGGCCCCCAGATTGTTTGATGTGAAGGTGCGCACGCGGGAGAGTTCCGCGGGCTCGGATGTTCGTGGTGGCCGAGCGGCCTCGAAGGCCTGCGCCCCCAGGCAGAGACCGGCGACCAGGAAGGGGATCGACACCTGGGCCGAGACCCAGAACAGGTCGAACTGGGCCTGCACGATGCGAGCGAGGACGGAGCCGAGCGCCAGCATCCCGAATCGAGGATCCACCCGCCAGAGCACGACGATGAATCCGACCCACATGATCGTGAAGCCGACGAGGCCGACGAGCCCCGCCGAGGCGATGACCTCGAGCTCAGCCTGCGGCGGCTGGAAGTTCGCGGTCGGGTGCACGTACCAGTACCGCAGGCCGTGACCGACGAGCGGCTGCTCGCGCCAGAGGTGGTAGACCTCCTGCAGCCAGTTGAGCCGCTGGTAGACCGAGTTGTACTTGTCCTGCGATTCGACCTGCTCGATCACGCTCTGTACGAGCAGCACGACGCCGGGCAGGGCGAGCAGGAAGGCGAGCACCCAGTGCTTGGCACCGCCTTGGCGCAGCACGTAGATGAGCATCACGACGATGAAGCCGATGATGGCCTGCCGCGACTGCGTCAGCAGCAGCGCGATGAGGCAGAGCACGAACGCGATCCGGGCCCAGCGCCGGGGAACCCGCACCCAGTCCGGGTTCAGCCAGGCCGCGAAGGCGACGAACGCGAGTGCTCCCCCGGCGAAGTTCTTGTGCATCGGCCACGGCCAGATCGGGTAGACCGCTCCGATGTCGCCACGGGCGAGGTTGGTGATCGCGGTGATCATGGTGCCGACGGCGATCACGGCGCCGACGATGAGGATCAGCCGGAAGGCGATGTGGGCCTTCCCGGCGCGGCCGATCGCCCAGCCGAGGATCAGGGCGCCCGAGATGAGCAGCCAGGCGTGCACCCACTCGACGATGTTCTGCTGGAACGGATTGATGATCACCGTGAAGACCGTGCTGAGCTGATAGATCAGGTTCAGCCACAGCATCGCGCGCATGGGCGGGGTGTGCTCGTGGCGGCCCAGCAGGATCGCGACGCCGAAGCCCGTGGCGAGCGCCGCATCCGACACCGTGAGGTCTCCGCCGCCCAGGCCGATCCGTTCGACGATGAAGATCGCGGGGGTCGCCATCAGCATCGTCGCGATGGGCCGCGACCATGTGATCACGGCGGCGATCATGAGCACGCCGATCACGATCGCGGTGATCGCCCCGTTGGCGAGTCCGCGTTCGAGCACGAAGTACACCGCGCCCACGACGATGACGGCGAACAGCACCCAGCGCCACGCGTCCGCCCAAAATTCCCCAAGCCACCGGCGAACCCCCGTTCGCTGATGGGTCGGATCCCCACCGATCCCCATTGAGTCAGTATGGCACCCGTGCCGCCGCCGTGGTGGTCACGATTTCGCACCTTGCCTGCGATCTTGTTCCCGAATGCCTCGAGATGCGGCATGATGGGCACATCGATGACCTGTGGGAGGGTCGTCGATGCCGACGCCCTGTGGGAGGGCCGTCGTTCTCTGGGGAGAGGCAGTTCAGCATGCGCAGTGGGAATCTGGGGTGGCTGCGATGAGCGGCCTGCTCGTGACGGAGTGGATCGAGCGATCGGGCGGCGCGGAGCGCGTGCTCGACGTGATGGGCAATGCGTTCCCTGATGCCGACATCCGCTGCCTGTGGAGCGATCCGCCATCGGCTTTCCCGACGCGGCAGCTGGATCAGTCGTGGCTCGCGCGCACCCCGCTGCGCCGCCACAAGGCGCTGGCTCTGCCGCTGATGCCGACGCTGTGGCGCCATGTCAATGCCGAATGGTCGTACGACTGGATGCTGGTGAGCTCTTACGTGTTCGCTCATCATGTGCGCCTGGTCGGGCAGGACATTCCCAAGTACGTCTACGCGCATACGCCGGCTCGGTACATCTGGAATCCCGAGCTCGACCGCCGCGGTGACAACCCGGTCGTACGCGCCGTCGCGCCGATCTTCCGCAGCATCGATCGACGCCGTGCGCAGGAGGCGACGGCGATCGCGGCGAACAGTGAGTTCGTGCGCGACCGCATCCGCCGGGCCTGGGATCGGGACGCCACGGTCATCCACCCTCCGGTCGCCGTCGAGCGCATCCTGTCGCGGGCCGACTGGCGCACCGGGGTGACCGATGATGAGGAGCGCCGGATCATCGATCGGCTACCCGATTCATACGTGCTGGGTGCGTCGCGGTTCATCCCGTACAAGCGTCTCGATCTCGTCATCGAGGCCGCGGCTCGCTCGGGCCATCCCGCTGTGATCGCCGGCTCCGGAGCCGACGAGCAGCGGCTGCGGGCGGTCGCCGCGCAGGCCGGGGTTCCGGTGACGTTCGTGATCGCGCCCTCGGACGCCCTGCTGTATGCACTCATGCAGCGTGCGGCGGTGTTCGTGTTCCCTCCGGTGGAGGACTTCGGCATCGTGCCGGTCGAGGCGCAGGCGGCGGGCGTGCCCGTCGTCACGGGGCCAGTGGGCGGTCAGATCGAGACGTACATCGACGGGGTGAGCGGTGTGACCGCGCAGTCGACGGATGCTGTCGGCTTCGCCGATGCGATCAGCACAGCGCTCGACCTGCCGCGATTCGACGCCCGAGCTGCGACCGCGCGTTTCCACGAAGGCATCTTCGCGGAGAGGATCCGCCGGTTCGTGGGTATTGAGGAGGAGGTGCGGCGATCGTGGGTTCCGCACTCGTCCCTGTCCTCTTCCTCCGCACGTTTCAGACCGGCGGCCTGAGTGCTCGCCGCGTCTTCCAGAGGTAAGGAAACGGACACCTCCCGGCTACCGAAACGCCCCGAATGCCGCCCGCACGAACGGGATGATGGGGCCAACGTTCGTCCGAGAGAGGAACAGCCATCATGCGACTTTCGGTCATAGGCTGCGGATATCTGGGGGCCGTGCATGCTGCGGCGATGGCGTCGATCGGGCATGAGGTCGTCGGCATCGACGTCGACTCCCGCAAGATCGACGCGCTGTCGGCGGGCACAGCGCCGTTCTTCGAACCGGGGCTGCCGGAGATCCTCGACGACGGCATCCGTTCCGGTCGCCTGTCGTTCTCGACAGACATCTCCGCGGCGGCCGGCGCGGCCGTGCACTTCATCGGCGTCGGCACCCCGCAGCAGGCCGGCGGCCACGCGGCAGATCTCACGCACGTGAACGCTGCGATCGACTCGCTGCTCCCCCACCTGGCGCAGGGCGACATCGTCGCCGGCAAGTCGACGGTTCCGGTGGGCACTGCTGCTGAGCTCGCTCCGCGGATCAGGGATGCCGGTGCCACGCTGGTGTGGAACCCGGAGTTCCTTCGCGAGGGCTGGGCCGTGCAGGACACGGTCGATCCCGATCGTCTGGTCGCCGGAGTTCCGACCGGAGCGCCGGGCGAGCGCGCGGCAGCCATCCTGCGCGAGGTGTATCACCCGGCCATCGCCAAGGGCACACCGTTCATCGTCACGGACTATGCGACGTCAGAGCTCGTGAAGGTCTCGGCGAATGCCTTCCTCGCCACGAAGATCTCCTTCATCAACGCGATGGCCGAGATCGCCGAGGTCACCGGCGCCGACGTCACCCAGCTCGCCGATGCGATCGGCCATGACGCGCGCATCGGCCGTCGTTTTCTCGGAGCCGGAATCGGGTTCGGTGGCGGATGCCTGCCGAAGGACATCCGCGCTTTCGCCGCCCGTGCCGAAGAGCTCGGCCGTGGCGAATCGGTGAACTTCCTGCGCGAAGTCGACGCCATCAATCTGCGCCGTCGCGATCGCGCCGTGCAGCTCGTCATCGATGGGCTCGGCGGCAAGGTCTTCGGGAAGAAGGTCGCGATGCTGGGGGCCGCGTTCAAACCGTTCAGCGACGATGTGCGCGACTCCCCTGCCCTGGACGTCGCCGTGCGGCTGAACGGCCTCGGGGCGGACGTCGTCGTCACCGATCCGCAGGCTATCGAGAATGCCCGCAATCTCCACCCGCAACTGACCTATATCACCGGTCGAGATGACGCGATCCGAGATGCGGATGCAGTGGTGATGGTGACCGAGTGGGACGAGTACCGCCGCGAGCTGACGCCCGAGCATGCGTCGTCGCTCACGGAGGGTCGTGTTGTGGTCGATGCACGCAACGGGTTCGATGCCGCAGCCTGGCGCGCGGCGGGGTGGCAGTACTTCGGGATGGGTCGGCCGTGAGCGCGCGACGTTAGGCTGAGAGGGTGAATTCGCTCCCTTTCGGTGATCCTCCCGCCGGCATCAGCCGCCGCGAGTGGCGCCGACGTACCGCGGGAGCTTCGACGCCGGCGAGCATGCAGGGATCGGCTGCTCTGCCGGGTCTGTTCGCTTCGGCTGAGAGCACCGATGAACAGCTCAAGGGCGCACGGCCGACCATCCTGATCGTCTGCACTGGCAACATCTGTCGATCGCCGATGGCCGAGATCTTGTTGCGACGCAGTCTCGACTCACTCGGTGTGCGTGTGCACAGCGCAGGCACACAGGCACTCGTCGGTTACGAGATGACCACTCCCGCGCAGGAGATCGCGATCAAGCTAGGTGCCGACCCGGATGCGGCGAGCGCGCACCGGGCACGATATCTCATCGAACCGCTGCTTTTCGATTCCGACCTCATCCTCACGATGACCGTGGAACAGCGCGAGCGCGTCGTGCAGATGGCGCCGAGGGTCATGAAAAGGACGTTCACCGTGCCGGAGTTCGCACGTCTGGCCGCGGGGATGGATGCTGCGATGGTTCGCGGCGACGCCAGCATTTCGCCCGCAGCAAGACTGCGAAACGCCGCCGTGCTGGTGAACGACCGCCGCATGTTGTCTCCGGCGCGCGAGGTCGACGACGACGTGATTGATCCTTATCGTCGCGACCGCGCGGTGTACGAGCAATCTGCGAGCCAGATCACGCCAGGACTGCATGCGGTGCAGCGAATCACCACGGCTGCCTTGCGCTGATTTCGCTGTACCGATGTCAGCGGGCGTCGAGCATTCCTCGAGCTGTCAGGCTGCGCACGACCTCTTCGACGTCGTCTCTGATGCGGTCTTCGTCAACGTCGAAGTCCCGGGCGAGGTCGCTGATGATCTGCTTGAGCGAGGTGCTGTCATTCGCTGCGATCGTCTCCCAGATGACCGCAGCGGTTCCTTCCAGCACGACCGGGGCCTGTGCGAGATGCGCGAGGTCGACCGCGATGACTCGAGCTCCGTGCTGAACCCAGGCGGCGTCTCGCGCGACGCTGAGCAGTCCCGAAATCAGGTTTCCACCCATTCCGATCACTCCACAGCCCAGAGCGACTTCATTTTTCTGACGTGAACGTGAGTTCGCCGGCGCCGCTGCGAAGCGGACCCCGCAGGTCGGCATCGTCGTGATTACGGCGGTAGTACTCGCCTTGGTACTGGTAGCCGTAGTAAGTGGCGCCCGCGCCGCGGCGCGGCACGCGGTTGAGCACGATGCCCAGGGCCCGGGCGTCGGCACGTTCAAGGTTGCTGAGGGCACGGCCGAGCACTTCGTAGGTGGTCCGGCCGACTGTCGAGACAATGATCGCGCCGTCTGCGCTGTGGGTGAGCACTGCGGCATCGGTGACAGGGATGAGCGGCGGAGCATCGATGATAACGATTGCTTCCTGTGCCACGGCGTGCAGCAGCTCGCGCATCCGCTCCGACCCGAGCACTTCGCTCGGGTTCGGTGGGATCTGTCCCGCGCCGACGATGAGAAGGTTTCCGTTGCCGTAACGCTGGGCGACTTCGTTGATGCTGGCGCGTCCTGCCAGTACGTCGGAGAGCCCGGCGGTCTTGCCGAGCCCGAAGATCGTGCCGATCATCGGGCGACGCAGGTCGCCGTCGATGAGGACGACGCGTTTGCCGCTCGACGCAAGCGCGATCGCGAGGTTCGACGCGGTCGTCGACTTGCCATCGCCGGGGAGCGGACTGGTGATCACGATGATCCGTGGCGGGTTGTCGACGTCCATGAACTGAATATTGGTGCGCAACTCCCGCATCGCCTCGGCGATGTGGAAGAGGTGTGCGTTCTGACTCGAAGTCGAATTGCCGCCGTCGAACGGGATGAGGCGTTGGTCCGCGCTGAACGACTTCTCTTCGGGGATGGATCCCACGACGGCGACGTCGGTCTCACGCTCCACGGCCTCGACCGAGCGGATGCGGCGATCGAAGGTGTATCGCAGCAGTGCATAGGCGATCGCCAGGGCGATGCCTGCGAGCAGGCCGATCCCCAGAGCGAGTCTGACGTTTGGCGATGACGGGCTGGTGGGAAGGCCGGCGCTGTCGACGGGAGTCAGATAGATCGCTCCCGGGGTCGCGACGTCGCCCGACTCGAGCTTGTTCACCTCGGCGGACATGGACTGAGCCCACGCCTGGGCGAGGTCACGCGCCGCCTCGGGCGTCGGACCATGCGCCGTGATCGTGAGCGACGGCGTGTCCAGCGTCTGCGTGACGGAGACCTGTTCCACGAGGCTGTCGGCCGACATGTCGAGGTTGAGCTGCTCGACAACGCGGTCGGCGACGGAGCGCGTCATGCCGAGCGCGACATAGGTCTTCACGCGTGAGTTCGCGAGATTGTTGCCGAGCGTGGCAGTGCCGAGGTCGTTGGGGGCGGCCTCACCGCTAGAGGCCTGCACGATCGCTGTGGTGTCGGCGGTATAGACCTTCGGCTGGAACAACGTCCATCCGAACGCGAGCACGACGCCTGCCGCAGCGATGAGCAGCATCCCGACCCAATGCGCTCTGAACACCCTCGCATAGTCGCGCAGATCCATCGACGCCCTCTCATCGTGCCCGGGTTGCGGGCGCCTGAACTCTCGCCCCGACATTACTACAGCGGACGCGGCCCTCAGATGCCGTGCGGCTGCGGTTCGTGCGATGCACGCGATCCGGCGTGCGCACACACCGCTAAGGTAACGATCGAAAGGACGGATGACGGTGTCCCGTCGTCACGAGATGAGGCCGAGGGGGCAGCGGTGGAGCCGAACATCGGCCGAGCGATCGGCATCGAGGGGCTGCTCGCGCACGGTATCCGATGCATGACTCCCCCGCGCGGATTGCACGCCCGCGAGATGCGCGCGCGCGACACCGTGGTGCTCTCTCTGGTCGGCGATGCAGCGCGGTTCTCCGTCGACACCCGGCGGGCGTATCCGGAGCACGCGGTGTTCACCTTCTTCCGCGGCGAAGGAATGCGGGCGCGACTCGATGACAGATCATGGATGGGCGTCGACGACAGTCTCGTGATCGCGCCGCAGTCTGCCATCGGCGAGGTGCATGGCGACGACGGCTGGCAGATGCTGTCGATGATCGTCCCTCGCGCAGCACTGTCGACTTTCGTCGCGGCGCTGCCTCCGCGCACCGTGCTGCACGCAGATCGCCGGATGCTCGACGTCGCGGCCGAGAATTTCGCGTACGGGCTGGTCGGTCCGGCGCAGAGCGCATCAGCGATCGAGCAGTATGCCGTGGAGCAACTGCTCATGGAGATGTGCGGTGCCATCCTTCTCGACCGCATCGGCGCCGAGTCGGGCACGGGGTCGCCGCGCGCGGTACTGCACAATCGTGCGGTGGCTGTGATCACCCAGCAGTGCAGCAACCCCGAGCTGTCGCCCGGTGACGTCGCCCGTGAAGTGCAGTCGTCGTTGCGGCAACTGCAACTCGTGTTCTCCCAGGTCGGCAACTCGGTCGCCGGCGAGATCAGACGACAACGGGCACGTCTGGCGAGGTCGCTGCTCGTGGACAGTCGCTACGACGTGCTCAGCATCGCGCAGATCGCCGACCGTTCCGGGTTCCAATCGACGATGAGTCTGCGGCGCGCGATCGAGGCGACGTTTCACACGACGCCCAGCGCCCTGCGCAATGACCGCGACGCGTGATCGAGCTCACCCGAAGGAACAATCCGCGCACGTACCGCGCACAATGCGCTCAGTTTCTCATCTTGCTGGGTATTCGCTGCAGTTCTCTCCTAGCTTGATCTCTGGAAGGCGTCGCCAGTTTGCGCTTTTTCCCCCCCCACGTCCCCGCGGGGTATTCGCACTTTCAAGGAGGGTCCTCAATGACCGAAGAGATTCAGACCAAGGGCATTTCACGCCGTACCGTCGTCAAGGGTGCCGCATGGTCGGTGCCTGTCATCGCCGCCGCTGTCGCCACGCCGCTCGCGTCCGCTTCGACTGCGCTCGACCTGACCATCGTCGGCAACTGCTCGGGATCGTTCAACGCGTCTGGACTCGCAGGCAACATCGTCCAGCAGCTCGCTACCGTGCTGGGGCTTCAGCCGGCAACTCGCAACTTCACGGTTACCGCCGGCGCAACCGCTGTCCCCGCTGGCACGGTGTTGACCCTTGACAACTCCGGCGTGCTGAATGTCGGTCTGATCGGCGTTACGGGTGCGCTTGATGTCTCCGCGCTTGACATCATCAGCCTTGGCGGCGGCGTCACGCAGATCACGTTGCAGCAGGAGCTCCCGGCCGGCCAGTCGTTCGTGCTCGACCTGCTGCCTGCTGTCGTCGACCTCAAGGTCGCCGCGACACAGACTCTGGCTCTCCAGAGTGACTCGAGCATCTCCGACAACGTTTCCGTCCTGGTCGGAACGACTGCGAGCATTCCGTTCGTCATCACTCTCGACGTCCAGGTCTGCGCCTGATCACATTGCAGCTCCCGATCAGCCCGGTCGGCATCGTCATCGACGTTGCCACCGGGCTGATCGCCGTTACCCTCCTCTGGTCAGGGTTGGCGAAACTCCGCACGCCGCTCCTGACGCTGAAGGCGATGCAGAGCCTCGGTGCCCCCGCCTTTCTTCAAAAGCGAGGGTTCGCGTTCTCGCTGCCCTTCGTCGAGTTGCTGCTCGGCGCGGCACTCATCGTGACGCCCGGTCCCTTCCGTTTCACGGCATCCGCTCTGGCCACGGCGATGTTCGCGGTGTTCACCTTCTACGTCGCACGCGCGGTCGCACAACGCACCGAAGTCGCGTGCAATTGCTTCGGGTCTTCCTCGAGTGAGCCCGTCGACCGCTTCACCGTTGCGCGCAACTGTTTCCTCGTGGCCGGCGGAGTGCTCGCTCTCTGCGCCGGCTTCGGTGCGCCGGCCCTCGCCGTGTCACTCGACCCGATCCGGATCGTCGCATTGCTCGTCGCTTTCCTGTTCGTAGCTCTCGTAGCCAGGTCCGTGGCACAGCACCGACACATCAATCGCCTCCGCACGATCATCAACCAGAGCGCGGACCGGTACAAGCGCGATTCCGACGATCCGCTCACCGGCTCCCCCATCCCGGATGCCGAGCTCGTGAGCGTCAACGGCACGACGGTGCCACTGTCCAAGCTCGGCCGAGGCCGCGCAGTGCTCCTGATCTTCGCGAAGGCCGGATGCGGAGACTGCGGCAACGTGGCCAGATCGCTTCCGGACTGGACCGAGAAACTCGGGGGGAAAGTCGTGCCACTGATCGCGACGTCATCAGATCCACGACGCCTGTTCTCCGAGCACCCGGAGTTCATCGATCGAACGTACTTCGGTGCGAGCGCAGCTCGTGCGGCGCTCGGCATTCGCATCCTGCCGACGGCGGTGCTGCTCGCCGCAGATGCCGAGACAGTCGCCACTGAGGTCATCGAGGGCTCGGCCACCATCTCCGAATTCGTCTCGGTCGTCGCGGAACAACTCGTCGATTAGCGCCCGATATTCACGCCGCTACCAAAGCGCAACCTGCTAATCACCTGGTAGCTTGACCTTGTCCGGCGCGAAATCCGAATCTCCGCGCCGTTCTCACGTGTCATCACCAGCTAAGGGGAGGTCCCGGTGACATTGCAACGCGATGCGCCTGCGAAGTCGACTGCTGGCGGTGCCACGCCCGATTGGCAGACCAGCTACGCTCGACGGCTCGTCATCAGCGACCTCATCGTCGTCGCCGTCGTGGTATTCGGGACACAGTGCCTGTGGCTCGGGATCGAACCGCCCGGGGTCTCCGGTATCGGCATCCTCGATTACACGGGCGTCTCGATAGTGCTGCTCATCAGCTGGATGGCGACGCTCAGCATCTACGACACCCGCAGTCGACGCGTGCTGGGCTTCGGCAACGACGAGTATCGCGCGATCGCAAGCGGGGCGCTCCGCTTGTTCGGCCTCATCGCGATCGTCTCCTACCTGCTGCAGGCCGAGATCTCCCGTGGCTACATCCTGATCAGCCTCCCCTTGGGCGTGGTCGTACTGGTTCTGAGCCGGTGGGGGTGGCGACGTTGGCTTGGCGCTCAGCGCCGCAACGGCGGCATGCTCTCACGCGTTCTTCTCGTGGGAGACACCGCCGCGAACCTTCGCATCCTCTCAGAGCTGTCCCGGCAACCAGAAGCCGGTTACGTCGTCGTCGGAGCGTGTCTTCCGACCGACCGCCGCACTGACATGCTCGGCCCGACAGACGTCCCCGTTTTCGGCGACCTCGACACGGTGACGCATGCGCTCGACGTCACCGGAGCCGATACCGTTCTCGTCTCCAGCGAAAGTGGAATTCCGGCCGAGCGAGTGCGGGCACTGAGTTGGGAACTCGAGGCGGGCCAGCAGCACCTCATCATGGCTCCCAATCTCACGGACATCGGCGGGCCGCGCATCCACATGCGCCCGGTCGCCGGTCTCCCCCTCATGCACGTCGAGACGCCGAACTACACGGGCCCGCAGGTTCTCATCAAGCGCGTGTTCGACCTCGTCGGTTCCGGCCTGCTCATCACCCTCTTCTCGCCGCTCCTGCTCGTGATCGCCGTGCTCGTGCGCGCGACGAGCGCGGGGCCTGCACTGTACGGCCAGGAGCGGGTGGGGCTCAACGGCAAGCCGTTCAAGATGATGAAGTTCCGTTCGATGATCGTGGATGCCGACGCCCAGTTGTCCGAGCTTCTCGCCCAGCAAGGACGCGACGGCACGCCGCTGTTCAAGGTGGAATCCGACCCCCGCGTCACGAAGGTCGGGCGCTTTCTGCGCAAGTACTCGCTCGACGAACTGCCGCAGTTGTTCAATGTCTTCCTCGGGACGATGAGTCTCGTGGGTCCGCGGCCTCAACGCGACGGCGAAGTCGCACTGTACGATGACGCCGCCCAGCGCCGCCTCATCGTGAAGCCCGGAATGAGCGGGCTCTGGCAGGTCAGCGGCCGCTCTGCACTGAGCTGGGAAGACGCGATCCGTCTCGACCTGTACTACGTCGAGAACTGGTCTCTGACTGGGGATGTCCACATTCTGTTCCGCACCTTGAAGGCGGTCATCGCCCCCGGCGAGACGGCGCACTGACTCCTCCGGCCTCCAGTAATGTTGGCAACGTGAGCTCAACTCGAACCATCGCCCTGCCCAGCGCCCGGATCGGCACAGGCAATCCCATCTTCACGATCGCCGAGATGTCCGGCAATCACAACGGCGATCTCGATCGGGCGCTCGAGATCGTCGATGCAGTCGCGACCACCGGCGCGAGCGCACTGAAGATTCAGACGTACACCGCCGACACCCTCACGATCGACAGTGACGCCCCAGCATTCCGAGTGAAGAACGACCACGGCCTGTGGGGCGGACGGAACCTCTACTCCCTCTATCAGGAAGCGCATACCCCGTGGGAATGGCACGAGGCGATCTTCAACCGTGCCCGCGAGCGCAACTTGATACCCTTCTCCACACCGTTCGACCCCACGGCGGTCGAGTTCCTCGAAGCGCTCGGCGTCGAGCTGTACAAGACGGCGTCGGCGGAGATCGTTGACATTCCCCTCATGCGGGAGATCGCCCGCACGGGCAAGCCGATCATCATGTCCACTGGTATGGCGACGCTGGCAGAGATCGACACCGCGGTGACTGCGGTGCGCGATGCGGGATGCGAAGACCTCGTGCTGCTCGCCTGCACCGCCGCGTACCCGGCGCTCCCGGAAGAGGCCCGTCTCGGTAACATCCAGGCGCTGCGTGATGCCTTCGATGTCCCGGTCGGTCTTTCGGACCACACGCTGGGCATCGGAGTCGCCGTCGCCGCGGCAGCCCTCGGCGCCGTGGCTATCGAGAAACATCTCACGCTGTCGCGCGAGAGCGGTGGCGTCGACGCCGACTTCTCTCTCGTTCCCGATGAATTCCAGGCACTCGTCACGTCAGCCGAGCAGGCGCGCGTCGCAGTGGGATCCGGTGTGGCATTCGGCCCGACTCCCGAAGAGCAGGCGGTTCTTGCGCTGCGCCGGTCGCTGTACGTCGTCGCGGATGTGCGGCGGGGCGACCCTGTCACCCCGGACAATGTGCGATCGATCCGCCCGGCGGGCGGCCTCGCACCGGACGCGTTCGATCTCGTCGTCGGTCGCGCCTTCACCAAGGACGTGAGTCGCGGCACGCCGCTGACCTGGGACACACTCTGACGAGACTCAATCAGAGTCATGAGGGAGTCGCCATTTGGCGCGCACCTCGAAGCCGTTCTCGTCGCGGGGCATATGCGGCAGGTAACCGGCACGTTGGAAGAGTCGTCGTGAGGCTCCGTTGTCGGAATGGATGCTCGCGAGCATCCTGACGGGCGCGTCGACGTCCAGTGCCTTCTCGCCTGCTGCGAGAACGGCGGAGCCAAGGCCCTTCCCTCGGCTCTGCGGAGCCAGCGTGATGGAGATCTCCCAGTCATGATCGGCGCGTCGGTCCCAACGCACCGTACCGATGTCATCCGGGCCCTGACTGACGACCGACAATCTCCGTTCCGGATCGGCGAGGCATCTGGCGAGCCATGCGACGTGGTCGTCCCAGACGAGCGCCTCAGACGACCTCGAGTTCTGCCGTGTCGACTCGTCATTGCGCCAATCGAACAGGGTACGGGCATCCGCCATCGTCGCGCGGCGAACGGCACACGCTCCCGAAGCACCGGTGACGACGCGCGTGTCGAGAAGCTCCTCCCACGCTGAGACGATCCTCCACACGCCGAGGCCATCCACTAGGGCGGCCGCATGCGCAGCCTGCGCGTCGAGCCGGGCGCGGTCGACCACCAGCTTCGCAAGTCCGGCGACGCGGTCCACGAGGTCGGTGTGCGGCGGCATGCCGAGACCGATTCCGAGCCCAGCCCCGATGGCGGCGTCGTAGCCGCGACGCTGGTTGTCGACCGCACAGACGAGTGCCATCGGCGCGCCGAGGCACGCGAAGTCCCACACCGAAGTCCCGGCGGCGGTGATCACGAGTGTCTGCTGCCGCGCGAGGGCAGGCAGATCGGGCATGAACGGTTGAATATCGACGATGTGCGCCGCGTTGTCGATGACATCGCGCAGTTCGTCGTGCCGATCCGCTGCCGCGACCACAGTGAGCTCGAGCGGTGTCTCGATGCGGGCGAGTCCCTCCAGGACGCGTCCGGTGAGCCGACGAGGGTCTGTGCCTCCCATCACCACCAGAACTCGAGGACGATCTCCTGCAACGACGGGAACGTCACGCTGCCGCCGCACCTGAGAGCGGATCACGGCCGCATCGATGCCGATGAGACGTTGGGCAGGGTGAGCGGACCTGCCGAACCACCGCTCTGCCCCGAGGTTCGCATCGATCGCAAGGCCGGCAGAGCGGACGCCGTATGGGCCGTCCTGCATGTTGCTCACCAGCGCGCGGCCTCCGGTGATGTCCGGCACGGCATTGTACGAATCGACGTGCACCACGTCGTGCGTGTGCGCGGCTGCACGGAGGAAGTCCGCCGCGTCTCGCCCCTTCAACGGACGAATCGCGACTCCCGGCGCCATCGACTCGATACGTTCGCGCGCATCGTCGAGGATGTCGCCGACGATCTCGACGGCCCACCCTCTGCCAGTCGCTTCTTGGCCGACGGCGAGCGCGCGCATCAGGTGCCCGAGACCGCCTTCGACCGTCGCATCGGCGTGGATGACCGCTCGTCTCGGCATAGAGGTTCCTTCTCGCTGTCGCGGCGTTCGGCTTTCGCGCCCAACCGATAGGATAAACCCAGCTTGGGTAGGCAATCCCTGAGCCGTGTCCGCATACGCATCAGGGAGTGTTCTTGTCCGTTCTCGAGGGATCCAACATTCTGATCACCGGTGGAACAGGTTCGTTCGGCAAGGCGTTCATCCGCTACGCGCTCGACAACCTCAACCCCCGCCGGCTGGTCATCTTCTCGCGCGACGAGCTCAAGCAGTACGAGGTGCGACAATTGTTCGGAAACGACCCGCGCCTGCGCTGGTTCATCGGCGACATCCGAGACGAACGCCGCCTCGCCCGTGCGCTGCATGGTGTCGACTACGTCGTACACGCGGCGGCGCTGAAGCAGGTCGACACCGCTGAGTACAACCCGTTCGAGTTCGTGAAGACGAACGTTCTCGGCAGCCAGAATGTCATCGAGGCATCCATCGACGCCGGTGTGAAGAAGGTCGTCGCACTCTCGACTGACAAAGCGTCGAGCCCGATCAACCTGTATGGTGCGACCAAGCTCACAGCCGACAAGCTGTTCATCACCGGAAACCACTACGCCGCTGCGTACGAGACGCGCTTCTCGGTCGTCCGATACGGCAACGTGATGGGTTCTCGCGGGTCTGTCATCCCGTTCTTCCGCAAGCTCGGCGACGAGGGCAAGCCTCTCCCGATCACTGACCTGCGTTGTACGCGCTTCTTCATCTCGCTGCCGCAGGCGGTGGAGATGGTCGTCGACACATTCGACTTCATGCAGGGCGGAGAACTGCTCGTCCCTCGCATCCCCTCTATGAAGGTCACCGACCTCGCACATGCTGTCGTCCCGGATGCCGAGCTCGTCGACGTCGGACTGCGCCCGGGTGAGAAACTGCATGAAGAGATGATCAGCCCCGAAGAAGGTCGTCGTGCCGTCATCATCCGCGACGGCAAGTACTTCATCATCCAGCCCGACCTCGCATCATGGGGTTACCAGACGCCACAGGGCGCAGTGCCGGTCGAGCCTGGATTCGCGTACCAGTCCGACAGCAATGACACCTGGTACACCCGCGACGAGATCGCTGCCATCATCGAAGCCGGTCTCTGACGATGCTGCCCTACGGACGTCAGTCCGTGTCCGAAGAGGACATCGCCGAGGTCGCTGAGATCCTGCGCGGCGATTGGCTCACGACGGGCCCGACCGTGGCCGCTTTCGAGGCTGAGATCGGGCGCCTCTCCGGCGGGCACCGCGCGGTGACTTCGACGTCAGGCACTGCCGCCTTGCACATGGCGTACGCCGCCGCGGGCGTCGGCGTCGACGACGAGGTGATCTCGACGCCGATGACGTTCGTGGCCACGACGTCGATGGCTTCGATCCTCGGCGCGAAGATCATCTTCGCTGACGTCGAGGAGGACACCGCACTCATCGATCCGGTCTTGGTAGAGGGCCTGGTCACTGAGCGCACGAAGGTCGTCGCCGCAGTCGACTACGCCGGCCATCCCGCAGACTATGACGCACTCAACGCGATCGCTGCGAAAGCGGGCGCCCTCGTGCTCGATGACGCGGCCCACTCCATCGGAAGCACGTACAAGGGACGCCCCGTGGGCGATCTCGCCGACCTCACGACGTTCTCGTTCTTCCCGACGAAGAACCTGACAACGGGTGAGGGCGGAGCCGTCGTGGCGAAAGACGCCACGATCGCACAGCGCGCGCATGAGTTCCACTTCATCGGGCTGGTCCGCGACTCAGACCGCTTCGAGATCACGACCGAAGGCCCGTGGCACCAGGAGGTGCACGAGTTCGGCGTGAACTACCGTCTCACCGACATCGCCTGCGCGCTCGGGCTGGCCCAGCTACGACGCCTTGAGTCGTTCAAAGCACGCCGAGCCGAGATCACACAGCGCTACAACGACGCCCTCGCGTCAGTCGACGGCATCCGCATCCCCGTACAACGCGATGACGTCGATCCGATCCGTCACCTCTACCCGATCCGGGTTCTCGGCGGCCGCCGTCGCGAAGTGTTCGACAAGATGCGCGACGACGGCGTCGGCGTGCAGGTGAACTACATGCCGGTGTACTGGCACCCGGTGTACGCGAACGCCGGATATCGGCGCGGAATGTGCCCGAACGCCGAGGCCTTCTACGCGGAAGAACTGTCGCTGCCGATCTTCCCCGACCTCACAGACTCTCAAGTCGACCAGGTCGTCGAAACCCTGGTGAAGGCGTTGCAGTGACCCGCGTCGGCATCATCACGCAAGCGCGCATGACGAGCACACGGTTGCCCGGCAAGGTGCTCCTCACCGCGGGCGGCAAGACGATGCTCGGACATCACCTGGATCGACTCGCGGCCGCGGGATATCCCGTGATCGTCGCGACGACCGAGAATGTCACCGACGACCCCATCGTCGATGAGGCGACCGCCCGTGGCGCTCGCGTGTATCGCGGCAGCGAGAACGACGTGCTGTCACGTTTCTCTGAGGCAGCAGCGGACGCTGAGCTCGAAGTGGTCGTCCGGGTGACGTCGGATTGCCCACTCATCGACGCCAGCCTCATCGTCCGGGGGGTAGAGGAGTATCTCGCTCTGGACGACGCCGGCGCACACGTCTCGAATGTGCTGGAGCGCACCTACCCGCGAGGATTCGACTTCGAAGTGTTCTCAGCCGCGGCGCTCGCTGACGCCGACGCTCATGCCACCGACCCCGCCGATCGCGAGCATGTGACGCCGTACCTGTATCGGAACAGGTCCGGCCGGATGACCATGCACGCGATCCGCCGCGAGGCTGACGCTTCGCGTTTTCGTGTCACGCTCGACACCTCCGACGACTACGACGTGATCACTCGACTCATCCGAAGGCACGAAGCGGCGTCGCTCGACAGCGAACAGATCATCGCGGTTCTCAACGATCACCCCGAATTGGCTGAGCTCAACGCCCACGTCGAGCAGAAGAAGCTCGGCGAGTAGGGTCCCGTCGTGCCCGCCTCCACGCGTGCCCGCCGGTTGATTCCCGTCGGCCTTCGGCTCTCGGCTCTCGGCATGCGCTTCCTCCTCATCTTCTTCCTGGCACGCCTGTTGCCTGTGGAGGACGTGGGCTTGTACAGCCTGCTCCTGGCGACGATCTCATTCGTCGTCTTCATCTTCGGATTCGACTTCTACACATACTCGACGAGACAGATCATCCGTGATGACGGACGCCAACGGCGCGCTTTCATCCGGTCACAAGCGGTACTCTCGGTCATTCTCTATGGCGTGGTCAGCCCGATCCTGGTGGTGCTGTTCGCCACCGGTTTCCTGCCCTGGCATACACTGGGCTGGTTCCTCGGACTCGCGATCGTAGAACACATCGGCCTCGAGATCGACCGCCTCCTGATCGCCATGCACGATCAATTCGGAGCGAGCATGGGGATGTTCATCCGGCAAGGTTGCACATCTCTGGTGGCTGTGCCGTTGATGTTGATGGAGCCGGCCTTGCGCACACTCGATTTCCTCCTCGCAACCTGGTTCGCCTTCGACGTCCTCGGTATCCTCGTGGGTTGGTTGTATCTGCGACGTCACCTTCGCGAGCATCCAGTGGGGAAAGTGCGGTACTCATGGATCCTCACCGGCGTGAAGATGGCGCTACCTTTCTTGATCGGCACGCTCTGCCTTCGCGGTCTGTTCACCTTCGACCGTCAGATCGTGGCAGCAACCGCCGGTCTCGCTATCCTCGGCACGTATGGACTATTCATGAGCTTGGGCTCAGGGATGACACAGGTACTCAACGCCGGCGTTCAGCAGTTCGCCTACCCGCGCCTTGTCGCCGCCGCGCATGCCAAGAGCGCATCGGACTTCACGCGCGCGCTGCGGTCTCTGAACCTCCAGACCTTGGTCGGCGTCACGACGATCTCTCTTGCCGTCGTCGCCGCCTCTCCTCTCCTGCTCAGGTTCGTCGGCGGTGACGCCTACGAACAGCAGGCGTGGATGCTGCCCTGGGTCATGCTCGTCAACGCCATCTATAACGTCTCCCTCGTACCGCACTACGCGCTGTACGCGCTGGACGCGGATCGGGCGATTCTGCTGTCCACCGTGGGGGCGCTTGCCCTGTTCGCCCTGGTTGTCGTGCTACTCATTCGAATCGACGTCGTTGTCGCCGTCCTGGCCGCTTTGGGGAGCGCCTGTGCGATGCTGCTGATCGTCAAGTCAGCGGTGTACTTCTCTCGGCGTAAGCGCGTCGGGTGGTTGTGAGTGGCCGGTAGAGTGAGACTGTTCAGCGCCCCGGCTTACGGATACTGACCTGAATCTTATCGAGGTACTTCTTGTCCCCATCTCATCAACCACCGCGTGTACTGCAGTACACATACGGCGGTTCGCACGTATCCGGCATAGACACGTACCTGCTTGAGATGTATCGCGCCTTAGATCACTCACGGGTCCAGTTCGACCTCCTATACCGCTACGCATCACCGTGGGACGCCACGACCGAACATGAGTTGCGAGAAATGGGCGCGACCGTACGCTCACTCAGTATCTCTGAGCACGGGAACGTGCTGATCAGTCAGCTTCAAGAAGTGGTCCGTCTTCGGAAATTCTTCCGCAGAGAGAAGTACGAGGTCGTCGAGATCAACATGACCTCGACATTTATGTGTCTCGCCGCCGCGCTGATCGCCAGATCTTCCGGAACCCGTGTGAGGGTTGTGCATGCACACGATTCAGCAACATCGGAAAGCAACTTCAAGAGGGCGCTCAAGCGCTCCGCCACGAACGCGCTCGTGCGCGCATCCACTCATCATTGGGCCTGCTCTGAAGATGCCGCCCGCTACCTTTTCGGCGATCGCCCTGTAGATGCGCAGCGTTGGACACTCGTCAAGAACGGAATCGACGTGGCCCGTTTCGGCTACGACTCGACGGCGAGAGAAGTCCTACGCGACGAGCTGGGGCTCACCCAGAATTTCGTCGTCGGAATGGTCGGACGGCTCACCGATCAGAAAAATCATCGCCGCGCTCTCGTCATCTTCGCCACGCTGCTGGCCCAGCGCCCCGAAGCACGGCTCGTGATCGTCGGTGACGGGCCACTTCGCGCGCAGCTCGAGGACGAGGCAAGATCTCTCGGTATCGATGGACATGTTCTGTTCCTCGGGCGCAGGTCAGACATCAGCACGATGCTCAACGCCTTCGATGTATTGCTGGCGCCATCGGTCCATGAAGGATTCCCCGTCATCGCCATTGAGGCACAGGCGACGGGGCTTCCGATGGTCGTTTCTGAGGCGTTTCCCCAAGAGACGAACATCATCGGAAGAACGACGTTTATTCCGCTGGCCGCAGCGCCCGAGCTGTGGGCAAGGAATCTGCAGAACGCGGCTGAAGGCCCTCGATCCGGGCAGCAGGACGTCGTCACCGCAGCGGGATATGACCGTGCATCTAGCGCGCATCAGTTGCAAGACGCGTACGCGTCCTTCCTGGGGCGTATGTAGCAATGGCCGGACTCAGAACTCTGCCGTCAGCCGCTCTGTCAGGCACCCGTCAGCTTGCGGCGAAGAACTATTACGCAGCCAAAAGGCTGAATCAATTCTTCGGAGCGGTGACCACGAATGCTTACGCAGAGTACGCTGATCGCAGTGAATCGCTCGATCCGGTTGCGGACGTCGCCGCGCTACGCGCGCTACGAGAAGCAGTGGCGCGCAACCAGATCCCGGTAAAGTACCCTGACCGTATCGCGTCCAACAACCGAATGTACGGGATCAAGACGGCATTATTCGGGAGTCACGCTCTCGATCCTGGTGCCCCAGCCATCGAGCACGGCTTGTTTTTCGGAGATTTCGTGATCCCCGAAGACACCGTTCAGACTGCCGCCCCCATGGTGGCCACGTTCAGCGACTACCGAAAACGGATCATCGAGCGCTATCAGCGCACTCCCGTTGCAGCGGTCGGTCCGTACTCCCGCTACGCCGCACCTCATTATGACGATGAGCAGATCGCATCGATGAAGAAGACCATGGGTCGAACCCTGCTCGTCTTTCTTTCGCATGGCACTCACGATGCGAAAGTTGAGCGCACCGGCCGCTACGCGTGGCTGACGGACCTCGCTCCCGAGTTCGACACCATCCTGATCAACACCTTCTGGTGGGATCTGCTCGACGACGACGTTCGTTATCTCGAGGACCAGGGTTTTCGCATCGTCTCCTGCGGACTCACACACGATCGGAACTTCCTCCGCCGATTTCGCACCCTTCTCATGCTCGCCGACTCGGCGATCGGCGACGGAATCGGCACCCATGTCGGCTATTGCTTGGCTGACAACGTCCCCTACCGGTATGTGGATTCCTCCTCATCGATCACGTTGCAAGGATCTGCGAGCGATCTTGGCAAGTTCGGCACCCGGTCGGTGAAGAATCCGGCGATCGCGGAGGTGCAAGCAGCGTTTCTCAATGCCTCGCTTGATCAGATCGAACCGCGTTCCTGGCAGACCGCGGACAAGTACTGGGGCTTCAGCTCTCACAAGAGCCCCGCCGAGCTGGAGAGCATCCTGCAAGAGGGCCGGGAGATCCTTCGCCGGAGTAGAGGCTTCGCGCGCAGATTCACGCGGGGCTAGTCGCGTGTGAGCGCGCCTGAACCTTGGCGACCCTCCGCAACAGCCAGCAGACAGCCAGGTATCCGGCTGATGCCAAGATCACCGTGTTCGTCACCACGTCCCAGCGACCCATCATGACAGCGAGCCCGACGCCTATGTACAGTGCGCCGAAACAAGCAGCCTGAACGAACGCCTGCCGCAGTAGAGCGTTGAAGACCCCGAGAACCGTGAGCGTGTAGGCCAATGAGAGAAGTGCAAAGATGAAGAACCCGCCGACCGCTCCGAACACCGCAAGGATGCTCGGGGGCCCACCCATGGTGAAGGTGACGCCGGCAGCGATGCGTCGATGGACGAAGTCTGCGGAGGAGACGAGGTAGGACAGATAGTCCAGCCCTGCCGGATCCTCAAGACTGTTCGTACCGAAAACCTCTGTAGCGGGCGCACCGGGTGCTCCGCGGAATCGCTCATAGATTCCGTACCAAACGTGTCCCTGCAGCACGATGCGATTGTTGATTGCCGCCACGATGTCCGTGTCGCCGAGTCGGCGGTAACCTTCCGCCAGCACGTACACGAGCACGGAGGCCAGTGCCATCGCGCCGAGAAGGTACGTGAAGCGGAACCGCAGACGGCGTCCGCGAAGATAAAGCCCAAGACCGATACCGGTCAGAAGTAACGACAGCGACAAGATCATGCCGCTGAACTTCTCTCCTGTCGCAAGAATCGCCACGACTGGCACGAGCATCAGCAGGTAGGTGATGTCTCGCCTGCCCTTCACCACCCAAAAGACACCGGCGAGCAGAAACAAGACCGGGACGATGTAGGCGCTAGCGACACCGTGCAGTTGCCCTGCCAGCGGAGTAAGACTCTGGATCCACTCGAATCGTGAACGGAAGCTGGTACCGAGTCCGTTCGTGCTGAAGATGAACGCGTATATCGCCCCGACACCCAAAGAGCCGACGACTACGAGTGACTTCAGCTTTCGAAGGTCGTTTGGTTCTACGACAATCTTGCGCCGCCCGAGCCAGCGCACGATCCCGGCATGCGCCACCGCGAGGAAACACAGTGTGTACGCCGCGAGAACCGGCGTCGAACCGATATTCACCCCGTAGCGGAACTGCTCCGTGACGTACATGCCATCTTCGATCAATGCGACAGACCACAATGCGCCGAGCAATGCATAGACGGGGAAGGCGAGCAGCAGCAGTCCACGAACATCGATCGCCGCCAATGAAGCGATCCCCACCAGCACCAGCACGACGGCGAACCAGTTCAGCCCCAGCATCGCAGCGGCACCGATGCCGAGCAGACACACGAGCGTCACTATGTATAGGCCCGATGACGAGGTCTCTTCCGTTACTGAGCGATGGTCGTTCTGGGAACGAAGCTTCTGCGCACGGGTCACGATGCTCCCCCGAACTTCCGCTTGAGCATCCCGACGGCCTTCTGCACCTTCGGCTCGCCATCCGTGTTGACGATCTTGTGCGTCGTCACTCGACGATTCTCGCTCTGGGCATGAGCCCACACATTCAGCAGCCGTTCCCCCAGGTACCCGAACGTCCGCTGCTGATAGGCGGTGCGGCTTCCGTTATCGATGTGCGGTGCCACCGCGTCGAGGACGCCGAACAACCACTGCGCGTACTCATCGAAGCAGTCACGACGCATCAAGAACATGTTGTAGAGCGACACTTTGCGTCCCTGGAACACCGCATCGTACGACGTCAGGTACTGCGGGTGCGCGTCTGACAGGTGGGAACGGAGCACGTCGAGGTCGCTGCCGTGATGCCCATTGCGGTAATGCGAGTCGATGGTCTCGACATAGTAGTTTCGCGGCCTGGCCAGGACGACATCCGCTCCAGACATCAGTGCGTGCGCGTCGTCTGATGACATGACCGCCGAACCCCGCGGACCGACGGCATTACCGACGAAATAGCGCCGATAGTGGCTCAGCCCCACGACATCCGCGTCGAGGTTCTTCCACGCCCAGTAGAGCGCCGTCAGTTCGCAATACGACCTGTTGAGCGTTGAGATGTTATCGCCCTCGTCGTCCGGCTGGTAGCCCAGCGAGGTTTCCGAGAGCGCATGGCCGACGTGCACGGGAAAGTACAGCTCATCGTCAGGCATCACAGCGGGCTTGTGCGCGGCGACGAGCATCTTGTACGTCGTCACGGTCAACCGGCTCCTCGTCTTTACCCTGCGTGCGAGCGATCAGAATAAGTGCCGCAACGGCTCCGATTCTAGCGCGACCGCTCCGGACCGGCAGGGCGACCCCCGCCACTGGCTAGCATGGAGTCATGTCGGCAACTGCGAGCACGTTCCGCATGCTCGAAGCAGTCGAGCTTGCGCACGCGATGGCGCAGCGACTCGCCTCCGATGCAGGCATCCGGGTCCTCTTCATCAAAGGCCCCACGCTCACCTTCCACGGACTGCGCGAGGCATGGGCGTCATCCGACGTAGACCTTCTCGTCGAACCCGCGAGATTCAACGAGTTCTGCGAGTTGCTCCGCACGATCGGTTGGCACGAGCGACCGGGCATCGAAGCGCTGACGGTGCTGCATTCGAAGACCTTCATCAAGCAGACGTGGCCGTGCGACCTGGACCCGCACATCACGTTCCCGGGGTTCCTCGGTGCTCCGGCCGACGTGTTCGACGCTCTGTGGAACAGGCGTGAAGAGATGATGATCGCGCATCAGCCGTGCGCAATCGCCGACAAGCTCGGAAGTATCCTCATCGTGACGCTGCACGCGCTGCGCGGATCAAGTCGTCAGACCCGCCATGAACGCGAGCTCGCATCTGTGAAGTCGCTGACGCTCTCCGCCGAGGAGAAGAACTCCCTTGGTGAACTCGCGCGATCGACAGGGTCGACCGCGACCGCAGCCTCGGTGTTGAGTTCGCTCGGCGTCGACGCGCCCCCGACACCAGAAGAACTCTCTTCCGAGGCGTACCGGGAGTGGCAGCGTCGCGCGATGACCGCGACACATGGTGCCTATCCCTGGCTTGTGGCCTTCACCCACGGGACACCACGTGAGAGGGCGACGGTTCTCTGGCACGCGTTCTGGCCGCCAGAGGCAGAACTGCGCCGTGCGCGACCGGACACCCGCCCAGGTGCCGTCGGAACCATCAGCGGTCGGATCGCGCGATGGGGTCGCGGGATCGCGTCCCTGCCCGGCGGCGTACGGATGCTGCGCGAGCAGCGCTCGCGTTCAAACCGGTTGTAGCGACGTCCGGCTGGCCACCGTAGAACTAGCGGGAAGGCACGCCCGGGCGCCTGTGACGCGCCCATGTCTCCCCTATCACGACCAAGACAAGACCGATGCACGCCCCCGCCACGTTCGCGATGACGTCGGAATACGTCGCGAAACGCGCTGACAGAAACACCGCCTGGCCGATCTCAATGCCTCCCGAAACGAGCAACCCGAGCGGGAGCACCAGGTACCGCATCTCGGGCATGAGTAACGCCAGCAGCGCGCCGAACGGGACGAACAACAGGATGTTCGCTGCGAACTCGATGCGTCGGTACGTCAGCACAGGGAAGTGCTCGGTGACCCACCCGAGCAGCTTTGCCGCCGACGTGTCGACCGGCACCGGCCAGAACGCGACGAGCAACAGCGCCACCGCGTAAACGACCGCGCACACCGTGATGATGTGCCACCGCGTCGGTGTCGTTGTCTGATCCGGCATGCGTCCCCCCGTTCCGCATTCCATTCTCACTGATCGTGCTGTGCACCTTCAGGATGCCAGGATGGGCACATGACCTCGTCCGATCAACCACTCGCCGGACGACGCATCGTCGGCATCGACATCGCCCGTTTCGTCGCGATCATCGGCATGATGGCCGCACACCTCGTGGTGCAGCTCGGATCCGACCCGAACGCCGGTCGCATCGACAGCCTCGCCGGAAAACTCATCGGGGCGACCATCAGCAGCACTTCGGCGACGACTTTCGCCGTGCTCGGCGGCGTCAGCCTCGTGCTGCTCTCGCGCAGCATGCGCGATCGTTCGCGCGGGCGGATGCTCACCAGCATCCTCATCCGCGGCTTCGCCATCTCGCTCATCGGCGTGCTGCTCGAGATTCTGGTCGGTCCTATAAGTGTCGTGCTCACCGCTTACGGTGTCGCGATGATCATCGCCGCGTTCGCGCTCCTTCTTCCTTCCACAGCCGTCACGGTGATCGCCGTCGTCCTGTGGCTCGGCGGCGGTGCCGTCAACGCACAGGTGCGCGAGGGGATCGCCGCAACGCCGACGTCGGCACCCGGACCGATCGACGAAGTGGGTCGTGTTCTTCGTGATCTGCTTCTCACCGGGCACTACCCCGCCATCACATGGGTCGCCTACATGCTCACCGGCATCCTGCTCGCCCGCATTCTGTTCGCGACGTTGACACGCAACGCGCTGCGCCGGCTGTGCCTGCGCCTCGTGTTCTGGGGACTCGCGATCTACGCCGTCATCACGGTTGTCGGCCGCATCGCACGCATGCGCCCGACGTGGTTCGGACTGCCCGATGTCGGCGAATCGATGCTGAGCAGCGGGCGCGGCGCCCCGATCGGCACCGAGCTGTGGATGCTGATCATCCCCACCCCGCACAGCGGCAACCCCGCCGACATGCTGCGCACGGTCGCGGGCGCGTGCCTTCTCATCGGGCTGTTCATACTGCTTTTCGATGTGCGCCGTCGGGAACACGGCTTCGCCGTCGAGACCGTTCGCGCGGCAGGTGCCGCACCACTGACGATCTACACGGCACATGTGCTCGTGACGATGCTCCTATCGGCAGTCGCAACGCGCGCCATCATCGCCGGAGAAGCCACGGCGCCGGTCTGGTACGCCCAGGGAGTCGGCATCCTGCTGCTGCAGATCGTCGGCGTCCTCGTGATCGGCGCGGTGCTCGCGCGATTGCACCGGCGAGGTCCGCTCGAAGCCCTGCTGGGGTTCGTCAGCGGCACCAGCAGGCCGCGCATCGCGGCTCCGCGGCCCTCGCGCACCTGACCTGACCGCACAGGCTCGGGCGGACTCAGCTCGTCGGAGCAGCCCGGAAAACCACCTTGTGGTACAGCACGAACCGCAGCAGCACCACGATCACGATGCTCACGAGGTTCACGATGTTCAGTGCCAGCGCACCGGGTGCGTGCCCGCGCAGGCCGATGAAGGCCTCGACGCCGAGCCAGACCAGCGCGGCGCCCAGCAGGGTGCAGGCGAGGTTCACGCCGAGGAAGAGCACGAGCTCCGAGACGCGGCCGCGGCGATCGCGGTGCCGGAATGTCCACTCCCGATTGCCGATGTAGGCGTTGACCAGGGCGACGAGCGACGCCACCACTTTGGAGAGCACAGGATCCCAGCCCCAGACGAACACGAGCAGGTTGAACACCGCGATCTCGATGACCGTGCTGAGCGCACCGACCACGAGAAATCGGCTTCCCACGCCCACAAGGCGGCGCAGACGGGCAGGGATCTTCACTCCACTAGGCTACTTCGTGCGCGTACTCTCGCCGCACACGCCCGCCGAGGAACCCTTTGACCTTCACCCATCTCGCCATCGTCATGCCGGCCTACAACGAGGCCGAGGGCATCCGCGGCTTCATCGACGAGATCCGCGAACACGTCGCGCCCCTCGCAGACCGCGTCTCGTTCGTCATCGCCGACGACCGCTCGACGGACGACACCGCCCACGTCTTCGACGAGGTGGCAGACGTCGACCTGCAGACGCAGCCGGCCAATCGCGGCCACGGTCCGACGGCACTGGCCGCGTACCGCGCCGGGCTCGCGATCGACCCCGACCTGCTCGTGCACGTCGACGGAGACGGCCAGTTCCTCGGCGTCGACTTCGTGCGCCTCATCACGGCCGCCGAGACGACCCGCGCCGACGTCGTGCACGGTGTGCGCGACGGGCGCACCGACCCCTGGTACCGCAAGGTGCTCACGTCGGCGGTCGGGCTGCTCATCGCCGCAGCATCCGGTCGTCGCATCCCCGACGTCAACACTCCCCTGCGCGCGTATCGGCCGGCGGCTCTGCAGACGCTGGTGGATGCCGTGCCCGCCGATGTCACCGTGCCGCACGTGCACTTCTCGCTCGCCGAGGCGCGCGGCGGCTTCATCGTGCGCTACGTGCGCGTGGCCAGCATCCCCCGCCGCGGCGAATCGGCCAGCGGAACCATGTGGGGCCGCGCCGCCGGCGTTCGGCTGCCGCCCAAGCGGCTGCGCCAGTTCGCGATCGCCGCTCTTCAGGAGGCGTGGGCGCTGTCGCTTCGTCCATCGGCGCCGCTGCGCAGCATCCGACGACCCCTCTCTGACGATTGACATGACCAGAGCTCGCTCCGTCATCTTCTGGGTGCTGGCCGCAGCCCTGCTGGTCGGCCATGTGCTCGTCGCGTGGCAGAGCCTGACGGTCTGGCGGTTCTGGGAGGACGAGGCGCTCAACCTCACCGTGCCGCGCAATCTGCTCGCCGGGCTCGGCTACGCGAGTGACGGCGCCCTCTCGGGGTCGACACTCACCCTGTTCGACGCGCGGATCTCGACCGGACCCGTCGTGCTGCTGCCCGTCGCGGCGCTGCTCGCCACCGGTATCGACCCTGTTCTGGCGGCACGGCTGATCCCGCTCGCATACTGGGTGCTGCTGCTCGTGGGGCTCTGGGTGCTCGGACGCCGCATCGGCGGACGCTGGGCCGCGCTTCTCGCGGTCGCCGTTCCACTCGCGTTCACGACGTCTGCGGGGGTGTCGCCTGTTCAGGGGCCCGCCGATCTGCTCGGCGAGATCCCCGCTGCGGCGCTGCTCGTCTGGGCGCTCGTCGTGCTGCCGCGACGAGCGTGGCTCGCGGGGCTGCTTGTCGGACTCGCCGTGCAGGCGAAGCTCATCGCGCTGCTCGCGCTGCCCGCTTTCGCGGTGGCGCTGCTGCTGCTCGCTCCCGGAACGGGATGGTCGCGCGTGTGGGCGTGGGTGCGCAGTTCGATCGTGCCGTTGCTGTTCGTCGCCCTGCCGACGTTCCTGTTCGAGCTCGCCGCTCTGGTGACGTTCGGCTTCGACGGATTCATCGATCACCTGCGGGCGCTCGTCGCGTTCGTGCGCAGCGGCGGACAGCCCGGCGAGCCGACGACAGTGGTGCAGAAGCTGACGACGCTCGCGGAGTCGTGGTCGGTGCCGGTGTGGGTCGCCGTGGTCGTCGCGGTGGTCTCGGTGCTGCTGATCGTCGGCGGGTTGTGGATCTCGCGCCGCTCGTCTTCGGATGTCGTCGTCTACGTCGCCGCGTCCGCCGTCGGCGCGCTCGCGTTCGTCGGCTGGTGGGCCACCGCGTCGCACCTGCCGCTGTGGGTGCGGCATCCGGCTGCCGGCGTGTTCGCGTTCTTCCCGATCCTTGCGGCGTGCGCTGTGTGGGGAGCCCAGCGGATGCTGCAGATGCGGCGCCTTCGTGTCGTCTCGGTGGTCGCGGCGGGGGTCGTCTTCCTGGGGATCGGTGGAGGTGCCGCCGTGCACGCGGTCGCCGCCACCCAGCCCCCGTGGCTCACGCTGGCCACGCAGCGCGCCGCCGTCGCCCCGCTGAAGGAGTGGGTCGAGGAGAACGACATCGAATGGCTCGCGGCCCAGCCGTGGGGCGCGGCGGTGGCTCCGATCGTGCTCACCGGCGCGCACGTGGGACTGTTCGATGCCCCCGCCATGGCCGATGCGCCGCGCCTGACCGGGATGGAATGCACGACCGAGGTGCTCGTCGACAGCGGGCTGTACCGCATCTGCGCGGCGCCGTAGGTTGATTCGCCCGCCGGGTCCGAACCTGCTCAGCCGCCGGCGAAGGCGTTCGCTATGACGGTGTGCCCTGCCGCATCGCACGCATCCATGAGCGCACCTGCTGCGGTGTACCACTCGTCCGCCGAGCCCATGTCGGTGGAGTCCAGGTCTGGAACTGCGGGATACTCCTGCGTGAGCGTCGCGAGAGCCTCGGCCACCGGCCCCTCGTCAGCCGACGGGACGTTGCCGAGAACACGGGACGCGAGACTGAACCACGCGCCCTTCTCCTTCTGAGTCATGCGGTCCTGGTGGAGGGCGGTCTCCGCGTTGAGCAGGATCGTCTGCACGTCGGCGAAGCCTTCGCAGGTCGCCTCATCGGCAGCCGAGGTCGTCTCGGCAGGTGTCTGCGTCGGTGTCTGCGTCGGTGTCGCCACCGGCGTCTCCACCACCTCTACGGCGTCCACGCTCGATGCGCTCTCGTCGGGACCCGCGACCGCCGTGCAGCCGGTGGCGCTCACGAGAAGCAGGGCAGCGCCGACCGCGATCGCTAAGTGTCGAGCAGTGGATCGGGTTCGAAACGGCGTCATATGCGGAGCCTAGCCTGGGCGTCCGGCCGTTCCAGGGGCATCGAGTCGCAGCTTCCGCTCGCTGAGCCGGTCGAAGTGGGCACCGGCGCAGCATCCGCTCGCTGAGATGCGTCACCGGTAACGTGGGGGTGTGACGACCGATGCTCCCGCCGCTCCCGCATCCCGGCCGCTTTGGCGACGCATCACCGGCAGCGCCTGGTTTCACCTGATCGCCGCGTTCGCGGTCGCCGGTCTGCTGCTGACCTTCGTCGCCAAACCGTACCTGGTGCCGTCCGCGTCGATGGAGTCGACCCTGCAGCCCGGCGATCGACTGCTCGTCAACCGATTGGCCTACGTCGGATCAGAACCGGCGACCGGCGACGTCATCGTGTTCGATGCCGACGAGACCTGGGGCGCGCATGCGGCTGCCTCCGAGCCCTGGTGGAAGGCCGCGGCCCGATGGGTCGGCGAGGTCACCGGATTCGGGCCGTCCGGCCCCCACACCCTCGTGAAGCGGGTGATCGCGGGGCCGGGGCAGGTCGTGGAGTGCTGCACAGCATCCGGAGCCATCACCGTCGACGGTGTCGAACTCGACGAGACGTATCTGGGCTCGGACTTCCCTTTCGAAGCGGGCACGCTCGATTGCACGACCGAGCCCGCGTCGATGCGGTGCTTCGACTCCGTGACGGTACCCGAGGGGTCGTACCTCGTGCTCGGAGACAATCGGGCGAACTCGTCGGACTCGGCGGCTCACTGCCGCGGCGTGCCGGATGCGGATGCTTCGTGCTGGCGGTGGGCGACGCGCGAGGATGTCGTCGGCAAGGTCGGTCTGATCCTGTGGCCGATCGGGCGCTGGGGCACGCTGTAGTTATCCACAGATCTACGAATCTTTGTTCGAATGTCAGCGGCCGCTGACACTATGAAGTATGGCCATTTTCAGCGAACTGCGCGACACCCTCGAGGGGTTGGAATCGCGTATGGGCGACGTCGATATCGACGTCCTGCTGACAGCCATGCGCAGACTCGACGATGATGCGGTCATCGGCGCGTTGGCCGGTGCGGCGGCGGTTGCGCACTGCGCCGAACGGATGCTGACGGTCGGTGCGGGAGTGGTGGCCGAGCGCTCGCGGCGCGAGGCCGGGCATTCAGGGCTGGCGGCGGCACGCGGGCACCGTAACGCGATGTCGTTGGTGCAATCGATCGTCGGCGGCACGCGCTCGGATGCGGCGCGCGCCGTGCGGTTGGGCGAGTCGTTGATCGAAGGGGCGGATGCCGCGGCGGCGGGCCGTGCGGTTGGAGATGCGTCCGGCGGAGAGGGCGCGGGGTCCGGCTGGGGTTGGGGTTGGGGTGACGATTCCGCTGGTGCGGGTGCTGATGCTGGTCCTGGTCCTGGTCCTGGTGCTGGTGCTGGTGCTGGTGCCGGTGCCGGTGCTGGCGGCTCGGGGGCTTGGGAAGGCGCGGTAGGAGACGGAGACGGCGCCACCTATGAGGGTGCGACGGCAGGTGACGCCGATGGTGCGAGTGCCGGTGCGTCCGGGCCTGACGGCGGCTGGGGTGCCGAGCCGAGCGGCAACGGCCGCTCGCACGATCACGAGGTGCGGATGCCGTGGCACGAGCCGTTGCGGCAGGCTTTGTTCAACGGCAGGATCACGACCGCCCAACACGATGCGATCTTCCGTGGAATGGGCCAGCCTCCTGCTCGCGACGGCGCCGAGAGCCCGACGGAAGCGATGATCGAGGTGTGGTCGCTCGCCGCGGCGCAGCTCGTGGTCGAGGCCGCCGACATGTCGGTCGAAGACCTCGCGCGTCGTGCGCGGCAGGTGCGCGACACGCTGGATCCGCAGGGCGTGCAGGAACGGTTCGAGCGCTCGTACGCGGCCAGATCGTGGCGGTCATGGCGCAATGCGGACGGGCAGCACCATACGCACATCATCTCCGACGACGAGACGGCCGCGTGGCTGGACTCGATCCAGGATGCTGCGCTGCGCCCCCGCCGCGGCGGACCGAGGTTCATGACAGATGAGGAACGCGCAGCGGCGAGCGCTCTTGTCGACGACCCGCGCACGAACGACCAGATCACCTACGATCTGTTCACCGATATCCTGCGCGCAGGTGCACTCGCGAATGCCGCTGATGTGTTCGGCGCCCGCCAGCCGGGGATAAGAATCGTCACGGTGGACGGTGCCGCCGGCGTGCGCGATGCATTCGGACGGATGCTCGCCACCGGACACCTCGAAGATCGCGGTGACGCCCTACCCGGAACCGTGGTCGATCGGAACCTGTGCACCGTCGGCGGCCGGAGCGTCATCGTCGACAGCTGCGGCAATCCTCTCGACGTCGGCCGCGAACAGCGGCTGTTCACCGCGAGACAGCGCGTCGCGCTGGCTGTTCGCGACGGCGGATGCATGTTCCCGGAATGCCGAGTCCCCGCGTCGTACTGCGAAGCGCATCATTGCGATCATTGGCATGAGGATCTCGGTCTCACCGACGTCGACCGCGGCATTCTGCTCTGCAGACATCACCACATGCTGCTGCACAACAACGGCTGGAAGATCACGCGCGAAGGACTTGGCGGGTTCATGCTCCATCCGCCGGGCGGTCGCGGCGCGAACGCCTCTGGGCCCGGGTCTAGGTCTGGGTCTGGGTCTGGGTCTGGCTCCGGTGGCGGAGGCGGCAGCGGTGGAATCGGCGAGACGGGCGGTGATAAAGCCGGCAGCGGGATCGGCGCCAGCCGGGAGCCCATCCCACTCACCAGCCGATCCGCGATCCGTTGGGCATGGGATCCGCCACCCGAATGGCCGCACTGGAGAAGTGCGCCCACCGACGGTACGGATCCGCGACTCGCTCGTTCGGCGTAGCCGGTCGATGCCGCCGCCGTTCGCGCGCGAACCCGGCGACTCCCAAGCTCCACTGGCCATTCACGCGCGCCGAGCCGCGCACGCTAAACGCAGGCGACGGCCCACACGTCCCAAGCAACCGACGAAGCACGCCATCCCCGAGACGCCGACGCAACGCGCCAACGAACCGGTACTGCTCGCTGGCGCCCACGACACGAACAGCGACACCCGCCGGGTCGTCAGAGCCCGACGGGTGTCGCGGTGAGAAACTGACGCGAAGTCAGCGCGTGGTGCTCGTGATGCGGCGGCGGATGAGAAGTCCGCCGCCGAGCAGCAGCGCGAGCCCACCCGCGATCGCCCAGCCGATCAGGCCCGAAACCTCGCCACCGGTCGTCGCGAGGGCGTCGTCACCGGCATCCGCACCGGATCCACCCGCCTCGCCGGACGTTCCGCCGCCCGCTCCGCCACCGGAGCCGTTGGAACCGTTGCCGCCGTTCCCGTTGCCGTTGCCGGGGTTTCCGTTCCCGTTACCTGGGTTGCCATTGCCATTGCCATTGCCGGGGTTGTCGTTGCCGTTGCCCGGGTTGCCGTTGCCCCCGTCGCCGCCGCCGCCGGTGCCTGGGTCGGGATCCGGAGCCGCCAGCACAGTGAACAGCTGCACCGGCGAGAAGTCGACCGCGCCGTACGGGTCGCTCGTGCGCACGTACCATCCGCGCTCCCCCACCTCGGCAAGAGGCCACGTCGCCGAGAGGATCGAGCCGGAAGCCACACCCTCGAACGACGCGATCTCGCTCGCGGTGAGGATCTCGGCCGAGAACGCGTCGGTGCCCAGCATCCGCTCGCCCGCCTCGATGCCGAGCTGATCGAACGTGAGCTCGAACTCCTGCGGAGCGTTCACGAGCGTCGGATCGTCAGAGTCGTACTTGCCGAGCGCTCCCCCGTTGGCCGGATCCTCCAGCGACGGCGAGAACGTCCGCACGATCATGCGCTCGCCGACCGTGTCGAAGTGCAGCAGTCGCAGGAAGCCCTGACCACCCTCTGGCAGACCCTGGTAGTCGAAAAGCATCGAGTACACGTTGCGCTCCGCGACACCGTCGCCGTCATCGTCGAACTGATCCGTCCGGGTCAGAGCGCTGTGATAGTGCCCGGAGAACACCATCTTCACGTTCGGGTTCACCGCCACGACCTCGTCGAGGATGCGCTGCGGCATCTCCCCGAGCCCGCCCGTCGTGAGGATGAACTCATGCTGCGCGATGATCGCCACACGGTCGGGGTACTGCGCGAGCACCTCGTTCATCCAGGCGATGTCGGCGTCACCGGGGCCCCATCCGGTGTACACCATGATGAAGTCGATGCCGCCGGCCGAGAGCAGGTCGTAGTGCCCGCGGTTGTTCTCGAAACTGCCGCCGTACCAGGGGTTGCCCGCAAACCGGTCAGAGCCGAAGTACGTGCCGTAGTTGGTGTAGTCGATCAGCTGGTGACCGACGTCGTGGTTTCCGGCGAGCACGCCGTACGGCAGCCCCGCCTCGTCCAGACGCTGATACTCGGGGTCGGCGTTCTCCCACTGGTACATCTGGTCGTAATCGTCGACGATGTCGCCGGTGTGGAACAGGTACTGCAGGTTCATCGCCTCGCGCTGCTCGAGCAGATACGAGTGGATGGCCTGCTGGTGGCGGTAGCGGTCCTCTTCAGGAATCGCGTTCTCGTTGTAGTACTGCGTGTCGGACTCCCAGCCGAACGTGAAGTCGTACTCCGAACGCGGAGTGTCGAGCGGATGCCGCGCGGCGACATCGGACTCGCGCGTGCTGAGATCGTCACCCGCGAAGCCCTCCGAGTGCTGCACGAGCACCCGCACGACCCCGTCGCGCGCATGCGCGGTGACATCGACGGCGGCATCGAGCGTGAACGAGCCCTCATCGGCCGTGACCTGCCTGGTCTGCTCCGTCCACGACGTGCCATCGGCCGTCAGCGCGTACAGGATCACCGTGGCACCGGCATCCGCATGCCCGGTCCACGACACCCGCACGAGCGAGCCGTCGCCGGCGTCACCGGTCTCGACGTCGAACAGCTGGTACGGGAACTCCGCGCTCGAGGACACGTCGTTGGCGAGACCGTCCGCGGTGGACAGCATCCGGATGTCGTCGTCGCTCAGCGTCTCCGGTTGATCGCGCTCGAGGCTCTGCGCGTCGTTGACCGTGCCGGACTGCAGCGCGATGTCGCCGTCGGACAGGTCGACCCTGCGGCCCTCGAGGAACGACACATCCAGCACGTCTCCGGTCGGATCCTCGACCTTCGCCTGCAGCGTGACATCGCCCGCCGTCACCTCGGCCCCTTCGACCGGCGCGATCGCACCGGCGCTGGGCTGCTCGTCATAGGTGATGAAGGTCGCCGTGTACTCCGAGGCGTTGCCGAGAGCATCCGTCGCCGTGATCTCGACGACATGCTCGCCGGCTGTGAGCTCGACCGACGACGTCGTGTGCGGCAGTGCGATCTCGACGCCGTCGAGCGTCGCGATCGTGGTGACCTCGCCGATTCCGGCGTCCACGACCTCGGCGTCGATCGCGATCTCGCCCTGGTAGGCCGAGCCGTCGACGATCTCGGTCGTCACCTCTGGTCCGGTGTTGTCGACGCTGACCGCGCGGGAGACGGTGGTCTCGGCATCCGTCGCGGTGACGACCGCGGCACCGTCGTCGCGGGCGGTGGTGTCCCACTCGGCGGTCACTGCGGAGAAGGCGTCCTCCGGCAGGGTGAACCGCGCGTCGAAGAAGTCGAACTTCCCTGCGCTGTCGCCCATCTGCAGCACGGCCGCGGGGTCGTCGTATCCCTGCGGAGTGAGAGTGCGCCCATCGGGAAGGATGAGCCGAAGCCCACGGATCGTGAAGTCGTCGTTGTTCTCGCCCTCGTCGATCTCCGGAGCCTTCTTCGTGCCGGCCCAGACGCTCACGACGAGCTCGTCGCCCTCGCGCACATACGACAGCGGCACCGGAGTCGTGATCGTCTCCCAGTTCGCGTACGTGCCCTCGTCGAAGATGCTCAGCACGTCGTCGCCGATGCGCACGCCGTTCTTGAAGTAGTAGTCGGTGTTCGACGCCTCGAAGGCGAACACCGGCTCGGCCTCGAGGCTCGTCACGGTCTCGAGCGGCTCACCGTCGACATCGAGTTCGATCTCGGCCGGATGCTCATCGCCCGCGCCGACGACGGTCGTGACTCCGCCGACGAAGGCGCCCTCCTCGAGGTTCAGTCGCAGCGGGTCGGTGTTGGCGCCCGCGACCGCGACCCGCACCGTGTCGGTGCTCGTGACGTTCGTGCCGTCGGACGCCGTCACAGCGTACTCGAACCACGACTTGCCCAACAGGTCGACCGCGTTGATCGTGTGGACGTAGGTGCCGTCACCCGCGTCGCTGAGGTTGATCGGTGTGAAGGCGCCGTCGACGTCGTTCGCCAGCGACAGCGTGACCGTGCGCGGCAGCACGTCATCCGTGACGCGGAAGTTCAGCGCGAAGTCGGATGCCGGATCGATCTCCGCGGCCGTCAGGTTCTCGATCGCGGGTGCGACGGTGTCCGGCGCCGGGATCATGAGCCCGGCGGGCACCTGGTCGGACTGCACCGCGCCAGGCGTGGCGGGGGCGATCCCCAGCATTCGCTGCAGGGTGAGGTCGTCTTCACGGATCGCGTAGCGGATGCCCTGGTCGGCCACCGTGTCGTCGGTGTCGCCCATGAAGTAGTAGCCGCGGTTGACGGTGTGGCCGGTGTTCGTGATGATCTCGATGCCGCGCGGCGACGAGTTCGCCATGCCGCCGGCGAAGATCTCGACCAGGTCCTCACCGAGCGTCAGCGACGTGCCGAACATGCCGTTGAACTCCGCCGCGCCCAGGTCGTTGTTGGGCCCGTTCTTGATCCACAGCACGAGCGAATCGCCACCGGGGATCACGACGTCGGCAGGGGTCGCCGGCCAGCGTGCGGTCTGCGTGTTCGTGTACTCGTCGACCGGATACAGGTAGTTGATCGTGTAGTCGCCGAAATCGATCGGCTCGCTCGTGGCGTTGTACACCTCGATGAACTCGTAGCCGTCGGATGCGCCCACGTTCGTCGAGTCGGGCATCACCTCGGTGACCTGCAGCGGCGCGGTCACGACGGACGGGTCGGGCTGCGGGTCGAAGCCGGGCTCCGGCTCGGGCTCGGGCGCCGTGAGCGCCTCGTCCGTGATCGTGCCAGGTGTCGGTGCGCCGGATTCGGCGAGCAGCAGCATGCTCTGCGCGGCGATGTCGCCCGGGATGCGGAAGTGCGCGGTCACGTCGACGCCGACGGATCCGGACGGGTAGAAGGACCAGTTCGCGATGTCGTCGCCGGTGTGCACGACGCGGATGCCGCGGCCGCCGCCGTTCGCCATGCCGGCCTGTCCTTCGACCCTGACGACACGCGTCTCGGCGGAGGCGCCCCAGTGCGCACGGAACTCGTCCACCGTGCGCGCGAACGAGTCGACCGTGGTCGTCGTGTAGCTGAGCCACATCGCGACGGTCTCACCGGGTTCGACGACCGTGGGCTCGGTCACGGTGAGCGGAACATCACGGCTGCGGTCGGCGGAGTCGACGTAGCTGTAGGCGAAGGAGTAGCCCTGCAGGTCGATCGCCTCGGCCGTGGTGTTGTGGATCTCGAAGAACTCGAAGTCGTCGACACCGGAGTTGTCTGGCGCGATCTCGGTGACCATGATCGGCCAGTTCGAGGCCGGGCCCTGCACCGGCGGCTCGGGTGCAGTGGTCGGACGCTCGAGCGCGATCGGAAGCACGGTGCCCGGTGTGCGCTCGGACTGCAGGCCGAGAACGGTCAGGCTCTCGGGAGCCGTGGGGTCGGCTGATTCGGATGGCAACCGGAAGTGCACGGCGAGATCCTCGCCCATCGAGGCGGAGGGGTAGTGCGACCACGCGCGCAGCTCGTCTGCTTGGAGCACGCGGATGCCGCGGTCTCCCCCGTTCGCCATGCCGTTCTGCCCCGTGATGCGCACGACCTGGGTCGCGGCATCCACGCCGTGGTACGCGCGGAACTGGTCGACGGTGCGGACGAACGAGTCGACGTTGCCGGTGGCGTAGCTCAGCCACAGCACTGCCGTCTCGCCCCCGGCGAGCACGAGCGGCTCGTCGACGGTGAGCGCCACATCGCGCGAACGGTCATCGGAGTCGACGTAGGAGTACGCGAACGAGAAGCCCTGCGCCGCGAGGTCGATCGCCTCTGCCGTCGTGTTGTGGATCTCGAAGTACTCGAAGTGATCGTCGCCCGCCGTGTTGGCGAGGATCTCGGTGACGATGATCGCCGGAGTCGCTGGAGCGGGGGCCGCATCGGTTGCGGCCGAGACCGGCGCAGCCGCGGTCGCGCCGACGGGCACGGTCGGAACGCTGGCTGCCGCGGCAGACGCGGCCGGAAGCAGCGATGCCAGCAGCACCGTGGTTCCGAGGACGGACGGAAGGACAAGGGAAGAACGGCGCACAGGCACGGGGGATGATCCAATGACTTCGGGGAGGGCAGGACCTCTCGAAGTTATTGACGCCGCCGCAACATCACGTGTCGCGTTACCCCGTCCCACATGGCCGCAGGGTTGCCGCCCGGTGAACGCCCCGCACCCTTCCTATCGTCCGACGGGAGGGAGCCCAGAAGAGTTTCGGGGCTTTCCGATGCTTCGGAGCCGCGAAACTCTTCTCGGCACGCCTCGTGACCGCGGGGGCGCCGGCCGGGCCGGGCCGGCGGGGGCGCGTCCCGGGCGAACCCGGGCTCACCGCTAGAGCGCGAGGCGCTCCTTGACCACGTCGGCGAGACGCTGTGCGTAGGACTGAGCGGATTCGGCATCCGCCGCCTCGACCATCACGCGCACCAGCTGCTCGGTGCCGGACTTGCGCAGAAGCACGCGTCCGGTGTCGCCGAGTTCTGCCTCGACGGCGGCGACGGCCGCCTGCACGCCCTCGTCATCGGCGCAGCGGTCCTTGTCGACGTCGCGCACGTTGATGAGCACCTGCGGGAAGACAGTCATGACCGAGGCGAGCTCGGCGAGCGACTTCTTCTGGCGCGCCATCTCGGCGACCAGGTGCAGGCCCGTCAGAACGCCGTCACCGGTCGTCGCGAATTCGCTCATGATCACGTGACCGGACTGCTCGCCGCCCAGGGCGTAGCCGCCGGCGTTCATGTCTTCGAGCACGTAGCGGTCGCCGACGCCGGTCTGGCGCACGGTGATGCCGTTGGCTTCCATCGCACGGTGCAGACCGAGGTTGCTCATCACCGTGGCGACGAGCGTGTCGTCCGTGAGGTGTCCGCGTTCCTTCATCGCCACCGCGAGGATGGCCATGATCTGGTCGCCGTCGATGATGTTGCCGTTCGCGTCGACCGCGAGGCAGCGATCCGCATCGCCGTCGTGCGCGATGCCGACGTCGGCGCCGAGACGAACGACGGCCTCCGCGAGCTTGTCGAGGTGGGTCGATCCGACGCCGTCGTTGATGTTGATGCCGTCGGGCTCAGCACCCATGACAGTGACCTCAGCGCCGGCGTCGTTGAACGTCTCGGGCGAGACACCGGATGCTGCGCCGTGCGCGCAGTCGAGGACGACGTGGATGCCGTCGAGCCGGTGCGGCAGCGAACCCAGCAGGTGCAGGGCGTAGCGGTCCTCCGCGTCGGAGAAACGCTCGATGCGACCGACAGAGGCACCGGTGGGCAGAAGCTTCTCGCCGGACATCGCCGCTTCGATGCGCTGCTCGACCTCGTCGGGGAGCTTCACGCCGCCGCGGGCGAAGATCTTGATCCCGTTGTCGGGCGCGGGGTTGTGCGACGCCGAGACCATGACGCCGAAGTCGGCATCGTGATCGGCGACGAGGAACGCCAGGGCCGGAGTGGGGATGACACCGGCGTCGAGGACGTCGACACCGGATGCTGCGAGGCCGGCCGAGACTGCCGCCACGAGGAATTCACCGGAGATGCGCGGGTCGCGGGCGACGACTGCGGACAGTCGCTTTCCCTCGGACTTGCGGGCTTCCGCGGTGCGGCCCTGGCCCAGGACGACTGCTGTCGCCTGGGCCAGGGTGAGCGCGAGGTCGGCGGTGAGGATGCCGTTGGCAAGTCCTCGAACGCCGTCCGTGCCGAAAAGCGGCATCGGGGCTCTCGTGCTTAACGCTTCGAGTACTGAGGCGCCTTGCGGGCCTTCTTGAGACCAGCCTTCTTGCGCTCGATGACGCGAGCGTCACGAGAGAGGAAGCCGGCCTTCTTGAGGGTCGCGCGGTTGTTCTCCGCGTCGATGCCGTTCAGCGAACGGGCGATGCCGAGACGCAGTGCGCCGGCCTGGCCGGAGTCGCCGCCACCGGAGATGCGTGCGATGACGTCGTACGCGCCCTGGAGGTTGAGCACCGTGAACGGGTCGTTGATCAGCTGCTGGTGCAGCTTGTTCGGGAAGTAGTCCTCGAGCGTACGGCCGTTGACCGTGATGACGCCGGAGCCGGGGACCAGACGCACGCGGGCGATGGCCTGCTTGCGACGGCCGACGGCTGCGCCGGGAACGTTGAGAACCGGACGGGGAGCCGCCTCGGTCTCGACCGTCTCCGGGCTGGAGGTCGAGTAGTTCTGAGGGGTTTCGGTGGTGTCCTGAGTATCAGCCACGAGAATATCCTTAGGGGTCTTAGCGGCGCTTACTGGGCGACCTGGTCGAGGGTGTACGTCGTGGGCTGCTGAGCGGCGTGCGGGTGCTCGGCACCGACGTACACCTTGAGCTTGGTCAGCTGCTGACGACCGAGGCTGTTCTTGGGGAGCATGCCGCGGACGGCCTTCTCGACAGCGCGGATGGGGTTCTTCTCGAGGAGCTCCTCGTAGGAGACCTTCGACAGACCGCCCGGGTAGCCCGAGTGGCGGTACGCCATCTTCTTCTGGAGCTTCTGACCCGTCAGCGCGACCTTGTCGGCGTTGATGATGATGACGAAGTCACCCGAGTCGAGGTGGTTGGCGAAGGTGGCCTTGTGCTTGCCGCGCAGGAGTGCGGCGGCGTGCGAGGCGAGGCGACCGAGAACGACGTCATTGGCGTCGATGACGACCCAGTCACGCTGGATCTGCCCGGCCTTCGGGGTGTAAGTGCGCGTCACGATAGTGCTGCTTTCTTGTTCGAACGGAGGAGTTCGTGAATCCCACTCCGGGGTGGTTCTTCGCTATTGCTCGGAACACGCCAGTGGAGGGCTCACGTTCGCGGCACTCTGCAGTCGAGTACCAAAGGGATAGCCTACGGCATTTTCGTCTGAAGTGGGAATCGCGCCCACCGCGACCCTCATTCCGGGAACGGAACGTGGTGTGCGCGCCCGGACGGCGCCCGTTCGACGTCCTTCTCGGCGCGGATGCGGTCTTTCTCCGCCCGCTCCAACGCGCTCTCCACGGAATCGGCGAACACGTCGCCGCCGGCCTCGCCCGGATGGATGTCGTCGCCGGCGAGCAGTTCGGTGTGCGGTGCGATCGCGCCGGACCAGTCCGCGACCCAGACCGATCGGTGGCTGTCGGCGAAGGCCGCGAGGTCGGCGTTCACACCGGGTATCCAGTCGCGCGGCGCGTGCGCATTGACGAGGATCAGGTTGCGGTCCTTCCCCGCCACCTGCGACATCTGCTCGAGCACGCCCCAGTCGACGGGACCGTTCGTGCCGAGCGCCACCACCACGTTCTCGCGCAGCTCTCCCCGTGACGCGAGGTCGTCGAGGATGTCGGGGCCCGCCCAGATCGAGCGGGACACTTCGGCGTCGACCTCGATGCCGGGGAACTGCTCGTACAGCGACGGCGCGGATGCGAGCATGACCGAGTCGCCGACCGCCGTGATCTCCGTACCGTCGGGGATCTCGATCTGCTCCGGCTCACCGTCCGACTCGTCGGGCGCCGCCTTCGCGGCATCCCTCATGGCCTGCTCCCCCGCCGCGATCGCCGCGGCCGCGGACGTCGTCGGCGGCGCGGTCACGATCGCCGCCGCTGTTCCGCCCACGGCGACGACACCGAGTCCCAGCGCGGAGACTCCGGCGAGGCGCACCATCGGACGGCCGGTGATCCTCCGTTGCAGTGCACGCCAGGCGTGCCGGAATCCGTACCGGCGCAGCGGCTGTTCGACGAAGCGGTACGACAGCGCTGCCGCCCCGACCGACGCCACGAGCACGGCCGCCCCTGTCACCACCGGCACTCCGACCTCGGGGCCGGTCCCCTGCGTGGCGACCAGAGCCAGCACGAGGACGGGCCAGTGCCACAGATAGATGCCGTACGACCTCTCCCCGATCCACCGCAGCGGTGCCACGTCGAGGCCGCGCCCCCACCAGGATCCGGGCCACGTGCCCGCGAAGATCGTGAGCGCCGTTCCGACGGAGGCGAGCACGAGCACGCCCGTGATGGCAGCGTCCTCCGGCGCCAGCGCGGCGACGACGACGGCTGCCAGCCCGACCACCCCGAGGAGCATCGAACCGGCCTGCGCGCTGCGCCGCAGCATCCATTCCCTCTCCGGCATGTCCGCTGCGGCGAGCGCGAGGGCGATGCCCAGCAGCAGACCGAACGCGTGCGAGTCGGTGCCGAAGTACGCGCGCGTGACGTCGCCGCCGGCGACCAGCGCCGCCATCCACCATGCCGATCCGCCGGCGGCGACGAGCATGAGCGCCGCGCGCGTCCACCGCCCCGGGATCAGCAGCACCAGCGGAAGCAGCAGAGGCCACAGCACATAGAACTGCTCTTCGACGGCCAGCGACCAGACGTTGCGGAACAGCTCGGGCGCCGTCGCCGCGAAGTAGTCGCTGCCGCCCGCGACCGCGAGCCAGTTGTAGCTGAAGGTGGCAGCGCCCAGCACCTGCCGGCCGATGCCGACGAGCACATCGCCGCCCAGCATCCATGCCGCCGTCGCGCACACCGTGATCACGAGCGCGAGTGCCGGCAGCAGCCGCCGGGCGCGTCGGCGCCAGAAGTCGATCAGTCGACGGGGCGATCCGAGCGGTCCGAGACGCGAAGGACGCAGCAGCAGCGATGTGATCAGGAACCCGCTGATCACGAAGAACACGTCGACGCCGACGAAGCCCGACCGCACCGGTGAGGACGGGAAGAGGTGGAACGCCACCACGAGGATGACGGCCACCGCGCGCAGTCCGTCGAGTCCCGCGAAACGTCGAGGAGTGGAGTGAATGGGCGTCATGGTGAGGAGGGGGGACGGCTCGTGACCGAAGATTCCAGTCTAGGCTGGCCTTCGTGCGAATTCGGCTTGACATCGCCTATGACGGCACGCAGTTCCGCGGGTGGGCGACGCAGCCGGGGCTGCGCACCGTGCAGGGCACGCTCGAGGCAGCGCTGGCCCGCATCGTCGGCTCTGACGTGCGGCTCGTCGTCGCCGGGCGCACCGACGCGGGGGTGCACGCCGCCGGTCAGGTCGCGCATGTCGACCTCGACGACGAGCAGTGGTCGCGGATCCTCACGAGGCACGGACGCAGCTCGCACGACCCGGCAGGCTCGATCGCCGGGCGCATCCGCGGAGTGCTCGGAGCGTATTCCGACGTGACGGTGCACCGCTCGTCGTTCGCGCCCGACGGCTTCGACGCGCGTTTCTCCGCCGTCTGGCGCCGGTACCGCTACCGGCTCGCCGACGAGATCGCCGGCTACGATCCGGCCAGGCGGCTTGACACCACCAGCGTTCGCGGCGAGCTTGACGCTCTGGCGATGGATGCCGCGGCGCAGACCCTCATCGGACTGCATGACTTCGCCGCCTACTGCAAACCCCGCGAGGGTGCCACGACGATCCGCACCCTCCTCGATTACCGGTGGCACCGCGACGCCGACGGCGTGCTCATCGCCGAGGTGAAGGCCGACGCGTTCTGTCACAGCATGGTGCGCGCTCTCGTGGGCGCGTGCGTGGCCGTCGGCGAGCAGCGCCTCGACGTCGACGATCTCGTGGTGCTGCGCGACGCGCTCGAGCGCACGAGCGAGTTCAAGGTGCTCGCTGCCCGCGGCCTGACACTCACCGAAGTCGGCTACCCCGCCGACGACCTGCTCGCCACCCGCGCCGAGCAGACCCGCGCGCGACGCGACAGCGGCGACTCGGCCTGATTTCGACACCTCCGGTTCAGACGAACGCAGTAGCGTTGTGATCGATGAAGGTGATCTCGTACAACCTGCGGAAGCATCGTGCGGCGACCGAGCTCGCGGAGCTCATCGCCGACCACGAGCCGGACATCCTGTGCCTGCAGGAGTGCGACGTCGAGGCGCTCCCGGACGAGATCGCGGGACTCGCGCTCGCGGATGCCACTCAGGGGAACCGACTCGGACTGGCGCTCTACTACCGCATGAACACGTTCCGGCTCCTGGCGATGCGCACCTTCGGGCTGAAGAAGTCGTTGCACGATCGCGTGCTGAAGCCGGCGCACGAGCGGGTGCTCGGCGTCCACCTGCAGGACATCGACAACGGCCGCGAGCTGATCGTGGCGTCGTTCCACGCGGCGCCGCTCACCGCACTCAACTCGCTGCGCCGCAACCAGATCCGCGCCGCGCTCACGGAGCTCGAGTCCATGGCGCACGGGGCGCCCGTGCTCATGGTGGGCGACTACAACTACCCGGTGTTCAAGGAGAACCTCGGCCAGACGATCCGCGACCACGGCTACACGCTGACCCTCAGCGACGAGCGCACCTACACGCGCTACCGCGTGTTCAAGGGCCACTACGACTTCGCGACGTCCGACGGCTTCACCATCGACCGGATCCAGACGCTGCCGCAGCGCTCCAGCGACCACCGGCCGATCCTGATCACGGCCGCCGTCGACTAGCGCGGCGATCTAACGCCGCAGCACGCGCTGGGCGAGCCAGTTGCCGAAGATCTGCCCGACCTGCACGATCACGATGATGATCGCGACCGTCACCCAGGTCGCCTGCTGATCGAACTGGTTGTAGCCGTAGATGATCGCGAAGTTGCCGAGTCCACCGCCGCCGATGTATCCCGCCATGGCCGACATGTCGACCACTGCAATGAACATGAACGTGTAGCCGAGGATCAGCGGCGCCAGCGCCTCGGGGATCACGACGCCGAACAGGATCGACAGTCGCTTCGCACCGATCGCGAGCGCGGCCTCGACGACGCCGGGATCGACGGCCACGAGGTTCTGCTCGACCACGCGCCCGATCACGACCGCGGCCATGATCGTCATCGGCACGATCGCCGCCTCGGTGCCCAGCGTCGTCCCGGCGACGAGCTTCGTGACCGGCCCGACGGCGGTGAGGAAGATGATGAACGGGATCGGCCGGATGACGTTGATCACGAGATTCATCACATTGAAGACGATCCGGTTGCCGAACAGGTTGCCCGGCCGAGTGGCGTAGAGCACGGCACCGATCAGAAGCCCGGCGACGCCGCCGATCACCAGGGTGACCGCGACCATGTACACGGTCTCCTGGATCGACTGCAGCAGCACCGGCGTCAGCGAATCCCAGTTCGCGAGCGGCTGGATGCCCGTCATGAGACGCCCTCCGATCCGGATGCGGCGACCTGCGACCCCGTGCCGCGCAGCACCGAGACCTTCGTGCGCGCCGAGAGCTCCCCCACGGCTTCTGCGACAGCATCCGCCCCCGCCTGCAGCCGGTACGTGAGCGTTCCGAGCTGCCGCCCGCGGATGTCCGTGACGCCGCCGAAGACGACCGCGCGCCGCACTCCGTGCTTCTCGAACACCTCGTCGATGTCCTCGCTGGTGAACTCGTTGACGTCGACGCTCACGAGAGTGCCACCGCCCACGAGCAGGGATTCCAGGGTGTCGCCCGCCGGCACGCCCTGCGTGACGGCGGCGACGAAGCGCTCGGTAAGCTCGGCACGCGGATGCGCGAACACGCGATACGTGTCGCCGCTGTCGACCACGCGTCCGCCGTCCATCACGACGACCTGATCGCACAGCTCGTGCACGACCGAGATCTGGTGGGTGATGACGACGATCGTGATCCCTAGTCGACGATTGATCTCCTTGAGCAGCGCCAGCACCTCGCCGGTGGTCTGCGGATCGAGCGCGCTGGTCGCCTCATCCGCGAGCAGCAGTTCAGGGTTGGCCGCGATCGCGCGGGCGATGCCGACCCGCTGCTTCTGCCCGCCCGAGAGCGCCCGCGGATACCGGCCGGCCTTGTCGCCGATGCCGACGAAATCGAGAAGTTCGGCGACGCGGGGCGCGATGTCCTCCCGTTTCCAGCCCGCGACCTTGAGCGGATACGCGACGTTGCCGCGCACCGTGCGGGAGCCGAAGAGGTTGAACTGCTGGAAGATCATGCCGATGCGTGCGCGCAGACCGCGCAACTCGGTCTCGGACGCGCTGCCGACATCGACGCCGAGCACGTTCACGCTGCCGTCGGTCGGCTTCTCCAGCCCGTTGATCAGCCGGACCAGCGTCGATTTGCCCGCTCCGGAGTATCCGATGACGCCGACGATGGACCCCCGCTCGACGTCGAGATCGACCTCTTCCAGGGCATCGACGACGGGCCCCCGCCGCGTTCCGGGGAACGCTTTGGAGACCCGATCGAACGAGATGATTCCGGTCACTGCTGCGCGCGCAACGTGTCTTCGAGGCCGGTGAGCTCCTTCTGGAGGTCGGCGGCGGTCCAGTCGCCCTTGAACTGCAGGTTGCCCTGGTTCAGCTCGGTGACGGCCTCTTCGACCTCGGGCGAGTGGTACGCCTCGATGAGCTTCTCCCAGCGCGGGTCGTCCTTGTTCTCGTCCTTGACGACGAACGCGTTGATGTACGGCGCGAGCTCGGGGTTGTCGAGGTCTTCCTTGAAGATGATCAGGTCGTCGCCGAGCCCGCCCTTCTGCGCCTGGGTGTTGTTCACGATCGCGGCCTGGGCGCTGCCGTCCTTGAGCGCGGTGACCGTCTGATTCGAGTCGACCGGCAGGATCTCGATCTTCTGGGACGTGATGTCGGCCTCGGTCGAGAAGGCGTCGCCGCCGTCCTTCAGCTCGAGCAGGTCTGCGCGCTGCAGGTTCAGCAGGGCGCGGGCGAGGTTGGTGGGGTTGTTCGGGAGCGCGACGGTCGCGCCCTCGGGGATCTCCTCGACGCTCTTGTACTGCTCGGAGTACAGCGCGAGCGGGTACACGGCGGTCGCGCCGACCGGCACGAGCGTGCCACCGCTGTTGACGTTGAAGTCGGAGAGGAAGATCAGGTGCTGGAACAGATTGACGTCGAGCTCGCCGTCCTGCACGCCCTGGTTGAGCTGCACGGCGTCGGTGATGGTGCGCACCTCAAGCTCGATGCCCTCTTCGGCGAGCTTGTCCTTGAGGATCGTCCAGTGCTGCTCGGTGCCGTCATCCGCACCCAGCACGATCTTGGTCTCGTCGGCCGCGCCGTCGGCGGAGTCGCCTCCGGTACCGCCGCCACCCGCGCACGCCGCCATCGACATGGTCAGCGCGCCGGCTGCCAGCACGCCGAGGGCGGAAAGGATCTTGTTCTTCGCACGGGAGTTGTTCACGAGAATGAGTGAATCACGCACCCCGCGCATCACCGATTCTGACGGTAACGGCGCGTAACGCGCGGGCTCCGCCGCATACGCTGAGGTCGTGACCCTCAGTCAGCTCGAGCAGGAGACGCTCGACTTCGTGCGCGATCTCATCCGCATCGACAGCGTGAACACCGGCGACCTCGCGACGATCGGCGACGGCGAGACCAGGGCGGCGCGCTTCGTCCAGGCGAGGCTGGAAGAGGTGGGGATCGAGACGACGTTCGTCGAGCCCGTTCCCGGTCGAGGGAGTGTGATCGCCCGCCTTCGCGGGTCGGATCCGTATGCCGGTGCCCTGATCGTGCACGCGCACCTCGATGTGGTGCCGGTGGATGCTGCGGGCTGGACCCACCCGCCGTTCGGCGCCGAGATCGCAGACGGCCTGCTCTACGGCCGCGGCGCCGTCGACATGAAGAACTACGCGGGAGTGACCCTGGCGGTGGCGCGGCACTTCGCGCGCTCCGGCATCCGCCCGCGACGCGATCTGATCTTCGCCTTCCTCGCCGACGAGGAGAGCGGCGGAGTGTGGGGCGCCTCGTGGCTGGTCGACAACCGCGCGGAGCTGTTCGCCGGAGCGACCGAGGCGATCAGCGAGGTCGGCGGATTCTCGGTGCCGCTCGTGGAAGGACGCAGGGCGTATCTGCTCGCGACGGCCGAGAAGGGCGTCGGCGGACTCAGGCTCACGGCGCGCGGGGAGGCGGGGCACGCATCGCGGCCGCTGCCGAGCGACCCGGTGCCGCAGCTCGCGGGCGCGGTCGCGCGGATCGGCGCGCATCGATTCCCCGTCGTGCGTACTCCGGCGCTGGCCCGATTCCTCTCCGTTGTCGGCGAGGCGCGGGGCACGGTCTTCAGCGACGAGAACCTGGATGCCGAGCTGGAACAGCTCGGATTCGTCGGCCGGGTCATCGCCGCCGCCGCACGGAACACGGCGGCGCCGACCGTGCTGCGTGCTGGCGACAAGAGCAACATCATCCCCGGCAGCGCCGAGGCCGTCGTCGACTACCGGGCGCTGCCCGGCGGCGATGACGAGCTGCTCGCCGAGGTCTCCCGTCTCGCCGGTGACACCGTCGACGTCGAGCGCCTGCGGTCGATGCATCCGATCGCTTCGCCCATCGACGGCCCGTTCGTCGACACGGTATCCGCCGCCCTCACGGCCGAGGACCCGGACGGTGTCGTCGTGCCCTACCTGCTGCCGGCGTCCACAGACAACAAGCATTTCGCCCGTCTCGGCGTGCACGGGTACGGATTCGTGCCGCTGCGGGTGCCGGAGGACTTCGACGTCTACGGGCAGTTCCACTCGGCTGACGAGTGCGTGCCGGTGGAGAGTCTGTACTTCAGCGCCCGCGTCACGGCGGCGATTCTCCGGGCGGCGTAGCGCGAACCGTTGCCCCGCACCTCGATGCGTCGATACGTTGAAGGCATGAGCACAGCCGAGGCAACGGAATCCCGCTCGACATCCTCCGCGATCCTCGGCGCCGCCCGACGGATCCCGGCGACGCTCGCATTCGTGGCGGTGATCCTCATCGTCGGTGTCGCCGGTCAGGGACTCTGGCGGCCGCTCGCCGGCACCGACCTGTTCGACGCGGTGGCCTACGGGCTGCCGGCCCTTGAGCAGGGCCGGTGGTGGACGCCGATCACCGGCACGTTCTTCGTGATCCAGCCGTGGGTGTACATCCCCACGATCCTCGGATTCTGGGGCATGGCCTACCTCGAGCATCGCCGCGGCTGGCGGGTCGCATTGCTCTACTACTGGATCGGCCAGCTGTTCGCGATCCTCGGATCCGCACTGCTGCTGACCGGCGGGCGTGCGCTGCCGTGGCCGTGGGCGCAGCAGCTGGCGCAGACGCTCGACGTCGGCGCCTCGGGCGGCACGATGGCGTGCATCGCCGCGGCGGTCGGGCTCTTCGCCGCGCCGTGGCGGCAGCGGGCATGGTTCGTCGTACTCGGATTCGCAGCGATCAGCCTGCTCTACCTCGGCACCCTCGCCGACGTCGAGCACGCCTTGGCCATCCTGCTCGTACTGTCGGTCGATCGATCCCTGCGGGTGCAGCGCACGACAGTCCACGAGCAGCGGATGCTCGCCGTGAACATCGTCGTCGCGCTCGGCATCGTGCAGCTCATCGTGATGCTCCTCCCGACGAACGGTCCGTTCGGCACGACCGATCTCTGGCTCGAGACCGCCCTGCCCGACGTGCTGTTCGACACCGCCGTGATCCTCGTGATCGCGGCGGGGCTGTGGCGCGGTCGCCGCTGGGCCTGGATCATCGCGATCATCCTCGCGGCGATCAACATCGTCGTCGGCGGTCTCGCCATCGTGCTGCACGCGCTGCTCCTCGTGGTGGACGACGGTTCGATCGACGACGTCCAGGGCGACCTCGACGTCACGGTCTCCGCCGGGATCCTCTGGTTCGCCTATCTCGTCTTCCTCATCGTCACGCGTGCGGCGTTCCGCGTGTGGCGGCGCCCCCGTAGCCTCGGCGGCGATCAGGTGAGCGTCGACGATGTGAAGCAGACCATCCGGGACAACGGCGGCGGCACGCTGTCGTGGATGACCACGTGGGACAACATGGAGTACCTGCGCACGTCGTCGGGCGGGATCGTGCCGTTCCAGTTGCGCTCCGGTGCGGCGATCGCGCTCGCCGACCCGCTCGGCCCGCCCGAAGCTCACGCGGATGCGGTGCGCGAGTTCATCGGCGCGGCCGAGGCGCACGCCGTCACGCCATGCTTCTTCAGCGCATCCGCGCGCACACGCGAACTTCTTCCCGATGGGTGGCAGGCGCTCACCGTCGCTGACGACACGATCATCGACCTCGCCGGCCTCACCTTCCAGGGCAAGGCCTGGGCGCGGGTGCGTCAGTCGTTCAGCCGCGCCGAGCGCGAGGGGATGACCTTCCGCCTGACCACGCTCGCCGAGGTCAGCTGGGGCACGCGGCAGCAGCTCAGGGCGATATCGGAGTCGTGGGTGGGCGACAAGGGTCTGCCAGAGATGCGTTTCACGCTCGGAACCCTGCACGAGGCAGAGGACCCCGAAGTGCGGCTCGCCCTCGCGATCTCGCCGGAGGGCGACGTCGACGGGCTGCTCAGCTGGCTCCCGGTCTATGGCGCCGGCGGGCGGATCGTCGGATGGACGCTCGACCTCATGCGTCGTCGCGACGGCGGCTTCGGTGCGGTGATGGAGTTCCTGATCGGCTCGTCAGCGAAGGCGTTCTCGGAGGAGGGCGCCGAGATCCTCTCGCTGTCCGGCGCACCGCTCGCGCACGAGTCACCGGTGGACGAGGGCGCCATCGCATCGTTGCTGTCGAGGATGGGCGGGATGCTGGAGCCGGTCTACGGATTCCGCTCGCTGCACCAGTTCAAGAAGAAGTTCAATCCCCGCTACGAGCCGATCTACCTGCTGTACCGCGACGAAGGCGACCTCGCGCGCATCGGCAGCGGTCTGACCAGGGCGTTCCTGCCCGATGCGACCCTGCGTCAGCTCACGGCCGCGGGTGTGGATCTGATCCGCAGCTGAAGTAGCACGGGCGCGGCGGTCACGAGGCCCGGGGCGACTCAGGCGCCTTCGCGTCCCAGCATCCGGTCGGAGTTGTCGGCGACCCAGGCGACCAGCGGCAGCATGCGTTCCATGAGGTCGACGCCGAGCGGCGTCAGGCTGTACTCGACGTGCGGGGGGACGGCCGGGAAAGACTCGCGATGCACGAGCCCGTCGCTCGCGAGGGTGCGCAGCGTCGAGGCGAGCATCTTCTCGCTGATGCCGTCGACCTCGCGGCGCAGCTCTCCCCAGCGGCGCGTGCCGTCGGACAGGCTGGAGAGCACGAGCACTCCCCACTTGCTCATGATGTGATCGAGAACGACTCTCGTGCTGCAGCCGTCTTCGAAGACGTTCGGAATGGATTCCTTTATCTGCGCAAAACTGACGTTCATGTGGGTACCTTACTTCAAAGTGGGTACCCTCGGATCGGAATGTCATGAGCCGTGACGGGTTGTCATCGGAGACCGCTCCTCGAAAGGAATCCCATGACCATTCTCATCACCGGTGCGACCGGACAGCTCGGCCGCCTCACGATCGACAGCCTGCTCGCGCGCGGCGCCGACCCGCAGACGATCATCGCCGGCGCCCGTGACGTCTCGAAGGCCGCGGATCTCGCCGATCGCGGCATCCGCGTCGTGGCGTTGGACTACGACGACACGGCATCCGTCAGCGCGGCGCTCGACGGCGTCGACTCGGTGCTGCTCATCTCGGGCTCCGAGGTCGGCCACCGCGTACCGCAGCACAAGGCCGTCATCGACGCGGCCAAGGCGGCCGGCGTCAGCAAGCTCGTCTACACGAGCGCCCCGAAGGCCACGACGAGCGACCTGATCCTCGCCCCGGAGCACAAGGCGACCGAGGAACTGATCGCCGCATCCGGCGTCCCCTCCGTGATCCTGCGCAACAACTGGTACACGGAGAACTACGCCGGAAGCGCGGCGCAGGCCGCCGAGACCGGTGTGCTCGCCGCGAGCGTCGGCGAGGGCAAGGTCGCGTCTGCGAGCCGGCGCGACTTCGCGGATGCCGCGGCCGTCGTTCTGCTCGAAGACGGCCACATCGGCGAGGTGTACGAACTCGCCGGCGACGCCGCCTGGGACTTCTCTGAGCTGGCCGCAGCGATCGGCGAGGTCGCCGGACGCCCGGTCGAGTATCGGGCGCTGTCCACCGACGAGCACACAGCGCAGCTGGCTGCAGCCGGCCTCGACGAGGGCACGATCGGCTTCGTGACGGGCCTGGATGCCGGCATTCGCGGCGGCGCGCTCGGCGACACCGACGGCACGCTCGCGCGCCTCATCGGCCGACCGACGACTCCTCTCGTCGAGGGTCTGCGCGCAGCCGTCTAAGGCGCGCGCCGGACCTCCGGCTCACCGTTCAGGTCGCACTTTCTGTCGTCATGCGCGCGCTGTTCCGACGAAAAGTGCGACCTGAACGCGTTGGTCAGTAACTCAACGCTCGACGAGGATGCCGTCCTCGTCGCTGTACAGGTGAGCTCCCACCCGGAACCGCACTCCCCCGAACGACACGTCGACGTCGACCTCGCCGGCGCCGAGCTTCGCGCTCTTGCGCGGATTGGTGCCGAGAGCCTTCACGCCGAGATCCAACCCGTTGATCGCGACGCTGTCGCGGATCGCGCCGTTGATGACGACGCCGGCCCAGCCGTTCTCCACCGCCGATGCTGCGATCAGGTCGCCCATCAGTGCGGTGTTCAACGAGCCGAGCCCGTTGACCACGAGCACCGCCCCGTCGCCGGGGGTCGCGAGCATGGTCTTCACGAGCGCGTTGTCCTCGTGGCAGCGGATCGTGCGGATCGGACCGTCGAATGCGGCTCTGCGACCGAAGCTGCGCAGCTGCAGCGGGAGCGACTGGAGCCCTTCTCCGTACTCATCGTACAGGTCTGCGGTGGCTTGGGTCATGGCGTCATTGTGGCATGAGCGCACTCATCCCTTGCCGTTGACGTGCACGAGGACGCGTGCCGTCGCCTCTTTCGTCGCTCCTCTCAGCGTGACACGCAGCCAGTTCCCGAACGTTTTGAGCGACAACTCGGCGATCATGGATTCGGCGTCCAGCACCACCGTCTCGCCGCGCTGGATCCAGTGGATGCCGTCGGGCGAGATCTCGGTCGCGAGATGCAAGTCGGGATGGTCGCCCTCGGTCTGTACGAAGATCACCGCCTCGCTGGCCCAACCGGCCTCATAGGGCTGCGTGGCGTAGTCGCCGTCGAGCACTATGCGTCGGGCGATGACGGATGTGTTCGTCTGCTGCATGGGTCTCTCCTGTTCAGCTCTCGGCGGCGAACGCCGTGACGTTGTCGAAGTCGATGATCGCGTCCTGTTGGATGAGGGTTGCTCGCAGCACGTCGAAGTCGAGTTCAGACATCGACAAGTGGTCGCGCACCGCGAGAGCGGTGGCAGTACCCGCCCCCTGCCCCATCGCCATGCAGGTCGCCATGACCCGCACCGAGCCGAAGCCGGGGCCGTCGGCGCATATTGTCCGCCCCGCCGTCATGACGTTCTCACTGCGCTGCGGCACGAGGGAGCGCAATGGCACGTTGTATGGGCGACGCAGGATCACGAGATCGTTCTGGTCGATCGAATCGGTGTGATGGATGTCGATGGTGTGCGCCCCCTTCGCGATCGTGTCGGGGAACGGCTTCGGGTCGACGATGTCATCCTCGGTCAGCTCGTACAGCCCGACGATGTGATGCGTCTCGCGCACCCCGGTCTGGATACCGGACTTCGCCAGCCATGCGTCGCGGAACTCCGGGAACTCGCGCCGCAGTACATCGATGACGACGTGCATCTTCTCGCGCAGGCTCGTCTCGGTGCGCGAGAACCATTCCGGATCGCTCGCGTCGGTCGGTTCGCGCAGCACGTTGATGCTCACCATGCCCTCGTGGAAGAACTGGTTGATCCACGGACCGCCGAACAACGGGAACTCTCCGGCGCCGTGCAGCTCTGAGAGGCGGGCGCGGATCGACTCCGACACAGGAAGGATTCCATCGACAGCGTCGCCGAAGACGTACTCCAGCGCAGCGGTGTCGACGCCGCCGAGTTGGAACCACAGTGAGGCGGGCTGCAGCACGTCTCCCTTGGTCGTCGGCAGGCCCGCCGCACGCACGACATCCGCGTCTCCGGTGCAGTCGATGACGGCCTCGCACCTGTACGCGACCCTCCCGGCCTTGTTCTGCACGACCACATGGCTCACGCGCCCGCCCTCGCCTACGACGTCGGCGAACCATGTGTGCAGGAGCAGCGTGACGCCGCTCTGCAGCAGCAGCCGCTGCGCGGCGAGCTTGAAGATCTCGTCGTTCACGGGCCAGTTCCCGCTGTCGCGGTCGAGTTCCGCTCCCCCGAGCTCAGCGGCGATGCGCACCAGCTCGAGCGGGATTCCGCCTACGTGCTGCCGACCCGAGACGCGGAACTCGCTGATCGGTGTGACCAGGGCGCTCGTCGACATCCCGCCGACGAATCCGTACCGTTCGATCAGCAGCGTCCTGGCGCCGTTTCGTGCTGCTGCCACCGCCGCGATGACGCCGGCGGGTCCTCCGCCTGAGACCACCACGTCGTACTCGCCGACGACGGGGGTCTCCCTCGCCGGTTCACTGATGAACACTGTCGGCTGCTCCGCTCTCACTCGCACGAGTAGACGACCGAGTCGAGGAAAAGGCTCACCGAACGGTCGGTGTCGGTCTCGACGAAGAAGATCGGGTTGATGAGGTCTTTGATCGATTTGTAGCCGGGCACGAGCGTCGGGCTGAGAGTGCGCATGTCGAACACCTGATCCATCGACTGCAGTTCGACGTACTGGCGCGCCTTCACGTCGACAGTGAGGCGGAAGTAGAGCCAGTTGATCTTGTCCGGGCTCTCGTTGTAGAGCAGATCCTGCTCACCATCCGGAATCCACTGGAACCCATCGCCTGATCCGTCTTCGAAGCGGCGGCCGTACCACTGGTTGTCGACGCCGGGCACGCACCAGCCGTTCTCGACGCCGAAGTTCCAATCCTCGTGCGTCACTCCGTCGGCGACCCGGTAATACTGCCACCTCTTCACGGGTCTGCCACCGAGCGCGTTGACGTAGCGCACACCTGGCATGTACCGGTGCTGGTCGTCCTGTACGTCGAAGAAGAAGCCGATCGCACGGATGTCTTCTTCGCCGAGCCCTTCGCGATCCTGCGTCGGCGTGTAGGAGTACCAGGCCTCGATCTGGATGTAGCGCGGGTCTCCGAAACGCGACAGGCGTTTGATGGCGTGGCCCATGCTCCCAGGACGGGGCGGCTCCGTGTGCGGACCGCCAGTCGGTGCGGTGGTGAGCTTGAGCGAGTACGTGCCCTCCATCGATCCGCTGGAGGACGCGAATCGCATCGAGGCGGAACTCAGCTGCGTCGCCGGCCAGCTACCGAGATCGACCGCCGAGTCGAAGGACTCGTAGTCCTGATAGACGTAGTTCGGAGTGAGATCGAGCCAGCCGTTGTAGCCGGTGTCGAAATCGTCGTAGGTGATCACGCGCGCGAGCGGGTTGAAGCGCTCAAGGCCGCGGTCGTAGCTGAGGAAGCGTTCCATTATGGGTTTCTCTCCAGTGCACAGAGGGGCGGGCCGCGTGCGACGGGAGCGCTGCGCGCCGCTCCCGTCGCACGTGGATCACTGCTGCGTGAGATACACCGTGCTGAAGTCGATGAACTCGGTCGGCGGGATCTCCAGCCCCTCCACGTTCGATCGGGCCGCGACGTTCGCCTTGACCTGGAACAGCGGGATGGCAGGCACGTCGGCTGCCATGATGTCGACGACCTGCTGATACAGCTCGGTGCGCTCAGCCTCGTCAGTGGACTGCTGCGCCTGCGTCATCAGGGCGTCGAGTTCGGGGTTGCAGTACCCGAGCCGCGCAGCCGCGCAGCTGTAGAGACGGTTCAGTGTGTAATCGGCGTCACCGGTGATCGTCTGGTTCGGCTGCACGTCCATATCCCAGTTGAGGGCTGTGAACTCCGCGAGCCAGGTCGCGGCATCCATTCCCCTGGGCTCGACCGTGACGCCGATCTCATCCCACGCCGAGATCATCGCCTGCACGAGGTTGTTCGTGCCGGCGACACCCGTGTTGAAGATGATGTCGGTCTCGAACCCGTCGGCGTAACCCGCTTCGGCCAGCAGCTCCTTGGCGTGCTCCGGGTCGTACTCGGGCAGGTCGGCCGGGAGACAGCCGAAGGCGGACGACGGGCAGAACGATTCCATCGGAGAGACCGTGTCGCCGTACAGGCTCTTCAGGATCGTCGGAATGTCGAGCGCCTCCCACAGCGCGGTGCGCACACGCACGTCATCGAGCGGGGTGTGCTCGTTCTCGAACCACACGAACCAGTAGTTGAGGCTGTCGATCTGGGTGAGCTCGACGTCCGGCATCGACTCGATCGAGGCGATCTGGTCGAAGGGCACGTCGTTGACGACCTGCACCTCGTTGTTCGACAGCCCGGTCATCTTGGCGTTGATGTCGGGGATGATCTTGAACGTCAGCGTGTTCAGCTTCGCCTTCTCGCCCCAGTAGTCCTCGTTGCGCACCAGCGTCACGTGGTCGTCGGCGACGTAGTCGTCGATCACGAACGCGCCGGTGCCGACGGGCTCCGCCCACCACGCGTCATCCGTCGAGTGCGCAGCCTGCCCGATGTAGACCATCGACAGGATGCCGACGAGTGTGCCGGTCGGGGCGTTGGTGTTGATCACGACGGTGTGATCGTCGGTCGCCTGATAGTCCTTGATGACTGAGAGGGATGCGGCGAGCGCCTGCTGCTGAGCTATGTAGCGATCGAGCGAGCCCACGACGTCGGCTGCCGTGAACGGCGTGCCGTCGCTGAAGGTGACGTCCTCGCGGAGTGTGAACTCGAGACTCGTCGGCGTGGTCCACTCCCATTCGGTGGCGAGAACCGGGTTGATGCTCTCACCGTCGAACCGCACGAGCGGTTGCATGACGTTGGAGAGCACCTGGTTCATGCCGATCTCCAGCGGTGCCTTCGAGATGTCCAGAGCCTGGATGCCGTAGTTCGGCACGAAGGTGAGAACCTGTTGGTCGTCGGGAAGCGGATCTCCTGCGGCTCCTCCGCCGCCGCCTCCGCCGCCTGCACAGCCAGTGAGAGCGAGGCCGACGACAGCGGCCACCGCTGCGGCCTTCGCCAGCCTCTTGCGTAGAGATGTCATTACTGTCTCCTTTGATCTGCGTGACATGTGATGCAGCCTCTCGGTCGGGAAACCGTGAAGCGTCTATGGGGTCTGTTCGAGCCAGGGTCGAACGACAGGCACGGCGGCGAACAGCCGCTTGGTGTACGCGTCCTGCGGGTTCTCGAAAAGCTCGACCGCCGTTCCCTCCTCAACGACGACGCCGCGGTTGAGCACCATCACGCGGTCGCAGATGTGCTCGACGACCGACAGATCGTGCGAGATGAAGAGGTAAGCGAGGTTCAACTCGCGCTGCAGGTCATCGAGCAGATTCAGCACCTGCGCCTGCACGGACACGTCCAGAGCCGATACGGCCTCGTCGCAGATGATGAGCTTGGGTCGAAGCGCCAGTGCGCGGGCGATGCCGATGCGCTGACGTTGACCGCCGGAGAACTGGTGCGGATACCGGTCGGAATAGTCGGGGTTCAGGCCGACGCGCTCGAGCAGCCCTTTGACTTCGGCGGTCCACCGCGACCGCGGGACGAGGTCGCGGTGTACACGCCAGCCCTCCGCGATGATGTCGCGCACCGTGAGTCGCGGATTCAGCGATGCCTGCGGATCCTGGAAGATCATCTGCATCTGTCGGCGCACCGACTTCAACTGCCGCGGCGAGTAGTCGGTGATGTCCTGCCCGTCGAAACGGATCCGCCCCGCGCTCGGCTTCACGAGCCCGATCACGGTGCGCGCGACGGTCGATTTACCTGATCCGGATTCGCCCACGAGTCCGACCGTCTGTCCGGCCGACAGCTCGAAATTCACGTCGCTGACGGCGACGTTCTCCCCGGTCTTGCGCAGCAGGATGGATGAGCGGATCGGATAGGCCACCTTGAGGTTCTCCACCTGCAGCAGAGGTCCTGTCCCGGTCATTTCGCCAGCACCTCCTCGGAGCGGATGCAGGCGGCCAGATGCGGCGGCAGCCATCCGTCCGGCTGCCGCAGGGGCGGAACCGCCGCCTTGCATGCCTCTGTCGCGAACGGGCAACGAGGGTGGAAGGAGCAGCCGGTCGGCAGCGACAGCAGATTCGGCGGTGCGCCGACGATCGGCTTGAGTCGTTCCCCGATCGTGCTCGCGCTCGGGATCGAATCGAGCAGCCCCTGGGTATAGGGATGCGCCGGGTGGTCGTACATCTCCCTGATGCGGCCGGTCTCGACGATTCGCCCGGCGTACATGATCGCGGCGCGCTCTGCCACGTCGGCGACGACGCCCAGATCGTGGCTGATGAGGATCAGTGCCATCCCCGTCTCGGCCTGCAGATCGGCGAGCAGCGTCATGATCTGCGCCTGGACCGTGACGTCGAGCGCGGTGGTCGGCTCGTCGGCGATGAGCACTCGAGGCTCGAGAGCGATCGCCATCGCGATCATGATGCGTTGGCGCTGTCCACCGGAGAACTGATGAGGATAGTCGCGGATGCGTGTCTCGGCATCCGGGATTCCCACGCGTTTGAGTAGCTCGAGCGCTTTCGCCCATGCTTCACGCTTGCCCATGCCCCGGCGACGTCGGAACGGCTCGGCGATCTGATAGCCGATGCGGAACACCGGATTGAGCGAGCTCAGCGGATCCTGGAAGATCATCGCGATCTCGGTCGCGCACAGCTCGCGCACCTTCTTGATCGGCTGCGCGGCGAGGTCGGTGCCGCCGTACACGATCCTCCCGCCTGCGATCGAGCCCGCGGGCCGCGGCAGCAGTGCCATGATCGCCTGCGCGGTGACCGACTTGCCCGACCCGGACTCGCCGAGGATCGCCAGTGTCTCGCCCTCGGAGACCTCGAAGCTCACGCCGTCCAGTGCGCGTACGACACCGGCCGACGTGGAGAACTCGACGGCCAGATCCTGCACCGACAGCAGCGGCGTGCCCGACGACGTGGCGTCGCGCTCAGGTTGCGTCATCGTCATCATGCGCTCCTCAATCGAGGGTCGTAGTGGTCGCGGATCGCGTCGCCGAGGATGCCGGTCGCAAGTACGAGGATCAGCAGGGCCACACCGGGCAGCGTCGAGATCCACCACGCGGTGGTCATGTGCGCGGTGCCGTTCGCGATCGTGCTGCCGAGGCTCGGCACACCCAGCGGCACACCGACGCCGAGGAATGACAGCGCGGCTTCCGCGAGGATGACCTGGCCGAATTCGACGGTCAGGATCACCAGGATCGGTGCCATCGCACCAGGGAGAAGTGTGCGTGCGATCAGGTGCGTGTTGCCTGCACCGAGGGTGCGTGAGGCTTCGACGAACTCGCGCGTCTTGAGGGAGAGCACCTGGCCGCGTGTGACGCGGGCGATGATGACCCAGTTCGCGATCGAGAGCACGATGATGATGTTCCAGATGCCCTGGCCGAGGACCGAGGCGATCAGGATCGCCAGGAGGATCGCGGGGAAGGCGAGCTGGATGTCGGCGATGCGCATCAGGACCATGTCGAGCTTTCCACCGAAGTGGCCGGCGAGCATTCCGAGCAGCACGCCGACGAAGCCGGCGAACAGCAGGGTGCCTGCACCGACGACCAGGGACACCCTGGCGCCCTCCATCATCTGGGCGAAGAGGTCCTGGCCGACCTGGTCGGTCCCGAAGATCGCCACCGATCCGTTCGGGAGGGTCGATCCGGGAGGGAGCAACCGCGCTGTGACGTCCACCCGTAATGGGTCGAAGTCGTACAGGATCGGTACGAAGATCGCACCGACCACATAGAGGCCGATGACGATCAGCGGCAACGCCATTCGCAGGGCGACCGCTTTGCGCGTACGACGCGCCACCTGCATCGTCTGCAGCGCGATCGTGACAGGGGCTGCACTCATGATGCGAGCCTCACTCTCGGGTCGAGGTAGGCATAGACGAGGTCGACGATCAGGTTGATCACGACGAAAGCGGCGGCGATGATCACGACGCAGGCTTGCACGACGTTGTAGTCGCGGGCCAGGATCGCGGAGACGAGCAGGCGCCCGATCCCGGGGAACGAGAACACGGTCTCGGTGATGACCGCTCCACCCAGCAGTGTGCCGACTTCGAGGCCGACGACGGTGACGATGGGAATGAGTGCATTGCGGATCGCGTGCGGGAAGATGACGATCCGCTCCGGGAGCCCCTTCGCCCGCGCGGTGTTCACGTACCCCTCACCGTTGACCTCGAGGAGGCCGCTGCGGGTGAGGCGGGTCAGGATCGCGATGAACGGCAGCGCGAGGACGATCACGGGAAGGATCAGACTCTGCGGGCTGCTCAGCCCCGAGCTCGGCAACCACTGCAGCGTGCGAGAGAACACGAGGATCAGTACGACTCCGACCCAGAACCCGGGAAGCGCCTGGACGAGGATCGATCCGACGCTCACGACCCTGTCGGCGAACTTTCCTGCACGCAGAGCAGCGAGCAGCCCCAGCGGCAGGCTCACTGCGAGCGCGAGCAGGCAGGCGAGGAACGCCAGGAGGGCGGTATTGGGCAGGACTTGGCCGATCAACGTCATCGCCGGAACCCCCTGGCGGTACGAATCGCCGAACTGCCCCATCGCCGCCTGGCCGAGGAACTGCCCGTACTGGATGATCAGCGGCTGATCCAGGCCCAGTTCCTTGCGCAGCGCGGCCAACTGCTCGGCCGTCGCCGAATCACCCGCGATGAGAACTGCAGGATCTGCAGGTACGAGGCGGACGATCACGAAGACGACCGTCGCGACGCCCCAGAGCACGAAGACGGCGAGCAGGAGTCGCCGAACCGTGTATCCGAGCACTGTGCACCTCCACAGGACCGTCGACCGACCTTCGTCGATCAGGGTCCTCATCGATCCTGAACATTATCGTTCATGTAGATTCCCGCATCGGGCCCGCTTTGTCAACCGGCAACTTTTAGCCCGGTATTTCCGCGCGATTTGCGTCCTGACGACGCGTGAGGCATTCAACAGCGAGATCCGTTGACACATGATTACGATAACGCTAATGTTGCCCGCACGCGGTGCCGTCAACGGATGGCGGCGCCGAACCTCACGTCTAGGAGTCAACGGTGACAACACCACAAATCGCGGACACCGCAGCGGCGCTGCGAGACGCGATCCGCAGCAGCGACCCACGGCTGTCGAAATACAATCCCCTGTCTCGAATCCTCACGTTCGACGACTTCAATCACGGCGCGCATGGCTGGGTGGAGCTCGGAGGCAACTACAACGGGCGCGGCGACCTCGACTCGATGGACGAGCACTTCCGGGACTTCCGTCCGCCGCAGCTGTCGAATCAGAACTTCTTCGACGTCGGCACGCACGGGGGCATGACGGGCACCTACTCGTTGAAGCTCGCCACTCGGAACATCCCCGGTCATGCAGCCACCGCCATCCGGCGTCTGACGATGGCGGGTCGCGGACTCCTGCAGATCGAGGCGCACATCGCCTGGAAGGTCGAGGCGAACCTCGGCGGCGGCGAAGAGGCCAACAGCTACGGCGACATCACGTGGGATGCGAACTCGCATCCCACGGAGGCGCAGTTCGGATCGTTCACGGTCGCGACCGACCTCAGCCACGAGGGCGTGCGCTATCACAACGTCATGCGTTTCCAGAACGCTGACGAAGATGGCCGCATCATCCAGAAGTGGATGTACCCCACTGTCGCCGAACCCACTCCTCATGAGCGCTTCGAGGGCAAGCACGACTACGGCCGGTACTCGGACTTCACCGCCCCGAACCCGGAGGACTGGCGCTATCTCAGCGAAGAGCGCCAGGAGGCGTGCTTCAACGAGGTGCCGACCAAGGTGAACTGGCACTACGTGCGTTTCCTCATCGACACGACCACACGGTCGAACGTCGAACTCCAGTTCAACAACACGGTCTACGACCTGCGCGACGTTCCTGTGCCCCCTTACGCTGAGAAATACGAGTCGCTGGAGACACTGCTCAACTTCTACTTCTCTGTGCGCACCCTCGGCCCGCACCGTAACTTCCTGTTCCTCGACTCCGCCGTCATCTCGGCAGATTGGTGATCCGACCGTGAGCATGCGACAGTCGCAGAGCGCAGTCCTCGAGCGTGGTGTCGACCTCGGCGACTCCTACGACACCGAGCCGTTCGAGGTGGCCTGGGCGGGAGAAGCCCGCTGGTGGATTCACTTCCTGCAGCCCGCCGAAGAGACCACGGTCGAGTTCCGAGTGCAGATCTCCCCGGACGGGCTGAACTGGATCGATCATGAAGGTGTCGAACCCGTCACATCGAAAGCGACCGGGTTCGTCTCGATCCCGGTCACGAACTTCGGCCATTGGCTGCGGCTTCGGAGCACTCGAACGACGGGAGAAGCATCGCCGATGCTTCGCATCTACTTGGAGCTGAAGGAGTAGCGAGGCAGATCATGCCAAGAGAAACAGGAGAGTCTCGGCGACGCACGCTTCAGGACGTCGCCGAGGCGGTCGGCCTTTCGGTCAACACCGTCTCGCGCGCGCTGCGGGACCTCCCTGGCGTCGGCGATGCCACGCGTGCGCAGATCAAGGCCGAGGCCGAGAGGATCGGCTACGTCCCCAACGCGCACGCGCGGTCGCTGGTTCTCGGATCGCGCAAGACGATCGGCGTGATCATCACCGATCTGGCGAACCCGTTCTTCAACGACCTCGTCACCGAGATCGAAGAGCAGGCGATCCAAGCGGGGTACACGCTCGTGCTGCTGCTGTCCGATGAAGACCCCGAGCGCGAGCAGGTCGCCGTCGACACGGCGCTGCGCTCAGGTGTCGACGGCATAATCGCCGTTCCGGTGCAGGGGCGTTCGAACCCGTGGAAGGCGGTCACCCGTGCCGGCGTTCCGCTCGTGCTCGTCGCGCGCGAGATGCCGGGGCTCGGTGTCGACTTCTTCTCGAGCGACAACCAGACCGCTCGGCGACAGACCACCGAGACGATGATCGCGCTCGGCGCTCAAGACATCGTCCTGCTCGAGGAAGACCTCCGCATCTCCACTGTCAGCCATCGCCTCGACGGATTCCGTGCCGCTCTCGAAGCCCACGGCATCGAGTACGACTCGCGGCGGACGGCTGTCGTTCCTTCGAGGCGCACGGCGCGTGGCGCGTCGCTGTGGCGCGGCGAAGACGCCTACCTCGTCGCCAGCGACCTGCTCGAAAGCGGGCGCGTTCCGGACGGCATCCTCGTGGGCAACGACTTCTTCGCCCTCGGGGTGTACGCGGCACTGCGGGAGCGCGGCATCGTGATAGGCAAGGACACCATGATCATGGGGTGGGGCGACTACCCGTTCTCGCGCTACCTCGACCCACCGCTGTCGACGGTGCGCCTGCCGGTCGTCGAGGTCGCGCGCCGCGCGACGACCCGCATGCTGTCGCTGCTCGACGGCACTGCGACGTCCGGCCCCGTGGCCGAGTACATCCAGCCGGAGATCATGCTCCGCGCATCCACCAACCACTGAGGCTCCGCCTTGCACTGACGCCGATGGAGGCGCTCATGACGCGTACGCACTATCTCGAGCCGAGCCGGGAAGTCCCGATACTCGCCGACGTCGACGTACTGGTCGTCGGCGGTGGACCGGCCGGGGTATCGGCCGCCGTCGCTGCCGCGAGAACCGGCGCGCACACGTTCCTCGTCGAGGAGAGCGGCGGCTTCGGCGGCATGTGGACGCAGGGCCTCGTCATCACGCTCGCCGGATACAACTCATGGCTCGCCCCTTCGCGCGAGCGCGTCGTCGACGGTGTCGGCGGCGAGTGGCTCAGGCGTGCGGCGGACCTGGGCGGCGCGAGCGATCACGATGGGTGGGTGCTGAACTCGGACCCCGAGAAGATGAAGCTGGTCGCCGATGAGCTGCTGGCCGAGGCCGGAGTCGATTTCCTGCTGCACGTGCTGGCGACGTATCCGATCGTCGAGGATGGGGCGGTCGTCGGGTGCCTCGTCGAGACGCGGGAAGGACGAATGGCCGTCACGGCGAAGGTGACGGTGGATGCCACGGGCAACGGCGACGTGGTCGCACGCGCTGGTTCGGACTGGCTGAAGGGCGACACGCTGCAGCCGATGACGATGCCGATGTACATCGCTGATGTCGCTCCCCTCGCCGGTGTGGATCATCTGACGCCCGCGCATGTGCGCGTCGGGCCTGAGGCGGGGTATTTGGACGGGCGAGGACTCGCGGACTCGCAGGCCGCGAGACGCGATGTGCCGCTCGACCTCGACGCGATGCGGGAGGCTCGTGTCCGCGACGAGCTGCCGGTGTTCGGCGGGCCGTGGTTCGGCGGAATAGAGAAGGATGAGGTCTGGGTCAACACGGTGCGCGTACTCGGCGACGCGACAGACAATCATGACCTCACGCGCGCCGAGGTTCAGGGGCGCCGCGACGCGCACACGCTGTTCGAGTATCTGCGCGATCATGTCGACGGGTTCGAAGCCAGCAGGCTCGCACGGACGAGTCCGACCATCGGCATCCGTGAGACGCGGAGGCTGGTCGGCGTCGCGACGCTGACCGGCGACGATATCAGAGCCGGCGAACAGGCGGAGGATTCCATCGCGCTCGGTGCCTGGCCCATCGACGTGCACCCGACGGATGGCGAGGTCGGAGCCCACACCATGTTCGTGCCTGCACCGTACGGCATCCCGTATCGCACGCTCGTGCCGGCAACGACGGATGGGCTTCTCGCAGCCGGCCGGTGCATCTCCGTCGATCGCGAAGCGCTCGGATCAGCGCGCGTCGGGGCGACCTGCTGCGCGACCGGTCACGCTGCCGGAACTGCTGCCGCGCTCAGCGCGCGGAGCGGTACGCAACCGCGTGCGTTCGATGTGGGAACGCTGCAACGCGTATTGCGCGAGCAGGGCGCGCTCGTATCCGTCGAGGATCTCGCGCGCTGAATCCCGATCTCTGCCCCTTTGGAATACCCCCTGGGGGTACTCTGTTATGGTTGTGGAACGCCGGCGAACGGCATCCGATCGAAGGGAACAGAGATGAACACCACCGAGTACAAGGTCACCGGAATGACGTGCGGTCACTGCGAGATGTCCGTGCGCGAAGAGGTCAGCCAGATCGCGGGAGTCGAGGACGTCCAGGTCAGCGCGCAGAGCGGCACGCTCGTCGTCACCACCGCCACCGAGACGCTCGACGACGCCGACGTGCTCGCCGCCGTCGGCGAAGCGGGCTACTCAGCCGTCCGCGCCTGAACGCCTGAACGCCTGAACGTCTGTCACGAGAGGAGTCTGCGATGAGTGTGTCCGGATCGAGTGTCGAGTTGGAGATCGGTGGCATGACGTGCGCCTCGTGCGCGATGCGCATCGAGAAGAAGCTCAACAAGCTCGACGGCGTCGCCGCGACGGTCAACTACGCCACCGAGAAGGCGAAGGTGACCGTGCCTGCCGGATACGAGGCCGCACAGCTCATCGCCGAGGTCGAGAAGGCCGGATACACCGCCGCGGTGCCGGCGCCCAAGAACGCGAAGACCACCGAGGCGACGGATGCCGATCCCGAGCTCACTTCGCTGCGCCAGCGTCTGATCATCTCGATCATCCTCACGGTGCCGGTCATCGCGATGGCGATGATCCCCGCGCTGCAGTTCACGTACTGGCAGTGGGCGTCGCTGGCGCTCGCTGCACCCGTGATCGTGTGGGGCGCATGGCCATTCCACAAGGCCGCCTGGACCAATCTGCGCCACGGCGCGGCGACCATGGACACGCTCATCTCGATGGGCACTCTGGCCGCGTTCCTGTGGTCGCTGTACGCGCTGTTCCTCGGCTCGGCGGGCATGCCAGGCATGACGCACCCGTTCGAGTTCACGCTCTCGCGTTCGGACGGCACGGCGAACATCTACCTCGAGGTCGGCGCCGGTGTGACGATGTTCATCCTCGCCGGTCGCTACTTCGAGAAGCGCTCGAAGCGTCAGGCTGGCGCGGCCATGCGGGCGCTCCTCGAGCTCGGGGCGAAAGACGTCTCGGTGCTGCGCGACGGCGTCGAGACGCTCATCCCGGTGGACGATCTGCAGGTCGGCGACGAGTTCATCGTGCGTCCGGGCGAGAAGATCGCCACCGACGGCGTCGTCGTCTCCGGAACGTCTGCGGTCGACGCCTCCATGCTCACCGGTGAATCGGTGCCCGTCGAAGTCGGGCCGGCGGATGCCGTCACCGGGGCGACCGTCAATGCCGGAGGACGACTGGTGGTGCGCGCCACGCGCGTCGGCACCGACACCCAGCTCGCGCAGATGGCGCAGCTGGTCGAGGACGCGCAGACCGGTAAGGCAGAGGTGCAGCGTCTCGCCGATCGCATCTCCGGCGTCTTCGTACCGATCGTCATCGGCATCGCCGTGGTCACGCTGGCCGGATGGCTCATCGCCGGGTTCCCGGCCGCGGCGGCGTTCACCGCCGCCGTCGCCGTGCTGGTGATCGCCTGCCCGTGCGCACTCGGCCTCGCCACACCCACCGCGTTGCTGGTGGGCACGGGCCGCGGCGCGCAGATGGGCATCCTCATCAAGGGCCCTGAGGTGCTCGAGTCGACCCGCAAGGTCGACACGGTCGTGCTCGACAAGACCGGCACCGTCACCACGGGGCGGATGGCTCTCGTCGACGTCGTCCCGGAGCCGGGGACGGATGCTGATGAGCTGCTGCGCCTTGCCGGAGCGCTGGAGGATGCGTCAGAGCATCCGATCGCCCAGGCCATCGCGAAGGCCGCGACCGCGCGTGTCGGCGCTGCACAGGTCGGCGCGCTCCCGAGTGTCGAGAGTTTCGCGAACGTCGAGGGCAGGGGCGTGCAGGGTGTCGTCGACGGGCACAGCGTGATCGTGGGACGGGAATCGCTGCTCGCCGACTGGGGCCTCGCGCTCTCACCGGCCGTCGCCGAGGCGAAGGCCGCGGCCGAGAACGACGGGCAGACCGTCGTGGCCGTCGCGTGGGACGGCGCCGCCCGCGGCATCCTCATCGTCGCCGACACGGTCAAGCCGACCAGCGCCGAGGCGATCGCGCAGCTGAAGAAGCTCGGCCTGCACCCCATTCTGCTCACCGGCGACAACGAGGCTGTCGCCCGGCGGATCGCCGCCGAGGTCGGTATAGACGAGGTCATCGCCGAGGTGCTCCCGAAGGACAAGGTCGACGTCGTGGCACGGCTTCAGCGCGAAGGCAAGGTCGTCGCGATGGTCGGCGACGGCGTCAACGACGCACCCGCGCTGGTGCAGGCCGACCTCGGCCTCGCGATGGGCACGGGCACAGACGTCGCGATCGAAGCATCCGACATCGCCCTCGTCCGCGGCGATCTGCGCAGCGCCGCCGACGCGATCCGCCTGTCGCGCAAGACGCTCGGCACCATCAAGTCGAACCTGTTCTGGGCCTTCGCCTACAACGTCGCCGCGATCCCGGTCGCCGCACTCGGGATGCTGAACCCGATGCTCGCGGGGGCTGCCATGGCACTGTCGAGCGTGTTCGTCGTCGGCAACAGTCTGCGGCTGCGGGCGTTCCGATGATCCGCCTCCAAGCACGTCGGGTGATGCGTGTCAAGGCGGAAGACGACGCGGCGCGGAGTTCGTAGAGTCGGCGGAAGTGCGGTACCCGAGCCGCACGACATGGAGTGGCCATGGGTGCGATCGACGAGCATACGACCGAGCTTCTGCTGGACGGACGCTACCGGCTGGGGCCCTGCCTCGGTCGGGGCGGTATGGCCGCGGTGTACCGCGCTGAGGACACGATCCTCGGGCGCACCGTGGCCATCAAGCTGCTCGGCACCGCGGACGAGGCGTCGACCGATGATCGGGTGCACGGCGAGACCACGGTTCTCGCGTCTCTGAACCACCCCTCGCTCGTCACGCTCTACGACGCGAGGCTCGACCCCGGACATGCCCGCTACCTCGCGATCGAGTACGTCGACGGCCCCACGCTCGCGTCGCGGCTCTCGCAGGGACCGCTCTCCGGTTCGGAGGCGGCCGCTCTCGCCCGCGATCTCTCGGAGGCGCTGCAGGTCGTGCACGACGCGGGCATCATCCATCGGGACATCAAGCCCTCGAACGTGATGCTGGCGCGCGCGTCCCGGCGTGGATCGGGCTGGACCGCGAAGCTCATGGACTTCGGCATCGCGTACAACGTCGCCGATGCACGGATGACATCACCGGGCGTCGCCATCGGCACCGCCGCGTACATGGCGCCCGAACAGGTCAGCGGGGCCGAACTCACGCCCGCCGTGGACATCTACTCTCTGGGGCTCGTGCTCATCGAAGCGCTGACAGGCGAGCCCGCGTTCCCTGTGATGGGCAAGGTGCCGACGGCCCTCCGCCGACTCTCTGAGGCTCCGGAGATACCCGCTTCGATCGGGCCGCGCTGGCGAGCGCTCCTCACGCGCATGACGCGCGTCGCACCCGAGGAGCGCCCCTCAGCACGGGAGGTCTCGCAGGCGGCCGTGATTCTGGGCGGCGGACCACTGCTCGAGCAGTCAGCGCGCCAGCCCCTTCCGCCCGCCCTCACTCCGATCGTTTCGGATGATCAGCCCACCGGACCGACCAAGGAGATCACCGTTCCCGCTGAGCCGTCGTCGCCAGCCCCGCCCCACCGCGCGCGGAGACTACGCAGGGCGGCACTGGCGACCATGGCTGTCGCCGCGGCGGCGATGATCGCCATTGCCGGGTTGTCGACCTTCGCGCTCGCCCCCGACTCCGCAGGGCGCGTCGCCTCACGGATGTCCGCCGACGAAGTGTTCACGCCACCGACCCTCGAGACCGGCGAGCCCACGGAGCCGGAGCAGACGGGCACCGAGTCCGAGTCCGACCCCGCTGATGACTCCGTCGAAGATGTGGGCGATGACGAGCAGAAGTCGAACCCCAACAAGGGCCCGGGCAACAACTCCGGCGACCGGAAGGATGACAAGGACGACGAGAAGGGCAAGTGACGTGATTCCGAGCGGCCGTGCCGCGGGATGCCCTCCTGGTCGCACTCGCCTAGCTCGTGCGCGCCGCCCTGCTGGCCCACAGCATCCCGCGCTCGACGATCGTGCGCACGTTCGGATCCTCGAGCACGTCGACGCTGTGACCCGGAGTCGCCACGAAGATGCGGCCGGCGCCCCACTGCCGCGTCCACACTGCGGGTGACGTCACGGGACGGTGCCACTGGTGATACGACTGAACCGGGTGGGTCGTGGTCGCGAGCACATCGATGAGGTCATCGTGCAGCACCCAGTACTGCTCGGTCGTCAGCGGGAAGTTCGAGATGCCCGCGGTGATCTCGTGTTCGCGTCCGAGCTCGGTCATGTCGACCGTGTACGACAGGTAGTTGTCGGTCTCATCGCCGGGGCGCTCTGCCGGCGGACGCCCTGGGTGAGTGGCGAACTGCCCGCCGATGAGGTGCAGGTAGTCGGAGTTCGCGCGATACGAATCGGCGATACCGCCGTGCCAACCGGCCAGCCCTGTCCCCGCCTCGACGGCGGAGCGGAGCCCGGCGAACGCCTCCTTCGAGATCTCCGACATCGTCACGGACTGCACGATGAGGTCGGTCGCGGCCATCACCTCGGCATCCGCGTAGATCTCGTTGCTCTCCTCGACGCGCACGTCGAATCCCGACTTCTCGAGGAACGGGAGGAACAGTTCCGTCGTCTCGACGGGGTGGTGCCCCTCCCAGCCTCCGCGGACGACGAGTGCACGTCGATCGGTCATGAAGTCCTTCCTTTCACTGCCGCCGTTGAGAACGTCAAGATCTACCACCGATCCGGGGACGAACCGGCCGGGACGGATTCGGGTCGCTCGGCGGTGCTCGTGAGCTCCACCACGCGACGCTCGCGTCCCGCCGACAGCACCGCCTCCATGATCTCGAGCACGTGGAAGGCCAGCGCGCCGGATGCCCTGTGCGGCCGCCCGGTCTCGATCGCACGGGCCATGTCGGCAAGACCTGCACCGCGCCCTGTGTCGGCATAGCCGCCGGAGACGGGAGCGACCCTCCACTCGGGGGCGTCCTGGGTCCAGACCTCGGTCGCGTCGTCGAAGCCGTTCGGGTCGCCCACCGAGATCGTTCCCGCCGTTCCGTAGATCTCGATCATCGGCGCCCGCGTCTGCCAGATGTCGAAACTCATCGTGACGGTCGAACTGACGCCGCTCTCGTGGAACAGGATGGCGGAGATGTGCGTGTCGATCGACACCTCGAGCGGAGTGCCCTGCAACGGACCGCTGCCGATCGACCGACGGCGATCCGACGTGCTCACAGATCCGGCGACCGAGACGACCGGTCCGAACATCGTGACCAGCGTCGTCACGTAGTACGGGCCCATGTCGAAGAGCGGCCCCCCGCCGGGCTGGTAGTAGAACTGGGGCGACGGATGCCACGACTCGTGCCCCGGCGACGACCAGTGCGCGGAGGCGCCCACGGGCGCGCCGATCGTGCCGGCATCGAGCAGGTTCCGCGCCGTCTGCACGCCGGTGCCGAGCACGGTGTCCGGTGCCGAACCGACACGGAGGCCGGCGGCATCCGCCGCTCGCAGCAGTTCGGCGGCCTCGGCGACGTTCAGGCCGAGCGGCTTCTCGGCGAACACGTGCTTTCCGGCGGCGATCGCGCGCAGACCGACCTCGACGTGAGCCGCGGGGATCGTCAGGTTCAGCACCGCGTCGATGCGATCGTCCGCAAGAACGTCGTCGACGCTGAGCGCCTCGACGTTCTGCTCGATCGCGACGGCGTCCGCGCGCTCCGCGTTGACATCCGCGACCGCCACGAGCTCGAGGTTCGACAGCTTCGGGATCTGAGCGAAGTACTGCTCGGCGATCTTGCCGACGCCGATGACGCCGATCCTCATCGGAGTGGTCATGGATGTTCCTTCAGTTCGGCGCACGACCGCCGTCCTTCATCTCGCGGCGGTCGTGCCCGCGACGACGAGCGACGTCGTGAGGTTCATGTGGAAGCCATGCAGGTCGCCGATGAACCGATTTGTTGTCGGCTCCGACAATGCATGACGTGACCAATGTACCGAACTTCGAACGGTGGGGTCGGGTTCAGCCGGACTCGCCGATCACGGCAGATCAGCCAGGTCCACGTCCTCGTCGTCTTCGTCAGAGTCTTTCTCAGGGTCATCCTCCGAGTCATCGGACGCCCCTGTGCTCGGACCGAGGTCGGGGTCGACGTCCTGACCGGGCAGCACGCCGTCCTCGTCGGGCATGGCGCCTTCTTCGTCGGGCAGCGAATCGGACATGGTGTCCTCCGTTCTGGTCGGGATCAGTTGCCATCAGACTCGCGCTGCCCGTCGATTTCGCCATCCCCGTTGACACGCGGGCTCGATCGTCTCCACACACGCCCGACGCCGTATGAAAGAAGGAAAGTGCCTGACCGACACTCTCCTCCTTTCAACGCCCGCAGAGGGGCGCCGAGCGCCTAGCCGAGCGTCGCCGCGAACGGATCGAAGTCGGCCGGCATCACGGGAACCTCGCCGACCGTACTCTCGATCTCGAGGTACTGGCCAGACGCCGCCGAATCCTGCGCCGACAGCAGCACGTCGAGCACGTGGTAGCCGAGCTCGCCGGTGGCGATGTGCGGGCGATCCGCCGCGATGGCGCGCGCCATGTCGAGCACGCCGAGACCACGGCCGACGACCGTACCCTGCTCTTCGATGTCGATCCACTCCTGCGTCGTCGACATGCCGTCGCGCAGCACGCCGAGCGGCTTGACGTAGGCGGTGCGGCCCGAGAACGTGTTCGGGTCGGGCATCACCAGCGTGCCCTCGCTGCCGTGGATCTCGATGACGCCGTGACGCTCGAGCGCCGAGTCGAAGCTCAGCAGATGCGTGCCCTGCTGGCCGCCTTCGAAAGTCGAGAGCACCTGCACGGTCGAGGGCACCTCGACGGAGAAGCTCTCCCCCGCACGCGGCCCGGTGTGGATCTGCCGCTCCGTGCGCCAGCGCGATCCGCGCGCCGCGACACCGGCGATCGGACCGAGCAGGCTGACCAGTGCCGAGAAGTAGTACGGCCCCATGTCGAGCAACGGGCCGGCGCCGGCGGCGAACAGGAAGGCGGGCTCCGGATGCCACAGGTCGGGGCCCTGCGTCTGGAACGCCGTGTGCACGAACTGCGGGGTACCGATGATGCCCTCGGCGATCGCGCGCTTGGCGGTCTGGAAGCCCGGTCCGAGGATCGTGTCCGGTGCCGACCCGATGCGCACGCCCGCGGCATCCGCTTCGCGAAGCAGAGCCAGCGTGCTCTCGCGGTCCATTCCGATCGGCTTCTCGGTCCACACGTGCTTGCCCGCGGCGACGGCGCGCGCGGAGATCTCGATGTGAGTGGCGGGGATGGTGAGGTTCACGACGAGGTCGACGTCGGGGTGCGACAGCACAGCATCCGCGTCGCCCCACACCGGCACACCGTGCTCTTCCGCCTTCGCACGGGCGCGGTCGGGGATCAGGTCGCCGACGGCGACGACGCGCACGTCGGGGAACGAGGTGAGGTTCTCGAGGTAGGTCTGGCTGATGACACCCGTGCCGATGATGCCGACGCCCAGGGGCGCACTCATGCGACGAACCCGCCGTCCTTCAGGAAGGTGAACCCGGCCGCGATGTCGTCGAAGACGTCACCCGGCGCGTGGTCGTACTCGATCACGGCGTACGCGATGTTGTCGTTGGCGCGCAGCGCCTCCGCGAGCGGAACATCGCCCGTTCCCGGATGCCGCTGGTCGAGGCTGTCCGAGGAGAACTTCGAGCCGTCCGGGCCCCAGGGGTTCACGGCGGGGATGATGCCGTCCTTCACGTGCACGGCGGTCAGGCGGCCTGCGAGGCGTGCCGCCAGGGACGTGACATCCTGCCCGCCGGTCTGCGCCCAGAACAGGTCGAGCTCGATCTGCACGCGCTCGTCGGTGAGCTCGATGAAGCGCTCGTAAGCGCTCTGGTCGCCGAACGACGCCACGAACTCCTGAGCATGGTTGTGGTAACCGACCGACAGCCCGAAGGTCGCGGCGACGTCTGCGGCACGGTTGAGGCGCTCCGCGATGTCGGCGACGCCGTCTTCCGTGAGCCAGCGCTCCGGCGCGACGAACGGGTCGAAGACGGTCGTCATGCCGATGGCGGCCGCCGCCTCGAAGACGATCTCGGGCTTGGGCGTGGGGATCGCGCCATCCGGCGTCCAGAGCTCATCCGACAGCAGCGGCGCGTGGCCGGTCGAGGCCGCGATACCCGTCGCGTCGAAGGCCGAGCGGATCTCGGCCGGACGGCCGACGAAGTCGAACGCCTCCACCGTCGTGAACCCGATCGCGGCGAGCCGTTCGAGTGAGCCGTGCATGTCGGCCGAGAACTCGCTCGCGAGCGAGTACAGCTGCACTGAGGCGAGGGGCAGAGCCATGATTCTTCCTTCGTACGTCGTTGTGGAGGGGTGCGCGAGGCGCGGATGCGACGAGATTATCACGAAACCTCCACATGGAGGTTAATTGTCGGCGTCTCTCGGATATGTTGTCTCGTATGGAGTCAGAGCCGGTGATCGGACGCCGCGGAGCGCATGCCAAGGGCGTCGCCCGACGGCAGGAGATCCTGGATCGCGCGATCGAGGTGTTCCGCGAACGAGGCGCCGACGGCACGTCCCTGCGGCGCATCGCCGAGGCGATCGGCGTCTCGCACGCCGCGCTTCTGCACTACTTCGACTCGCGGGAGCAGCTGCTCGTCGCGGTCTACGCGCACGCCGAGGCGCAGCGTGCCGCGGCCGATGCGGCGCGGCGCGCAGAGGGCGCTCCCCTGCCCCTCCGCGGCGTCGATTCGATGGCTGATGCCGCGGTCAAGAACGTCGAGGTGCCAGGGCTCGTGCAGCTGTACTCCACGCTGGTCGCTGCGGCACTCGAGAGCAGCAGCGAGGTCAGCCGGGAATTCTTCTCGGCGCGTTTCGAGCGCGTGCGCAGCGAGCTGACGACGAGCTTCCGGGTGCAGCAGGAGGATGGCAGCATCCGCGACGACGTCCCGGCCGAGCATCTCGCGGCGCTCGTCGTCGCGGCATCCGATGGTCTTCAGATCCAGTGGCTGCTCGAGCCGTCCGTCGAGCTCGAAGGCACGCTGAGGTCTATCGCGACGCTGTTGCAACCACAGCCCGGCCCGGGTCCGCGTCGGCCCTGACGCCGACGCGATGCGGCGCCGAGGTTCAGGGCGCCACGGGGTAGTGGCTGCGCACGGCGATGCGGTTCCACACGCCCGTCATGATCGCGAGCCAGCTGATCGCCGAGATCTGCTCGGGGGTGAGCGAGCCGTCATCCCAGTCCGAACGCTCAGGGACGGACATCTTCGTCACTTCTTCCGCGAGGCCGAGTGCCGCCCGGTCCGTGGCGGAGAAGTACTGCGACTCCCACCATGCGGCGACGACGGCGAGCCGATCGGTCGACTCGCCCTTCTCCAGCGCACCGCGCGTGTGCAGGCGCAGGCAGTACGCGCATCCGTTCAATTGGGAGACCCGGACCTTCACCAACTCGACGAGCTTCTCGTCGACGCCCGCATCCGCGAGCGCCTGCGACACCTGCCCGTCCAGATCGAGCACCTGCCGATATGCGACCTGGTCGGTCTTGCTGAGGTTCACTGTCGTCATGTCCTTGCCTTCTCCCTGTTGCGCGCAGCTCAGTGTTCCACGCATGCGTCATGCATGTCTCTGATGATCCGACGACGCAGCGCGGAAGAATGTGAGGCCCTCCGAGAGGGACGAACAGGTAGCCACGCACGCCGTCACCGGCTAGATTCCCACTGGACGCGAACACCCGAGCGCAGAACGGAAGTCCGGCCAGCGTGCGCAGGGCGGAGTCCAGTCCCCCGGCGACCTCGGGGTCGTGCGTAAGCGCGGCAACCACGAAGGACACCGGCCACCGCGACTGCGATGCCCTTCGCGACGTATCCGACGACCCCGAAGGTGACGATTCCGGAACGCGCCCGCGGGCGCGGCCAACAGCTACTATCCCGCGGCGGTGCGATCCGCTCCCTGCCGCCCACGAATCGACCTGCCGTTGGGTCGCAGACGCGAGTATCGTGTGGCCTGGAGGACACTATGGACAGTGTTCGAACTCTGGTCGCTCAGGCGGAGGTCAGCTCCGAGCTCGCACCCGGCACCGCCGAACGGTTCGCCGGCTACGCGCTCATGAGCCTGCCTTTCAGCTCCGGCCACGTGCTGGGTCTTCGACGGTTTCCCGTCACGTCGATCGGCCCGCGGTACACGTCGGTCTGGGCGCGCACTCCTGCGGAGGATTGGACGATCTACACGACCGTCGACGCGGAATACTCCTGTCCCCGCTATTTCGGGCGTGCACTGGAGTCCACCTCCGTGCACAGGATCGATGTCGACTGGACGGGCGAGCGCACCTTCGTCGTGACCATAGGTGACGAGATCGATCTGCGCTGGTCGGTCACGCTCGCCACCACACCGATGACGCGCATGATGTCGCGCGTCGCCGGTACGTTGCCTGCACGGCTGTGGCAGAGCGAAGCATTCCTCTCCGCGCTCGGCGCCGTCGCCGGCCCGTCACTTCGCGCCGGCCGGATCGGGATGACAGGGAAGACTCCGAACGCGCAGTTGTTCAAGGCCAGGCTGCAGCGCATGTGGGTCGTCGAGTCGTCGCAGGCATCGATCGGCGGTGAGGATCTCGGCACCGTCGAACGGTTGCCTCGGCAGACCAGGCTCGGGGACTTCTGGATGCCGCAGCGAGGGATCTTCATGATCGGAGGCGCCGCATTCGATCCGTCGGAGGCGGCGGCCGATCCGACGATCGCCGACGCTGCTTCTTCGGGCTGAGTCCTGATACGACAAAACCCCCGGACTTCCGGGGGTCTTGACCTGTAGAAGGAGCGGGGCTTGAACTCGCGACCTCACGATTATGAGTCGTATGCCGTGGGCCGGTGGGTGCTCGTTCGCCATCGTTCGCCGCGTGATCCGCGGACGCTGTCATGGTTGGTCGCGGCTGGTCGAGAGTGCTTTCAGCGGAGTTACCGGCACGGACCCGGCAGACGTTCACCTATCCGCACCGCTGATCTGCTTAGCCATCTGTTCAAAGTTCTCAGCGATCCAACTTCGAGCATGCGCAGGGAAGCACTCCCTCGACGCGGCGCCCCACGCCTCGAAGAAGCGCTCCAGCGTACCGTCGACGACATCCAACACATCGGCCGGAGCGACATGCAGCACGTTCTGCAGGCGGACAAAGTCCGACCGTGTCACTCGGTGAGGCAACCTACTACCGCCGAATCTTAGGCCTAGATCGTCCGGTGTCCCGCCGGCGTAATATCCGGCTGTTGATACCAAGTCGTACGCGGGAGACAACGCGGCGTGACGGCCATCCTCGAAAATCAGTGACCAATTCTTGAGATGCGCGTCGCCGTTCCCGACGAGGAGATTGAAGGTCAGTCGACGCACGAACTCTTGAAGGGAACCGTGGTCGATTCCGCGATATAGCAGACCTGCAACGGTCTCAAACGACCCCGAGTACTTTTGATGCGGATACAGGCCACGAACCTGGGCCAAGTCTTCGATGTGTATGCGTCCACCGTCCGGCGTGCGATCGAAACGCGCAATCGCATAAGCAAGATCCTCCCGACCGGGCCACATCACCTCTGGCACGGGAGGCAGCTCATCACGATGAACAAGCCTGAACTCAGGACACCGGATGCCGACTTCCTTTGCGAGGCTCATCGTCGCGAACTCGTTCGACGGAACATCAGGGTAGATGGCATCGGGGAACTTGACGATCCAGTCGCCGAGCTGGTTCGCCGCCGGAATGCTCAGCCGATCGCCGTGGCGAAGCATGGAGAACTTCAGGCCGACTCCCGCGAGCGAGAACTTCCACGGTGACGGACCCCCATCCGACGTCGGCAATGCATGAGTGGGGACACTCAGCTCTGCCTCGTCTAACTCACCGTCGAATGGCACCACCTCAACGGCGCCGGGGAGGTCCTGCCCGATTTGGAGAAGTAGTTGGAGCTCCCGATCGACGCTCACGCCTCGGTCATGGGCGATCCAATTCCGGAGCGGGCCCTCCGGCAACAGATTGGAGAACCAGGGAGGAAGGCGAAGAGCCGCTTGCGGTGACTGCCGCGGGTTATTTTCGAACCAAAGGCTTAGAACGTCCCGGTCGGGCTCCTCCCAGTAGCCATCCTCGAAAACATAACGAGCGACGTCACCCCGCTGCAAAATCGTGCCAACTCTACGACCGCCAAGTTGCACCGCATGCGCAGCGACAGTCATGGGTTCGCCGTCGGCACGTCGATGACGACGAGTTCTTCGTCCCCATTTTCATCGTCGAGGTGGTCGAAGTTGAACTCCTCAAGCGGAGGCGTCAGCTCGAGCCCGAGACCGGTCTTCTCCGTCAAGAAGCGTGCCACGTGTTCATTCAGGAGCAGTTGGCGACGCGAGAGGAAATCATCTGTCCTCGTGCTTGTCAAAAGCCGCATAAGTTCCTCGTCGAGGAGGTGTGAGGTCCAGGCATTCGGGTCAAGATCCTCGAAGAATCTCGCCCGGTCTACGACGGCGAGTACGCGATTCGCAGCGTTAGAAGCGGGCTCCTGCGGGAGAAGTTGAAGGGCTACATCTCGAGGCGAGGTCTCCGACTCTAGTGCTGCGGCTAGATCTCCATAAGTTAGGGGGGCACGCGTCGCAGGGTTGATTGGGCCCAGAGCCCAAAGCGCACCGAGAATCACTTTCCCTGATGAGTTGTTGGTTCTGAAGGCCCGAAGGTCTGGCGACGGGATGGCTCTTTCCGTGCGCGTTGCGTCGAGCAACCGCTGAACACTTCCGCTCTCGTCGCCGGACTGAACAAGGTTCGCGAGCGATCGAATATTCGCCGTCGATCCCGTGTAGCCAAGTTGTGCCGAGAGCGCAGTCGAACGCCACACCCAGCGCGACAGCAACTCCAGGTTGCGTGGTGCAGGCTCCGGAAAGTGTGCGAAGAACCTGGCCAGCACTAGAAGATGAAAACGGAAGGGGACGAAGGCGCTGTGCGGGACACCGGCGTCGGACTGGAGGAATCGGACAACGTGAAGGAGTGATTCCTCGCCTCGACGATATGCGTCGGCTTGGGTATCCGCAATGAATGCGACCGCCGCCTCTCGGTCTCCCGAAAACTCCGACCGGATATTGCGAGTGAGGTCTGGGTGGCGAATAACGAGGATCGCCTGGTAGATCGTTTGATCGGGGAGCCTGCCGAACTCGGTGAGAGTGTCAAGGCGGTCCGCGATGGCCGACATCGATAGCGTGCCGACATCGTCCCCACCAGCGCCATGAATGGCATCGAAAATCTCGGAGCCACGAAGCCGCTTGCCCGCTGAGTTGATTCGATCGAAGATCTCCCGCAGGAGTGTCTCGTCGCCCTCCTCGATCACCGAGGCAGGCACCTGGACGTCGCGCAGCAGCCCCGTTACACGCTGAATCTCCGTGGCATACTCCGCCGCGTCGGGGTTTCGCTGCAGCCAAGCGAAAGCCCTTCCCAAATCGAACAGATCTGGGAGCGGGACCGAAAGCTCGCTCTTCACATCCTTGGCGAGCGCAAATCTGTGCTTCGAAAGTACGTAGGAGATCGCGAATCGCTCGTCCCGTGCGGCGTCTGGGTCGACTGCGTTGACGAGACTAGTGATGCGCTGCTGACCGTCGATCACCCAGAGTGCGTCCCTACGCGCATCCGCGTCGACCTCGAGGGCGCCGATTGTCAGGCGCCCCGCTGGCGCATCCCGCCGCCAAAGCAGCATCCCGCCGAATGGGTAGCCGCGCAGAATGCTGTCGAAGAGAGCAAGCACGTCCGTTGCGGCCCAACGGAAGGAGCGCTGGAACTCGGGGATCCTGATCTGCCCTGACTGCACCAAGGCTACGAGATCCTGGATTCGGAAGTCTTGATTCCGTGAGCTAGTTGACTGATCCGTCACAGTGGCCCTTTCGCTTGTTCCCATAGTGTCGCACGCCCCCAAGCACGGCTACCAGGCGCGACGACGGGATGGCGTTGTCGAGGACCGCCCGGACCGCAGCGAAGCGAGGACCGGACGGACCGCAGACGATGCCATCCCGCTTTCGCCGGCCGCTAGGCCGGCCTTGAACGAGTAAAGAAAGTTCTCACAGATCCATTCCGAGGACGTCCATTGGGAAAGGAACCGCCGCTGATGGCACGTCTGACCTGCAGTCAACGGTTGTCGTGCGACCTTCCGCCCGAATGACCGCGTCTACGTCGACGAGTCGAAGGCGCGTGGGTACTACGTCGTTGCGACTGCTACCGCAATCGGCGACGTTCAGCCGTCTGACCGGGCGCTGCGCGATCTCCTCAAGCCGGGTCAGCGACGCATCCATTTCAAGAGTGAGAGCGACAGTCGACGCCCCCAGATCCTCTCGCGCATGTGCGCTCTCGAGGTACGCGTGTCCGTGTGGGTCGTCAAGCAGCGGTCAGACAAGGAAGCGCGACCACTGTCCTCGGCGCACTCGCTGACGAGGCCGTCCGCGCTGGTGCGGCGCAGCTGATCATCGAAAGAGACGAGTCTCTTGAGCGCGCCGACCGTCGACTGATCGCAGACGCGATCCGCCGCGTTGGATCTTCGGAGATGCAGTACCGGCATGTCGCGCCAGCATCCGCTGCTCTGGGTGAGTGATGCCGTTGCCTGGTGCTACTCGAACGGCGGCGACTGGATCCGTCGCGCCAATGCGATCGTCGAGCCCCGGGTCACCCGGCTGTAGGAACACGTGAGCCTGGCTCGTCATACCGTCCGGAAGACTGCCAGGCTCCGAGGGCTACTGCCCGCCGTCCTACTAGACGTACCTCGGCAGGGCGATGACGGGCCAGTGTGGCTGTTCTCGACGCCCCAACCGGCACAAATCCGGCACAGGGACTCACCTCAAGACACACCCGCCGATCCAGGCAGATTCCCGGATACGACAAAACCCCCGATCTCCCGGGGGTTTTCATCTGTAGCAGGAGCGGGGCTTGAACCCGCGACCTCACGATTATGAGTCGTGCGCTCTCACCAACTGAGCTACCCTGCCGCACGGCATCCCCGCCCATGAAGAACATGAAAGCGAATGCTGCGAGCCCCGAGTCAGGATTGAACTGACGACCCCTTCCTTACCATGGAAGTGCTCTACCACTGAGCTATCGGGGCGTTGTCACCCGTGAAGGCAACCACACGAGAATACCATTTCTTCGGCGTTCTCAAAAACTGAGACGGTCAGTAGGACTTGCGTCCGGCGTTCGTCTGCAGCCACGGAAGCGGATCGATGGTCGAGTCGTTCACGATCAGCTCGAAGTGCATGTGAGCGCCGTAGGAACGTCCGGTGTTCCCGACCAGCCCGATGATGTCGCCGACCTTCACGGTCTCGCCCGCGGCGACCCGCAGCGAGCCGTACTGCATGTGCGAATAGTGGCTCGTGATGAGCGCCCCGTCGATGATGTGATCGATGTAGACGGTGACGCCGTAGTTGCCGCCGGACTCGGTCGCGATGCGCACGGTTCCGTCGGCGATGGCCTGCACGGGCGCGCCGTCGCCGGGCACGAGATCGAGCCCTTCGTGCAGACGTCCGTCACGCATCCCGTACCCGTAGCTCATGCCCACACCGACGGCGAACGGCCACTGGATGGCCGCAGTCCGATCATTCGTGTACAGCGAGTCGGAGAACGCGATGCCCTGCTCCGCAGCAAGGTCACCGAGCGACAGCGTGGAGTAGTCATCGGTGCGCTGAAGCACCTCGTTGTGCACATCCGACGAGGCGACGTACGCCTGGATCTCGTCGTCGGAGGCATCGGATGCTGCGCCGGACGACGCCGCGACGAGCGAGGTCGTCGCCTGCGCCGGAATGCCCTGGGCTGCGGCGACGGCCTCGGCGGGCAACGTCATCGAGACCGCGAGGAGACCGGCGATCCCCATGATGCTCATGGTGGCGCAGGCTGCGACCAGCTTGCGACGTGAACGGCTCTTGCGCGGTGCGACGTGGGCGGTGGTCGCCTCGGTCGGGAGGGAACTGGCGGTCGGCGTCTCCGGCTCGGTGAACGCCTTCTGCTCCCCGGTCAGCGCGCGGAAGGCGAGAGAAGCGGCGGTGAATGCATCCTCTGCGTCCTGCGGCTCAGCGGCAGCCTCGGCGACCGGTTCGCGACCGACCTCCGCGGCCGGCACCAGCTCGATGACGACGGGCCCTTCGGACACGACGCCCTCGACGTAGTCGGCGATCTCTTCGGCGTTCTGGGATGCGGCGACCTGCGGCTCTGCGGTCGCGGCACGAAGACGTTCGCGAGCCTCGCGACGGGAGAGAGTCGGGATGACGACCTCGACAGAAGAGGTCTCATGAACACCTGCCGGGGTCACGGAAGCCGCGGTCCGGCGACGGCTGGAACGGCGCGAGGGCGCAGGCTCAGCCATAGGGGTGTCAAGGGGCAAAACGGTTCTCTCGGGGATTCGTCACGCTGGGGGGCTATTGACCTTCGACGTTCGGGCATCGAAGGTAACGAACGGGTAAACGTTACCGTGCTGGCGCTGAGAATGCCATGTACGGATCCTCAATTCTCTTTGTCAAGGACGCCGGAGATCTGCGCATGCACGCGCGCACCGGCGGCGACCAGCATCGGACGAGCGGATGCCGTGTCCCGACGCGTCACGACGCCACCCGCTTCGGTGACCAGAAGTGCTCCGGCGGCGAAGTCCCACGGATTCAGGCCTCGTTCGAAGTAGCCGTCGAGCCTGCCTGCGGCGACGTAGCTGAGGTCCAGCGCGGCAGAACCGATCCGCCGCACATCGCGCGCGATCGGCATGATCTGCCGCACCGTGAGCAGGTCGCCGTCGTGCGTTGAAGGATCGTAACCGAACCCCGTCGCGAGCAACGCGCCCGCCGGTGTCTCATCGGTCACCGCGAGACGGATGCTGCCGAGCCACGCACCCTCGCCGCGCTCGGCGGTGAAGAGCTCCCCCATCACCGGCGCGTAGACGGCCGCAGCGAGCGGACTCCAGCTGTTCGGATCGGCACCGCCCTCGACGGCTGCCACACTCACGCTGTACGCGGGCATGCCGTATGCGTAGTTGACGGTCCCGTCGATCGGGTCGACGACCCACGTCACTCCTGTCGTGCTCTCACCACCACCGGACTCCTCACCGAGGAACCCGTCGCCCGGTCGCTCGGCGCTCAGGCGCGCGCGGATCAGCGCCTCGACCTCGCGGTCGGCTTCCGTGACGATGTCGGCGAGAGTCGACTTCGTGGCCGCGAGCAGGAACCCGTCTGCACGTCGGAGCCGTGCGAGCTCACCTGCCTCGCGCGCGATGTCGGCCGCGAGTTCTCCCAGACCCAGCGCCGCGGTCACTGCGGCGGCGCGGGGGGAGGCGGCGGGAACGCACCAGGCGCTGCCGGGGGCTGACTCGGCGCCGGGGGTTGCTGCTGCGTCTGCTGCTGCGGAGGAAGGTCCGGAACAGGCGGCACATCGGGCGCAGGCGGCACGTCGGGCGCAGGCGGCAGATTCAGGGCTGAAGTGTCACCGGCGATGCCGTCGGGTGCGGGCGGCGCCCCGGCCGGAGGAACCGGCAGCCCGTCCGGCCCGATCGGGGCATCAGGAGACGACACGAAGCCCTGCTGCGGCGGGTAGATCTGCTCCGGCGCCTCGGGAGCAGCGGCAGGCGCTTCCGGCGCCGCCGGCGGGTACTCCGTCTGCGCCTGGTAGTCAGTCTGCGCCGGGTACTGGTTGACTTCCGGGAACTGCTGACCCGAGTACGAGTACTGCTGCTGCGTCGGGTACCCGGTGTAATAGGCGTTCCAGTCGGGCGAGCCGTCCTGCAGCACAGGCAACGGCGTCACGCCGTCGGCGTACGTCGGCCACTGCTGCTGCACGGGCTGCTGCTGACCCCCTGCCGCGAGCGCGGGAGCGGCGGCGTACGAGGGCGGCGCGTAGGCGGCGGGCGCCGCATTCGGCCGCTTCGGCGCGAAGAGCGCATTGAGCAGCGGGATGAGCGTCGTCCCCACCGCGGCCAAGATCGCCAGAGCGACCACGATGCGCCAGTACAGATCGGCGTAGTGGAAGGTGTCGGGAAGCGTGAGGTAGATGACGAGCATCGCGACCAGCAGCACGAGCACGCCGATCGTCGCGTAGTAGATGATCGTGGTGAAGGTCGTGACGTAGCGCTTCGCCGCGGGTGTGAACAGCCGCACGTGCAGCAGCGCGAGCTGCAGGATGCCGACGACGAGCACCAGCTGGAAGAAGCGCGTGATACCGCCGGCGTACTCCCCCGGCTCCTCGGGCAGCCAGATCTTGACGGCACCGACCAGCAGCGCGACGATCCAGGTGATCATGCTCGCCAACGCCAGCCAGTCCGGCCTCTTGGGTGCGAGCCCGGCTTCGAGGATCGCGATGCCGGCGAACGCCGCGAGCAGCAGGATCGTGAGGAACGCGCGACCGATGATGCCGTCCTGATCGCCGATCAGCACCCACACGACGCACACGAGCGCAGCCGCGATCAATGCGCCGATGGCGATCCAGATCGCGCCCCTGATCATCAGAGAGGCGTTCGTCTTCCCCTTGGATTGCGTGCTGACCTCTGACATGGAGTTCCCCTCTTCAGCCGATTGCTCTCATCCTGCCACGCCGCGACCTGCGCGTGCAGAGCTCGTCGCTGCCTGTGGGCAAGTTTCGCGACGAGTCAGCGTGCCTTCTTCGCGGATGCTGCGGCGAACGCGGCGACGCGCGCCTTCGCATCCGCGGTGTCGAAGGCCGCTCCGATGGAGCGCGCCTCCTCATCGAGCTGCTCGGTGAACGACCGTTCTGGGCGTGAGCGCACCAATCGCTTCGCCTGGCCGTACGCATCGGCCGCCCCGGCGAGCCAGAAACGCGCGACCTCCTCCGCTCGTCCACGCACGCGGTCGGCCTCGTCCGCGGCATCCGCACCGCTCACGACCTCGGCGACCAGCCCCCATTCCATGGCTTCGTCGGCGGTGAGCAGTCGGTCCTGCAGCACGAGCTGCAGGGCACGGCGCTGGCCCACCGCTGCGGCGAGCTGCGCCGAGACCGACAGGTCGGGCGTGAGCCCGATGTTCGCGTAGAGGCTGCCGATCTTCGAGCGCCCGCCGACGACCGCGTAATCCGAGCAGAGCAGGATGCCGAGACCGCCGCCCGCGGTGGTGCCATGGGCCGCAGCCACGACGGGGACGCTCGATTCCGTGAGTGCGCGGATGCCGGCGTTGATCACACCGGCGAGATCCGCGATGTCGGTTCCCGCACCCATCGTCGTCGCCATGTCGAGCACGTCGCCGCCCGCGCAGAACGCGGGCCCAGCGGCATCCAGCAGGATCGCTTTGACGTCGTCCCTGGATGTCGCCTCGGTCGTCACATCGCGCCAGGCACGGGCGAGATCGGCGTTGAAGGCGTTGAGGCGCGTCGGGCGGTTCAGCGTCAGCCGCGCCAGCCCTCCGTCGACCGAGAACAGGATGGGTTCGCTCATGGCATCTCCTTCGAAGCGCAGGGTGAGTTCGTCGCGCCCAGCGTATTCGTCAGTCCAGCGGCTCCAGAACTCGTTTGGCGAAACCCTCCATACGGCGCCGTGTGCCGTCGAGGCGCATGTCGATCTGACCGGGAACGCGGATCTCGTTCGGAGCCAGCGGATGCGCGAGCCGCACGTTGTCATGGCACGAGAGGTCGGCGCAGATGTAGGTTCCGACGGAGTCGCCTCGGCGTCCGGCATCCCCCGCTCGACGCGCGGAGAACAGGGCGACCTGCCCGCCCGGCTGCATCGTGTGGCAGATGTTGCACATCCCCGTGCGCGCACGGCCGGGGTCGGTCGAGCGCAGCACGACACCGGTGAGCCGTCCGTCGATCTCGACCACCACGCATCCACGCTTGCTCGATGCCGGATCGCGCCAGGCGAGGAAATCGTGGAAGTCCCAGTCGACGAGAAGGAAATCGTGCGGCATCTCGATCAGCCGCAGCTCCTCCTCGGTGGCGTTGACGAACGACGCGCGGACGTCGGATTCGGTGAGCGCTCGCATCGCTCCAGTCTAGGAAGGCCTCGGACCTAAGAGGCCATCGCAGTCTGCGGTTCGCGCTCCCGGATGAGGAATCCGAAGCCGAAAGCGACGAAGAACATCAGCACGCCGTAGACCGCGGCCGGCAGGCTCAGCTCGACCGATCCGAGGACGGTCTGAGCGATCACGATCGCCAGCGTCGCGTTGTGGATGCCGATCTCGAACGATACCGCGATCGCCTGGCGTCGCCCGATCTTCAACAGACGCGGAACCACGTACCCGACCGCGAGACTGATCAGGCAGAACAGGATCGTGATCAGGGCGAGACCGGTGAAGTTGTTCACCAGCAGCTCCCAATTGGACGCGACGGCTCCCGCGATCACGACGATCAGGATGATGACGCTCGCGATCCGCACCGGGCGATCCATCCCGTCGGCGAACTTCGGCCAGTACCTGCGAACGAGCATCCCGAGGGCGACAGGGAGCAGCACGATCGCGAACACCTCGAGCGCCTTCGCCCACTGCAGTCCCAGCTGATCGTCGAACGGCTGGAAGTACATGATCGCGAAGTTCGTGATCAGCGGGAGCGTGATCACGGCGATCACCGAGTTCACCGCGGTCAGCGAGATGTTCAGCGCGATGTCGCCTCGGAACAGGTGGCTGTAGAGATTCGCCGTGGTGCCGCCCGGCGACGCCGCGAGCATCATCATGCCGACCGCGAGCACCGGCGGCAGCTGGAACAGCAGCACGAGCCCGAAGCAGATCGCGGGCAGGATGAGCAACTGGCACGCCAGCGCTGTGAGAACCGCCTTCGGCTGCTTCAGAACGCGAGCGAAGTCGGCGATGGTGAGGCTCAGGCCCAGACCCAGCATGATGATGCCGAGGGCGACCGGGAGCCCGATGGTGGTCAACGCTGATCCCATGGGACTCAGTATGGCGGCTGGAGGCCTCCGGTGTCACCGATATCGGCGGATGTCCTACTGCACCACGCTCGGGTCGAGCGCTTCCACGATGACGAGGGCGTCAGCATCCGGCATCCCGACAGACCAGATGCGCGCCGTGGAGCCGATGGCCGGAATCTGCGTCTGCAGAAGGGTGTCGCTCTGATTGTCCGGATTGCTGCGGTGCCAGCGCGCGTGGACCTGTGCTCCCGACGGGTCGGTGACCATGAGCGCGAACGATGACGCGCCGCCTTTGTCGAGGAGAGCGACGGCACGATCCGTGACGCGCCCTTCTGTCGGGGTGGCACGGTGCCTGATCTGCGCCCAGCGCTCGGCCAGCAGCGCTTCCGCACGTGCCTGCCGACCGGAGCCCACGACGGCCATCGCGCAGCCGCCGAGGAAGAGAACCGGCATGATCGTGAAGATCACGTTGAACCACCACTGCGGGTTGCTCGTCCAGAGGTTGAACAGCAGGATCGCCGCGCCGATCGAGGCGAGTGCGAGGAGAGCCCAGACCGTCCACTTGCCGGCGGTGGGCATGGGCCTGCCGAAGCCGATCCTCTCCGGCACTCCGGCGTCGTCGAACGAGCGGACGAGATGCACGACATGTCCGACCGGTGCTTCGAGTTCCACGATCCGCCTCCTCCACCCTCGATGTGCTCGACATCGTAGAGTGCGCAGGTTGCGTGCGAGTTCACCCGGTGACGGATGCGGGATGCCGGCGCTCGCGCCTCCCTGAATCCCGCTCTGTCCGGCCTACGACTGAAGGCCCCCGCTGCGCGGAGGCCTTCTTGGTGTGGTGGGGTGTTCTCGGTTCTCTCAGATGCCTTGAGCCTTCAGGGGTCATGAACACCATGTACGCGGCCAAATCCTCCGCTGCGCGAGCGCTATTCCTCTTGGCCGGTAGCCCGCTCCCTACTTGATCCGCCGACCTCGGGATTTCGCACCAAAGACTCGGACTCAGACAACGCGAAGCCGAGTCCGCTCTCACCCGCGCTCACGACAGCCCCGACGAGTGAGGCTGCAGCTACGACCCCACTCGCCCTCCGGCGCCGGTCGTTTGCCCGCGCTGAAGGGTCACGCCGCTAGCGTGGTCAAGTGACCGTTGTAGATCGCCTCGTATCCCCCCAGTCCGTCGGCTTCACCGGCGAGTACACACCAGAGCTCGCAGAACGCGATGACGGGTCCCTCATGGATCTTGTGGAGCTGCGGCACCGGGTCGCGAGTTTGGTGTTGGGCGAGCCCGGGATCGGTAAGTCGACCGCGCTCCGTCACCTCAAGGAGAAGTGGCTCACAGCTGGTGAATCGGTTGAGCTCGTAGACCTACGCGAGTGCTCGTCCTCTCGCAGCATGGAGCTCACCTTCGAACGACTCGCCTCTAACGGTTCGAACCCCATCCTGTTGCTCGACAGTGTCGACGAGGCACCGGCACTCATCGGGAACTTCGTCCGGTTCTTGCGTGGCGAACTTACCCGCCTGACAAACAAAGGATGGACGGTCATCGCCGCCTGCCGCACCGCCGAGTCTGTATTCGCGCTCGAACGCTTGTTCGAAGACCTCGATGCAGGGGCCGCCCACGTACTGCTCCCGCTGAGGAGAAGCGATGTCGCCGAGTACGCGGCCAGTCGGACCATCAATGCTGCGGTCTTCCAGAGTGAGCTCTCACGCCGCAGGCTCGACTCCCTGGCCGCGATCCCGTACACACTGAAACTTTTGTGCGATATCTACGCTGTAGACGGCTCGTTCCCCGCGTCCAGGCCGGATCTGTTCGACCGTGCAATCGACCTATCACTCGGCCGGACCTCCGTCGATGACTACAGTCCGACCACCGCCGAGTCGGCTACCCCGATGCGTCAGCTTGCCACGGCGGAGCGCCTCGCCGCCTTCGCTACCTTCTCCGCAACAACCGACTACGCGCAGTACGCAGAAGGCCATACTGCGCAGGCGACACAGACCGAGCAGCTCATTGGTGTGAGCCCAGTAGCTGACCGGCCCGCCGCCATCGACTATGGTGATTTCCAGGCCGTGTTGAAGACTCCACTATTTGCGTCGAGTGGGCCACACGAACGACGATTCGCACACCGGCGTCTACAAGACTTCCTGGCCGCGAAGTTCTTGATCCGGCACCAGATCCCGCGCTCACAGCTTGAGTCGATCTTGGTAGTGCCCGATGGCGATGTGATCCCGCCACAGATGGCCGACGTCGCGACCTGGTTGGTTGCGCTCGACCGCGAAGCGTTCCACTGGTTGGTCGAGCTCGATCCCATCAGTCTCGCGCGGAACAAGATCGCTCTGGACGTTCCTGAGCTCGCGGAGGAGCTCGTCGACCTTCTTTTGCAGAGAGCACCCGCAGTCGAGCGCGCCATCTCCTGGAGAGATGAGCTGTCTGGACTTGAACACGGCGTGCTGGGCTCGCGACTTGGGCGAGCTCTGCGTGAGGGCACGGATGTCGAGCGTCGTGTGGCGCTTCGAATCCTGAGCGACTCCTACGTTCAGGGCGCTGAGGATGACGTCACTGCACTACTTGCCGACCGCACTGCGAGCCCTGCCATCCGAGAGCGGTCCGCCAGAATACTGATGCGGCAACGGCTATCCGACCAGATACTCGCCACAGGCGTTCTCGAACCGGACTATTTCGCAGAGGATGGCACCGCTGAACTGCGCGGCCTCGTCCTGAGAGCGCTTTGGCCCGAAGCCCTGAGCCCCGAACTCTTGATTCAGCTGCTGGTTCCACCACCGGAGCACTACGTGGGGAGCTACTCGATGTTCCTCCGCCACTTGACCGAGATTCTCACCGTCGAGCACGCCACCCACATCTTGTTGTGGGCCGCATCGAGCGACGTTCTGGATAGGCGGACGTGGAACGGCCGGGGTGCCCTCAGGGCTCTGGTGGAGCAGGCGATGTCAATCCGGATCGGTGCGATCCCCGAGAACGACCCGATCCCCGCCGACGTAGTCGCCGCACTACATGCTCAGATATCAGCCGCCGACCGTCGCATCCCCGTATCCCGTGTGTCAATGAGCGAGGACCTCCGCCGCAACCTCATTCGTTCGCTAGCAACAGCAATGGCGCCGGACAAGATCGGCTGGTTCCGACTCCACGGCCTCCGCGATGTCGGCGGAAAGCCGCTGCTCGGCCGAGAAGACCTTTCTTGGATGACCGAGACCGCGCAGCTGGCTCCGACAGCCGAACTCGCCCTCTGGGGAGAATTGATAGACCGCTACCTTGATTCGGCACGCGCAGACGACACGGAGCTCATGTGGGACGCTCGCGACACTCCCCTGTGGGAGTTCTTCCGCTACCGGTTCGACGCCATCGATTTGGACTCGGAGCTCGCCCGTCGTGCTAGCGCACAGCTTCGTGCCGACCGCGAAGAGATGGACGCTACCGATCCACTCGAGGCCGGGCCGATGAGCTCGGACGAGTACACCAGCGGCGTTCGGCGCCGGGTCCAGGACTCTCGTGACGATGCGGGACGGTTCTGGGATCTCGCGCGATGGCTGAATGTGAACCTTGAGCATCGACAGTTCGGGTATGACATCGTATCCGACCTCCTTTCATCCGACGCTTCACGCGAACTCGACCACCGGGTGCGCGCGGAGGTCTGCGAGTTGGCAATCAACTACCTCACTGACGCCGGTGCGCGCGAGTTCTTCAAGCCGATCCCGCGGCGAGTCGGATACGGGTCGGTGGCGGCCTATCAAGCGCTGCACACGGTGTTCATCCACGCGCGGTCCACGCTGGACCGCCTCACCGCTGAGGATTGGTCTCATGTGAACGCCGCGATCCTCGAGTTCCCTGCTGTCAACAATGTGGCGCCGGTCCGCGAGGAACTGCTGCGTCTTTCTTTCTCGGTCAACGCCGTAGCACTCACCCAGGCGATCCGTGCGCATCTTGGCCGTGTAAGCCGCGGAGCCAGCGCGAGCAACCATCTCACCGGACTTGAAGACTTCATGGAGCCTTCGATGTCAGTCGAACTCCAGAACGGGATCCGCGCCCAGGCATCCAGCAGGGCGGACTTGGCGACGCTCTATCTGAACGTCGATGCGCAGAGAGCGTTGCGATGGATGCGCCGGCGCATCGAGAGGTCCAATTCTGAGGACGAGCTGGCGGCAATTCTCGAGAGGGCGCTGCGCCACAGCCCATCAGCCGGCCTGGAGCTCCTGGAGCTGCTACTGATCAACCGCCCATCGCTAGCTCCGAGCGTTCTTCCACGCTTCGCAGGTCGGGAGCGTTTCGAACCTGTGTCGCTCGCTGATGTGGGTATCAGCATCCGTGTCCGTGTGTATGAGGCTGTCGCTTCACTGTTCCCGCCTGGCGAGTCGTTCCCGAGCGGGGTGCACTCGGTGTCGCCGCAGGAGGAGCTCGCCGAATGGCGGGACCAACTACTCGCAAGCGTTGTGAATGAAGGAACACGGGAGAGCTTTACCGCCGTCGTTGCAGTCGCAGAGCAAGTCTCCGGGGAAGTGACCGCTCACGCTGTCACGCGTGCTCGCGAGGCGTACCGCATCACCGGCTGGTCCCCCCTCACCGTTTCAGAGCTCCATGCTGTGCTGGAGCGGGAAAACGCGCGTTTGATCCGAAGCGCACGGGACGTGAAGATCGCGACACTAGACGCACTAGGCAAGATGGCGGAGTGGCTGCGCGGCGAGACACCTCAAGCGTTCGCACTCTGGAACAACCACGCCCCGCATGCCAGCCCCAAGGACGAGAACCGGATATCCGACTGGTACTCACATGGGTTGCGCCTGCTTCTTGCCCAAAGTGGACTGGTCATCAATCGTGAAGTCGAGGTTGTGAGTCCGACGGGCCAGGGTGTGGGGCGACGCAACGACATCCGAGTCGAGGTTCGGGACCCCCAGAGCGGAGAGCTCTACGTCGTCGTGGTGGAGGTGAAGGGCATCTGGAATCGCGAGGTCAAGACAAGTCTCCCCGAGCAGCTCGCGCGCGACTACCTCACCGGAGCTGGGCTCACACACGGCATCTATTTGGTCGTCACCTTCCCCAAGAGTCAGATCACGGACCGTTCGAAGGCTGCGGCAGTGGGCTCGAAGGCAAACGGCCTGCAGGCATATCTCGACGCCCAGGCCGAAGCCCTGTATCCCGCGCTGGACATCTCAGCGGTAATTCACGACGCTCGGCTGCCTACGGAGGGTTAGCTCGCGCCGTACAGTCGGGCGCCTATCGGACAGACGGGCCCGGGGTGCGCGACGGATGATGCGTGCGCATGGAACGGTGCACCCACTGGGTGGCATGGAACTGGCTCTCTCGCCATCTCGATCAAGAACGTCACGCGTATCAGCGCGGGCAGTTAAGCGTGGGTACGGTTCGGTCCAGAGCCCATCCGCGTAGATGCGGTGCTCCTTCGGTCAAAGCCAAAAGCCGCGGGCATCACTTTCACCGCCGATAGACAGACATTCCGATGCTGGGTGTGGGGCAACGCCATCGAACTGGACCATGATGCGGACGGGTAAAAGTCAGGCGATGAAGTCGTCCCACTCCGCGGTGCGCTCTACACCGTCCGCGCCGGTGCGCACGATGGTCAGCCAGTCGACGGAAGACCCGTCCTCTTGTCCCCAGCCGAAAGCACGTTCGACGTCGTGAGCGGCTAGGTCATCGCCGTGCGTGACGACAAGCACGCGGGGCTTCTCCTCGCGGACACGGTCGTTGAACTCCGCCCGCAGTTTCGCGTTCACGGGATCGTCTCGGAATGAGTACCCGACAATCAGCCAGTGATCTGCACCGCTGAGGGCGTCCACGAACATCTCGTATGCGAGGTTGAACGGGTACTCCTGCACGTGAGCGGACTTGTCGCGCTGGTTCGCGAGCACGACAACAGGTCGAAGGCTTGTCGTGTCATCACGGACGGCCTGCCACTGTTCCAGGTCCTCGAGGTGTTCGCGGCTGAGCTTCGCGTACATGGCCCCGTCTTTGCGCGCCCAGTAAGTGATTGAGCCGTGCAGATGCAGCAATCGAATCCGTCGAGAGGACGGGAACTCCGACGCCGACGTGCGCAGCGCAGGAACGTGCGCGACGGTGTTCCCGTCGGTGTCGACGACAGTCACCCGGCGAGCCCCGTGGGCCAGATCGACAACCTGCGAGAGGTCACAGCCGGCGAGCACCGCAGACAGCAAGAGTGTGTCGTAGTTGAGGTTCGCGAACGTCACTCGCCCGTCGAAAGCGCCCTCGATGGCAGAGACGAAGGCGTGAAGGTGCTCGGCGTCATCGGAGTAGGCGTGGGAGTTCTCAAAGATGACCTGGAGCACGTGTGACAGGCCGGTGTCCCGGACACGCGCCGCGAACGTGGCAACACGTTGAATCGCAGCCTGTAGTTCCTGATCCTGAGGTTGGGTCAGTGCTGCCAACCGTTCCAGGTAGCCCATCGTGCGGCTTTCCGCCCCGAACGCGCCAACGAGGATCTCGAAGTCATCCTCGCTTGTCACCCCGGCGGGGAGGGCGCGCTCGGCGATCTCTTTCATCGCGGTGACGACGTCGCTGCCATCGTCAGAGGCGGCCCTCATGCGTTCCACCATCTCAGTCGTGATGGCTCGCAGGTTCAGGGCAGGGTTGAAGGCGATGGAGAGGCCGTTGCCGACCAGGACTGCGATATGACGTTCGTCGGGCATTTCTCTCCCCTTGCGGCACCCCAGGCGGGCGTGCCGGTCGTTCAATTCAAGTGGTTACGGAGTCTCGTCACTGATACATCAGTGCACAAATACGCGTGTGGGGCTCCGCTGCTGCGGACATTGTGCGCGACCTTTACGCGTTCGTGGCCCTTCCCTACCTGCAGGACATCGGGATCACCATCCGGTAGCGGGACTCAGTGCGGACCGAAAGGACCCCGCAGATGTTGGACGAGCCCACCGAGGTCAGGGTAGACGCTCGAGTAATGAAGGCCCTTGCCTTCCAGGTAGGCGCGGATCGGCTCCTTCGCCTCCGCAAGGATCCGGAACGCGAACACCGGGACGAGGTTCGCGGCGTTCGGTTTGGTCAGCACATCATGACGGGACGGGAGGCCGACGATGGAGGTCGCCCGTGCAATCTCCGACGCCCGCCAATCCTTCTCCAACGCGTCAGTGAACACGCTCACCACATCGCTGGTGAGGATGGGACCGGCTTCCAGGAGGAAGCCTGCTCTCTGAGCGCGCATCCGGTCGCTCAGCGCCGGCGGGAACCACGTCCACGTCCGCGTGCCCGTCCCCCAGTCCGCAGGACGACGATGCTCATCGTCCTCCCAGGCATGCCAGAACGGTGTGTCGCCCAAGAGGGCAGGGAGGTTCTCGTTCGGGGCGGCAACGCGCTTCCCGACCCGAGGCGAGCGTCCCCACGCGAGAACAAGTCCGTCCGCGCTTTCGTGGCCCGGGTGCTCCTCCACCGCGAACCAGCACGCCATCTCTGGATCCGTCGACACGTCGATGAGACGGGTGGGAGCGCCATGATGTTGCAGTTCGGCGAAGAAGTTCAGTGGGCGGGTGAGGTCTCTGCCCCACCGTTCGGCCTGCCGGAGTTCTTCGATCTCGGCTGCCACGATGCGGTCCTCGTCGACGGCCCCGTTCTCCGCGAGCTGACGGTACAAGGAGGAGTGCACCTCCCACGTCGCGTCCTGCTGCCCCCGCCATACCAGCCGGTGCTCGTGCTGCTTCTGCTGCACCTTGTAGAGGGCCTTGAGCAGTGTGCTGACACTGTCGATGACCACCGCGTGGGTGTCGAAGAACGCGAACGCGGATCGTGATGCGCGTGGGGCCGTGGCGGATCGGGAACCGCGATGAAGTTGCAGCGCCGGGTATAGAGAGGCGACGGACAGGGAATCGCCCATCGCCTGACTGGTGAACAGTGCAGCCGTGCGCGCGATCTGCTCCAGCTGGATGTTGTTCGCCTTGACCACCGACTCGATGAGTGCGCCGATGTTGGCCTGCTTCATGAAGTTCGCCTGGATGTTCTCGCTCAGTGAGGCGATGATGCGAGACAGGTTGGCGTTGTTGACGATGGCTTCGTTCGCGCCGAACCGAGCATAGGAGCGGGCGAGATCTTGGGAGACGCTGTTGCCGAGGTCATACCTACGCGCGGAATCGGGCTCTTCGGGCACGACGGTCTCGTCGTCCGCGGGCGCGCCCGTGTCGTCAGCCACGCCCGCCTCCCCCACACCCTCGTCCGGTTCAGTCACATCGCCGGTCGGGTCATCGCTCATGCCGACAACATATCGTCATCGCGCACAGTCGCTCCGTCACCCGTGCATTAGGCAACGCGACGTGACGCCTTCGCACGGCGCTCCCTCCAGAACAGGCCGAACACCGTCTTCGGCAACGTCTGACGCCCACCGTCCCTGAGGAAACTGGCGTACACGAAGAGGTAGCGGACCAGAACTGTCAACCCGACGAAGAAGATTCCGATGACTGTGACCCTCCACTCCACGGGGAGTCCCGCGACGGCAAAGCCCATCACGACAACGGGGACGACGATCCCCGGGAGCGTGAGGGCGGTGAGAACCTGGATGGCGAGTGAGAACCCTGCAGGTTGCCGGCTTGCTTCGAGCGCTTCGCGCGCGAGTTGCGCCTCATGGGCGGCGGCGAGAGCTTCGGCCTCTGCCCGCTCGATTCGGTCCATCAGCCTCTTCCGCGCCGACGGGACGTCAGACACGAGCCTCGGGGCGGTCAGCTCTGCCAGACGTCCGTGCTCGCCAACGCCGCGGTTCGCCGTTTGCGAACCGTCTGGTCGTACGACCATCGCCAAGCCTCGTTGTTCGTGACGGGGAGGTCCAGATGGGCGCTCCGGAACTCAATCCAGATGGGGTGCTTGGCGGCGCCCGGCACAGTTCGGTCCAAGTGGGCGTACGCGTTCAGGAGTTCGGCTTTCAGCTCGCGAAGGTGGCGCGTGACTTCGTCGTCGTCGAACCCAGACCGGCCCCCTCCTGTGATGACGAAGAGGTGTTCGCGTGTGAGGCCGTCGGCGAGAAGCGCGTCGTAGACATCGCCCGAGTTGATGAGCGAGCTGATCTCGATATCGCGGAGATCCGTCTGCGCGGCCTTCGCGCGTTGTGTCGCCCCGGTGTGACGCGCGTCAACGTCGCTGACACGTCGGCGAGCGGCCTCCTGCTCCGCGTGTAGCCCCACATACCGGGAAACGAGCAGACCGCCGACGACGGCAATCATGGCGGCGGAACCTTGGGCGATAGAGCTGAGGAGCCAGTTGACGTCGGCGGCCATGTACTCATTCTGGCGTCAAGGCATGGACAGTACTGACATATCGCCTTGAATGGCGCGCGGCGCTACGGTGACTGCATGCCCGTACCGGAGTACACGGTCGCCGCGACTTGGCGCCTCGCCGTTGAGCACGCCTCGGCCCGATTCGAATACGACGCCTGCGCAGAACGCCTCACGGGGCGGAGGATCCTCCGCATTTACGCGGGCGGATACCGCATCCTCTGCCGTGAAACCCGGGCGCAGATCACCCTGCTCTACGTGCGCCGGACCGTTCGTCGCCGTTGGGAAAGACTGCTCTGACACCGACTCCACAGCCCCGTCGGGTGACGGCTGTAACCGGACAACGCTGTCTCGCATGGCCCCGACTACTCAGATGCGCGTCGCCCACGACCGCGGTGATCTGCGCGCACGGACCCATGCCAGGATCGACACCATGACGCGCACGTTCGAAGAGGCCTGGCTCAGCGACGACCCCCTCGATGAGCTCGACGACGAAGAACTGTTCGGACGCGCGCACCTCATCGAGCGGATCATCGAGGTGCTCGGCCGCGTGCGCGGACAGAGCACGTCCAGCACTGTGGCGCTTGTCGGCGCCTGGGGCTCCGGAAAAACGACCGTGCTGAACGGGCTCAGCCGTCGGTTGAGCGAGCCCGAGGACAGCACACGACGCGCTCTCGATGGTGAGCAATGGTGCGTTGCAGAGTTCAACCCCTGGATGTACTCCGGGGCACTCGACCTGCACGTCGGGTTCTTTCAAGCTCTCCGCGACGCGCTCCCCCGCGATGCCCAGTGGAACGACCGCAAGGACCGGCTCTTGAAGTTCGGACATGGCGCCGCCCCACTCGCGGGGCTCGCTGGCCTCGTGGGCGTGGACGGTGAACGCGTCTTCCGCCAGCTTCTCGATGCGGCATCCGACAGTCTCATCCAGCAGCGAGACAAAATCGAGAGCGCCCTGCGAGAGGCGAAGCAACCGGTGCTCGTCCTCATCGACGACCTCGACAGATTGACCGCCGACGAGCTGCTTCACGTATTCAAGCTCGTCCGGCTCGTAGGACGTCTCCCTCACGTCTACTACCTACTCAGTTACGACGAGCACACCATCGTCGATCTCCTCGCGAAGACCGACCTTGTCGCGGCGGACAATGACAGACGCGCACTGGACTACCTCGAGAAGATCGTGCAGGTGCGACTGGACATGCCCCTATTGCGCCATCCAGACATCGACCAGGTTGTCGACCGCGCCATCAGTCATGTCGCCGCGCAGCACCACGTCACCATCACCCCGCAGCAGCGCCAACGCCTCACCAACGCATTCGACGAGGTCCTCACCGAGCGACTACGCAGTCCCCGAGCGCTCAAACGCGTGTTCGGGCAGGTCGACGCATTCCTCGGCGCCCTCGGCGAGGAAGTCGCGTTCGATGACTTCTTCCTCCTCACCTGGCTCCGGACCATGGAGCCAGGCGTCTACGCCCTGATCCAACGACACCAGAAAGAGCTTCTCGGGACGAGCATCTTCTCGCTGCGAGATGTTCACGAACCCAAACCGACGAGCGAACAGATCAGGACCGAGTGGGTACAGCGCCTGCAGCGTGCCCACGTCGCAGACACCGACGTGGAAGATGTTTTCTATCTGTTGCAACTCCTGTTCCCGGCGCTTGAACCCGTCTACCGACGAGCAGACCTGTCCCGGCACGAGCCATATCGCTCGCCGGAACCGGAACCGGGGCGTATCCACCACCGGGACTACTTCGACCGGTACTTTGCGTTCGGTGTGCCCGCGGACGACATCGCCGACCAGGCTGTGCGCGACGGCGTCGTGGACATCGCCGGGTCACACAACGACACCGAAGCGGCGACCGCACTCGCGATGGTCATGGCCTCCCAGCCCGAACTCGCCGTACGCAAGATCTGGCAATACACGGATGCCGCCGAGGTGGCCAGCGAACAGCTCGTCGCGTGGATCCAGGAACACTGGCACACCGTGGAACGCGAGACCATGGTCTCCTCCCGAATCGAAGGACTCGCCGCGTCCCTCGTGCTGCGAATGCCGGAGCTGCGCATTCAGGCTCTCGCACGACAGCTCGCGTCCACCGCTGCGAACGCGCGTTTCATGGCCGCACTCGTCCATGCCGTCGACGGATGGCAGTACAACCCTCGCGATGATCCGCAACGTCGAGAAGCCACGAAGGCGGCCCTCCTACGGACGCTCGACTCGGTGTTCCGGCAGCTGCTTCTGAGCGCTGCCGCAACCGCCAAGTCGCCGTATGACATCGACGACAATCTCAGATCAGTCGTCCTCTACTGGCGACTGCACTCCCCGGCCGCGGTACGCGGCACTCTGCAGGAGATGATGACCAACGGTGTGGACACCCTCGACTTGGTTGGGTGGTTGCTGCCCGTGACGACCACGACGACCGGCGAGGATCGGCTCAGCAACTTCGGCGACCTGAGCTACATCACCGATGCTTTCGACATGACCTTCCTCCAAGCGCACGTTGACGAGGAACTCCCGGTCATCGGGAGCATGACACCGTTCTACGACCTGCCGGCAACGCGGGACTTGCGGCGGAAAGCAGCTCTGAACCTCATTCGGCTCGGGCAGATGAGCAACGAGTAGCGGTGGAGGGTGTGTAACCGGAGACGCTCCATGACACAGTGGACAGATGACCGCGACGCGCCTGCCCGTCTTCGACGCCCACGAGCGCACCGACCCGACGCCCTCGCGGAACGAGGAATCCACCTTCGCGTTCCTCAACCGCGTCGCCGGTGAGTACTGGATGCACCCCCGTGGTCTCATCGAAGACTGGTGCGCCCACTGAACCGCCCTGGGTTTCGTTCCGTTCCTTTATCGAGAGGATGGGAACATGCCC